>CAIYLW010000085.1 GCA_903927185.1 uncultured Bacteroidota bacterium
GTCGCCGCTCTCTCCCATCAATACCACACCCACATTGTCTTCTTCTAGGTTTAAAGCAATTGCCTTAACACCATTTTCAAACACAACTAGCTCACCACTACGTACACCATTGAGGCCGTACACGCGTGCAATACCATCTCCAACTTGTAATACGGTTCCTACTTCTTCCAGATCAGCACTTACATTGAAGTTGCTTAGCTGTTGTCTGAGGATTGCGGATATTTCATCGGGCTTAATGTCAACCATGATTATCTACTTTTAAAAATTATCGTTATTGATTTGTACTATTATTATTTAATCTTCTCTACGAAACTATTTTGTAAGAATTGCTGTTTGATTACTTTCAAATCATTCAGAATACTTGCATCCACTAATTTATTATCAAACTCCAAAACAAAGCCACCAATCAGTTTAGCATCTACACTAGATTCTAATTCAATTGTTGGAAATCCTTGGGCTTTGGTAATTTTAGATTCAATAGCTGCTTTTAATTCAGCAGTTAATTCAGTTGCGGTAGACAGTTTAACTACATGAATTCCTTTCATGCTATTATACTGCTCAACAAATGCAACAGCTATCTCTGGCAAATCTCCTTCGCGGCCTTTTCTAACTAATAAGTTATTGAAAGCAGCAGTTAATTCGCTGATCTTTCCTTTTGTTAATGCAAGTAAAATTGCGTTCTTCTGATCGTTACGAACTATCGGACTACGCATCAACGTTACAAACTCTTTGCTCAGCTTGCACAGTTCTTGCAGGTATTTCATATCAGCATATACAGCTTCTAATTCATCTTTCTCAATTGAAAGGTCAATTAAACTTTTTGCGTATCTGCCTGCTAAACGTGGATTGGGCATTTTAATTCAATTTTACTACTTCAGCTAATCCCTTGATATATGCTTCTTGATCAGCTTTATTAGCCAATTCTCTGCGTAATACTTTTTCTGCTACTTCTACTACTAGTGAACCAACTTGGTTTTTCACTTCAGTTAAAGCGGCATTTTTTTGTTGTTGAATGGCAGACTGGGCATCAGCAACAATACGATCGAATTCAACTCTAGCTTTTTCTTTTGCATCAGACAACATCTTACTAGAAGTTTCTTTTGCTTCCTTTATCATTACGGCTCTTTCTTCACGAGCCTGAACCATTAAAGCTTCATTCTCATTTTTCAATGCGGCCATTTCTACTTTGATCTTATCAGCAGAAGCGATTGCATCAGCAATACCTGTTTCCCTTTCTTTCAAAGTAGCAAGGATTGGTACCCAAGCGAATTTTTTCAAAATGAAAAATACGATCAGGAATGCGAAGAGCGTCCAAACCAATAATCCCAAACCGGGTGTTAACAATTGCATAAGCTCTATTTGAATAGTTAGATTCTGTTTTCTAAAAGATCACTGCATTCATCGCCCTTTGCTTTGAATGCAGTGAAAAGTTTGTGCTACTTAGCTTACTTTAATACAGCCAAGATTCCTGCGATTACTGCGAAAAGGGCAACACCCTCTACGAACGCAGCAGTCAGGATCATGTTAGCACGGATGTCGTTAGACGCTTCTGGTTGACGAGCGATGCTTTCTACAGCACCTTTACCGATTTGACCGATACCAATACCAGCACCGATTGCAGCTAAACCTGCACCAATAGCACCACCTAAGTGGCTTAAACTAACATCCAACAAATTGATAATTGCAGACATACTGTTTGTTTTTGTTTATGAAAAAAAAGTTAGTGGTGTGCTTCTTCATGAGCACCTTCTCTAGACTGACCAATAAACACTGCTGTTAAATTAGTAAAGATGAATGCTTGAATAAACGCAACCAATATTTCAATGAAATAAATAAATACAGTAAAGGCAATAGAAACTGGAGCAAAACCCCATCCTGCTGCTGTGCTCATTGCACCGAAAATAAAGATCAACATTACAAAACAAGTAATGATGATATGTCCTGCCACCATATTGGCAAAAAGACGGACAATCAATGCAAATGGTTTTGTGAAAATTCCTAAGAACTCAACAGGTACCAAAATTGGTTTTACAAATCCCGGTACCGGAGGGTTAAAAATATGTGCCCAGAAATGACGATTGGTACTGAATAAAATCACAAAGAAACTAATCACTCCCAACACAACAGTAAATGCAATATTTCCGGTAACATTCGCAGTTCCTGGAATTAATCCTATTAAATTATTAATCAGAATAAAGAAAAATACAGTTAATAAATAAGGCATGTACTTTTCATAAGCCGCTCCTAAATTTGGTTTGGCTACGTCGTCTCTTACAAAAGTAATTACAGGCTCAATGGCATTTTGAAAACCAGAAGGAGCAGTTCTAGCACCACCTTTTTTATATTTTCCTGCAACGCTAATCATGATAACAGATAATAAGACCAATGCCAAAAGCATTTGTACCACATTACGTGTTAAACTAAAATCGTATAAGGTAACCCCTTCTTCTACTTTACCACTAGCATCAACTGCAACTATTTTGCCTTCTTCACTTTTATATCCATTATAAATAGCGCTTTTTTTTAAATTGCTATAGGAAAATGCAGCAACCCCTCTTTCTTTAGAATATACAATTACAGGTAAAGGAATAGAAACCTCATTCTCACCTACCGACATAAAATGAAATTCATGGGCATCCAAAATATGCTCCATAATAAGTTCAGCAGGATCAAAAGAACCTTCTTTTTTCTCCTTTCCAATTTGTTCAATTCCAGAAGCCGCTTTTTCAGGCTCATTTTCTGCATGTAACGTAGTTGTAAAAAGCATAAACGATATGCTGAACAACACTACAAATAAATTTTTTACACTTCTAAAGGCCATACCTGTCTCGAAATTTGGCGCAAAGATAGGGGTAAGGCCTCAAAAATTCGAAGCAAAATAGCAGAAAATATTGCGAGCCGATTTCTTTTTTGGGTGATTGGTCTTAATCCTCTGTTTTCTAGACTGTAATGGGTGTTTTCTTTTCAAATTGCATCTCGTGTAACTTGGCATATAGCCCACCTAAGGCCAATAGACTCTCGTGATTGCCCACTTCTTTCAACTCGCCTTTATCCAAAACCAATATTTTATCTGCTTTTCTTATGGTAGACAATCGGTGCGCAATAATAATAGAAGTTCTGCCCGAAATCAAGGTATCTGTGGCTTTTTCAATCATCAACTCACTTTCTGTATCAATTGAAGAAGTTGCTTCATCTAAGATCAAAATAGCGGGATTATATAATAAAGCCCTTATAAAAGACAGGATCTGACGCTGACCAAGGCTCAATGTATTTCCTCTTTCCATCACATGGTAATTATATCCATTAGGCAACTGCATAATAAAGTCGTGAACCCCAATCATTTTTGCAGCTTCTATTACCTGCTCAGGCTGAATTTCCGGGTTTCTTAACGTGATATTATCTAAAATTGACCCACTAAATAAAAATACATCCTGTAAAACCACTCCAATTCCTTTTCTCAAAGCATTCAAATCATAGCTATTGATATTTACTCCATCAACCAAAATAGATCCTTTCTGTATATGGTATAATTTATTCAATAAACTGATGATACTGGTCTTTCCGCTACCTGTATGTCCTACCAATGCCACTGTTTCTCCAGCTTTTACGGTAAAACTGATATCCTTCAAAACATAATTTTCATCTGAATAGGCAAACCAAACATGATCAAATTCGATAGCGCCTTGCATCATTTCGGGTTTATAATCATTTGAAGTGGGGGCTGGTGAAAAGTCTGGATTATCTAACACAACAAAAACTCTCTCTGCAGCAATCATTCCCATTTGCAAAACATTGAACTTATCTGCGATTACCCTGAGTGGCCTGAAAATCTGATTGAGATATAATATAAAAGCCACTAATAATCCTGCATCTAAAGTCTTCCCTGCAATCCACCACACAAGAAGGCCTGTGCTTAAAGCCAGAACCACTTCTACTACCGGAAAAAAAACTGAGTAAGCAAATATGGCATTTATGTTGGCATTGCGATGCTCAGTGTTAATCTTCTTAAACTTATCAAACTCGCGATCCTCGGCCGAAAATGCTTGTACAACCTGCATGCCAGTGATATGCTCCTGTACAAATGCATTTAATGCCGCCACCGCATTCCGTACACGTATAAAACTCTTATTAACGCTTTCCTTAAAATAATAAGTAGCTACAATCATAATAGGAAATGGCACTAAACTGATAAGTGTTAAACGCCAATCCATCCAAAACATGGTTCCCAATGTAATAATGATGGTTAACAAATCTGCAATAATAGGAATCAATCCATCCGAAAAAATATCATTAATACTCTCAATATCATTGATAGTTCTAGTGGTAAGAGTACCAATAGGCGTTTTATCAAATTGTGAAAGATTTAATCCCAATACTTTTTCGAAAACGGCAATTCTCATGTCCCGAACTACACTCTGCCCCATCCAAGAAGTAATAAAACTAAAAACAAAGCGCACGCTGGTTTCTATAAAAAGAAATATTACCTGAAAAATAGTTACTGCAATGATGAACTTAGTTGCATCTGTAAGATCTGTATTAAACAAAACGGCTTTAAGCCATGCAGGTACATGTACTGATTTACCAGAAGCACTGTCAATGGTTAGCTGAATCAGATAGGGCCTGATAGGAGCAAATACGGCCATAATGATAGCCAGCAAAATGCTTCCATAAAATTTGGTGCTATATGGTTTTACAAATTGAAAAATTCTGCGAAACAGAGAAAATTCAAATATTTTTTTGGTCTTTGTTTTTTGCATGGTCTGTACAAATGTAACAACTAAGCATACAATGAGTTCACCACTCTTAAAAATTGATAACCAGTTTTTTTTGAAAACTAGCATCCCCGACAAATAATCCTTATTGCGTATATTCGCTATTCGATGGAACAAGCAGTAGACAACCAATCTTCAGAAGCAGCGCTTCCAAAATATAACCTCACAGTTGATCAGGAGAAGAACGAAATTCTCCGGCATTATCGCGCTTTGTTGCGAAGCCTTCGCCCGAAACTTAAAAGAGGTGATAAAGAATTAGTGCGTCATGCTTTTGAAATGTCTGTTGAGGCACATAAAACCATGCGCAGAAAAAGTGGTGAACCATATATTATTCACCCTCTTGCAGTTGCGATGATTTGTGTGGAAGAAATCGGACTTGGTGTTCGAAGTACCATTTGTGCATTGTTACACGATACGGTAGAAGATACTGATATATCACTCGAGGATGTGGAACATGAGTTTGGCACAGAAATTATGCGGATTGTAGATGGACTTACCAAGATCTCAAATGTTATTGATACCAATACGAGTCAGCAAGCAGAAAATTTTAAAAAAATTCTTTTAACACTTACTGATGATCCTCGTGTGATTCTTATAAAACTTGCTGATCGTTTGCATAATATGCGCACACTCGATCATATGAAGCGAGAGAAGCAATTGAAGATCGCATCAGAAACTGTTTGGGTATATGCACCACTTGCACACCGCATGGGATTGTATAATATTAAAACTGAACTTGAAGATCTATCCATGAAATACATGGAGCCAGAAGCCTATCGAGATATTGCAAAAAAATTATCCGAAACAAAACGTGAGCGAAGTAGGTACATCAATGAATTTATTCGTCCATTAAAAGAAAAATTAGAAGCAGCAAATTTTGATTTTGAAATCTATGGTCGCCCAAAAAGTATCCATAGTATCTGGAATAAAATAAAAAAGAAGTCTGTAGAATTTGAAGAAGTTTATGACCTCTTTGCCATCAGAGTTATTTTAAATTCTCCAACAGAAAAAGAAAAAGAAGATTGCTGGAAAGTATATTCTTTAATTACTGACGAATACAATCCTTCTCCAGAACGTTTGCGTGATTGGTTAAGCAACCCAAAAAGTAACGGATACGAAGCATTACATACTACTGTGATGGGACCACAAGGTAAATGGGTGGAGGTACAGATAAGAACCAAACGTATGAATGAAATAGCTGAGAAGGGTTTAGCTGCTCACTATAAATACAAAGAAGGTGGTGGTGATGAAGATCGTTTTGATAAATGGTTTGGACAAATCAGGGAAGTATTAAGTACTCCCGATACTGATACAGTAGATTTTTTACAAGATTTTAAAACATCTTTTCTTGCAGAAGAAATTTATGTATACACTCCAAAAGGGGATGTGAAAATGTTACCAGTTGGAAGTACCGCACTCGATTTTGCATTCTCCATCCACTCTGCAATTGGCACAAAATGTATTGGTGCAAAAGTGCATCATAAATTGGTGCCCATCAGTCATAAATTAAGAAGTGGTGACCAGATAGAAATTATAACAAGTGGGAAACAAAAACCATCTGAGGATTGGTTAAACATTGTTGTTACCGCTAAAGCAAAAAGCAAAATTAAAGATGCACTTCGCGAAGAAAAACGCAAAATTGCAGAAGATGGAAAATATACACTACAAAGAAAGTTAGAAGGTTTTGGTGCTGTAGTTAATCAGCATAATATTGATGAGCTGGTTCATTTTTATAAAGTTCCTTCGCAATTAGATCTGCTCTATAAAATTGCAACTAAATCTATCGACCTGCGTGAATTAAAAGATTTTAATTTAATAGGCGATCGTATAGAGCATCCCAGGCCAAAACCTATTATCCAGGAATTGAATGTTGATCAGAATCATGCAAAACATTTTTCAAAAAAAGATTCTGAGTTAATTATTTTCGGAGAAAGTAGCGATAAAATTGTTTATAATCTTGCAAAATGTTGTAACCCCATTCCAGGTGATGACGTATTTGGTTTTGTGAGTACAGGAAAAGGATTGATTATTCATCGAACAACTTGTCCGAATGCCACACAGTTAATGGCCAATTATTCGCACAGGGTAGTAAAAACTAAATGGGCCAAGAATAAAGAAATATCCTTTCTTACAGGATTGAAAATTATAGGGATGGACGATGTTGGTGTTATTAATAAAATCACCAATATCATTAGTGGTGATATGCGCGTAAATATTGCTGCTTTAACAATTGAATCTTCAGAAGGAATTTTTAGAGGTACCATTAAAGTATTTGTGCACGATAAAGAAGAACTGGAGGAATTGGTAGATCGATTAAAACAATTGAAAGGAATACAAACAGTTGATCGTTTTGATACCGAATCTCTATCCTAATAAGGATTTGCACATTTTATTTAAAATTGATGGTAATTAATTGGTCGCAATTCCATTTTACTCAAAGTCAAGGCTTATTTTTGCCTCGATTCAAAACAAATATATGGTTGATGTAATTCTAGGTTTACAATGGGGCGATGAAGGCAAAGGTAAAATTGTAGACTATTTCGCGCCCAGATACGATATCGTTGCTCGGTTTCAAGGTGGACCAAACGCTGGACACACTTTATATGTTGATGGTAAGAAGCAAGTGCTTCACCAAATTCCTTCTGGAATTTTTCATCAGGATAAAGTAAATATTATTGGAAATGGTGTAGTACTTGATCCCGTAACATTAAAAAGAGAGTGCGATGCAGTTGCAGCTTATGGAATCGACGTAAGAAAAAATCTTTTCATTTCAGAACGTACCAATATAATTATACCAACGCATAGAGCTTTGGATAAGGCTTCTGAAATGCAGAAAGGGGAAAGTAAAATTGGTTCTACTTTAAAAGGAATCGGGCCTGCCTATATGGATAAGACCGGCCGTAATGCATTACGGGTTGGCGACTTATTAGATAAAAGTTTTACTACTCAATATATTAAGCTACGGTTGAAGCACCAGAAATTATTAGACAATTTTCACTTTATTGAAGATATCTCTGCTTGGGAAGAAGAGTTTTTTGAAGCATTGGAGTTTTTGAAAACATTAAATGTGATTAATTGTGAATATTATATCAATGATCAAATTTCAAAAGGCAAAAAGGTATTAGCTGAAGGTGCACAAGGAAGTATGTTGGATATCGATTTCGGTACTTTCCCATTTGTAACTTCATCAAATACTATTTCAGCTGGTGTATGTACCGGTTTAGGAATTTCTCCAAAACAAATTGGCGAAGTGATGGGTGTTACTAAAGCTTATTGTACAAGAGTAGGTGGTGGACCATTTCCTACCGAACTATTTGATGAAACAGGTGAAGAACTTCGAAGAATAGGTAGCGAATTTGGAGCAACTACTGGCCGCCCAAGAAGATGTGGCTGGATGGATTTAGTAGCTTTACAGTATACTTGTATGATTAATGGTGTAACACAAATTGTAATGACAAAAGCGGATGTTTTAGACTCTTTTGAAGAATTATCAATGTGTACCTCTTATAAAGTAAACGGAGTTGAAACCAAACAAGTTCCTTTTCAAATGGCAAAAGCAACGATTGAACCAATGTTGGAACAATTCAAAGGATGGAAAACAGATACAACCATGATTAAATTAGGGGAAGATTTACCTGAAACAATGAAGCAATATATCGCATTTATTAACGAGTATTGTGGTGTTCCAGTAAAGCACGTTTCTAATGGTCCTGGCCGTGAACAAATCGTTCACATTTAGGAAATTTTAATTTTTTAGTAGAAAAGAAAAAATATTTTTGGTTAATACAATTTTGCGTTTAAATTTAGCGCAATAATCTTATTAGAATATGGCAGCGAAATCTGATAAGGATAGCAAATCCTCTACTCCAAAGACACCACCGGCAAAAAATGCCGATGCAAAACCATCTCCAAAAAGTAAAAAACAATTGGATGATGATGACGATTTAGATGACGACGATGATGATGCATTGGACGTCAAACCCAGCAAGAAAGGGACTAAGGCTTCGTCGAAAAAATCAAAAGATGACGACGACGACGAAGAAGATGAGGCAGAAATAGAAGATGATTGGGAAAAACCCGAAGAAGGTGATGATTGGGACCCCGACTTCGACGAGTTTGATATTCCAAAAAGTAAGGGAAAAAAATCCCCTTCTGGAGGAACAGGTGGTGCTTCAAAGAAAAAAGCAGATGAAGAAGACGACTTTAAATTAGATGAAGACTTCAAAGAATTTGATTTGTTCAACGACAAGGATACTGGTTTTGACGACGACGACGACGATTTCTAGACGATATACTATTAAAAAAAATGTTGAATGGTTGTAATCATAATCATTCAACATTTTTTTTGTCTTACCCGAAAAAATTTTGATTTATTTTCTAGCTGCTGTTCCCTCAATTAAGATACGGAATGATTCCATAAGAATCTGATTTTTCTTCGATTCGAAAATGGAAAGTTTATCTTTTTCTAAACGCATATTATAGGGTTTACCCTCAGAAAGGGTTTTATCAAAACCGGGATTCCATTTATTGAATAGCCCTATCTCCATTGCAATACTATTAGTTAATACCATTGAATTATATCTGCCGCTAATATTTAAAGTAGCTGTATTTTCAGTTTCTTCATTTGATAAAGCAACCTGCTGATTATTGCTAATTTGTGCTGCCTTAACTTTTACCGTTTCGTCTGCCGTGAGTGTGGTCCATCCCCCAGAACCTTCAAATAAATAATGCGTAGCTATAAATTTTTTGACATGTGTTCTTGTTTCTTCCTTCAAATAATATTGCAACACCCAAAAATCTCTACTTCCCGATTTTCTAATACATTGCCTTACCCTTCCTGCTCCTCCATTATAAGCTGCAACAACTAATAGCCAATCACCGAATTCGGCGTATAATTCCTTCATTAGTTTTGCTGCTACATGCGTGCTTTTATAAAAGTCCATACGCTCATCATTCACCCCTACACGCAACCCAAAACGTTTAGCTTCATAATCCATTAACTGCCATGGGCCCACTGCTCCTGCCCATGAAACCAGCCCGGGTTGCAAATGGCTTTCAATCACACTCAAGTATTTCATTTCTTTAGGGATCCCATACATCGCCAAGATATTATCATACAAATCGAAATAGGGTTTTCCCCATGTTTTCATCCTATCTAATTCTTTTCCTTGTTTATGGATATACTCTTGTACAAATGAAACAGCCTGAGGATTTAACTGATTAATATATGGCTTTGAGGCATCAAATTTATTAGCCACAAACAAACTTTGAAACCCATATTTATCGTGAGTGGTATCTACTAATGGCTTCTCTTTATATGCTGGGTCGGCTACAAAAGACATGCTGCCTACTACCCCTGCAATTACTGCAAATACACCCAAAATGAAATGGGAGATAGAAAGCCTTGTTTGAATAGATATGCCGTACCACTTCATGATTTCTAATAATTGCAGAGTCTACAAAATTAGTATGAAATCACTTAAGGCGATGTGAAAGGAGGTCTTAAGGAAGCTAAAATAAATGTAACCAACTGATTATTAGTTCATTAAATGATCAGATAATTGCAATAAGGCAGTCTCTTCAAAATGATTAGTCATAATTTGTAAGCCAAAAGGAAGTCCATTACTATGTGTAAACATTGGGATCGAAATAGCTGGAATCCCTACAAGATTGGCAAAAACCGTGTAAATATCAGCCAAAAACATAGCTACTTGATCATCAGATTTTTCACCTATTTTAAAGGCAGTAGAAGGAACAGTTGGTGAAATAATGGCCTCATATTTAGCAAAGACTTCTATCGATTTATTTAAAAGTATTCGCCTTACTTGCTGAGCCTTTGTAAAATAGGCATCGAAATATCCTGCACTTAAAACAAAAGTTCCAAGCATGATTCTACGTTGTACTTCTTTACCAAATCCAGCACTTCGTGATGCTTTATACATATCATTCAAGTCTGAATTCACTAAAGGTGCCCGATAACCAAATCGAACAGCATCAAAGCGCGATAAATTACTGGACGCCTCTGCAGTGGTTAAAACATAGTAAGTGGGTACAATATGATTGAGCAAGTCAAATTCAATAGGATCTACCGTATGACCAGCAAGTTTCAATTGATTAATGAGATGAGTAATCTTTGCTCTCATTTCAGGATCTAATCCAGGATGTTCCAATGCTTGTATAAAATAGGCAATCTTATATTTTCTTGGAGTTGTTTTTAATTCAGCGGCATATGCCGGAACAGGCTTTTCAGAAACGGTACTATCAAAATCATCAACCCCAGAAATTACTTCTAAACAAAGAGCCGCATCTTCAACTGTTTTAGAAAAAATACCTATTTGATCGAAAGAGGACGCATACGCTATTAAACCATAACGTGAAATTCTTCCATAGCTTGGTTTCAAACCAACTACCCCGCAGAAATCTGCAGGCTGGCGAACAGATCCGCCTGTATCACTTCCTAAACTGATCATTGTTAACCCAGCTTGCACACTAACCGCAGACCCTCCCGATGAACCACCAGGTACCCGAGATTCGTCAATAGCGTTTCTTACAACACCAAATGCAGAATTCTCATTACTGCTTCCCATAGCAAACTCATCGCAGTTTTGTCTGCCAATTATAATCGCATCTTCTTGCAATAGTTTTTCAACAACTGTAGCGTTATAAATAGATGTGAAATTTTCTAGGATTTTCGAACCTGCTGAAACCACATGGCCTTTGTAACATATAACATCTTTAATTCCAACAACAACTCCGTGCAATCTTCCCAAAGGTTTCCCGAGTCTGCGTTTTTCGTCTAACTCTTTAGCCCTTATAATGGCTTCTTCCGCAAATACTTCTAAGAAAGAGTTGAGGTGTTTCTTTTTTTCAATTTCTATCAAAAAATGATCTACTGCAATAATGCAACCATCCACATTTTCTTTCAAAAATGAATGATACTTATTTATAGATTGAAATGAAAACAATGTTTATTTTTTTACTGACTGATTAACTCCATTCTTTAGCTTCTGCAATTTTGCGTTTTTTTTCTATTCCCACAATCAAGAAAATACTAATCTCATACAAAAAGATTAATGGGATACTGCAAATTATTGTACTCAACATATCTGGAGGAGTAATAATGGAAACAACAACTGTGATAACTAAAATAGAATGCTTTCGATATTTTTTTAAAAATGCAGAGCTAACTACTTCAATTTTTGCTAAGAAATATAATACTAATGGAAGCTGAAACATTAAACCAGAGCCTAGAACAAGTGGCATCATGGTATTAAAATAACTGGCAATAGTCCAAAAATTTTCGATGCTTTCATCAATTTGAAATCCGGCAAAGAAGTTAATCGTGTAAGGGGCGATAACATAATAACCAAATAAAACTCCAATGAAAAAAAGTAATGAAACCCAAAAAATAACACCTCTGGTTCCACTTAGTTCATTGTTTTTTAATGCGGGTTTTATAAACCGCCAAAATTGCCAAAATACATAAGGAAATGCGATGATTAAACCACCAATTAAAATAACGTTTAGGAATACATTAAACTGACCTGCAACTGCGTTACTTTGCATTTTAATGCTTACGGTATTTAAGCAAAGGGTATTACCCATTCCAAGGTATTTACCTAAAGAACATAAATACCTATAAGTAACAAAATCAGAATGGATGGGGCCCATTAAAATATTTCTGATGATAAACTTATTATAGTACCCAACAAAAATTGCCCCAATAAGAATGGCAATAACTGATCTAAATAAATGTTTTCTTAACTCATCAATATGATCAAAGAATGACATTTCTGCACTTGATTCTGAATTTGATATTTTGCTAAAGAGACCCATTAAATTGATAGGAAGGTTGGTGTGGTTATAAACAAAATAAAAACCCCGCAGAAATAAATTGCGAGGTTTACTAATTAAATAAACATTTTATGAATTTGTTTCCTTCTTTGTCGCTTCTTCAGAAACATGTGTTTCGATTTCCTTTTGCACATTATCTTTCGCATCCTTGAATTCTCTGATTCCTTTTCCCAAACCGCGCATTAATTCGGGTATTTTTTTACCTCCAAAAAATAACAAGAATAACAGAACGATCCATATAATGTGCTGAGGTGCAAATAAGTCTCCCATAATATAAAATTTAGAATAGAAAGGTAAAGAAAAGTAATGCTATTTAAAGAAAATAAAAATCGATTAAAATCTTTTTTCTTTAATACGAGCGCTTTTACCACTACGTTCTCTCAAATAATACAACTTGGCACGGCGAACCTTACCAGACTTGTTTAACAAGATTGAATCTATATTTGGAGAAAGGATAGGGAACAAACGCTCCACACCTACACCATCAGAGATTTTACGAACAGTAAATGATGCAGTAGCACCGTTGCCTTGTAATTTAATTACATCACCACGGAAACTCTGAATACGTTCTTTACCACCCTCTACAATCTTATAATTAACAGTGATATTATCACCTGCCTTAAACTTAGGGTATGTTTTCTTCACGGTCAATTGCTCGTGTACAAACTGAACTGCTGCGTCCATAACTTTATTTTTTTGCGGACGGCAAAGGTATAGAAAAATTTATAAAATACTGCTGCTAAATCAGAATATTTTTTATCTCGCTACGTTTACCGCTCTTTTTTCTCTAATAACTGTTACTTTGATCTGACCAGGATAGGTCATTTCTGTCTGAATTTTTTGTGCTATTTCAAAACTTAGCTTATCGCTATCTCCATCTGTAACTTTCTCTGCTTCAACGATTACTCTCAATTCTCTACCAGCCTGAATAGCATATGCTTTTTCTACCCCTTGATAAGCCATTGCCAGATTCTCAAGGTCTTTGATCCGCTGTAAATATTGCTGCATAATCTCTCTTCTTGCACCAGGGCGAGCACCACTAATGGCATCGCATGCCTGAATAATCGGAGAAATTACATATTGCATTTCCATTTCATCGTGGTGAGCGCCGATAGCATTTACCACTGCTGGGTTTTCACCATATTTCTCGGCTAATTTAGCTCCTAACAATGCGTGACTTAGCTCAGTCTCTTCATCTGGCACTTTCCCAATATCATGCAGTAAACCGGCACGTTTGGCCAATTTAGGGTTCATTCCGAGTTCGGCCGCCATGATTCCGCATAGGTTGGCAGTTTCACGACTATGCATTAATAGATTCTGACCGTAAGAAGAGCGGAAACGCATTTTCCCTACAATTCTTACCAATTCTTTGTGCAATCCGTGAATCCCCATTTCAATCACCGTTCTTTCCCCAATTTCCATGACTTGCTCTTCTAATTGGCGGCGAGTTTTCTCAACTACTTCCTCAATACGAGCCGGATGAATTCTTCCATCTGCCACCAAACGTTGTAAACTTAAACGAGCGATTTCTCTACGTAATGGATCGAAAGAAGATAAGATAATGGCTTCAGGTGTATCATCAACAATCAAATCAACACCAGTTGCAGCCTCAATAGCACGGATATTTCTACCCTCTCTACCAATGATTTGCCCTTTAATTTCATCTGTTTCGAGATTAAATACAGTTACCGTATTTTCAATGGTAACTTCAGCTGCAGTGCGTTGAATAGATTGAATCACTATTTTACGCGCTTCTTTATTCGCTTTTAGTTTGGCTTCTTCTATAATTTCTTGCTGTAAACCAAGTGCTTGAGAATGAGCTTCCTGTTTTAGGCTTTCAATTAACTGTGTTTTTGCCTCCTCTGCACTTAATCCAGCTATCTTTTCCAATCGACGAATATGTTCTTCCTGGTGTTTTTCCAGTTCTGAACGCTTGAGGTTAACCAATTCAATTTGACGATTCAAATTTTCTTTAATCGCTTCGTTCTCTTTGGTTTGTTTGTCTATTCCAGCTTCTTTTTGGTTGATGGAAATCTCTTTTTGCTTAATTCTGTTTTCAGCTTCACCTAATTTGCGATTGCGGTCCATCACTTCTCTATCGTGTTCAGACTTCAATTGTACAAACCGCTCTTTCGCCTCTAATTGCTTCTCCTTTTTAACGGTTTCAGCTCTCAATTCGGCTTCTTTTAAAATAGTCTGCGCTTGGTGTTCGGCGTCTTCGACCTGTTTTTTTGTGTCTTTGGCGAATAAAAACTTACCCGCTAAAGCCCCAGCAATTAGTGAAATGGCACCAATTATAATAGAAACAACATTTTGATCCATGGTTTTGGTAATTTTTAAAATAATTCAAAATCCTATATACCCGTACACATCTCATTTTAACCTAATAAGTATACGCAATAGGCGAAGATACTTAAATAAATTAAGTGAAAAGATTTGGTTCTCAGCTTACTGGTTTTCCAGTAAAGCTTTGTCGATAGATTTCTCTAAAGAGTTGATTTGTTGGGCTAATTCGCCCCATTTTACGAGAAGTTTACCTGATTGGGTTTGTTCAGTTGCAAACCAAAGCAGCGCCATAGACACATAGTCTTGCATGTCTTTACCTGCAAAATTGGTTTTGAACTCCGAAATTTTGTCATTAATAAGACTAGATGTTTTACGTACCATCTCCTCATCAGCCGGCTCAATTTTAAGGCGGTAAGATCGGTCAGCAATTACAATATTTACTGGTATGAGTTCTTCCATCATTTCAAGCGTTCAGTAACAATAGGCATTTCTCAATTTCTTTCAAATAGCCATCAATCCTTTTCTCCATTAATAATTTATCGGAAGAGCTCCATTGAGAATCTCCCATTTTAACAGACTCTAATTGCTGAATAATTCCCTGTAAATCAGTTTCTTTCTGCAATTTTTCTGTTTGTAACTTCTCCAGATCTTTTTTTAGTTTCAGGTTTTCCTTCTGCAAAAGCTGCTGCTGCTTGAGTAAAATCTGCAGCTTTTCCTGAATAGCTTTTATTTGTACAGAAAGTGTTTCCATCTATTAAAAATTAATCTTACTCTAAAATAGGTAATTAATAGTTTTTGAGAATCTCTATTTCCTAATTTCTGCTCCCAATTCCTTTTCAAATTGATGGATTAGTTTTCCAACCATGGCATCTACCTCTTTGTCGGTTAATGTTTTTTGATCATCTTCAAAAGTAAAGCTCATTGCCATCGATTTTTTTTCTGCACCTAACTTATCGCTTTCAAACACATCAAATAATCGAACTTGTTTTAGTTTTGAAATTTGCGTTTTGCGTACTTGCTGTTCTATTGCATCAAAACTTATATGCTTTTCTACAACTAATGCCAAGTCGCGCTGCATAGCAGGAAACTTGTTTACTTCTTTGTAAGTAATCTTTCGATCATTCACCAACTTTAATAATGCTACAAAATCAATATCAGCAAAATAAACGTCTTGCTTAATATCAAAATTTTGCAATTGTTTATTGGATACTTTATAAATAGTTCCCAATTCCTTTTTACTCGCTTTAACCAAAATGGCATCTTCTAACAAACTTAGTTGCAAGCCACCAATTCCAGCAAGTTGCATAATGGCAGCAACCACTCCTTTAGCCCTATATATATCTAAACTTTTACTCTTTTGATGCCAGCTCTCTTCTTGATCTGATCCAGTAAAATATAAAGCCAAATGTTCAGTTTCTTGATAGTCCCCAGGACCATTACTAGCATAGGTTTTGCCAAATTCGAAAAACAGAAGATTATTATTTTTTCTGTTCAGATTATAGGCAATAGTTTCTAACCCGGTTTCTAACATAGATGGTCGTAAAATATCTAAATCAGCACTCAAATTATTGATCATTTTAACAGACCTACTCAAAACTTCTTCACTGAAATATTTGCTATTAGTAATGCTATTGGTTAGAATTTCAATGAACCCCTGCCCAACCAAATAATTGGCAATTTTATTTTTTAGATTCTCTTTAAGGGAAGATTGATCCGTTGCTGGACTAATAGAAATGGTAGAAGGGATTTCAATATTATCTAACCCATCAATTCGAATAATTTCTTCTACAATATCTGCAGGTAGAGTAATATCTGGCTTACTCCTTGGAACCGCAACACGCAGTTCATCCATGCCCTCTTTCAAAATTTCGAACCCGAGTGCAGTTAAAATTCTATTTACTTTATCTGCATGATAATTTTTACCACTTAGCTTTTTGAGATAATGATGTTTTAAAGAAACTTCTGTTTTGGGCTGAGGAGCAGGATATACATCCACTATTTCACTAGAAATTTCTCCGCCGGCCAATTCTTTAATCATTAGCGCAGCCCTTTTCAAAACATTCACAGTATTATCAATATCTACTCCTTTTTCAAAACGAGTAGCTGCATCTGTTCTTAATCCATGAAACAAAGAACTGATTCGAATACTGGAAGGAAGAAACCACGCACTTTCTAAAAAAATATTTTTAGTAGTAGCGGTTACCCCACTTCCCTTTCCTCCATATACACCTGCAATACACATGCCTTCTTTTGCATTACAAATCATTAAATCTTTACTACTCAATTTTCTTTCTTTAGCATCTAGAGTAGTAAAAACCGTCCCTTCTGCAACATTTTTTACAATAATCTCTGCACCAATAATCGCTTCTGCATCAAAAGCGTGCAAAGGCTGGCCAGTTTCATGCAAAATAAAATTGGTGATATCTACAATGTTATTAATAGGTCTTAAGCCAATTGACTGCAGACGATTCTTTAGCCACTGAGGTGATTCTTTTACTTCAACATCACTGATACTTATACCTGCATACCTTGGACAAGCTTCTGTGTTTTCAACGGTAACTTTAATAGGAAGATTAGTATTGTCTATTTTAAATCCATTACTAAAAGGGGTTTTCACTCTCGTCTCTTTTTGATGGTGCGTTAGATAAGCACACACATCTCTGGCTACACCAAAATGACTCATCGCATCCATTCTATTTGGCGTTAACCCTATTTCATAAATCCAATCGCTATATGGTTGAAAATGAGTTGCAGCTGGAGTTCCTGGCTTAAGATCGGCGGGAAGCACAAGAATTCCATCATGACTAGTACCCATTCCCATTTCATCTTCAGCACAGATCATACCATAGCTTTCTACACCTCGAATCTTCGCAAGTTTCATGGTAATAGATTCGCCACTTGAGGGATAAATGGTAGCGCCCATAGTTGCAACAACCACTTTTTGACCGACCGCTACATTAGGAGCGCCGCAAACTATTTGCAGCACTTCTTCAGCTCCAATATTTACTTTGGTGATTTTTAATTTATCAGCATTGGGATGCTGCTCACATTCTAATACTTCTCCAATTATCAAGCCTTCTAATCCGCCTTTGACAGACTGAAATCTTTCAAGGCTTTCTACTTCTAATCCTATAGATGTTAAAATCCTGGATAATTTTTCAGGATCAATGGTTTCAGGGAGGTACTCACTCAGCCAGTTGTAACTAATGGTCATAATTTCAAACTCTTTTCGAAGCCCAAAAATAAGAGATAAAAATGGGATATCTAGGATTAGTGGGCTTTAGCGCTCTATTACTGTATTTCTAGATAGCTGAAGAAGAATAAAAATTAAAAAAATGCCTTTATAATTAATGTTTTTTTTGAAGAATATACTTATTTATTTTAGAAATCTTTCTGCACAAGGACTTGTGCAAAATGGCTAATTTTGTACTGAAAACTTTTTTAATAAGTGGATAACCTTCGATTTTTATGTGGATAGTGGTTAGTTTTATGTGAATGAGCGGGTAATAACCTGTGGACGAAAATTGATACTAAAAAATTTTAACAACCGGAATTCTTACCCCATATTCGTTGCCCTTAGAGATGAATCATCGACGAGGGTTTTCCTGAAACAGTTTTTGATCACCTTAATAGCCAGGCATTGACTACTAACCCCTAAGATAACTATGGACTTAACTAGTTTAAACAAAGATCGTAAGAGAAGAAAGACAACTGTAGACATGAGTACCATGGTATATGGGAAAGTTCCACCTCAGGCAAAGGAATTGGAAGAAGCCATTCTTGGTGCCATTATGCTTGAAAAAAGTGCTTTTGATACTGTTTCTGAAATATTAAAGCCTGAATGTTTTTATGTGGAATCACATAAAACAATTTATCATGCTATGCAGGCCTTACAGCAAAAAAATGAACCTATTGACCTGCTAACCGTTGTAGAAGAATTAAAGTTTCAGGAACAATTAGATGCTGTTGGAGGTCCTTATTATGTGACCAAATTAACCAACTCAGTTGTATCCACTGCAAATATTGATGCACACTGTAGAATTGTATTACAAAAATTTATTCAGCGAGAACTGATTCGCATAAGCGGTGAAATAATTGGCGATGCTTATGAAGACAGTACAGATGTATTTGATCTTTTAGATGAAGCAGAAACCAAGATGTTCAATATTACTAACAACTACTTGAAAAAGAATTTCGAGGAAATTATTGGTGTACTGGCAAAAACCATGAACCGCTTAGACGAATTAAGAACTAAAACAGAAGAAATTTCTGGTGTTCCTAGTGGTTTCGGATCTCTTGATAGAGTTACTTATGGATGGCAACCTACCGACTTAATTATTCTTGCAGCTCGTCCATCTGTTGGTAAAACCGCATTTGCACTTAACCTAGCAAGAAATGCTGCTCTGCATCCCACAAAACCAGTGGCAGTAGGTTTCTTTTCATTAGAAATGAGTGCTTCTCAGTTAGTACAACGTATTTTAAGTGCGGAGAGCGAAATCAAAATGGAGAAAATTAGTCGTGGTAAATTGGAAGATCACGAATACCAACAATTAATATCAAAAGGACTTAACAGACTTGAACGGGCTCCTATCTATATCGACGATACCGCTGCTCTTAATATTTTTGAATTTAGGGCAAAAGCTAGAAGACTTGTACACAAGCATAAAGTTGGCATCATCATTATTGACTACTTGCAATTGATGAGTGGATCTAATGATAAAGGAGGGAATCGGGAACAAGAAATTAGTAATATCTCTAGAAACTTAAAAGCACTTGCAAAAGAATTGGGAGTTCCAATCATAGCATTGAGTCAGTTGAGTCGTGCCGTGGAAACCAGAAAGGAAAGCAAGATGCCACAATTAAGTGACTTAAGAGAATCTGGAGCAATTGAACAAGATGCTGATATGGTAATGTTCATTTATCGACCAGAGTATTATGAAGTAAAAAGTAATGAAATGGGCGAAAGCACTAGCGGTGAAACGCATATCAGAATTGCTAAACACCGAAATGGTCAATTGGATACTATTAAACTTAGAGCCAACTTAGCCATTCAACGTTTTGAAGAATGGGAAGGAGATAGCGGTGGTATGGAAGGATTAGGAAACAATAGGAAACCTATTGCACCAACTTCTTCACCATCACCAAGCGGTGGTGCAGCTGATGGCGCCAAATTCTATTTACAGAAAGGAAGCAAAATGAATGATGTTGACTTCGATCAGGGTTATGAAACAGAACAACCTTTCTAAATTATATTTATAATAGAAGCGCAGGAAGCATTTCCTGCGCTTTATTTATTTTTACAGCAATGAGTGTTCCATTTTTTTACGAACCTACAATAATAGATACTAATCAACCATTTGTTTTAAGTGATAACACAAGTAAACATTGTGTGCAAGTTTTACGAATGAGAGATGGGGCACTGATTCATTTAACTGATGGGAAAGGCACATTATTTATAGCAAAAATCATTAGCGCAGACAAACATAAATCTGTGGCGCTTATCGAAAAGACTATTTTCAAAGAACCCAATCCTAATAAAATTAGCATCGGAATTTCTTTATTAAAAAATGCTGATCGATTAGAGTGGATGTTCGAAAAAATTACTGAAATCGGTGTTACAGAGATTTTCCCAATTATTTGTAAGAGAACAGAACAACAAAGATTCAGAACAGAAAGAATGCTGCAAATACTAGTTTCAGCAATGTTACAAAGTCAACAATGTTGGTTACCCATTCTTCACGAACCCATTGCAATTAATAAAATGATCAATCAAACAAACCATCATCAAAAAATAATTGCGCATTGCGAATTAGATCAGAAGCTATTGCTTAAAGATTTACCTAAATCATCAGATACTTTAATATTGATTGGTCCAGAAGGAGATTTTACTATTGAAGAAATTTCAATGGCATTAGAAGCAGAATTTATTCCAGTTAGTTTGGGTGAAACAAGACTTAGAACAGAAACAGCTGGGCTTGTTTGCATCTCTGTTTTAGTTAATCGCTGATTGACAATTTATTAAATTCGGTATATTAGATATATGAAGAAATACTCTTTTATTATTTTAACCATATTGGCTATTGGCATAAATAGTTGCAAAAGTTTTAAAAGGGCAAAAAGATTTGTATTTAGAGATACTTCTATCACTACAAAAACTTCTTTCAACAATTTCTTTTTTGATAGTGTTCAAATTGAACTCTTTTTAAATAATCATATTGAATTCAAACCTTTTGAAGAGCAATTCCATAATTTTTATAAAGAAAGAAATTATCAATATGCTTGGTTCGATAATAAAGGAATAGCTGAACAAGCATTTAATTTTTTAAATCTGTTAAATTCAACCGTTGCAGATTTACAAGATAGTAGTTTGTATAATCCTTCACTAACAAGATTATACGACACATCAGTCGCAGACAAATTGCATCATCAATCAAAAGAAGAAATACTAAAAACCGAATTATCATTTACCGGACAATTCTTTGCTTATGCAGAAAAAGTTTATAAGGGCAGTGATATTGATGCAGCAGATTTGGGCTGGTTTATTCCACGAAAAAAACTAGACCTCAGCGCATTACTTGATTCAAGTATAAAGTCGAAAGCTACTGATATCGAAATCTATGCCAAGCAAAATCCACAATATAAAAAATTGCAGGAGCACTTAGTTTACTACAATGAATTGGCAAAAAGCTTTCCCTCAGATACCATCCCTTATGTTAAAAAACCATTTAAAAAGGGTGATAGCTCACAGACTGTTTCATCAATTAAAAAAAGGCTAAACGCTTTAGGAGATTTTAAAATTGCAGATACAAGCGAAGCATTCGATTCATTAACAGTTAGTGCCGTTAAAAATTTCCAAAAAAGAATGGGCTTAAGTGTAGATGGATCTGTTGGAAATAAAATGATTGAAGAGTTAAACGTTCCAATAAAATGGAGAATAAGGCAACTTCTCGTGAATATGGAAAGGTTGCGTTGGATGCCACCAGAAAAAGATATCAATTACATCTTGGTAAATATTCCAGAATATCGATTACACGTATTTGATAGTGGGAAAACAGTGATGGACATGAATGTAATTGTTGGTAAATCAGCTAATAGTACTGTGATCTTTACAGGGAATTTAAAATATATAGTTTTTAGTCCTTATTGGAATGTACCAACTAGTATCGTAAAAAATGAAGTTGTTCCAGCTATTGAAAAAAACAGCGACTACCTCGCAAAGAATCACATGGAAATTACCGGGAACAGTAATGGATTACCACTTGTTCGTCAATTGCCAGGGGCGTTTAATTCTCTCGGACTTGTAAAGTTTTTATTCCCTAATAATTACGATATTTATTTACATGATACTCCTAACCATGATTTGTTTTCTCAATCAAGTAGGAGCTTAAGCCATGGTTGTATTAGAATTAGCGACCCTAAGAAAATGGCTCAATATCTTTTAAGAAATGATAGTTCATGGAATAGTAAGAATATAGATAGCTCTATGCATTTAACTAAAGAAAGATGGGTAACACTTAATAAAACAATTCCAGTATTAATAGTATACTTTACAGCTTGGGTTGATAAATCGGGAGAGCTTAATTTTAGAAAAGATATTTATGGTCACGATGAAAAAATGGCTGCTAAACTTTTCACTAAATAAATAATTTATTTAATCTGCCTTATATAAAAATAGTTGGACCATGCAATTGATTGAAGTAAATGATAAAAATACGGTTAGGGAATTTCTAAACGTCAATGTTAAATTGAACAAAACAAACCCGGTTTATATTCGACCAATTGATAATGATGTGATGGATGTTTTTGATCCAGAAAAAAACAAATCTTTCGAATACGGAGAAGCCAAAAGATGGATTCTTCAAAACGATCAATCAGAAACTATTGGCCGTATTGCTGCTTTCATTAGCAGCAAATACATTAATAAAGGAACAGATTTTTTAACTGGTGGATTTGGCTTTTTCGAATGTATCAATGATCAAAAAGCTGCAAATAGTTTATTTGATCAGGCAAAGGAATGGTTAACATTAAAAGGTGCAGAAGCCATGGATGGTCCGATTAATTTTGGCGACCGTGACAAATGGTGGGGATTATTAGTGGAAGGTTTTGACAATGAACCCATGTATGGTATGTCTTTCAACCCATCTTATTATGAAACCCTTTTCAATAATTATGGGTTTGAAAATTATTATAATCAGTACTACTACTATATGAATGTAGATGATACTTTTTCTGAAAAAATATTAGAAAGGCATGCTAGAATTAAGGCAAAAACAGACTATTCTGCAAGGCATGCAAAATTGAATGAACTTGAAAAGTATGCAGGCGATTTTACTAAAGTGTATAATGCTGCCTGGGCTCAGCATGGTGAATCCAAAGAAATCACTGAAGCAAATGCCATTAAACTTTTTAAAAAAATGAAACCCATTTTAGATGAACGTACTATTTGGTTTGCTTATTATAAAGAAGAACCCATTGCGATGTTCATTAATATCCCCGACGTAAATCAATACTTCAAACACTTTAATGGGAAATTTGGATGGAAAGAAAAGCTTCATTTGCTGTGGATGAAATGGAGAGGCACTAACAAACAATTAACCGGATTAGCTTTTGGAGTTGTTCCAAAATATCAAGCACTTGGAATAGATAGTTATATCATTCAGGAATGCGGTTCCTTTGCTCAGGGAAAAGGCTGGTATAGGCGTTACGAAATGGGTTGGGCTGGTGATTGGAATCCAAGAATGTTGAATATTTATAAAAGCCTTGGAGGTTACCAAAGTAGGCGCATGATTACCTTCCGCTATCTTTTTGATCAGAATCTTCCTTTTGAAAGACACCCGGAAATGAGTTATAAATAATACTTAGCTGTTTCTTTTATTCCCTCTTCATAGCTAGTTGGCTGGAAGTTGAAATACTTTTCAAATTTGGTAGAATCGAAAAGATAGCTACTATCACTTTGATAAATCATTTCGTATGACTCCCTGATTGGTTTAATGAATAGTCCTGCTAATCGAATCATTAATTTAGATAGCACAGAAAATTGATTAGTCTGATGCATTGCTTCAGCAGCCAAAGCAATAAATTGTTCTCCTGATAAAGGATTTGATTTAGTAGGCAAATGCCATGTTTGATTAAATGCGTTATTATCTTTTGCTAATAAATATAATGCCTTACTTGCATCAGGAATGAAGGTATAAGAATGGGGTACTTGAGCATTTACTAACCACTGAGCTTTTTTACCTTTCGAAAAATTATCAAAAACCAGCATATTCGGAACACTAGTTTTAGTAGCGGATGTTCCATAAAAATCTGCACTTCTTGCAATTAACGCAGTTAAAGCCCCTGATTTAATTTCAGCCAATAATTGATTCACAATAGAAGCTCTAATTATACCTTTTTTGCTACAGGGGTTAAAGTGAGTTTCTTCTGTCATCCATCCATTTACCTTTCCATACATATATACATTATCAAAGAAAATAAGTTTTGCACCTGCAGTTTTACATGCATTGATGGTATTAGTCATAACAATTGGCCATGTTTTAGCCCATGTTTTATAGTCGTATTCTAGTCCCACTAATAAATAAACAATTGAAGATCCTTTCACAGCCTCTAGTGTTTGACTTGCGTCACTCAAATCAGCAGAAACCGATTCCACGCCATTCATCTGTTTGGGATGGCGAGCTACAATTCGAACCTGTTCTTTTGAATTCACCAGAATGGGTAATAATTCATTGGCAATTGCACCACCTGCACCAAGTATAGTATGTAAACTCATAACATTATTTTTAAATTATATATCAACAATACTAATTCAAAATAATCAAAATAGGCGAATCTCCGCCATTTCTAGATTTTTTTCAATGTCAAAAACTTAGTCATCTAAAAATCTGTTCATTGCTTACTTTTGGAGTAGTTACAGCAATTATGGAGAATTTTATCGTTTCAGCAAGAAAGTATCGCCCACAGAATTTTAATACAGTTGTTGGGCAACAACATATCACAACCACTCTAAAAAATGCTATACGGAATAACCAGTTAGCACATGCCTTTTTATTTTGTGGACCGAGAGGTGTTGGTAAAACAACTTGCGCCCGTATTCTTGCAAAAACAATTAATTGCACCAATCAAACTCCAGAAGGAGAAGCCTGTAATACCTGTAATAGTTGTACTTCATTTGATGCAGGTACTTCTATGAACATTCACGAATTAGATGCGGCTAGTAATAATTCTGTAGATGATATTCGTGCATTAGTTGAGCAAGTAAGATTTGCTCCACAAGCAGGAAAATATAAAGTGTATATCGTAGACGAGGTACATATGTTAAGTGCAAGTGCCTTCAATGCATTTCTAAAAACATTAGAAGAACCACCTCCCTATGCCATTTTTATTTTGGCAACTACCGAGAAACATAAAATATTACCCACCATTTTAAGTCGATGCCAGATTTTCGATTTTAAAAGGATTACAAATAATGATACAGTTGAACATCTGCAAGAAATAGTAGATAAAGAATCTATTAAGGCTGAGAAAGCAGCACTACAAGTTATCGCTCAAAAAAGTGAAGGTTGTATGCGCGATTCATTAAGTATCCTAGATAAAATAGTGAGTTTTACAAATGGTGTAGTTACTTATCAGAATACTCTTGAGCATTTAAATATTTTAGACGAAGATTATTATTTCAAACTTTTAGAATCGATGCAGTTACAGGATTTACCTGCGGCCATGTTGCTATTTGACGAAATAAATAAAAAAGGTTTTGAAGGCGATTTAGTTTTAAATGGATTTGCAGAATTTATCAGGAATTTATTAGTATGCAAAGACCCTAAATCAGCGTCGCTTTTAGAAGTAGTTGAAGGTATGCAAACAAAATACATTCAAGCTGCAGAAAAATCAGGAATATCATTTTTGGTAAGTGCTCTGAATATTTTAAATGAATCAGAGATCAACTATAAAATGGCGCGCAATAAAAGATTGCATGTTGAACTCACCTTAATCAAATTAAACTTTCTTCAGCAAGCCATTGAATTATCTGTTGATAATGGACAACTTGTTAAAAAAAAAAACGAGTTGATGGGCCAATAGCTTTTAAACTAAAACAGGTTCCTCCTATTCAAATTAACACCCAAGTACCAGTAGGAGTTCCAGAGACTAAACTATTTATTGAAAATCCGAAATCTGCAAAAGCAATAGTTAAAACGGTTGTTCCAGAAGCAATAATTCCTGCTGCAGAACCCATCAAACCAAAAACATCTATTCAATTAGGTGGCTCAAAAAAAGGATTGCTCGATTCTTTACGAGAAAAATATGGCGACCAATATACCATTGAAGAAGTGAAAGAAGCAGAAGTATTGAATTTAGAGAAACTAAGATCCTTATGGGATACTTTTGCTCTTACATTAGAAGAACAAAAAAAGCACTCTTCTTTTGGGACTTTTAAGATTGCGAGATTGTCTGTAGAAAATGATATTTTTTTTACCGTCTCAGTTGGTTCAATCACTTCACAAAAATTCGTTGAACAAGAGAGACTGTATTTACTAGAGTACCTTCAAAAAGAATTCAATAATAGAAGTATCGCTTTTGAAGTGTTGGTCGATGCCAGCGAACAGGAGGAAGTTCCAGTGCATTTAAGATTAAACAGTCGTCAAAAATTTGAAAGAATCGCTGACCAATTTCCAATAGTCAGAGAACTAAAGGATCGATTAAAAATGGATATTGATTATTAAAATTATTTCGATTGTGAATACCCATTTTTAATTAACCAAGGTAAAATTTTTGTACGCTGATCTCCTTGTACAATTATCTCTGCATCTTTTGCTGAACCGCCCGTACCACAAAAATTTTTTAATTGCTTGCCTAAAACTTCCAAGTCAGATTCTTTGCCAATAAATCCAGTGATTAATGTTACAGCCTTACCTCCTCGATGTTTAGTCTCTAAGCGAATACGCAATTTCTGTTGAGCTGGTAACAGAGTTTCTTGTATTTCATTGGAAGATTCAAAAGTAAAATCCGGGTCGGTACTATATACAAAACCACGGGTATCTGCTTTATTCTTTTTTGACATATCTAATTTTTGATTCAATTGCTAAGAGAAACTTGCTTTTAGACTAAGGTCAAGACTTTGAGCTTGATGAATAAGTGCACCTACACTAACATAGTCAACCCCAGTTGCTGCATACTCTTTTATATTTTGTAAATCTATACCGCCACTTGCTTCTGTTTCGAATGCACCATCAATTAATTTTACAGCTATTGCCACATCAGCAGGTTTGAAATTATCTAGCATGATGCGAAATACTTTTCCTTGACCTATGGCAATTACTTTTTCAACATCCTTCAATGTTCTTGTTTCAACCTCAATCTTTAAATTCTGTTTATTTGTTTGAACATAATTCCATGCTTTATTAATTGCCTGATCTATACCACCACAATAGTCGATATGATTGTCTTTCAACATAATCATATCATACAAAGCATACCGATGATTTACTCCTCCACCAATTCGAACTGCTTCTTTTTCTAACAATCTAAAATTAGGTGTTGTTTTTCTTGTATCAAGAATGCGTGTATGAAAGCCTTCTAATAAGGAACTATATTTTTTTGTGAGAGTTGCAATCCCACTCATACGTTGCATGCAATTTAAAACTAACCTTTCGCAACTCAGAATTGTAGAAACTTTTGCAGTAATATTAAAAGCAATTTCTCCCGCAATCATCCTATCTCCATCTACTTTTAAGGGATTAAAAATAGCAGCTGGTTCTACCAAATGAAAAATATGCTCAGCTACTTTTATGCCGGCCAATATCCCATCTTGTTTTATTTTCAAAACAGCTTTTCCCTGAACAGAAGGATCTATACAACTCAAGGTTGAATGATCTCCATCACCAATATCTTCGTTTAATGCAGAAAGAATTAAATGATCTAGGAGTTCCTGATATGATTGCATCATGCAAATCTAGGACTTCTGCTAAAATCTAGTTGATGCGTATCGTAATTATCTGGTGTTTCCCACCTTTGGCTTTTAATAATACAGTGATATTATATGGTTTGCCAGAACTTGTTAGTTTGCCTGTAATATATAAAGTGCTTCCAATTTCGCGATTTGACCCCATTTCAAACCCGTTAATATTGTTTTCATCAAAGAACATTTTCAAGGCCAGTCCTGCTTGGTTTCGACCAATATTCTTTACTTCTTCCTTATCTAAGAGTTTTAAATCAATGTAATCATCGAAAAATTGAGCAATTTCTTCGGTATTGGCAGATTTGAATGCTTTAACTACTGCATCAGTATCCCCTTGTTGGGCAAATGCTAAGAAACTGATGGATATCCCTATTAATACAAATAATTTTTTCATGCGAAAGATTTCTAATGTATCTGTTACATAAAACATGCCAAATTCGATACATTAAACTTGTTTGGCTAAATTAGCAGAAAATAACTAGTAAAAATAACCTTTAGAGATGAGTAAGAAAGTAATTTTAGCAATTATGGATGGTTGGGGATTGGGTAAAATCCCAAGTGCAGATGCCATTCAACAGGCACACCCGGCTTTTGTAAGCAGTTTATACAGTCAATTCCCAAATACAACTTTAATAACATGTGGCGAAGAGGTTGGTTTGCCAGATGGGCAAATGGGAAATAGTGAGGTGGGTCATTTAAACCTTGGTGCCGGTAGGATTGTGTATCAGGAATTACAACGGATAAACGTTGCCATCCGTACAGGAGAATTAGCAGCTAATGAAATTTTGTTAAGTACTATCCGAAAAGCAAAAACGAACCATAAGCCTCTGCATTTATTAGGATTATTGAGCGATGGTGGGGTACATTCACACACAAGTCATTTAAAAGCAATCCTAAATGTATGTAAGGCTGAAGGATTAACTGAGGTTTATATACATGTGTTTACTGATGGCCGCGACACTGATCCGAAAAGTGGGTTAGGCTATGTAACCGATTTATCAGATTTCTTACCAAGCTCAGTGGGTAAAATCGCCACAGTTAGTGGAAGATACTATGCAATGGACCGTGACAAACGTTGGGAGAGGGTAAAATTGGCATATGATGGATTAGTGAATGCGGTTGGACCTACTGCGACAAGTGCGATTGATGCTGTTAAAAATTCTTATGCTGCAAATGTGACGGATGAATTTATTCTTCCAACAATTATAGTAGATACTAATCATCAACCAATCGCAAAGATCCAATCTGGCGATGTAGCTATTTGTTATAATTTCAGAACCGATCGTTGTAGAGAGATCACAGAAGTGCTTACTCAAAACGACCATGCAGATTTTGGTATGAAAAAATTAGATCTTACTTATACTACCATGACCATGTATGATCAAAAGTTCAAAAACGTGTCGGCGATATTTGAAAATGACAATTTATTCAATACACTGGGCCAAGTTTTAGAAGCAAATAATAAGAAGCAGATTAGAATAGCTGAGACGGAAAAATATCCCCACGTAACTTTTTTCTTTAGCGGTGGAAGAGAGGATCCGTATACAGGTGAAAGTAGGATCATGGTGCCTTCTCCAAAAGTTGCTACCTATGATTTGCAACCCGAAATGAGTGCCATAGAAATTACAGATAAACTAATCCCTGAAATCGAAAATGAAACAGCAGATTTTATTTGTTTGAACTATGCAAATACAGATATGGTTGGCCATACAGGTATATTTAGTGCAGCAATAACAGCTGCTAGAACAGTTGATGCTTGTGTGAAACGAGTAGTAACCGCAGCATTGGATCATGGTTACACAGTTTTCCTAACAGCAGATCATGGCAATGCCGATTTCATGATTAATGAAGATGGCACTCCGAATACAGCACATACTTTAAACCCAGTACCTTTCTTCATTATTGATAAAGAGTGGAGAGGCACTATAAAACCAGGCAAATTAGGAGATTTAGCCCCAACTATTTTAAAAGTAATGGGTCTGGAAATTCCTAAAGAAATGACTGGTAACATTCTCATATAAAATATATAATTATGAAAAAAGTAGGAATTGGAATTCTCGTAATTCTAATATTATTACAGGCTTATCGACCTGCAAAAAACGATTCCAAAAAATTAGATAATGACATTTCAAAGTCATATACAGTTCCTGATGATGTGAAACAAATACTCGCGAAAGCTTGTTACGACTGTCATAGCAATAACACTACTTATCCTTGGTACAACAATATTCAACCTGTTGGGATTTGGTTAGCCAATCATGTAAACGATGGAAAAAGGCATTTAAATTTTAATGATTTTACTAGTTCTCCAATTGCTCGTCAGTATAAAAAATTAGACGAATGTATCGAGCAAGTAAAAGAAGGTGAAATGCCATTGGAATCATATACCTGGATTCATAAAGGAGCTAAATTGAGCGATATTGAAAAACAAAAACTATTCGATTGGTGTACTTCAATTAGAGATAGTATTAAAGCCAGATATCCAGCCGACAGTTTGGTTTTACCAAAAAGAAAATAATAAAAAACCCCGATTTACTTCGGGGTTTTTTATTGCCCATTTCTGGCTGATTGAAGCTCCAAGCTGAATATTCGTTTACTTTGCAGCATGGAAATCACTTCAGCTCAATACAATATATCATCCGCCCTGGTAACCCAATGTCCCAAACCAGACAGGCCTGAATATGCTTTTATTGGGAGAAGTAATGTTGGTAAATCTTCTTTAATCAATTTGCTTACTAAACAGAAAAATTTAGCAAAGACCTCTGGAACGCCAGGTAAAACTCAGCTAATTAACCATTTCGATATAGAAAGCTCAGGAGCATTAAGAGGTCCAAAAGAAAAATGGTATTTAGTTGATCTTCCTGGTTATGGATATGCAAAACGTTCTATTTCTGATAGGAATCGCTGGGAACAAATGATAGATGGATATTTAAGAAAGAGAGAGAATTTGATGCAAGTTTTTGTTTTAATTGATAGTAGACATACCCCTCAAAAAAATGATTTAGAATTTGTAAATCAACTTGATCATTGGGAAATTCCATTTAGTTTAGTTTTTACAAAATCTGATAAAGAAAAACCTGGGGTGGTTGCTAGAAATGTGGAGGCCTTTATGAATAAACTTAGAGAGACATGGCAATTCCTACCTAGACATTTTGTAACCAGTGCAGAAAAGAAAGTTGGAAGAGAAGAAATTTTAGCTTTATTACAGCAGATGAATAACGATTATAAAATCGCACAGAAATAAAAGTGGCAATATAGCCGTTTAATCAGAATTGATCCAACGATGAATTTGATTTTACAAAAAAATTAGTTACAGATTTTATCCGCACAACAACTGCTAGCAAAGGCTTCCGGCTTTGCTTTGAAAGCGAACCCCATACCTAAAATGTATCCCATTGCCTCGCGTAATGCATCGTTACTTTTGAATTGTGGATTGGTATTAATGTCTGCATGAACTTCCATTTCTATATGGTGTTCAATAAACAAGTCACATAATTCATAAGCTACTTCAATACTTTTTGCAACTTCTACCAACATTCTTTCTTTGATATGGTATTTTGTTTTTGTTTTTTCATTGTGGATATACATAAACCCACCATTGTGTTCTCTTAAAAATACAATCACAGTTGCGAACTCTGTATCTTCTCCCTTTACCTGGCTATCTGTGCCGATACATACTTTCAGTTTAACGCGCTTTTCGGTTTCCTGAATAATAGCTTCTTCCACCGCTTTTTTGATGGGTAAATTAATTAGCTCACCGTTAAATTTTCTCCAACGCATAAGTTTGTTGTTTTTGTAATTTACTGAATAAAGTTGTCGAAACAACTATTTGAAAATGATGTTATTATTAACAGCAGGTGGAAAACCTATAAACAAGTTTGGCGTAATAGAGGCAACTCAATTGGCAACTTTGTCATATTTTAAAGAATAGTACGGATATTGTTATACTGTAAAACCTAATATAATTCAATGAAAATACTTTTAACTTATCTCAAGCCCTATAGATGGCATATCATTCTGGCATTAGCACTTGCCGGGATTAACCAAACATTTTCGATGTTCGACCCAATGATTTTTGGGAAATTGATTGATCGTTTTGCAAGTCACCCCAAAGTTGCTGATAATGGAAGTTTTAGAGATGAAGGCACCTATGTAAAAGGCCTTGGATTTATGCTTTTCTTATTAGTTGGAACTGCTATGGTTAGTAGGATTGCAAAAGCATTTCAAGATTATACAGTAAATGTGATCATCCAGAAATTTGGAGCAAAGATTTTTACTGATGGACTTAAGCATTCTATGCGCTTACCCTACCAAGAATTCGAAGACCAAAGAAGTGGAGAAACGCTTTCGATCTTAACAAAAGTGAGAAGCGATACAGAAAAGTTTATTGGTTATGTTATCAATGTCTTATTTGGAATTTTAGTGAGTGTAATTTTTGTTTCCATTTATGCTACCCGTTTACATTGGTCTATTATGCCGATTTATATGGGAGGTGCGATTTTAATAGCCATTGTTACCAATCTATTAAGTAAAAAAATAAAATCCATTCAAAAAAACATTGTGAAGGAAACTACTTCACTAGCGGGCTCTACCACAGAAAGTTTGCGCAATATAGAACTTGTAAAAAGCCTTGGTCTTACAGATCAGGAAGTTAAAAGACTAAACACCAATACTTATAAGATTCTTGGATTAGAACTTCGTAAAGTAAAAAATATTCGTTCATTGAGTTTTATACAAGGTACGATGGTGAACTTTTTACGGCAGGTAATTACGTTTACATTAATGTGGTTATTGTTTAGAGATGTATTAACTGTTGGGCAATTAATTTCTTTACAATTTTATAGTTTCTTCATTTTTGGTCCTTTACAAGAAATAGGAAGTATTATTATTAGTTATCGTGAAGCCGAAGCTTCCATGAGTAATTTCCATAACCTCATGCTTAAGAAAGTTGAACCAAAACCCTTGGAACCAAAGCAGGTTGGAATGATTGAGGAATTAGAATTCAGAAATATTGCTTTTAAACATCAAACAGCTCAATACAAAGCGCTAGATGGTATTTCATTTGATGTAAAAAGAGGTGAAACAATTGCTTTTGTAGGCCCATCAGGTGCAGGAAAAAGCACACTAGTAAAACTATTAGTAGGACTATATAGAACTCAAGATGGCACTATCTTTTATAACGGAATTAATGGACACGAAATAGATTTTGATGAGCTTCGAAGTCAAATCGGATTTGTTACACAAGACACGCAGTTATTTGCTGGAACCATTCGCGAAAATCTAACATTTGTATTTCCAGAAGCAACAGATGATGATGTACGTGACGCTCTTCACAAAGCTAGTTGCGACAATCTTTTATCTAGAGCTGAAAAAGGACTAGACACAATGATAGGTGAAGGAGGGTTAAAATTAAGTGGTGGAGAAAAACAAAGGTTATCTATAGCTAGAGCACTTTTACGTCATCCCCATTTACTTATTTTTGATGAAGCTACTTCATCATTAGATAGCATTACTGAGGAAGAAATTACTAATACAATTCGTAGGATTTCTACAGAAAAAGAACAAATCACGGTAATGATTGCACACCGTTTAAGTACCATTATGCATGCTGATAGAATCTATGTTCTTGAAAAAGGACAGGTAGTAGAAACTGGAAGTCATCTTCAATTATTGGAAGAAAAAGGTTTGTATTATGCGATGTGGCGTCAACAAATAGGCGAAAGGAAAATTTTAGCTTCGGTTTAAAAAGAAAAGGCAGGAAAATAATTCCTGCCTTTTCTTTTTAAAATTTGCTCTTTATATATTCAATCATACTAGGATTTTCTAAGCCTTCCATATCACTTAATTCCAGTTCAATAGCTTTATTGCTCATCATGATTTCTATAAATGAAAATATAAGCGAAACTGTAAATGCGAGTAAACTTGCAGCAAAGAAAATATTAGCAGCAAATTTCTCATCTATGTATAATAGGAATATAGAGAATATAGCAGCAATAAATGTGATTATTCCTAAGCCCTGCATATGTTTTATCAACTTCAATCGATAGCGAAGGCTTTTGATTTGAGCATGAATGGTTTTATTTCCTTCTTTATTTTCTACATATTTATCATGAAGACTTCTTACACGATTTGACAATGCTAAGAATCTATTTGTATAAGCAAGCATTACCAAACTAATTGCTGGAAATAACAGGGCGGGTGTATTGATAGAGATATCCATATTTAAATTTAGGCTTTTGTTTTAAAACTCAATGGCATAGTGAGTTTTACACTAAAGTTTCGTCCCATATTATAAACGCCTATTCTACCAGTTGATTCATTGATATCTGTATATTTTAATCTACTCAGATGACTTTGATAGGCTACATCTGTAAGATTATTGAGAGAAAAATGAATGCTAAAAACAGTTTTGCCACCATGCACAAAATCCGTACCTGCACCTACATTATATAGGGTATAACCTGGAGTAACAGTTTCTGTATTGTAAGCAGTAAAAATTCTGTTTTGTGCATACATATTATCCATTTCCAATTTCAGATAACTATTTCTAAAATACGCGTGCTTTTTATTGAAATTAGCTCTTAATACACTTAATAACCTAGCAGGTGGAATAAAAGGAAGCTTATTAGTTCCTTCAAAATCTTGATTAAAATGTGCTGCTACATAAGAAAAATTATTTTCAAAATGCAGCCAGTCAAGTGGATGAGGATGAATATCCAATTTCGCCTCTAGTCCATATAATGATGCGCCAGCTTGTCGAAATTTAAATGCACTAATCATACTACCATCTGAATGCACTAATGAATCTCCTCCAAACACTGACTCTAGTTTACTATAAAAAATAAAATTTTGAATACTATTGAAGAACCCGTTTAATGCAAAACTTACATGGTCTCTATTAATTTCAAAACCAGCATCCATTTGTAAAGTGGTTTCAGATTTTAAATTATTATCTCCATATTCATATCTATTAGTTCCCTCATGAGCTCCATTACTTGCCAATTCAGATACGTTTGGCGCTCTATATCCCCTAGCTAAATTAAATTTCCAAGTCACTTCATCATTTGGTGAATAGCTTAACCCTATACTCCCACTAATATTTCCAAAATTTTTATTAAATGCATTAAACCTTGAAATGCCATTCTGCATAAACCCTTTCCCGATAGTGTTTCTATAATCTGATCTTAGTCCACCACTAATTGTAATCTTGTCGAAAGTTTTTTTACTATAAACAAAAGCTCCAATATCGAATTGATTATATTCTGGTATTAACTTTCTTTCTGCAAGGTTACTATTCTGTTGATACATTCCAGTTACTCCAATTGAAGTAAGCCAGCCATTGTGATCTGCTAAATTATATTGGATGCTATAGTTGAGGGTTTTTAGATCAAAAAATAAATCAGGTTGATTGGGATGATCAACATCTCCAAATTCTCTTCTTTTATTATCTTGAAATCCTATATTAATTGCCATTCTACCAGATCCAAATTTAAAATTATTGTCAGATGCAATTTTAAAATGCGTTACTTGCTGATAGGGAGTTACCATAGTTCTGCTATCCAATTCTTCCTTTGTTGCAATATGCTGCAAGGGAGTGCCTGAGTATACAAGGAATGCGCCTGTGGCGCTATCTCTCGCACCTTCAATAATGCCAATATGTTGATTGAAATTACTGATGAGCAAATGACTATATCCCCAAGATTTATTTATTCCAAAATAGCCACCGAAATTCTTTTCATTGAACCGGCTATTAAACACTTTACCATCATACGCATTTTGATAATCGCCTGCACTTTTAAAAGTACCATATGCATTCCAGTTAAATCCATTTTTTAAATGGCCTGCGATATTTCCATTGGTTCCATAGAGACCGTTATTGCCGTTGAAAGTTCCCATAATATTGCCACCAATTGTACCCTTTTCAACTGGAACATTGGTAATTAAATGAACTACTCCAGCCATTGCATCACTCCCGTAAAATAAAGATGCCGGACCTTTTAATACTTCTACTTTTTGGATACTATATTCATCCACTTCAATACCATGTTCATCACCCCATTGTTGCCCTTCCTGACGAACGCCATCATGAACTGTTACAACCCTGTTATATCCCATTCCCCTAATCACTGGTTTTGAAATAGCCGGACCCGTTCCTAAATTGCTCAATCCAGGAACCATTTTACTTAATGCATCAATAATATTTGTAGAAGATGCTTGCATTAAATCTGACTTCTTTACTATGGATATTGGTTGTGAGGAAAGTTTTGTTTTAGTTGCAGATGCAACCCCTGTAACAGTAACTTCTTCGTGTTCTACTACAGCTTCGAACATTTTAAAAATCCTGTCGGTTTTCCCATTGATATCTATGTTTTCAATAATGGTAGCAAAGCCTTGAAATGAAATCTCAACAAGGTATTTACCTGCTGGTAAACCTTGACTTAAAAATATGCCATTGGAATCAGAGATGGTTCCAAATTTTGATTCATGAAAATAAATACTCGCTCCATTGAGTGGGCCGAGTGTCTTTTGATCTAAAATTTTTCCGGTTAAATATGATTTATTATTTCCTGCTAAACCTTTGCTTTTATCCGTATGAGAGGATTGTTGTGCCCTTGAAACGCCAACCAAAATAGTGACCCCAATTAAAAGCTGATAAAATAAGTTGCGCATTGTTACAATTTAGGACTTCAGTTAATAGTTAAAAGCAGGTAGCAACCGCTGATCCAAAACTGAATCAAGAATTGCAAATATACTATTGACATAAAGATTCTAAGTCCTGTTTGAAGATTTTAACGATTGAATATCAATTTGTCACAAAACTCTAAAATCAGTTTTCCCCTTTCCAGATTCTCACATTTTCTGTCAAAAACCATTTTTTTGAAGTTTTTATGCAATAATTCTAAACTAGGATGCAGCAATTAAATGCATTTTATGTCTATATTTAGGGGGAACTTAAATTCCCCTCATGACCGAACAGGCAATTATATCGGGATGTTTACACAATGACGTTGCAGCGCAACGAGAGTTGTATAACAGATATAGTCCTAAAATGCTCAGTGTTTGTTATCGTTTCGCTCAAAATCGCGAAGACGGTGAGGATATGTTGCAAGAAGGATTTATCAAAGTATTCACCCAGATACATACTTTTCAAAATAAAGGTGCTTTTGAGGGATGGATTAGAAGAATCATTGTTCATACTTGTATCAATTTCTTAAAGAAGCATAAGAAATTCAACGAAAGTGTTGATTTAGATTATGCTTATTATTTACAGGTTAAAGAAGAAACGGTTCCATCTATCATGCAGGCACGCCAAATTGTGGAATGTATTAGATTGTTGCCCTTAGGTTACCGAACAGTATTGAATTTGTTCGCTTTGGAAGGTTACAGCCATAAAGAGATTGGCGCTATGTTGGACATTGAAGAAAGTACCAGCAGAAGCCAATACACCAGAGCCAAAACAATGCTGGAACATATCCTAATAAGAAAACAAATCATCGAAAGGCCAAAGGAAGAATTCAACTTATTGGCCACGTTGAAAAAATAGTTGCTGCTGCCTCTGTATATGGATAACAAAATGTACCAAGACGAATTGGAAGAATTTCTTCAGGATGAGATTAACGATCATCGAATGTATCCTTCTGACCAGATCTGGAGGAATATACAGGCAGAGGTTCATGGTCCTCAAACTTGGCCAGCACTTACCTTTATTTCCTTATTTATCATTTCTGCACTTACTGTTGCTACTCTTCTAAATAATCATCCAAATCAGAAAGCAGGAAAATTGGTTGCGCTGAAAAATCTGAACAATAAGAAACCGGTTACTGAAAATCAGACTCCGGTGAGTTCTGACTTCAATGCAATATCTACTGAACAAGTTACTGCTTCAACAATAGCACAAATAGAACAACAAAGATTAAAGGCTGATGTCGATAATATGGTATCTGAAGCTCCTGTAATTCCAATGCATTTTTTAAAAGAAGAAGTAAAAAAATCGTATCCTGAAGTATTATCGAAGCAATACGAATTGCCTACTATACCTTCCTTTATAAACGAGACAAATAATAATATTAGTTCTTTAGTATCAATAAATACTCAGGAACCTGTTGCTAAATCAAATCTCCTTTATGATGCAACTGAAACAAGTCCTCTTGTACAAAAAAAACAGGAAATAAATTCTGTATCAGTTGAAAACATTGCAATCAAGAACAGTTCTTCAGCATTAATTTCAAATCAACAAAAATTAGACGCTAGTTCGGCAGACGATTATCTTAAAGAATTTGCATATAAACCAATTACAACTCTTAGTTCAAAAAATTCAAGAGTTGGATTTGGATTTTACATAACTCCTTCAACGAGCTATCGTAAATTATCAGACTCAAAAGCAAAAGAAATTTTAGGTGCCGCTCCCGCCACCGCACCAGTGGGATTAAACTATACTACCAATATCAACGATATAGTAAGGCAAAAACCAGCTGTTGGCTTAGAATTAGGATTTTCTATGCTGTATAATATGAGTAGCCGTTTTAAATTCAAAACTGGAATTCAATTCAATATTCGTCAATATTATATTGAAACATTTCAATCAGTTGCAGATATAACAACCATTTCTTTAGTAAATAATCATGGCATTGAGAACGTAAGTGTTTTATCACTTTATAACAATAATACCGGCTTTAGCAAGGCAGAATTGGATAATAAAATGTACCAGGTTTCTGTACCTATTGGATTTCAATATGATGTTATTAAAGGAAAACATGTAGGGATAACAGCGGAAGCTACCATTCAGCCAACCTTTACATTGAACAAATCCTTATACCTTTTATCAACAGATTATAATCACTACGCAGATGGCAATAGCTTAATGCGTAAATGGAATATTAATAGTTCATTAGGAATCAACCTCACATACCAAAATGGTGTATACCAATGGTTCTTAGGGCCACAGGCGAGATTTCAAAACCTTCCTACCTATTCCAACAAATATCCTATTACCGAATACCTGATGGATTATGGTATTCGACTTGGCTTTATCAAACAGATTAAATAGCATAACATCACTTTGTTAAAGCGCTACAATCATTTGAACAATTTGATGGTACTTAATTGCTTTTGAATAATTTTGGCTATGAAAAATTGTATCTACCTTTTTATGCTTCTCTTAATAATGACTAGCTGTAAAAATAAAAAAGTTGCTAAAACGGAAAAGTCGACCTCTGATACCACTAAATTTTTTGCACTAACTAGTTTTTTTAAAGAACAAATTGTTGATGTTGATTTGCGGGCATATCCTATTTATTTAATAAAAGAATTAAATGGAAAAAAGGATTCGATTGGAATCGATAAAGATGCATTTAAATCTTATGCCGCTATTTTTTTAAATAAAGATGTTAGTACCCCAGAAATGCATGACAAATATACTGAAACAGTATTTCATGATTTGAGCACTAAAAGTTACACTTTAAATTATCGTCCAAAGTCTGTGAATGAACCTATACAAAACATCGACATCTTATTGGATGAAAATACCAATTTAGTTAAACGTGTTTTTATAAGGACTGAAACAATGATTAATGACACTAGCATTATTGAGCAATGTAACTGGAAAGCCGACAAAAGTTTTCAGATTAATCGATTTTCCAAAACACCCTCGGGATATGTTTCCAACGAATTTAATTATGTGAATTGGAATGATAGAAAAAAATGATAAGGCAGAATGACTTCAACAGAATTTCAAAAAATAGCACATACAATTCCTACAAATCCTGGTATTTATAAATACTATGACGAAAATGATACGTTGCTATATGTAGGGAAAGCAAAAGATCTTCGTAAACGCGTTAGTTCCTACTTTTCAAAAACTTTTACTACATACAAGACCCATGAATTGGTATTACGCATTCATAAGATTCAATTCACAATAGTTGATTCAGAGCAAGATGCTTTTTTATTAGAGAACTCCTTGATAAAGGAATACCAGCCAAAATACAATATCAATTTAAAAGACGACAAAACTTATCCATTTATAGTTATCAAAAAGGAACCTTATCCAAGAGTATTTCTAACTAGAAATAAATTAAATGATGGATCAGAATATTTAGGGCCTTTCACTTCTGCAGGTAATGTAAGGGAGCTGATTTCATTTATTAAACAATTCATTCCCCTTAGAACTTGTAAGTTACCCTTAACAGAATCAAATATTCAAAAAGGAAAATTTAAAGTCTGTCTCGAATACCATTTAGGCAATTGCAAAGCCCCCTGTGTTGGTTTACAAAATGCTACTGATTATGATGATGGCTTACAACAAATGCGTAATTTGTTGAAAGGAAATTTGAATCCTGTTATCTCGCATTTTAAAAAGGAAATGCAGCTAGCTGCTACAGATATGGCTTTCGAAAAAGCTGAAATGATTCGAAAAAAAATAGATCACCTAGAAAACTATGAGGCAAAATCGATTATTGTAAGTAAGCATCTTTCTAATCTTGATGTTTTCTCCATCGTTAGAGAAGCGCAATGGGGATATGTAAACTATTTGATGGTTCAGAATGGAACGATCGTTCAAACACATACAGTACCCTTAGAAACTAAGTTGGAAGAAACAGACGCAGAAGTGTTGAGTTTTGCAGTTGCTAACTTACGAACCACATTTAATAGTTTATCAAACGAGATTATCGTTCCTTTTTCAATTGACTACCCAGACCCGCTAATTACCATTACCATCCCTAAAGCTGGAGATAAAAAAAAGTTGCTCGATCTTTCTGAAAAAAATGTTTACTATTTCAAGGAGGCATTGCACAGAAAACAATTATTGCATTTAGAAGGAAAAACAGAACACGAAAAGAAAAAAGTATTATATGAGCTACAAGATTATTTACAACTATCAGAAGTGCCAACGCATATAGAGTGTTTTGATAACAGTAATTTTCAAGGAAGTTTTCCGGTTAGTGCTATGATATGTTTCAAAGACGGAATGCCTAGTAAAAATGATTATCGACATTATAACGTAAAAACGGTTGTAGGTATCAATGATTTCGCAACTATGACAGAAGTCGTTTACAGACGATATAAGCGTGTACTAGAGGAGTCTCTTCCAATTCCTCAACTAGTAATTATTGATGGCGGCAAGGGGCAATTAAGCGCTGCTATGGAGAGTATTCACAAGTTGGGGCTACATGGCAGAACTACTGTTGTTGGTTTGGCAAAAAATGAAGAAGAAATATTTTTTCCAGGTGATAGCAGCTCTATTAAAATGCCATGGGACAGTGATAGTTTGAAATTGGTTCGCAGAATTAGGGATGAAGTGCATCGGTTTGGTATCACTTTTCATAGAAATCAGCGATCCAAGGGAAGTTTCAAAAATGAGTTAGAAACCATTAATGGCATTGGAAAACAAACTGCAGAACAATTATTGAAACAGTTTAAATCTGTGAAGAACGTTAGGGAACAATCTCTTAGTAATTTAAGTAGCATTATCGGGCCACAAAAAGCCGGATTAATTTTTTCACATTATCATTCTGGAGAGCAGGCATAAAAAAGGGGCCAGGATGAACATCCAGCCCCGTTTTAAAATCCAATATCCTATGAAAAACCATTACCAAGTTAAGTAAACTATTGCATTAAAAAAAGAGAACTTGCAAGAATAGTAGCATAATTTTTGAAGAAATTATAAAAAAAGAGGCAAAATTGCCTCTTTTTTAAAATAATTTACGATTTGAGGTTAGTAGGCCCAAAGATCCTGTTCGTAATTAAATATTTTCTCTTTGATATTTTGACCTTCCAATAAACGCATCAATGGATCCTTAATTAATGCATTTAAGTATTTATCCCCGGGGTTATTGATAGTAGATTTAATAACATAGGAAGAGAAATAACGACTTTCAAATAACTCTTCCCAAGACATCCTACCTGCATAGTTTTTGGGATTATATACCTCATATTTCACTAATGATTTTCTTAAATCAGGATAATAAATCCAAAATAAGGTCCTTGGTTGAGATTTACCAGCAACTAATTGTTTTGCAATTGGAGCAATACCAATTATACGGCAAGTCATTTTACTAGATTCTTTATCAAATATCCATTGCTCTTTAATTCGGAAAGTATATACTGAATCAGGGCTGAATCTTGGTTTTCTGGTAATCACTTTTTCAATAGCACCGCTCACAGGATCAGCTACATCAACTGTATCTAAAGTACCTGCAGTAAGATTAGAAACCTGATCAGATGTTAACGGAGTTTTGAATAGATCGTTATCAGGAGAAAAAGCTACTACACTATCATACTTTATTGCATTCAATAAAATAGAAAAGAAACGCTGATCGCCATTATCGTCTCTACCTGGGTACATAAACCCTTGGTTCATTTTTTCATGGCCATCAATTTCTTCCCAAACAAACTGACTCCATACCTGATCATCCTCGCGGATATAATCATATTCAAGTGGTTTTCTGTCTTTTGTCAATTGACGTTCAACTGCATAGTTACTTCTTAAAGACACTTCTTGTTTTGTATCAAATCCACCAACGATTGTTGTATCGAATCTAACAGTAACTGCAGAATTTACCGGTGCTGGTGTATTAACTACCGGACTAGCACTTGGTCTTGAAGTATCCGGAGATACAGATCCCGCAGTATTATTCAAATATGCTGACTTAGTTCTTGTCTTTGCATTGGGAGCAGGTGCTGTAGTAGCAGGTGCTGTAGTAGCAGGTGTTGTTGCATTTTTTGTTGTACCTGTTTTGTATTTTGATTGGGCATGCACCATTGCATTTATCCCAACAAAAAACACCAAACCAAATATTATTAATTTTCTCATACCCACATTTATTGAAGTGTAAACGAAATATTTTGATCTAATTGTCTATTACCACCGGGGCCTTTTACTTTGATTTCATCAATCACAACTGTAGAACCGGGTTGACATCTTTTAAGTAATGCTTGAGCTTCTGCGTTAAAATAGTATCCAGTTACCTCTGCAACTCCCAATCCATCATCAAAGCCTTTACCAGTGCAGATTAATGTAAATGAAGTAACCTCGTATTTAACACCTTCAAAAACGAAATCTCTTAATTCTGCTGCAACACCTCTTTGAACGCGGAAAACGTTAGCAGCAATTGGCCCACCAGCTTTTCCACCAACTGTAGCTAATGGATCTGGTACCCTTTTAATTGGTATGGTAATTTTCTGAGAGCTTTTTCCATCAGAAGCAGTAACTAATGCAGAACCAAGGTTTGCACAACTTACTAAATACTGACCGGGTGCTTCTTTTCTAGAACTCACCCCATTTCCCTCAACAGATACATTTACTTTTTCATCACCGCCGCCTCCAGTAACACTCAATGGATTTTCAAGTCCTTGATAGAATACGCGTGTTTTATCAGTAGAAACTACTAATCCGGAAGGAACACCAACGGTATATCTTACTTCTTTATCAACTTTTGCAACTGTTCCATCAGGTTTAATAAAAGAAATGCTTACTCTTTTAACTGCAGGTCCAGAACCACTTACTGTAGTTTTATATTCAGCTGAACCATCCTCTTTCACAACAACATTTGCACCATCAATAGAAATATTAGGTTTTGCTGCTTTACTAAATGCACCGATTCCAGCAGTGATAACTAATTCTTCACCGGGCATCAGATATTGTGAGTTGGTTCCTGCGAATGCTTGAAACTCATCATAAATCAATTCAACTTCTCCAATTTCTTTATGACAATATTCTACTACCTGGGCTTCACTATTTTTGATATCGTTTTGAAACTTACTTAAAATAGTGATTGCAGCAACGGTAGGTGTCATATGGAAATAGAGATAGGCCATGTCATCTTTCACAGCACTATTCTTTGTAGGAGGAGGCGTTAAATCTAAAGGTAAAGTTGGTCCAACTTCTTTAGCTACATCTGCATCAATAGCCAATAAATCTTCTTTGTATTTTTTTAATTTATCGAATAAAATCTTTCCTTTCCCTTTACCAGTTGGTGCATTTTCTACTAACAAACGAGTAGCTGCTTCCAAATCGTCTTCTTTATAATCTTCTACACCATCAACTAATTTCAAACCTGATTCCTGCTTTAATTCAAGCTTTAATGCTTCAATATAAGCATAGAGTTCATCTGATATTACCTTTGCTTTTTGAGCTTTAGGCATCCAGATCTCAGCTTTTTCTTTGGTCTTAGGATCTTCTAGTTTTTTCTGAAATGATTTGAAGATATCAACGTTCTTTTTCTCCACCATTGAACTAGCGGTATTCAAACTATTATTCACAGTTTTGAATGCGTTCAAGATTTCGTTAGAAACATTCAGTGCCAATAATGCTGTAAGCACTAGGTACATCATGTTGATCATCTTCTGCCGCGGCTCCTTAGGTAATGACATGCTAACTTAAATTTAGATATACAAATTTAGAATTGGTTCAGCTTACGCTTTTTATTTTCCCTGCATAGCAGTTAACATGCTGCCGTATACCTGATTTAATTTGCCAAGGTTATTTGCAAGCGCTGCGATCTCTGCTTTTGCTTTGAGTGCATCATCTGCAGTACCTGTCATTGCTGCCGAAGCTTGAGACAGTTTACCATAGAATTGATTCAGTGCTTTCAGGTGATTATTGCTCTCCTGTAATTCCAATTCGTAAATTGTATTTAAAGATGTAAGGTTCTTATTCAAACCTTGCATTTGTTCGTGAAAATTCTTTGCAGATTCAGCGGCACCACTAAATCCAGCTAATGAATGACTAGCATGTTGAGTTGCATCTTTAAATGCACCAACTGCAATAGCAGCATCTTTAGCTTTTGAGGAGAAATCTGTTGTAGATTTTACTACATCACTAATTTCGCCCATTTGTTCAACAGTGGTTCCCAATTTTTGGAAACTATTGCTCAATTTGCTAAGGTTAGCTGGAGTAATTTCTGCTTCTTGTAACATTTTATCCAATTGCTTTAATGCAGGATTTCCTGTTTCAACAGGAGCTGGAGCATAAGCAGGACCCATATCTGGAGGAGGTAAAATAGCATACACTAAAAATATCAACGCCTCTGTACTTAAACCAATTTTCAAGGCCCAATCGGCCCAAGACAAGTGCAAAATTTTTGCCATTGCACCAAAAATTACAACAGCAGCACCAACACATACAATTACGTTTACTGCTCGATTTACAGTTGGAGAAACACCTTGGGCCATAACGGTTATTTTTAAATATTAGTTAAAACGTTTTTTTTTAAGCCAGTATAACTATTGATTATACTTATAAATTATCAGTGAATTATTTCAGTAATTATTTTCTAGTCTTAGGAGCTAAGTCGATTACACAACGGAATCCAATATAAGATTTTGCAGAATCCTGATACTCAAAGTTTCTAGTACTTACTTGCAAGAAATATCCTACATCCTTCCAACTTCCTCCACGAATTACTTTACGTTTCATTCTTGGTGGATCAGAGTCTTTCGCATCAATACGAACATCCGGACTCATATCGCTAACAAAATTGTAAGCTCCTTCATAGAAATAAGAATTTGTCCACTCTGCCACATTACCCGCCATATTATATAAACCATAATCATTAGGCCAATACGCATCAGCACGAACAGTATAGAACCCTCCATCTTCAGCATAATTTCCACGTCCTGGTTTAAAGTTGGCTAATAAGCAACCTTTCTTATTTCTTAAATAGTAGTTACCCCAAGGATACATAGAATTAGTTCGAGCACCCCTTGCAGCATATTCCCATTCTGCTTCACTTGGCAATCTGAAATCACTTTCCACAGCTAATTTTTTCCTTTCTAAAAAGCTATTTAAGTAATGTGAACGCCAATGACAAAAAGCTACAGCCTGTTTCCAGTTTACCCCAACAACTGGATAGTTTCCGAACGAAGGATGAGAAAAATATCTTTTAGTCATTGGTTCGTTATAAGAATAAGAGAAGTCTCTCATCCAAACCAAGGTATCGGGATAAACTTGTTGATCTCTTTTTACCATGAACTCTTTGCGAGGATGCCCAGCATTTTCTCTTCTCGCAGCAGATTGTAAATCAAAATACTCAATTCTATAGACCAATTTTTCTGGATCGATCTCAGCCTTACCATATAATCTATTATCTGGGGCAAGATTCAATTCATTTAATTTTTCAATAGTATTTCTATCATATTTTATGGTTGCCACTTTCCTTTGATCAACAGCCAAGGTGTCGTCGTCTTTATTAATCCCTTGTCCAAAAAGAATTTTAAAAGCTAAGGAATCTCTGGTCCAAGATACAAATTGACGATACTCGTTATTCGTAATTTCAGTTGCATCCATCCAGAAACCTGGAATGGATACTTGTCTATTACGAGTAGTCATGTTATAACTAATATCCTCATCACTAGGTCCCATGTGAAATGTTCCCGGTGGGATATAAACCATGTGCAACGGTCTGTTCATGCTCTGTTTAGAAGCTGGTGCTAACCCATGCAACTGTCCATCATCGGGCATCGATGATTTTGTGTTATTACCTTTCTTAAAAAAGCAAGAACTCATGCTAAGTGAAAATGCCGCTAATAGTATTATAGTTAAGTACCCTTTCATTTGATCAGAATGATTTTTATGACAGTGACAAATATAAGTTTTTCATTGGCTTTAAACCTAAATTGAGATTTTGTTACCAATAAATTAAATCGTGTAGAAATCTACCTATGGGGGCTACTTTTTTTGTGCAAAAAAACATTTTCGGCATCAGATACCGTTGTCATGTTAAGCAAATTAGAACAAAATCTGTTACACATTTGCTAAAAAGTCAACAATATTATAAAAAGGCCTTAAACAGGTAAAATTCTTACAGATATAAAAAGCTACCGGAATAGCTGTTTCTCTATTTGCTAATAACGGGAAATTGCTGAAATTAGTTTCCCCAGACTGAATTATTTTATTAGGAATGTATTTTTTCATGACTGTTTGAAGATTTTGTTCGAATTTTCTTCCAGTTATGGCAATTTCCATTACCTCAAAACAGTATAATTGCAAAAGTGATGCCCATATTCCAAATGAACCCGGATATTTAATAGTATTCTCCTGCAATGAATTACTCAGCCTTTGGGACAATTGCGCCCATTCCCTCCTGTCAAAAACCTTTGACAGATAAAGCAAATTTGATGCCATAATAGAATTCCCACTTGGAGTTGCCCCATCATAAATCTCCTTTTTACGTATAATCACGTCGTTTTGCTGATCATGAGTAAAGTAAAAAAAGCCGGTTTTTTCCTCTTTAAAATGAGCTAATGCCATTTCCATCAATTCCTGAGACTTTAATAAATAGGACCCTTCTCCAGTAATTTCTTGCAAATGAATAAGGGCTTGGATGAGGTACGCATAATCGTCTAAAAATGCAGATTGCTTGGATAACCCATTTTTATAAGTATGAAACCACTTTCCATCTGGTTGGCAAAAACTCTTTTCCAGAAATAACATATGACTCTTGGCATTTTCTTTATAGACATCAATACCAAGTGCAGCATAAGCTTTGGAATAAGCAGTATTCATTAATGCATTCCACCCAAGCAAAATTTTATCATCTAATGAGGGTCTTACTCTATTAGACCTAGCCTCAAACAATATCTTTTTTGATCTTTCTATTAAATTTTCAAATTCGGCAAGATCAAGTCCATTTAATCTTACAAAACTTTCAGCGCTTTCTCTAACCCATAAAATATTCGTGTGTTCCCAATTGCCTGCATTTTCTATTTGATAATATTTACAGAAAATAATAGCATCGTCTTTTAATAATTCTTGAATTTCTGATAAAGACCAGGTATAAAATTTGCCCTCCACTCCTTCACTATCTGCGTCCAAGGCGCTAAAGTAACCCCCTTCTTCACTTGTAAGTTCTCTTTCAATAAAAGCAATACAATTTTGAATTGTTTTAGAATATATAGGGTTACCTGTTATTTGAAAAGCTTCAGAAATTACTGAAATCAATAAAGCATTATCGTACAACATTTTTTCAAAATGCGGAGCCAACCATTCATTGTCGGTACTGTACCTCGAAAATCCTCCTCCCAATTGATCATAAATTCCCCCAGCAATCATTTTATCAATACTCAATAAAGCCTGTGTTAAGGCTGCTTCATTTTTTGTAAAATGATATTGCCTCAACAAGAATTGTATTGAAAAAGTCTGAGGAAATTTTGGTGCTTTCCCAAAGCCTCCCCAAACAGTATCTCCCAATTGCAACAGGTTCTGAGTTATAGTATTCAGTTGTTCATTTGTTACAATACTATTTTGCTCCTGGTTAGATTTATTTTGAAATCCAAATGAGTTGGCAGACTGTAAATGTTCAGTTAGATTTTCGGCTTGAGATATGATTTCATGTTTCTTTTCCTGATAAGCCTTATGAATTCCTTCTAGAATTTCTTTCCAGCTTGCGCGATTATATGCTCTCTCTGGGGGAAAATAAGTGCCTCCGTAAAATGGTTTTGTTTCTGGTGTTAAAAAAACATTCAAAGGCCATCCACCTGAGCCAGTGATAGATTGAACTGCATCCATATATATATGGTCTAAATCAGGGCGCTCTTCTCTATCAATTTTAATATTAATAAAATACTGGTTCATTATCTGTGCCGTGGATTCATCTTCGAAACTTTCTCTTTCCATTACATGACACCAATGACAGGCCGCATAGCCAATACTCACTAAAATTGGCTTGTCTTCTTTTTGAGCCCTACTCAATGCTTCTTCGCCCCAAGGATACCAATCAACTGGATTATGCGCATGCTGCAATAAATATGGGCTCGATTCATGAACCAATCGATTAGTATGTATAGTTGGCATTAATAAAATTTATACAGCAAAATAGTCAAGTTAACATAAAAAACCCTCTCCTGTTGAAGGGAAAGGGTTATGATTAGGTATCAAAAATATTATTTTTTTGTAATTGGGTTGCTCAAAAAATGGTCAAGCGCAGCACACATACTAGATCTTTGTGGCGACGGAACTTTAATTTCCAAATTTAAACCAGCTTCTTCAACTGCTTTTGATGTATTGCTTCCAAATGCTCCGATAACAGTTCCATTTTGTTGGAAATCAGGCATATTATCAAAGAGACTTTTTACGCCGCTTGGAGTAAAGAAACAGATTACATCATATTCGATTTTTTCAAGTACTGGTCTAATATCATTACTAATAGAGCGATACATGAACCCTAATTGAAATTCGCAGTTATTATTTTTCATCCAACCAACAATTTCATTATCCTGTTGGTTTTCACTACACACATAAAGAAACTTTTCATTCTCTTTATGTTTATTAATCACTTCAAACATACTTTTATTGGTACCATCAGCACCATAAAATACTTTGCGTTTTCTATATAATATAAATTTCTGCAGATATAATGCTACAGCTTCCGTGATACAGAAATATTTTGTATCCTGACTAATGCTAATTTTCATTTCTTCACAGGTTCTGAAAAAATGATCAATGGCATTTCTACTTGTAAAAATAACGGCTGAGTAATTCAGAATATCTATTTTCTGCTTACGAAATTCTCTAGCTGGAATACCTTCTAACTTAATAAAGGGTAGAAAAACTAACTCAACCAAATGTTTACGTTCTAAATCGAAATAAGGTGACTTATCACTTTCCGGTTTGGGTTGAGAGATTAGAATCTTCCTCACTTTCTTCAAAGTAGCTGAATTTTTTGAACCGGTTTTTGCCATGCTTCTAGTCTAAAAAAGGTTATAATTAGATACTTCCCGATACAAAATTGACTAAAAGTTTATATATCAAAAAGAGGGGAAGTAGTTCAACAGCACAAAGGTACAAGAAAAAGTGTAAGGCACTCACTTTCAAATTAGTTCTGATAACTCCAAATGAAATCAAATAACGATATAAAAAAAGAACTAATATAAGGCCTGCGGAAATTGTTATAGCTATTTGTTTAATTGGCAGGGGAGAAAATGAAATTATCCAAACAAATGGTATTAGTATAATTCCCAATACTTTGTTCACTAAAAAAACAACAAATGAATAGGCGCTAGTAGCTTCAGGCACATTGAATACCCAACCTGAAAATGCCAGAAAAATATACTTCACGAAGTAAACCACAAATAAAAAGAGTACACCATATAATAATAATTGATTAAAAGATAGGTCTACCCAATGTTTGTATAGAATGAGAAGCGTTAGATAAATTCCAGCACTTATCATAAACAAAATATTCAGAAAAATAGATGCAAGATTATTTTGTAACAGATTTTCTCTAGTTTGTTTTTGGCGCATAGAAGTTTGCATAAATAACAAAAATAGATTCTTAAAGTATTTGGGAAAGATTAAACGAATACCTGCCAATAAAGCAACTAATCCAGTTAAAATATAAAATAATACCTCTTTCCCCATTGGCTTTCTTTCGGCTATTATTTCAAAAACAGGCGTTTTTTGAAATGGAAGCCAAGCAGAAATATAATATTTTTCGTAAGTAATGGTATCTGGTAAAGGAACTATTGGCAAATTTATTTGCAAACGCCTAATTGAGTCTATTCTGATACTATCTGTTTTTAAACTATCTGCGGAAATTGTAAGTGGGTTTCTATAAATCCGCGATTGGGTATCTTTTAATACAGGGGCAACTATTAATGTTTGCGTGGATTCAGCTAACTGCTTTTTTTTCACTGGCACTGAGTCAGTTTGTTTAAGCGTATCAGTTTGCCCAAAAGCAACCCCTATAGTAAACAACGATACGAGTATTAGAATAATTTGCTTCAAAAAGAAAATATTTGAGCAAAAATATTGAACTAAGCGCATTTATCGCGTTAGTTGTTAATTTAAATATGCCCAATTCCTGCAAGCATGGCAGAACCATTTACTTTTGTAGCTATGGCAGGTATCTATATTCATATTCCTTTTTGCAAAAAAGCTTGTCACTATTGCAATTTTCATTTTTCAACTACCCACCACCAGATGGAGCAAATGTTGGCTTCCATAAAGAAGGAAGCGATTTTGCAAAAAAACTATTTATCGGAAACTATTGAAACAGTTTATTTTGGAGGTGGCACCCCATCTTTGCTTTCAGTTTCACAATTAGAAAAATTAATGTGTGTGATAAAAGCTGAGTATAAGATTAACCCCAATGCTGAAATTACAATAGAAACCAACCCCGACGATTTCGAAGAAGACAAACTTGAAGCCTGGAAAAAAATTGGTATTAATAGATTAAGTATCGGCATACAATCTTTTGTTGAAGCAGATCTGCTATGGATGAATCGGGCACATAATGCCCTTCAAGCAGATACTTGCATTAGGATGGCAAAGGCTGCTGGATTTGATAATATAACTATCGACTTGATTTATGGAACTCCAACTTTATCAGATGAAGCTTGGAAAGAAAATGTAGAAAAAGCACTTTCACTTGAAATTGATCATATCTCTTGCTATGCGCTTACTGTAGAGCCCAAAACCGGTCTCGCAAAAATGATTCAACAAAATAAATTAGAAGATGTTGACCCCGATAAACAGGCCCGGCATTTTAGTTTACTAATGGGATGGCTCGGAGATGCAGGATTTGATCATTACGAAATTTCTAATTTTTGCAAACCAGGTAAAAAAAGTAAACACAATAGTAATTATTGGAGTGGTGTAGATTATTTAGGACTTGGTCCTTCAGCACATTCTTTCAATGGCAAATCGCGTCAATGGAATATAGCAAATAATGCGCTGTATATTAAAAATCTGGAAGAAGATCAAGTACCTTTTGAGTTAGAGGAGCTAACAGATTTTCAGAGGATCAATGAATATATAATGACGAGTCTCCGAACAATGGAAGGTCTTTCATTGGAATTAATTAGTAATAAATGGGGGGAGCAAAAAGTAGTTGAAATTTTAAAAATTGCTCAAAAACCCATCTTGCAGGGATTTATGCTTCATCAAAATCAAAATCTAATTCTTACAAATGAAGGTAAGTTAATGGCAGATGGAATTGCTTCAGACCTTTTCTTTATTTAGTAAAGAAATTTTTCGATTTTTTTGAACCCCTCCGAAGCAGGTAAATGCTCCCATAAAATTTGGAAAACAGTTAGTGCGATGGGTATTTCAGCAAGAACTATTTCGTTGGTCTTTACAATACATTTACTTGCATTATATCCCTCGGCTACCATATTTAATTCTAGCTGAGCAGCTTTTACTGAATATCCTTTCCCGATCATATTACCGAAAGTTCTATTTCTACTATATAAAGAATAACAAGTAACCAATAAATCACCCAAATAAACCGAAGCATTATAATTAATCTCTGGGTTTCCCATTTTATTTGCAGGCAATAAACATTTTAAGAATGTTGTCATTTCGTTGGCACTATTGGCAATGTAAACACTTAAAAAATTATCTCCATAATCAAGACCATGAGCTATGCCTGCGCCAAGTGCATATATATTTTTTAAAACAGCCGCATATTGAACACCTCTTACATCATGATTCACCACAGTATTGAGATATTCTGTTTGGAAATATCTGGCAATCTTATACGCATCAGATTCATTAACCCCAGAAAATGTTAGATAAGATAATTTCTCTGCAGCAACTTCTTCAGCATGACAAGGACCTAATACAGAAAAGTAATTTTCAATAGGCACGTTGTATTCTTTTAAAAGATACTCATTTAATAATTCGTTGGTATCTGGCAAAATGCCTTTTATAGCTGAAACAATTTGCTTTCCATCAAATGCATTTTTTGGAAGAGCAGATAAAGCTGCTAAAACAAAAGCAGAAGGAACTGCAATTACAAGTATATCAGATTTATTAACTACTTCTTTGATATCGTTAGTTAGTAATAATTGAGAAGGATCAAAATAAACAGCACTTAAATAGTGCGGATTATGCTTTTTTCGCTTCATTAATTCAATAGTATCTGTATTCCTTATCCACCAATTAATAGTATTACCATTATCAGTTAGAATTTTTGCCAACGCAGTGGCCCAACTTCCACTTCCTATAATTCCAATCCGCATCTATGCTTTTTTATTTCAATACAAACATACGAAAGACTAGTATTAAAAAACAAACGACCCCAAACTGGGGTCGCTGTATATCGATAATCTCAAACCAAAAACTAGTCTTTCTTCTTATCCTCGTATAATTTATCTTTTGCTACAACTAACACTTTAGCACCGTCTTTTAAAGTTTTACTTACAATAGTATATGGTCCAGTAATTACTTCATCACCTTCTTTCAAACCTGCAAGAATTTCAATATTATTCAAATCCTGAACAGCAGTTCTTACTTTTATTTTTTTAACTGTATTATCTTTTTGGAGAACAAAAACCACTTCATCAATATCGTCATTAGCTGAGGTAGACTTTACTGCATTATCGATTGGTTTCTTTTCATCTTTATTTTCAGCACTTGCCTTACTATCGCCATTCTTATCGCGTGTAGTAACTGCATTCAATGCAACTGATAATACATTTTCTTTTGTTTTTGTTTGGATATCTGCACTTGCACTCATACCAGGACGGAAAGGAAAACTCTTTTTAGGAGTAATCAAATCCTCATAGGATGAGGTTAATAAACGAATATGTACTTTATAGTTTGTTACATCAGTAGAAGATGTTGTTACTGAAGTTCCTGTATTTGGATTGGCAATTTTATAAACAACTCCTTTAAATTTTCTATTTGTATAGGCATCAACTTCAACAATAGCAGTATCACCAATTTTAACTTTTGGAATATCATTCTCACCAACATCTACACGAACTTCAATACTTCTCATATCAGAGATCCGCATCATTTCTGTACCTACATTGAAACTGTTACCTGCAACACGCTCTCCTTTTTTTACACTCATCAAACTAATTAAACCATCCATGGGTGCAGTAATAACTGTACGGGACATGTCCTTATCGGCTTTGTTCAATTGTGCCTGTGCTCCCTGAATATTTGCTTCTCCACTTTTCAAACCTTCTTTTGCTGCATTATAAGAGGCAAGTGAAGAAAGATAAGTTTGTTGTGATTGTTCAAATTCAGAACGGGAAATTACTTTATCATCTACTAATTTTTTCTGACGATCATATACTGCTTTTGCATTATCTAAAACAGCTTTGAGACCTACTAAATTTGCATTTGAATTTGACAATTGCGCTTTAGCTTGGTTAACGCCTGCAGCAACTTGATCACGTTGAGTGGAATAAATATCGGCATAGATACGCGCTAATACTTGTCCTTTTTTTACGGTATCTCCTTCATTTACATAAAGCTCAGTAATCTCTCCACTAATGTCTGGACTTACTTTAACCTCCACCTCCGGATATACTTTACCACTTGCATTAACAGTCTCGATTATAGTACGTTTAACAGCTTTTTCAGTAGTTACTTTTGTACCTTCTTCCTTGCCAATTACGCCGCCTTTTTTGAGGCCAATTAAAACCCCAATTACAACAACTAATGTTACGATAATCCAAATCAATTTCTTACTCATATAAAACAGTGTTTCTTGTATGTTTAATTTGATGGTTGCTTTTATAATCTAATACCTTGTCCTTTATAGAATTCCAACACTTTTAATTTAAAAACATAATCATAATGGTTTATTAATTCCTGAATCTTGGCTGTAAAAACATTATTTCTTGTTGTGATTAAATCAAGTGTTCCTAGTAATCCAACATCATAACGTTTCTGTGCAAACTCAAGAGCTTTATCAGAAACTGCTACCGTTTTTATAGAAGAATTGTATTTCTGAAGAGAGCCATATGCATCCTGATAGGAATTATAAATATTTGATCTCAAAGTTTGTCTTTCTTGATCATCCTGCAACTGTGATTGACGCACATTAATTTTTGCTCTTTCCCATTGAACTCTGGCTTGATGAGCATTAAATAATGGGAAGTTTAGGTTTAATCCTACTGATTGTCCGAAATACCTATTTAACTGATTACCCAAATTCACTTTATCTAATCCAATAATATTAGTTTGATAGGCATATACAGGGAACTGAGTTTGATTAGCGTTATCTAAAGCATATGCGTTTGTTGGCCCAATGGCAGATACTGTTCTGTAATCGTAAATATTATTGGCAAATCTTGTATTCAATGAACCAGATGCACTTAATGTAGGATACATTCCACCTCTTGCAGCATTCACTAATTTTTGAGATGATTCAATTTTCAATGCCGTAACTTTTTGTTGAGGTTGATTGGCTACTGCAAGATTATAAACTGTTTCAGGCTGAAGATCTAAAATATTATCTACAGGTATGCTTCCAACAGCAGGATAAACGATATCAAATTTAGATGCGAAATCGAAATTCATAAATGCTTTCAAATTAATCACACCTTGCTCTACTGCAGCCAAGGCCTGAATATAGGTTGCACTATCTCTTTCTACTTGTGCTTCAATTTGTATCGCATTTAATTCTGGTTGACTTCCGGCCTCAACAAGCCTGCGCGTATTACTTAATTGATCTTGTGATTGTTTTAGCTGTACTTGGCTCAGATTAGCCTGTTCGCGACGCAACATTATTTGTAAAAATGCATTAGCTACAGATAAAGCCAAATCGTTTTTCGTTTTATCGATATTTATTTCATCAGCTTTTGCAGAAAGTGTGTTTGCCTCAATATTATTTTTTCGAGCAAACCAATTGAAAATGGTATAGTTAGCTTGAAAACCTAAGTTTCCACCTGAAATATCCACGTTTTCAAAAACGTTGGTTACTGGGTTAATGTTTAACCCATGCTGATAATTAGTGCTGATACTTGCATTGGCATTCGGCAAACGTGTCATTTTAGACTGATCTGCCAATAACTTCGACAAACGTGCTTGTACATCTGCCTGTTTCACAGAAATATTATTCTGTAAAGCATAATCAACGCATTTTCTTAAATCCCACTTTTCCTGAGAGAAGGAATGAAGGGAAGCTGTTAAAGCTAATAAGGTCAAAAACTTCTTCATATAAAACAAAAATACAGCAAACAACTGCTTGTCTAGAAAAATTAGACAGACGGAAAGGAATCAGATTAAACCTGCTAAAAAATCTTATGAAAGGTGTTCAATGGCTAAAAAAGCTTGATTCAGATCTTCCATAATGTATTCTACCGACTCTAAACCGAAATAGAAACGAAGCATTCGATGTTCAGGATTGGTTCCATCGAATTGAGTAGGTTTCATTCCCGCACATTTAGGAATAACAAGCGATTCGTGACCGCCCCAACTTACTGCCATTAAGATATGTTTGAGAGAATTACAGAATTTTTCAATTGTAGCACATTCATTAGCTTTAATTATAATGGTTAATAATCCACAAGCACCTTTCATTTGCTTTTTGGCCAATTGATATTGCGGAAATTCAGGATCAAGCGGATAAATAACTTTTTCAATTCTGGAATGTGCTTTCAATAATGGTATTAATGCTTGTGTAGTGCGGTCAATTCTTTCCAACCTGGCTTCCAAAGTTCTTAATCCTCTTATCAGCAACCATGCATTAAATGGTTGGATACCAGAACCTATATTCATGTATTCGCTATTGAAAATACGCTCTATCATTTTCTTATCACCAGATAGCACACCAGCCACCGTATCACTATGGCCACTGATATATTTTGTTGCAGATTGTAACACCAAATCAATGCCCAATTCAATTGGCTTCTGATATAACGGTGTACAATAACTATTATCAACGATGGTGATTATTCCATGCTTCCTTGCTAAGACTGCTACTGCCGCTAAATCCTGCAAGTCGTAAGTCCAACTATTGGGTGTCTCTAAATAAATCACCGATGTATTTGGCTGAATAGTATTTTCGAAATTTTCTATTGAGGTTCCATCAATATATGTATGTGTTACTTGAAATCTAGGAAGAATTTCCTCAAACATTTTTTTAGCCCATGTATAAGGGTTCTTTACACTGAGGATATGATCACCAGACTTAACGTTAGCCAAAACAGATGCAAAAATTGCAGCAGCACCACTATTAAATACCAAACAATCTTCAGCTCCATCTAATGCAGCTAATTTTTTACGAAGAATTTCAACAGTTGGATTTAGTCCGCGGCTATACAACCAAGTACTATATTCATCTTCGAAAGACTTCCTCAAATCGTCGACAGTTTTAAACGCAAAATTGCTAGTCTGGATTAATGGAGGTGCAATTGCCCTAAAATAATCTTCACGCGATTCAGCTAACTCATTTATTATATAAGACAGTTCCATTTTATATTATTCTTTTGGTAATTGAGTGTCTAAGTTTTTCTTAAACCGCTGACTAATAAAATAAATTGCCATAAATACTGCTAAAACAGATAATCCTATCAATGCAATACTTGGTGTTTGAATAGTAATACTTATACCAACGAAGGCATATGCTGCCATAAAAATAAGTGGCAGAATAGGATATAACTTCATTTTATAAATACCAGTGCCATCTAAATGTTTTGTCTTTTTACGTAAAACAAAAATAGTTGCACTAGAAGCTACCATTCCAAAGCAATCCAGAAAAATGGTGAAGTTTAATATTTTTTCGAAAGTTTGGGCAAAGAATAATATCACTACACACATCGCCGCAAAAATGGTTAATGAGAAAACTAGTACATCATTTTTTGGTGATTGCTTTCCAAAAACTTTAGGCAATGCACCTTCGGTACTCATGGCATACATTACTCTTGGGTTGCTCATCAAAAGTGCATTCACATAAGCAAGTACGCCAAAGAATAAAAAGAAAGAAAAAATATCTGCCCCTGTTTTTCCAAACACTTTGTTCATTAAAGAATAAGCTATTTCTCGCTCACCTTTCATGTTTTCAAAACCAATGATATGAAAGTAACTAAGATTTACTAAAAGGTATAATCCAATAATAATAGCGATACCTATAAAAATCCCTCTGGGAATATTTTTAGCGGGGTTGGCTACTTCATTTCCGAAGTTAATGGTTTGCTGATACCCTCCATAAGTAAAGGACACCGCAATTAAACTAATACCTAAACTCTGAATCCAACTCATATGTACTTCAGGTGCAGTTGCTATGGCTACTGCTTGTGCTGGCAATTCATGTATTGGGAAAAATAGAGCAACAATCAAAACCAAGATCATACTGATTTTAATTAGCATCAGGAAGTTCTGTGCTTTGGAACTCATTTTAAGTCCCATTAAATTAATTACATAAAATATAAATATTGCTATACAACTAATTAAAGCCTTGTCAATATCTGTCCAATTATATTGAGGAAATAATTTAGTGATATATCCACTGCCAATTAAAGCAACACCACTCAAACTTGCCGCATTACTGATAAGTATGATACAATTAATGGCAAATGCGATACTTGGATGATAAGCATAACTGAAGATTTTATAGTACCCTCCTGTAACTGGATAGCGGCTTCCTATCTCTGCATAAGTTAAGGCACCACAGAATGCAAAAAATCCTCCCAATAACCAAGCAGTGAAATAAACCGATGGATTAATGGCATCTTTTGCGCTAGTTGCTGCTGATCTAAAAATTCCCATGCCAATTACCAAGCCGACTACGATCATGGTAAAGCTAAATAGATTCAATTTTTGTTTTCCCTGCATAATTATAGCGTGAACGATAAATGTAGGAAACTTCCTACAAATGATAAGGTCGATGTATTAAATACCTAATTTCCCAATACATGAAGATTATTTACTTCTTGTATATTTACTAAAATAAAGTTTATGGAATTTCATCTCGACCAACTTCTAACAGTCACTTTTACCCTGTTTGCCGTAATCGATATTGTAGGTTCTATCCCTCTATTAATCTCATTAAAAGATAAGATGGGTGCTATTCGATCATTTCAGGCAACATTTGTTTCTGGTGGCTTGATGATTCTTTTTCTTTTTGCGGGGAAACCTTTTTTGAAAATTCTGGGTCTTGATATACGATCATTTGCTGTGGGAGGATCGATTGTGATTTTTTTACTTGGATTAGAAATGGTGCTAGGGCATGAAATATTTAAGGGCGATAAAGATGCTAAATCCAGTAGTGTAGTTCCCATTGCATTTCCTATCATCGCAGGAAGTGGAACCCTTACCACTATTATGTCATTAAAAGCTAACTATGAAGAAACCTATATTTTAGCTGGTATTATTATTAACTTAATAGTAGTTTATATCGTTTTGAAGTCGCTAAAAATAATCGAACACGCTTTAGGGGAAGCAGGTTTATTAGCAGTTAGAAAGTTTTTTGGTGTGATTTTGCTTGCAATTGCGGTTAAAATTTTTAGTACCAATATTGGTGCATTTGGAAAATAACCATCCATGATTACAACCATTCATAAAATAAGACTATGGCTCTTTCAGCATTTTGAGTTGCTTTGTTGGATCGGGGCATTTGTCGCTTTGTTTTTCCTACCTGAAAACAAATCCGAGACCTCGCTTTGTATTTTTAGTGCATTGGGTTTTAGCAAGTGTCCTGGTTGTGGGATTGGTCATTCAATGCATTATGCTATGAGAGCTGAATGGATGCTGTCTTTAAAATACCATCCATTAGGAATATTAGCGGTCTTTATTTTATTAAATAGAATTCGACAATTAATCATACAAATCAAACTAACATGAATCAAAACGCGTTTAATTTAATTCCTGCTTTAGAAGGTGAAGAATTACTTTTTATACAAAGTCTTACTCGTGAATTACCCGCTGATAAAATGCAAAACTTTGTTGCAGTTTATAATGGTAAAAGAAGAAAAACAGATCAGGTACTTCTTGGTTGCATTTTAGGTTTTTTTGGAATCTCAGGTATTCAAAGATTTATGGTAGGTCAAAATGGTATGGGGATTTTATTTTTATTAACCTTTGGATTCTGCTGGATTGGTACTATTATAGATATTATCAATCATAAGCAACTTACTTTCGATTATAACCAACAAATGGCTAGAGAGAGTATGGCAATGGTGTACGCTTTTAATTAAGTCAAAATTAAAAAGTCAAAAGTCAAAAAATAATCCTCAGTAAATTCTGAAAATCAAAGCAAAATGTTTTGACTTTTTAATTTTGACTTTTGACTTATTCATCTACTTTGTTTTTCAAACTCATCAACAAAGAATAAGTCCCCTTTACTACAAACTCAGCAGACACAAATTTGTTGGTTTGCAGTACTTCTGTAAACCCATTCTCAGTATTGCCCACTTGTACTTCAGTCATTTTAAACTGATTGGCATCTATTTTAATAAAAGCATACTGTTTGTTTTCAAAAAGAACAATGGCGTCCTCTGGCAACACAAAGGCCTTCGCATTTTTAATGGAAATTTCAGCATTCATATAAGTACCTGGAATTAAATCGTGCTCATACGTTTCAAAATGACAATGCACATCGGTATTTCTATCGGCTGAAATATCGTGACCAATCAATAAAATTTCACAAGGGTGTTTTTTTGTTGGCTGTGAATTTGTAAATGCATTTAGTTTCTGTCCAATATACAGTTTGCTAATATCTTTCTCATACACTTTCAAATTCAAATGAATATCAGAAGGATTAATTAATTCAAAAAGGACCTCTGTAGGGGAGACATATTTACCAATATTCACATTTACTTTCGATACAAATCCATCAATGGGGGAATAGAGATGAATACCTCTTGTTATACTATTTACATTAAGTTTTGTAATGTTGATGCCAACCAACTGTAACTTTTCCTTTAATGCACTAATCAATACTTGTTGAGATTTAAAATCAGACTCAGTTTGTTGCATTACTTTATCACTGCTTGCCTGAGTTTTATTCAACTCTTTCTGACGGTTGTATTCTAATTCTAAATAGATTATTTTTTCTTTCGCAGTTAAATAATCTTGCTGCAACTGAATATATTGTTCCCCTTCAATAAATGCAATAGGGTCGCCTTTTTTTATATGTTGCCCAGGCAAAAGGTTAGTTGACTTTAAATAACCTCCCATTGGTACACTAACTGATATCATATTTTGAGGAGGCACATCTATTTTACCATTGACTTTTAAAATGGATGAGATTTCTTTTTGTTCCATTTTAGCTATTAGGATTCCAGCATTTTTGATTTGTACATCAGACAGTTTAACAAGATTTACAATAGGTGCTTCCACATTTACCGCTTCTTGTTTCTTACTTCCACAAGAAATAAGAAAAAAAAGCGGGATCATGATAAAGCATATTTTTTTCTTACTATTTTTTGAGAATTTCATATTTATTGATTGATTAAGTAATGTAATTGGATAATAGACTCATTTAAGCTTTTCACTGATTCTATATAATCGTTTTTTACAACTGTAGCCTGATTAATTAATTGCACCCATTCCAGATAATTAATACCTCCATTTGCTAATTGCAGATTGGCCGTATTACTAATGGTTTGTGCATTTTTCAGAGCAGTGCCTTCAAAGTATTGAACAGTATGTAAATATTTATGATATTGTAATAAGGCTAATTGATAATTAGAATGCATATTTTGCAAACCAATTTTGTAGTTATTTTCTACAACCTGCTTATTTAACCTTGCACCAGCAATTTTCGATTTTTGGGCCTTTGCGAAAAGGGGGATACCCACTCCTACTTGAACAGCACTAAATCTAGTATCGCTACTATACAATTTATTATCTGCACCCATTCCTTTGATACTTGTATTGTTGTACCCGATTGTAAATCCTGGCATCAGCAAACTTTTTTCCACTTCAATTATTGCATCTGCTATTTGTTGCTGATGCAAAATCATTTTTAAAATAGGATGTTCTCTCAACAAACTTGTATCATTAAAATTTATCGGATCCATTTTAAATTGCTGTTCGGAAGGGCTATAAAGAACTGTAGTATTTAATAAAAGTTGAAACTGTAACTGTAATACAGATCTATCCTGTTCTAACTGTTGAATTTGAATATTTATTTGACCCAATTGAGTTTCAGCACTTGATTTTTCTAGTAAGTTTGTCTCGCCTTTTACCAGTCGTTGTTCAGCTCTTTTATAAAATGCCTGATATAAACTATCTGTATAAAAAAGTAGTTTGCGTTTCTGCTCAATATAAATAATAGTATAATATAGCTGAGACAAGTCTTTCTTTAATAGCGCTTGCTTTACAGCCATATTCATAATACTACCTTTCCATTCTTCTTGCAATAATTCTCTTTGCTTGTTATATACTTTAGGAAAAAGAAAGGATTGAGAAATTCCAAATTTAGAATCAGTATAAATACTATTAATCTGACCCACATCTGCTATTAGATTTGTTTGAGGAAGATTTGCAGATGATTTAATTAAAGCTTCCTGATACCTTGATTTTAGCTCTTCATTTTTTACTTGAAGATTATGTTGCATTGCGGTATCAATTGCCGCGTTCAGACTGATAGGGGTTTGCGCACGCAAACTAGACCCAGCTGTCATTAGCATGATTAAAATAAAAAGCACAGTTACCGAATTTTTATTTCTTTTCTTTTTCGGGGAAGTCTTTTCAAAAGTCATATATAAAACAGGCAAAATGTAAAGAGTTAGAAATGTTGCTATCAATAGACCACCAATCACAACTGTTGCTAAAGGTCTTTGCACTTCAGCACCCGCTCCATTACTGATTGCCATTGGGAAGAAACCTAATGATGCAACGAATGCTGTCATTAAAACAGGTCTTAACCTTACTTTGGTACCCATTAATACAATTCTTCGCAGATCCGATATCCCTTCTTCCTTAAGTTGATTAAATTCAGCGATTAGTACAATCCCATTCAATACCGCTACGCCAAACAATGCAATGAATCCAACACCAGCACTTATACTGAAGGGCATTCCCCTTAATGCTAAAAAAATGATTCCGCCAATTGCAGATAAAGGAATTGCAGAATAGATAAGTAGCCCTTGTTTCAGAGAATTAAATGCAAAATGTAATAAAATAAGGATCAACAATAATGATACAGGTACTGCAATCATCAATCTACTTTTGGCAGCGTTTAAGTTTTCAAATGCACCACCATAAGTAACATAATATCCTGTAGGGAATTTCATTTGCTTAGCAATTTTTTCCTGTAATTCTGTTACAATGGTTTGAACATCCCGACCCCTTACATTAAATCCAATCACAATTCTTCTTTTCGCATCTTCTCTTTGAATTTGATTAGGCCCTTGTTTAATTTGAACATCAGCCAGCTGACTTAATGGAATTTGTGTGCCTTGAGGAGTAGGTATTAAAAGGTTTTGTATATCCTTCAAATCTTTTTTCTGCTCTCCGCTAATTCGTACTACTACATCAAATCTTTTTTCTCCTTCAAAAAGCATTCCTGTTGTTTGACCGGCAAATGATGTGTTTACAATTTTATTGATGTCAACAATATTCAAACCGTATTGTGCAATTGTATTGCGATTATAATTGATGATTATTTGAGGCATCCCCGCTACCTGTTCTACATATAGATTTTTAGCTCCCTCAACAGAATTTACAATTACACCTAATTTATTAGCATATAAAGCAAGGGTATCAAGGTCTTCCCCAAATATTTTACAAACCACATCTTGCCTAGCTCCCGTCATTAATTCATTGAAACGCATTTGAACAGGGAACTGAAATCCGGCCGTAACACCGGGTACTGCTTCTAAAGCCTTACCCATTTTTTCACTTAATTCGTTGAAGGTTTTCGCAGAAGTCCATTCTTTTTTTGGTTTCAGAATCACCATCATATCACTAGCATCCATCGGCATTGGATCGGTAGGCACTTCTCCACTTCCAATTTTTGTAACAATTTTTTCTACTTCAGGAAACTGCGTTTTTAAAATGTGTGCCGCTTTTTGTGTATTCACTATGGTAGTATTTAAACTACTACCTGTTAACACTCTTGTATCCACTGCAAAATCGCCTTCTTCTAATGCAGGAATAAATTCAGCACCAAGATTTGTGAGCAATAGCACTGCAAAAACAAATAAAGAAAAAACAGAAGCAAGAGCAATTTTAGGAAATTGAATCACGAAATTCAATGTTCGTTGATACACTCTTTCTACTTTCGACATCCATATATCAGAGATATTGGGTTTGTGTTTAATTTTTTTACTAAGGAATAAAGCACTCATCATAGGAATATAAGTGAGCGACAACACAAATGCCCCAAGTAAGGCAAATGCAACTGTTTGTGCCATTGGCTTAAACATTTTTCCTTCAATGCCTTCTAAAGTAAAAATGGGTAAGTAAACTACTAGAATAATCACCTGCCCAAAAACAGCACTATTCATCATTTTACTAGCCGACTGATTTACTTCCACATCCATTTGATTTTGATTCAACTTGTTAATGCTTGCAAAATGTTTACTATGTCCTAGCCGATGCATTACAGCCTCTACGATAATAACTGCACCATCAACAATTAATCCGAAATCAAGTGCCCCCAAACTCATTAGATTTCCGCTTACCCCAAAGAGGTTCATCATAATAACAGCAAATAACATTGCCAATGGAATAACTGAAGCCACTAATAAACCTGCTCGGAAATTTCCAAGAAATAAAACCAACACAAACACTACAATCAGCGCTCCTTCTAATAAATTTTGCTCCACTGTTCCGATAGCATTATTTACCATTTTAGTTCTATCGAGAAATGGTTCAATAACAATTCCCTCGGGAACTGTTTTTTGAATCTGTGCGATTCTTTCTTTTACACTTTTTATTACATCGCTACTATTAGCACCTTTCAGCATCATCACAACTGCACCTGCTACTTCGCCTTGATCATTATAGCACATAGCACCAAATCGAGTGGCATTACCAATCTTAATGGTAGCCACATCTCTAATAAATAAAGGATTCCCTGTATTTGTATTTTTAATGGCTATATTATTGATGTCTTCAATACTTCCCAATAACCCTTCCGTACGTATATATAAAACAGTTGCCCCTTTCTCGATATACGCACCTCCCGTGTTTTGATTATTTGATTCAATTGCTTTAAAAACATCAGCAATCGTAATATTGTAGGAAAGCAATTTATTAGGATCAACTTCAATAGAATACTGTTTTAGTTTACCACCAAAACTGCTGACTTCTGCAACACCTTTTACTCCTAATAACTGACGGCGAACAATCCAATCTTGTATAGTTCTTAAATCAGTTTCGTTGTATTTAGTTTCATATCCGTCTTTAGGACGAACTACATATTGGTATATCTCACCCAATCCTGTGCTTACCGGACCAAGCTCGGGTGAACCAATTCCTTGCGGAATAATGGCTTGCACTTTCTGTAACCGTTCAGCAACTTGTTGTCGGGCCCAATACACATCGGTATTATCGTCAAAAACAATGGTTACTAATGAAAGCCCGAATCTTGAGAAACTTCGAATTTCTTTTAGTCCTGATATATTATTATTCGCTTGTTCAATTGGAAAAGTGATTAGCCTTTCTATATCCGTTGCTCCAAAAGATGGAGCGATAGTGATGACTTGTACCTGATTATTAGTAATATCTGGCACTGCGTCAATTGGTAATTTGGTGAATTGGTAGCTGCCATATCCAATCAGGGTAATAATAAATAACCCAACGATCAGTTTATTTTTAATAGCAAACCCAATTATAGCATTAAGCATAATGGTCTTGTTTAGGAATAAATAGATTAAAGGCCTTTGTGTGGTACAAAAGCATTGCGCAACTGATCTAAAACAATTGCATCAATAAATATTAACAAGACTTGGGCGGCTGCCAGATATTGGCTAAGTAAGATGGAAGGAGATCGTTTTGGTCAATATCGATTTTCTTTTCAGATACTAAAACAACCGGAGCTGTTATTGAAATATGTTCATTTAGAGGAACGAATTCATTAGCTAACACATATATAAAATCTCCTGAACTTTTGAAAGGCAATTGCATGTCTTTGCTATAGTCTTTGTCTTTAGGACTTCCATGCATATAATGCATATCCAAAAATTTCAGAAAACTAATGCCTTTCTCGGCCTGACGATGTTCTATAAAATGATTATAAATCATCGGCATTTTCAATAGCTGATAAGCATCTGTTGTGGAAAACAAATAAATACTTAGGAATAGTATAGCTATTGACTTTTTCAGGTTACAAAGATAATCATCTTATTTTAATGATTTTTAAAATGTAGACAAAACAGTGCTAAACCGTAAATTACGTAACTTTTAAAATGTAAGATGAAAAGAAGATATCAAGTTTTAGTTGTTTTGTCTGTCTTGTCGATGATTACTTTCCTTGATAGGATTGCACTTTCTTCTGCCAGTGGTTCTATCATGTCTGATTTACATTTGAGTACTGTTCAATGGGGATGGATATTAGGCATGTTTACTTTGTCTTACGGACTATTTGAAGTACCCACAGGTTGGTTGGGGGATAAAATTGGTGGGAAGAAAGTTTTGATACGGGTGGTAATCTGGTGGTCGTTCTTTACCATCCTAACTGGGTTTTCTACTGGGTTTATCATGTTATTAATAGTAAGAACATTATTCGGAATGGGAGAAGCGGGTGCATACCCCAATACTTCCATTATACTCAGTAAATATTTTCCTGTCATAGAAAGAGGAAGAGCTCAGGCCATCATATGGGGGGCTTCAAGAATAGGAGCTGCCTTAACTCCATTTGTAGTACTGCCATTGCAACAAAGATATAGTTGGCATATCCCATTTTATATTTTAGGAGCCGCGGGATTTATTTGGGCTTTATTTTGGTTGTTTTGGCATAAAGAAGAACCCACTGAAGTAAAAGATATCGAGCCGAAAGAATTAGAATACATCTTAGCCCATAGAGATCTGCCAATAGTTTTAGAAGAAAATAAAAAATCATATTGGAGCATTTTTGAATCAAGAAATATCTGGTACTTATTAGGGATGTATATCTGTTATGCTATAGGTGCCTACTTTTTTCAAAGCTGGTTTCATACTTATTTAGAGAAGGGAAGATTAATTCCAAAAAATCAATTGATCTGGGCATCTTCAATTCCTTATTTATTAGCTGGCTTGGGTTGTTTGAGTGGTGGATGGTTGAGCGATAAAGCAGTATTAAAATACGGCAAGAAATGGGGAAGAAGAATTGTGCCAATGATTGGTTTATTTGTATCAGGATTATGCATGATCGGCGCATCATTAGTAGCAGATAATACAATAGCCATTATCGCTTTGGGAATTGGAATGGCATTCATGGATGTAACAGCTCCTGTGGCATGGGCGGTTGCCATGGATTTAGGTGGATTAAAAAGTGGATCAGTTTCAGGCTCTATGAATGCTGCAGGATTAACTGCAGCATATTTAAGCACCGTTATATTTGGATATTTAGCCACTGCATATGGTTACTATTTACCCGTATTATTAATAGGAATAATAGTGCTGCTTGGTGCATTTGTTTGGTTGAAGATTGATGCTACAAAAAAGATTTAAAAATAAGTTGGTTAAAGATTATATCTCAACTTAATGCTCAATCCATATTTTTAAAGATTGATTTACTTTTCTCCATCTATTAAAATCTCTATTAACAACTATAAATCTAGGTGGCTTAGCTTCCCTGATTGCATAGCCAAATAAAGCTCCTGGCAAAGCTGCAGATATTGCAATGATACCAGCTTTTTCAATATTAGTATCTATTAATAATTGAGATAATGGGTGGCTTTCCATTAATCTCATGGAAAACCCTACTACAGAAAATACCAATGCCGATAAAAACATATAATGGCCTAATGACCTGTTGGTTTTAATCAGTTCAATTTCACTGGCATGTAATTCAACAACCTGAGTCGGGGTGGAAACCAGGATACTCGAATTGGTTACATAAATAAGTTTTCCCTTTAATATCTTTTGGTTGTTGCTATCAAACACCCGAACAAAATGTTTTGATTGCAAAAGGGAATTCATGCTTTTCAAAACAAATAAAATAGAGCTCCGTTTCATAAAAAATAATTTAGCGTTGAATGAATGAGTTGTATTGAATCGTTTGTAGACTAAAAATATCTCCCTGTAATTGTGATTCATAATTGATAACTACTCAACAAATGCCAGTCTTAGGATTTATTAATTAATGCCTAATTGCAGCTACTTATAGTTTGTTTTTTTGCTATTTATCTCTTAAATTGTTATAGCAGTATGCGTTTTTCGCAAAAAGATGGTATCCAATAAGTAAAAAATGCCAAAATAATACGAATGGAAAGCTTGCAATTACAACAACTCTTTTTTCAGCAGATCAAAGGGAAAACTCCCCCAAACAAATCATTTGTAGATGAAATAGCTGATTTACTAGAGATCAGTAATGATAGTGCTTACAGAAGAATCCGGGGCGAAAAGCAGATTTCGTTTGAAGAGATCAAAAAGCTTGCTTCCCATTTTAAGATATCCCTTGATCAGCTATTACACTTGAAAACAGATTCTTTTATTTTCACTGGGCGAATTACAAATAATACAGATTACAAACATGAAGAATGGCAGAAATCAGTACTCGCTCATTTGCAAACAATCGACAGTTTTAAACCTAATAATCATTACTACTATTTGGCTAAAGAAATTCCCTTTCTTTATTATTATATGATACCAGAGATTGCTGCTTTCAAAGCCTTTTTCTTTCTTAAATCGATTCTCTTTTATGACGATTGGAAAAATGCCAAATTTTCTGTGAAAGATGATTATAGCCAGTATCATGAATTATGGAGAAACATTAGTAACACATATTCCTCAATTCCCGCAACCGAAATTTGGAGTATCGATATTATCACAAGTACCATTCAACAGATAGAATATTACAAACTAACAGGTTCTTTAAAATCTAAGGATGATGCAATTTGTCTCTTAGATAAACTAGAAGAATTGATTAATCATATCGAAAAGCAGGCAGAGGCTGGCGTTAAGTTCCAATACAAACAAGAGCCTAAGCCAGGATTGGCGCCTTTTAAAATGTATGTGAATGAATTAACAATGGGTGATAATATGCAGTTGATCCAATTAGGTGACAATCTGATAACTTATATTAACCATAGTGTGCTTAATTTTATTTATACCCAGGATGAATCGTTCAATAACTATACAAAAAAAACTTTTGATATCATTACTCAAAAATCAACTTTACTCAGTGAAGGAAATGAACGCGAAAGATTGCTTTTCTTTAATCGTCTTCGCGAAAAAATAAACAATTCGAGAAAGCAGTTTATTTAATGGTTTAAAAACGTATTCGAAAATTGGCTTGAATTTTACAATAGAATCCATCCTGAATGGGTATTTCCATCAGGTCAGTTTTTATCCTACGTAAAATTGTATGGCCCACCTCTACTCGAATTACAAAATGTTTTAAAGGATATAGATCTGTATACGCACCTAGCCTATTATCATCCACCCGAACAAAATGATTTGTGTCGTAACTTTTGTAAGAACTTGAAAGTGATTCAAAAATTACCCCATAATAAAAAGCTTTACTCACTTTGTGCTCATAAATTATTTTATCGGGAAGTACTCCAAACAGCAAGTTTTTTTCATTGATTTTCCAATCGATACCGGCTAATGGAAGGATCAGTTTTCGGCCATATTCTTTATTGAAATACAGACCAAATTTGAATTTCATCGTTTTCTTATACTCATAAGTGGAAAGTGCATACCCCCCGAATTGATTAAATTTCAATGATGGGATCGTATTGTCCAAATTATCTTTTCCCAAACTTGTTCTGGGAACAAATACAGTTATCAATTTCCACTTTGTATTCAGTTTTGTTAAATAACCAATAGGCATTCCAAAAGAATTCAATTGAAATCTACTAGCGGCACTCTTAAAAATATTGTTTGTATTTGAAATTGTATTTACTTCCCATTTTTCAAAAAAAGGGCTAAATAGCAACAGTTTCGAGCCTTCTTTATTCAGCTTTATAGGCAGATTTAATGAAGTATTACAATGGACTAACCTGTTTGTATTATTAAAGAAATTGAAATTAGGTCCAACTGTATTTTGCACATTTAAAAGATCTAAATAGGGCTGCGCTTTTAAGTATACATGAGCGCTTAAAATAAAGACTATTAAAAAGAGGCTCTTTCTCATATTTCTAATTTTTGGTTTGATGAATGTTTTATCAAACTTATTATTAGAAATATGCTTTAGATAATTGATTAAAAAGGGGAATGGGTGAATAAGAATTAAAAACTACAATTCAAACGCAAAAGACTCGTATTTAGAGTGTTTTTCTTCTATAATAAAAATAAGGAGGAGAGTTTTTGCAATTCCTCCTAATAATCTTTTCATAATTGGTAAATCTTACTAAAAGATAATTTCTATTTCAATCTGGAGATTGGTCTGGTAAGACAAGTTGGGCCCCCTCCTCCTTTTACGCTAATATCATTTCCTTTATATTCTATCACTTTACATCCGGCAGCAATCAATCCTGTTTTTGTTTTTGGGTTACCTTCTACCATCAAACAAGTTCTGGGTGCCATTGCCAGCACATTACATCCCATACTTTCAAATTCTTCATCAGGCACTTCTACTAACTGATAACCTCTTGCAATTAAAAGGTTACGGAATACAATCGGGATCAATGGAGAATATACTACTGCAAGATTGGTATCTACCGGGCTTAAAACCGACATCAAATGAAATACATCAGATGGTCCTTTATAGTGAGGAAGTGAAACGGTTATCACTTCTACTCCCAAAGGTTTTAATAATGCTGTAAGTTGTCGGATCCCTTCCTCATTAGTTCTGTAAGTATGCCCTACAGCCAATGTGTGTTCATCTAACCAAGCCACATCACCACCTTCTACAGTTCCGGGAGCTACTATTTCTCCAAGGACAGCAATACCGTTTGCTTCGAAAGTTTCTTTTTCAGCTCTAGGCTCATGAATCCTTCCAGCTTTACCCATATTGCAAATAATCATTCCCTTATCGGTTGCGATGGCAGCATCTCTGCAATAAATGGAATCCATGTTCACAGTGCTGTTTTGAGGAAAGTATAGAAGTTCCGCGCCATTGTCTTTTAAGATCTGTTCAAAAGAAGCGTATTCTATCAGTGAGTTCGCTATATCTGGCTTCCCCAAATAATTCAAGTCCTTCCAATTAGCATCAATATGCGCATCACTAATAAAAGCAGCAGCAGCTTGTTTAATAAAAAGCGATTTAATTTTTCCTATTTCTGAATGTGCGCTTGTTGACATATTTATAATTTAAAAAGATGTTTAATAAAATATGATGTGCTAATTTTTTCTATCCCTTAACCAAATAATCCAAACATAAAATGGAATACCCGACATTAAAAGTAAAAATCCCCAATAAACTATTTCTTGTCCGGACCCAATAATTATCCATAAACAAAACAAGAAAGCAAATGAAGATAATAAGATCGTTGATATCCATCCGCTTTTTGTGTTTATTTTATTTCCAACACGAATGATGATATATGCGGCTGTTGAAAACAGATACGGTATTAAAATTGTAAGTGTAGAAAGTAAAATTAAAAATTTGAATTGATCAGCCAAGCCTTTCGTATAATTCATACACATTAATACGGAAACCAACACACTTGAAATAATGATGCCAATTGCAGGAACGCCATTCCCATTTTTTTTTGCAAATAAAGGAGGAAATAATTTGTCTTTAGCAATAGCAAAAGGAATTTGACCTTGTATCAATATATATCCATTCAATGCGCCAAATGCAGCAATAGCGGCACCTGCACTTACCAGATACCTGGCACTAGAGCCCCAGACTAATTCTGCTGCATCGGCAAAAGGGGTAACAGAATGTTGCAAGTTTTTAGCAGGGATCATACCCATGATACTGATACTACTTACAATATAGATTAAAGTAGTAATTACAGTTCCAAGCATGGTAGCTCTGGAAATAGTTTTATCAGGATTGTCTACACTGCTTGAAGGAATGGTAGCACATTCTAATCCAAGAAAAGCAAAGAAGGTTAAAGTAGCAGTAGCAGTTATTGCTGAGAAAAAAGTACCCCCACTTGCATTAAATGGGATAAAATTATTTAATTGGAAAAAAAATAATCCTGCAATCGCAACCAAGATGAGCGGTATTACTTTTAATATAGTAGTAACTAATTGCAATTTACCTGAAGCCAATATGCCCTTTGTATTTATCCAAGTAAGAAACCAAATAGCAACTAGCCCCGCGGCCACTGCAACTATTGCATTATTGCCAAGGATGGGAAAAAAAGTACTCATTGCACTTACTAATGAAACAGCAATTGCAGCATTGGTACACCAAAGTGATATCCAATATCCCCAGGCAACTAAGAAACCAGCGAAATCTCCTAAGCCTTTTTGAGAATAGGCGTACGGACCACCGTCAACCGCAGGCAATAACTTACTTAAATTGGAAAATATTTTAGCTAACAATAATGCCCCTACAGCCGATATTACCCATCCAACTAAACTAATAGCACCATAATTTGCCAGTGTGGAGGGCATTAAAAAAACGCCTGCACCAATCATGTTACCAACCACCAATGAGGTGCTTGTCCATATTCCCAATTTATTCGGGGTCTTTTGCATAAGTTATCCCAAATATATTTGTTATTAGGATTACATGATGGACAGATTTATGATTCGTTCAAAGAGGCTAAATTATAATCAAAAGCTTAAACTTAGTTTTTAATAAAATCAAATTGTTGCACTTGAAACCGTTTTTCCTGAATAATTCTAGCTAGGTTTTTGAATGTTTCCAATGGTGCTTTAGCAATAAACATATTAACCATCCAAGGTGGAATTCCACCACCAGGGTTAATTTTTAAAGTATACTCTACTTGAATTCTATTCAACCCAAAGGGAGTTACTTCCCATGTAGCATTTGAAAATGGAACGCGTTGTAACCCGGCAAGGTCTGGCATTATTTGGTTAATAGTATTAGCCTGAATAGTCATTTTTTTTGTGATAGAATCCTGATGTATCAATAAATCAATCACCATGTCTCTATTTAACATGGGCCATGGCAAACTAGCAATAGCATAATAATAAAGATGATTAGGCGCTAATTTTTTTTCAAGTCTGGCGGTTTTAGTTGCCAATACCCATTCAGGCTGTAATTCGGGCTGTAAAACAATCGCAGCTAAAGCAGACAAACTTCCATTTAGTATACAGCTAACTCTAATCGCATTAAATTTTGAATCAGCTAATTTGCCAGTAAAAACTTTAATTCCATCTTTATCTTTTTTTAAAGACCATTCAGTTTGAGCATTACAAACAACTACAAAAAAAGTACCAGCCAATATCAAAAGTATACTGTAATTAAAAATTCCCTTCATGTGATTTGTAAGTTAACGATATCAAGATAGGATTCCTCCTCAAAAAAATATTAAAATATTAGTTAAATAAAATATTTTATTTAATCTATGATTTTAAAAAAACAACGCTAGTCGCTTATTTAATATCCCCATTGCGATATAAAGCATTGGGGATATTAAAAACTCTTGCATACTTGCTGCAATTTCTTTAACCTGATAACTTACCATTCCAAATATCCAATCGTATAAACCAATGCATGTAATAGTGCCTAAAAGGCTTATATGCACTATATGCCAGAGATAAAGCATCCAAAAGTTTTGTTGTTCCCGTAAATGGGAAGTGCCAACCAGATAAACAATTAATGTAGTTGAAAATTTAATTACATGTCTCCATTTCCTGGGAATTAAAATAGTATCAGCCCTATCTGCAAAAAATATATAAAAAAGGCAATAGATTAGTACTATTATAGATAGTCCTATAAAATAACGTTGTTGATTTGATTTATAAAGTCGCAGCATTGATTTCTGTTTTTCTGGTAAAACGAACCCAAAGAGCCACTATAACTGAGTAAACAATTGCCTTAAAAATAAAATGGTGCGAAAAATTAAAATAGGGATGATAATATTCTTTGATGAATCCAAGAACAGAACACCGTAAAATGTTGATAGCATCAATAATAATCAAACCAAATAAAATAGAAAATGTTTTTCTTAAACCGGATACAGGGAAGCAAAAAATAAAACCTGCATATATAACCATTAATTCAAGTCCATTACACCCATCAGCAATATGTAATACTTTTTTATTGTAATGAATAATTTTAGTAACTGGCGCAATTTGAATTTGCCCTTCCATGAATGTGGTATCCGAAATGTTGAACGATTGAAAATTTTGCAGGCCGCTAAATTTATTTAGTATATAAACAGCTGAAGATCCTACATGAGAAGTTAAGGGGGCATCAAGTATTCTGTTGTTCATTAAAAATAAAAGAAAAATTATTTTCCATGATATGATTAAAATGCCAGCCTTACCTAAAAAAAATCTAACAGATTTTGGTATTAATAGATATGAATTTAATATTTTTTTTTGCCTCATACCCATGTTTAAAAACGGGTTTATTTTTCTATTTTATTCTATTCATTAGCATGCAACAAAATTTGTAAAATAGAAGTAAGAAAATAGCTATTTGTATTATAATTTTTTTTATATAATAATTTTAGGCATTATATAATGTTTAGTTCAATAAAAACTAGTAACAAATCAAGTAATCCTATATCTTAAATACTCAATTTATTAAATAATATTATTTGACAATTCCGTCATACTTTTATAATAGTGTAATTCTTAAACAAGGAAGCAACTAACAATATGACTGAGACTAGTAAATTTATTTTTATTAAATCAGACTATAAGCTGATAAAAATATTTATTGCGGATATAATATTTCTCGCTGGTATGCGGGATTACACTCAGATATATTTAAAGAATAAACCCAACCCCTTAGTTACTTTAATTAATTTAAAAGAGTTTGAAAAGAAGTTCGAAGAACTTTATTTTGTACGTGTTCATCGATCCTATATCGTATCTCTGAGTCAGGTTGATTCGATTAGTAAAAATGAAATTAATATAGGCATCCACAATATTCCAATTGGAAATTCATATCGCGAAAAACTACATATTGCAATAGAAAAGAGCTCCTAGTAAAAACTAGGAGCTCTTTATTTATTAGAAGACTAAGTCTAATGTATTTTTAAACTATCTAAATCCTTCAATGATATCACTGGGAATTGATTGTACTTCATTTTCTCTAAAACCAAACTCGCTACTTTCTTTGCATCAGATTCTGTTTTAAAACTTCTCAATCCCTCTAATGCAGGAATTGTCATCTGATGAATGTATACCGAATCTTTTTTATAGATGTCATATCCCCACCCGCCTTCGATTTGAACAGTTTTATAAAAAGGCTGGTCATTTTTTCCTTTCGTATTGAATGGATAAAATTTGACTATAAAAAGAACTAATGCAAAAGCAAAAAGTATCCAGACAAAATTCTTTTTAATCATTAACATTTAGAACATCGTTTGGTAAGAACTCATCTAAATTGTCGAAATAATAAGTACTATTTCTACCCGCGATTACGAATCCTCTGCCTTTCACTGTAAAAGCTACAGCGCCGCTTCTTTCTAATCTTTCATATGGAGTTTTCTTTACCCATAAGTCGGTTGCAATATCGTATTCCCAAGTAGTTTTAGTGTAGGCTCCGTTTTCTCCAACAGATACATATGCTTTAGTTCCGATTGTAAATGCTACAGCATTACTTCTAACGATATCAGTATAAGTATCATCATAAGTATCGGTACTTGTATTTGCGATATCTCTTAGTTGTTTCCAAGGAGTGCTAGCATTTGATGGATCAAAAACCCAAAAATCACTTACAGATGTACCATTATTAATGCCAGTTAATACATATGCTTTATTGTTACTTACAAAACTAACAGCGCCAGATCTTTTAGAACCACCAAAACTTGGTAATTGAACCCAGGCACCAATTCCATTAACACCTCCATTTGGTGAAAACTGCCATAGATCTTTTGTATATCCACCATCAAATCCTGTAGAAAGATATCCATTTTGGTTAATACCAAAAGCCACTGCTGAGTATCTTGCGGTACCCGCAAAATCGGCTTTTTGCATCCAACTATTTGTAGCGGGGTTGAATTCCCAGGTATCACTTAATTTATTAATACCATCAAAACCAGTAGATATATAACCTTTTGTTCCAACTGTAAAGCCTACAGCTGAATTTCGGGCAATACCTGGTAAAGAAGCACGCTGAATCCAATAATTTTTATTCGGATCATACGCCCATAGATCACTGTACCTAATTGTACCGTCATAACCTGTGCCAATATATGCTGTGTCACCAATTGCGAAACTAATTGCACCAGTTCTTACATTACCATCAAATTCTGATCTTTTTACCCAGTTGCCACTTGTATCTGTTGTAACAGTATTAGTAGTTTTAGTACAAGAAACAATAATTAAGACAATACTAATGGGCAGGATAATGAAATTTTTTATTTTTTGCATCATATAAATTTTGCTGAAATTATCATCAGCTGATTTCCTAAAATCGTTAAAATGGATTTATAGCTCTTATTTAAAGACGAATATACGATTATTTTCTGCAAACGATTTCAGAGTGCCTAAATATTTTTTTAATTAATACAAGGTCAATCTGCCAATAAGCAATAATTCTGCCGATAAATACTATATCTTTATCGTTTTAAAATAGTCGTTAATCCATACTAACAATTTTCTAACACCTAGCTCTGCTAACATTGCTTCCTATTTTGATATAACTTAGTTCCTTCTCTTATAATATTTTGAAATGATTACAAAGAAATATGTTGGTTTTTTATTGATTTTTGTTCTTCTGATTTCCTCTTGTACAAAGGTTGATATTTCTTTCGGGAACTACTATCTAGATAACAACTATACTCAGATTATTAAAGTTGATACGTTTTCCACAGAACTGTCTACCGTTTTAATTGATTCATTTGCTACTTCTAATAATGGTAGTCTTTGGATTGGTAGCTACTTGGATCCAGAATTTGGTTTTATTAAAACCAAGGCATATACGGAGTTGGTTCCACCAGCTTATACAAATACTTATGCCAATACCACTTTTGATTCTATCGCATTAATCATAAAACTCAATAAAAAGTTTTACGGAGATAGTACTAAAGTGCTTCATATTGATGTAAAAAGGTTGTCAGATCCGATTAGCCCTTATTCAACAACGCCATTGGAACTATTCAACACCCAGCAATTTGCATCATATAGCAGCACATTAGGGAGTACCGATGTAATAGTAAGACCAAATCTTACAGATACCATCGCTATCCGACTTAGTGATGCGCTAGGAAAAGAGTTTTTAAACAAACTTAAAGACCCGAATAATACTGAAATGATCAGCTCAACTGCTTTTGTTCAATATTTCAAAGGAATAGAATTGAGTTCTTCTGCTAACAGTTCAATTGTTTTAGGATGTAACGATAGTTTAAAAATGCGTTTGTATTATAAAACGCCTTCTATTTATAATCAGCAAGCCACTTTGGATTTTAAAATCCCTACTGATGCCAATAATGTATATGATGCGATTAATAGATTCACTTATATCTCTTCAGACAGAACTGGGACTGCATTACAAAACTTAAACGATCAAACGAAAGAAATTAGTGCTAGCCAAATGGGCAATGCCGCCTATTCTCAATATTTTACAAGAGTTGTTCCGAAACTAAGATTCCCCAATATTGGAGACGTTCAAAAATTGCCAAACTTTGTAAAATTAGTAAAAGCAAGCCTAATTTTAAGACCAGTTCAGAAATCGTATACGAGTATATTAACACTACCTCCCACATTGACAATGTATTTAACAACTCAGTTAAATCTAATTGGTGCAAATTTTACAACTGTAAGTGGTGCCAAAGCTGCAGCTCAAACTGGCAACCTGTTTGTTGATGATTTATTCGGACAAAACACAAACTATAGCTATGATGTAACTGATTATATCAAAAGTCTTATTGCTGATGCCTCAATAAATAAGAATGGATTAATGATTTTACCTGGAGCGTCACAAGCATATGGCAGTCAATTTTCCAGATTAAAAATTGGTGACAAAAATAATATTAACGGAAAATTGGAATTGCAATTATTCTATATCACAGTTCAATAAAAGGTAATTAATGAATAAGTCTATATATATCATACCATTCCTATTTTTAGTCTTCTTGAAAACTAATGCTCAAAATAATAATTCTCCATATTCAATTATTGGAATTGGTGATATTGAGAAAAGTAATTTTGATAGATCAACAGGTATGGGGTCTGCAGGATTAGCTTTAAATTCTAATCGTTTTTTGTATCAAGCCAATCCGGCTTCCTTTGTTTCTTTAGATAATCAATTCTTTTATTTTGATGTGTCATCAAGATATAAATCAGTTAATTATTCTGGTGCACCAATTGTTGATCCAACTCAAGCAACATCGTCTGATTTACAATTCAGAAAAATTGCTGCAGCTGTTAAATTAAAAAAACGATGGGCCATCAGTGTGGGGCTATTGCCTTATAGTACTGTTAATTATTCCTTCATTGGATCAAAGTCGATACTTGGAACTAATTCTAGCGCATCGGCTTATTACACAGGAGTTGGCAGTACCAATAAATTATACATCACCAATAGTTTTGCAATTACAAAAGACTTAAGTGTTGGTATTGAGTTTGATGATATATTCGGACAAATTAAAGAAACTGAAACTATTGCCCCTGGAATTGTAGATAATACCTTGGTTACAAATAGGAATATTCTAATTGGAAAGTCGCTTTTTAAGGCTGGCTTACAATATGGATTTAATCTTAATAAAAAAGTGAGAATAAAGATGGGTGGAACCATTACTCAAAAGGCGTCGATTAATGCAGATTATACCCTTTTAGTAACTGACGGAACTACTACTGTAGTGAATAATGAAAACTACAAAAAACAATTTTTTACTTTACCAGCTACCTACGCAGGAGGAATTGCAGCAATATTTAATAACTCAATTACGGTCGCTGCAGATTATACAACCCAAAATTGGGCTGCTAATAACACTTCAGGTTTAAGTTATTCATTGGTTGATAGTAGAAAATTTGCCTTAGGTGCAGAATATTCAAATAAAGTAACCTACTTTAATCAAACATTAGAAAAATATTATCTTCAAACTGGTGTATTCTATGCCGACTCATATTTGAAAATAAATGGTATACAATTAAAAAATTATGGACTAAGTTTTGGAGTTGGTGGACAACTTAAAAGAAGTGGTTTAGGTTTGCAATTAGCTTTGGAATTAGGGCTAAACGGAACTACTGATAATAATCTAATTAAAGAAAGATATACTCAATTTAATTTCACGATCAGCTATAGAGACCTTTGGTTTATTAAACGTAAATACGATTAATACTACTTCTTAGTAATATAAATCCTTATTATTCAACAATAATAAACTGTTGAATAATGTAAAAATGAATTCTAAATAGAATTCATTTTTACATTATTTTCATCTCATCAGGATTCCAAAGAATAGGTTTTTGAATCTGAGCACTCAAATTACATGCAATGCTAGGAGCAGCTGCTCTTAATCCAAAAGAAGCATCTTCATGTATCATACTTCCAGTTTTAACTCCATTGAAAAATACTATCATGTGATCTAAGCGATCATCATACCCTTCTGCAGTGCTGAAAACTTTTTCTTTAGCTAAATCATAACCACCATCAGTATCATTCCCATATTCTGACTGGTACCATTTTTTATATTCTTCTTTTTGTTTTTTTGAAAAACTATCGAAAGAATCATATCCTCCATATCCAGGAGCAGCTCTTCTTTTAAGCGTTCTTAAAGTGAAACCAGTTCCATTGCCTTCTATCACTCCATCTGTACCTATTAATTTTAGACCAAATGCACCCTTTCCCTCACCATCAGTTAAATTAATTCTAGTGCTTACATGAAACGAATTATGCTTATCCGATGCTTTATAATCCATGATAGCATTTATAATATCAAAAGAATCTCTTCCATCTTTCCACAATTTTAAATTTGCAAAACTCATTATTTTACTAGGCCCTTTTGATTCTGTAATAGTATGAATCCCAGTTAATAAGTGAACAATCAAATCACCAGCAGCCCCTGTTCCATAAGCTCCATAATTACGCCATCTAAAAAATCGTTTTGCATCAAAGGTAACTTTCGGAGTATTTCCTAAAAAAGTATCAAAATCAATTGTTTCAGGAGAAGCATCAGTAGGAATAGAGTATTGCCATGCTCCCCTTGCTTCAGTTCGATCACAATAAGACTCTACCATAGTTAGCTCACCAATAGTTCCAGCTGCAAGAACTTTTTTAGCTTCTAATATTCCAGCCGCGCTTGCCATCTGACTACCAACTTGAAATACCTTCCCTGTCTTTTTTTGTGTATTAATTACATCCCAACCTTGTTCAATCTTTTGAACCATTGGTTTTTCACAGTAAACATGCTTACCTGCATTCATTGCATCAATCGCAATTTTTTGATGCCAATGATCCGGTGTACAAATTAAGACTGCGTCTATTTCTTTCTTAGCTAATAACTCTCTATAATCTCTTGTCGTAAATAAATGGTTTCCCCATTTTTCTTTTGCCCTATCTAATCGTCCACTATATAAATCGCAAACTGCAACTAACTCTACTCCGGGAATCTTTAAGGCAGTATCGGTATCAAAATGGCCAATAATACCTGAGCCAATTAAACCAATTTTAATAGAATCATTTGCACTTACTTTAATGCTTGATATTAAAGAATATTTTGTTGAACTGGAAGCAATTGAATTAGACCCCATTGCAAGCAGTGCCATGGAACCACTAATGTTTCTAAGAAATTTTCTTCTATCATTATTCATGTAAAAATTTTTAGTAGTATTTAATTATTAGTATATCTAAGATACTAATTTTAAAAATAGTTTATTCTTTATTAGTCTGTATTGTTTTAAGAATATTAGCGGCTTCAATTTATTTTTTCCACTTATTTTCTAAAACTTTTATGAAATAACCTCCTACCACACTTCTTGCTTGAAATCCAATTTGTTTACCATTTGTGGTTTCATGCCAATCACTTAATGGAACTCTTGTTGGAGTTGCTGTACTAAAATGATACACTGGATGAATTAAGGCTTCGAAATCAGCTCTTGAATTAGCTAATGTTGCAGTCCATGTTATCCAATCAGATTTGGTATATGTTTTACGACTATCCAATGGCAAACCAAATGCATTTTGCTTGGTTAAATAATAAGCAATTTCGGTATCGTATACTTTTTGAGGGAAGATATGAAAGCCCAATACCTTATCCCATACCATATTGTATTTCTGACTCCAGGTATTTTTGTCGTTATAAGTAAGTCCATAATGATCTCCAGCTCCTGCCAATGTTTGCCATTTTGATACCATCTCATTGGCGATTAAACGGTACTTATTTGCCAAATCAGTTTTGCCTAATTTACTTGCCATCATTGCATAACAACGGATACCAATAATGGCTTTGATTGCTAAATTGGCATTACGTGCTAAATGACCAGCAAAATCATCCGTGCATAATTGATTAGCTGGATCCAGTCCTTCCTTTTCTAAAAAATGCACCCATTGAGTAAGCGTTGCCCAATGCTTATTTGCATAATCTGCATTTCCATCTGCTTTAACTATTGCTCCGGTTAAAATAATCATATTGCCCGATTCTTCAACTGGCATTCCTTCTGGATAGGTTTGTCCATTTGCAATTGGATACGTTCCTAGATCATGGGCCGCATAAGGCCGATCATACAGTCCGCTTTTTTCACTAAAATAAAATATGCCATTTAGCATTCCTTTCATCAATGCAGGATTGTATGCTAAGAATAATGGTGCTGATGGATAAGTTACATCCACAGTGTTAATACTTCCATTACTATAATTTTCTTTAGATAAGAATAATAGATCCCCATTTTGTGTACTCTTTACCAGATTATGAGCAGCAATTGATTGTCTGTAAGCGGTTATACAAAGTTGCGCATACTCAGCGCCGCCAGCTTTAAAAGCATCATCATAAATACGCTGATTGAATTCTTTACATTTTGCTAGCACGTTTGAATATTCATTTTCTGCTTTCTGCAACATTTTTTCCATAGTCATAGTTGGATCTAATTTCCACCATGGTTTTAGATTTTCTTTGAAATATTGAATCGCAAATAATTCATCATAGCCCACCAATAATAAATGATCTTGTTCTTTTGGAGAAATAGTCTCCTCTTTAAATAGGGTATTTAAAAATAGTTTTTTGCCATTTACATTTGAAGCTAATGAGGTAACGGCCACAGTAGGTTTAATGAATTTTTTTACAGCATCGATTATGTTTAAAATCGATTGAGCTGTTTTGCTTGCATTTGCCGCGATATAAGCATATCCCCAATCTATTCTTAAATCATCACCAGTTTTTTTCAATAAAGGCTGCTCTACGGTTCCAACTTTTAAAATACTCAATTGATTTGCACTAAAGATTTGTGCCTTCATTTCTTGATCTCCAGTATTAGAAGCTAACTGAGAAGATAATCCAACAAATAATTGTACCTGATGAGTTTTATTATCAATCGACTTTGTTTTCATATTAATATAAGAAACCGGCCGAGACATGATTGATAAATCTGTAATAATTAAAGGAGAAGTAAAACTCACATTCAATTGAATGCCGCCACAAGAAAATGTATAAAGCGTTTGTGTAGCATTCATATCTAATGCCACCTGTTGTGCAGGTTCAATAGACAGATTCTTTAAAGTATCTTCATTACCTAAGAAGCGAAACACTTTCCCATCCACTTTAATGAGTCCGAGCATTGAATTTGGTGCACCCGTCCAATGCTTGGTAGTTGATTCATTTAATAAATCTGAAAAGGACCAAATACTAAAATATGGGTTATGTGTTATTAACGGATAGGCAGGTGCTTTACTTACTTGCGCAATTCCATTAGGTGCATTCAATAATATTAAAGCTGTCAAACACAGCAAGGCAATCTTTTTCATATGTAGTTATATATAGAATTAAGTTATCGGATTTTTCTTAAACCATTAAAAAAAATAAAAAAACCAACTAAAGTTTTAAGCCTTAGTTGGTTTGGTATAAGTAAATAAATTCTACTAATTAATATCCTGCGTTTTGAGTAAGATTTGGATTTGCGCGTATTTCCCTTTGAGGAATTGGATAAATCAGTTTTGGAGAATTCCAAGGTAACAATGCAACATTACCTTGATTTCTTTTAATATCATGTAAAGCTGCTCCTTCAAAAGCAAGTTCCAGTTTACGCTCTTTTAAAATAGATGCAAGTGTAAGCTCTAGGGATGTTAATGGAGTAAGACTAGCCCTTGTTCTAATAACATTTATATCATTCAAGGGTGAATCACCAGTAGTAGTTCCAGCCTTAAAATTAGCTTCTGCTCTGATTAAATATAATTCAGCCAAACGGATTATATGAACGTTACCATATAAGTAATCGAACTTGCCAGTAAATACTGAACCGCCTGACGAATAGAAAAGGTTCAATCTAGAATCACCTGTTTCATATAAATCAATATGGGATGGATCAATTTGTATATCACCCCTGCTATTTGCAGAGAAGAAAGTTTGGAAACTATTATTCCCCGAACTTGAAGTTACCTGCATGGCAAAAATATCTTCCGTAGTATTAGCAGATACATTATAAGGGAAGGCATCCGAATAAACAGCCTTTAAACTAAACCCATTTGCTAGACCATTACTTATAGCATTGTTGGCAGCTGATGCCGCATTCGGATAATCTCCTTTTTGTAAATATACTCTTGCCAATAACGCTTCTGCGCTTACTTTACTTGCATAAAAACCATTTGTTATCGGAAGTTTTGCTTCAGCATCAGTTAAGTCTTTTAATATTTGCGCATAAACATCTGCAACTTTAGCTCTCTTAACCTGACTCTCTGCTGTAATACTTGAAGTTGGTTTGAGTATTATTGGCACACCATCGTTTGCTGCGGGGTCGCCATCGTTCCAACTTTTAGCATATAATCTTACTAAATCAAATAAAGTAGCGGCGCGAATAAATTTTGCCTCACCTTCTACTTTGTTAACCTTAGCAGCATCTACTACACTTAGTGCAGATAATACATTATTAACATCATTAATAGCTGTATATCCCGACAACCAAGTATTTGCTACAAATGAATTATCAACTGGAATTGCTTTGTTATTGATTTGAGTAAATTGTTGATAGGTACCACTCCAGTTTAATTCTCCGGAATTGGCAAGCAATTCTGATGCAACAAATGGATATCCTCCATAAAAATACGCTGATCCAAGATCTGCATAAGCACCAGTTAAAGCCACTAATACATCACTACTGGTGTTTAAGGCTGAGTTTTGATCAATACTTTGAGTAGGTTTGGTATCAAGGTTTTTATTACAACTGATGGTAACCAAAATACCCACAGTGAATAACAGTTTATAAAAATTAAGTTTCATACTGAATAATTAAATGGATGAATAAAGGTTACAGACCGATGTTAAAACCGAATACAATTGTTCTTAACTGTGGAGTAGAATAAAAATCTACACCTTGGTTAATATTCGAGGCCTGGTAATCAGCATTTACTTCTGGATCCCATCCTTTGTATTTAGTAATAGTGAATAAATTCTGAGCCCTTACATATAATCTGAAACGATCGATTTTTAATTTCTTTAAAATTGCAGCAGGAAGATTATAACCCAACGTAACTGCCTTTACACGCAAATAAGAACCTTTAGAAATAAATCTGCTGGAAGGGTTTGTTCCATTTGAATAAAATAACCTTGCTTCTGGAACCATTGTTATATCACCTGGTTTTTTCCAAGCAGCTAGTTGGTCAAGGGTTTGATTATCAAAACCATTACTACCACTGGCAGACATATATTGACCACCACCATTATAAATATCATTACCCGCAACTCCTTGAAGTAAAATATCCAAGTCAATGCCTTTATAATTAAAAGAGTTACCAAATCCATAAATAAATTTTGGATTAGGATCGCCGATTTTAACATCCTGTGCAGCATTATAGTCATTGGTGGTTGTGTGATCAATTGAACCGTCAGCATTTTTTGTATTTTTAAAATACAAAGCATCCCCATTTTTAGGATCAGCACCTGCAAATTCTCTTGCATAAAACACACCTAATGGCTCTCCTTCTTTTGCTTTATTTACACTATTTCCCAAAACCTGTCCATCAAGAAATATGATGCGGTTTTTATTAGCACTGAAATTAATATTCGTTGTCCATGTAAACTGTTTAGTTCTCACATTCACAGTATTCAGTGTAATCTCTATACCTGAGTTTTTAAGCTTACCTACGTTCTGTGTTTGAATTGAAAATCCACTAGTTCCAGGAACTTCTTTATTCAATAATAAGTCGCTTGTCTGTTTATCATAATAATCTACTTCCACAGTAATTCGATTATTAAACAAGCCTGCTTCTATACCAAAATCTGAACCATAAGTAGTCTCCCATTTCAAATTAGGATTTGCAAGCTGTGTTGGATGCTGACCTGCTTGTCCACCATATGCAGCATTCCCTGAGAATAATCCTCTGGCAGAAAAATCTCCGATTCTATCATTACCATTACCCGCATAACCTGCTTTTATTTTAAGGGTTTTTAACCAACTTATATTTTGCAGAAATGACTCTTCAGTTAAGATCCAAGCACCAGAGGCACCAAAGAAAGACCCATATTTATGATTGCCACCAAAGCGTGATGATCCATCAATACGTCCGGTAAGGTTTAAGAGATATTTATTATTGTACTTATACCCTATCCTTGAAAAATAAGATAATAAAGTACTTGAAGTAGAAGAAGAACTTGCATCTGTTTTAGAAGCAGCATTAATTAACTTTTGATAAGAATCACTGGGGAACTGTTGTCCTGAAGCATTACTTAAATCATATTGTCTGCTAGTATAACTTGTTCCCAATAATACATCTAAATCGTGTTTAACAGCGAATGTTTTTTTATAGTTGAAATAATTATTAGTTGTAAGATTTAAAACCTGTGTAGTAGCATAAAAGCCACTTCCATTAGGTACTCCAGAATTACGAGAAGTAAGTTTACCATCATATGCTTCTTCAACTTGGTTTAATTGGTCAAGACCAAATTCTGATCTGAAGTAAAGGTCTTTTGATAAAGTGATTTTTGCATAAGTATTTCCAAAAGTTCTATTAACATTGGTTTTGTAACTCGCATCTTTTACACTCAACATCGGATTATAGTAAAGGGGGAAGTTCGTATTTGGATTTCCAGTTGCCGGATCCAATGCACCACTTATTAAACCAGTTCGTGGATCTATCACAGGAGTAATAGGCGACAAGGCTATGATTTGCAAAGGAGTTGAAAAGGCATCATCGTTTGCAATACGAAAATTATTTGTCTTAGAGAAACTTACATTCATCCCTATGTTTAACCAATCTTTCATTTGATGATCGATATTAATCCTCGTTGAATATCTTTTAAAATTATTCTTTACAATAATCCCTTTTTGATCAAGGTATTGACCTGATATAAAGAATCTAGTCTTCTCATTACCTCCTGATAAATTCATATCATATTGTGAAATAGGGGCTTTCTGAAATGCCTGATCCTGCCAGTTAGTATTAATTTTTGCAGTTTGCCAATCATTAGTTCCACCTGATAAACGAGTAAAACTTTTATTAACATAAGCTGTATAATCAGACTGGGCAGAGCTCAGAGTTGGATAATATCCTGCCAAAAAATCTTGATTAGCCGCACCCGCAGCAGCCTGTGTAAAATAGTCGACAAACTGTTTTGAATTTAAAAATTCTCTCTTACCCGTTGGATCTTGTAGTCCTGTAAAATAATTGAAATCAACTTTTGAAGTTCCTGCTTTTCCTTTTTTGGTTGTAATCAACACAACACCATTAGATGCACTTGCTCCATAAATGGCAGTTGAAGAAGCATCTTTAAGGATCTGAATATTTTCGATATCATTCATATTGATATCAGCTAAAGGATTTGTTTGTGCTCCATTACTAGAAAGATCATCAGTAGTAATTGGAATACCATCTACTACATATAAAGGTTCATTACCTGCAGTAACCGAAGAAGCTCCGCGAATTTTGATATTAATACCTTGTCCTAGTTTGCCACTTTGTTGACTAACAGAAACCCCTGCAGCGCGGCCTTGTAGGGAGGATTCAAAACTTGTTGCGGGTGTGTTGGAAATTTCTTTTGCTCCAACAGACGACACAGAACCTGTTACATCTTTCTTAAGTTTAGTACCATAACCCACAACAACTACTTCCGATAAATTGGAAATACTAGTTTTCATCACAATCATGAGGGGTTTACCAGTTAACATTACAACCTGTTCTTCAGCACCAACATAGCTAACTCGCAATGATTTTACAGAAGAACTGATTTTAATTGTAAATGTTCCATCATTGCCAGAAATCGAAGTGGCTTTGTTACCGGTAGCTTTAATCACAGCACCTATTAACACTGTGCCAGAAGCATCAGTAATTTTACCTGTCACAGACAGGTCCTGCGCATAAAGCATGGCAGATCCCATGCAAAAGCACAGGATGAAGATTAAAATCTTTCTCATAGTTAGTTTTGGTTTATTTACGAAAGGATAATATCAAACCTAAATAAAAACCATTATAACAAACTAATGTTCACTTATTTTCGAGAATGATGAATTTATTATACCAATTGATTCAAATTAGATAGAAAATATAATTCGTTATCTATTTTTTTGTTTAACAAAAAGTCTTGTTATATATTTTTTGTTAAACAGAATATAGATTTACTAGGCCTCTCCAAATGATATATTTTTTTATATTGGATAAAGTGTAGTTAAAAATTTAGGAGCCTTACGCTTATTTGTTGCCTGTTCATATGCATAAGCAAATGAAATAATGGTTGCTTCTTGATAGGCACTGGCAACAAAAGATAATCCAACTGATAATCCGTTAATATCACCCATTGGCACAGTAATATGCGGATAACCTGCCATGGCTGCCGGTGGACAAAAATAAAACCCTGAATCGGAATCTCCATTTATCAAATCTATAGGAGTAGCAGGTCCGATGCTGGTTCCTACTATTGAATCTAATTTATTTTGTTGAAGTATTGAATCGATTATTTTTCTACTAGTCAGTGTTTTTTGCAAAGCGTCTGTATATTCTTTACCATTTAAATCAGATTTAGCCTGGCTACTTTCTATGGTTTCTTGTTTAAAGAAAGGCATGGCTGAAGCTTCTTCTTTTTTATTAAATACAATTAGATCTGCCATTGTTTTTATTGGTGCATTTTCAGCAGCAAGATATTTATTAAGTCCGTCTTTAAACTCAAACTGCAATATGGTAAACTCTGCACCTCCAAGCGAATTAGTTTCTTTGAGTAAATCAATTTCTATAATCGTAGCTCCTTGTTTTTTTAATTCCTCAATGGCTTGCTGATACAAGGCAACTACTCCTTCGTGTCTGCCTTTTAAGAAAGACTTTTCAATGCCAATACGTTTTCCTTTCAATGCATTTTTATCCAGGAATTTTGTGTAGTCTTTTTCTGATTTCCCTTTGCTTTCAAGAGTTACTGCATCAGCTGCATCAACACCTGCAAGTGCTCCTAATAAAATAGCTGCATCTTTTACAGACCTTGCCATTGGCCCTGCTGTATCTTGTGTTTTTGAAATTGGAATAATACCGTTACGGCTTAACAACCCAACTGTTGGCTTAATACCCACTAAACCACAATTAGAGGAAGGCGCAATTACAGAGCCATCAGTTTCTGTTCCGATTGCAACAGCACAAAGATTGGCAGCAACTGCAGAACCAGAGCCAGAGCTAGATCCAGAAGGTGAACGATCGAGATAATAGGGATTCTTTGTTTGTCCACCTCGGCTACTCCATCCACTACTTGATCTGCTTGAACGGAAGTTTGCCCATTCACTTAAATTAGTTTTACCCAAGATCACTGCACCCGATTCGCGAAGCTGCTTGATGATAAATGCATCAGATTTAGCTCTATTTCCAACCAGCGCCAAAGAACCTGCTGTGGTCATCATCTTGTCGCCTGTGTTAATATTGTCTTTTATTAAAACAGGGATTCCATGTAATGGACCGCGAATTTTGCCTTCTTTTCTTTCTTTATCCATTGCTTCTGCAATGCTGATAGCGTCTGGATTCAGTTCAATTACTGCATGTAATGCCGGGCCTTTTTTATCTATTTGATCAATTCTGTTTAGATACAATTGTGTAATAGCTTTTGAAGAAAGAGAACCTTCCTGCATTTTTTTCTGTAACTGATCGATACTGATTTCATTCAGCTCAAAATTATCTGTAAATGTGTTTGTAGCCGACGTTGTTTTCACAGAATCATTACATGCAACAACTCCAACACCCGTTAAAGTAACACCTGCAAGGGAACTATTTTTGAGAAAATTTCTTCTGTTCATTTTATTATTTTAGATCCATTGAAAAATGAGAACGTAATTCTTTTCTACTTTAAATATTTATCAAACCAGTTAAGATATCTTTCGAACCTATCCTTAAGATAACTAGGCACAGTTATGCCATGAAATTGACCGGGATAAATTATTAGTTCAGTAGGTGTACCCAATGATTTAAGTGCTTGATACATTTGTTCGCTACCAGGAGAAGGAACATTAAAATCACTTTCACCAACCATAAATTGAGTAGGTGTTTTAATTTTATCGGCTTTTAAAAACGGATAAGATATAGCAAGATACTTATCAATATTTTTCCAAGGCGCTCCCAATTCATTATCATATTGCATGATATATTGATCAACGCCATATAGAGATGAAACCATTGCCACACCTGCACCACTTGATGCTGCTTTAAATCTCGTATCTGAAGCAATCATATAATCCGTCATAATTCCACCGTAGCTCCATCCACAAATACCCAGCTTATCTGGATCAGCAATGCCTTTTTCAATAACATAATCTACAGCGCTCGTAATATCTTTAACTTCTTTGTTACCCCAATCAGCACTGATGCTGGTAGAGTAATTCCATCCTCGTCCACTACTTCCGCGATAATTAACACCCACAACTGCGTAACCTGCTGCTGCAAAGATTTGGCGGGTAAAATCAAACCCATATTCATCCTGTGCAGTTGGTCCACCATGAATATAAAATATAGTAGGTAATTTTTGATTTGCTGGAGTATTAGATGGACGCAATAAAATACTGGAAACAATATTCCCATCTATTGCTTTTGAAGTAAATCCTTCTGTAGTAGCCAGATCTAAAGGTGCAACAAAATCATCCTGATGTTTAGTAAGCCTTCTGGTAATGCCATTTTCAACTGCATATAATTCATTGGGTAATTGAGGCTCGCTCATTAATACCAACCAATTATTTGCTGATTGAGGTTGTAAAGCACTAAAACTTTTTTTGCCACCAGTAATTTTTGTAAGCGCTCCAGATTTTGTATTGTATTGTTCCAGATAACTTTCTCTATCATCTTCTACCAAAACAGCGATACTAGATCCGTCTTTTGAAAACTTAAAATGACTGATGGGTCTATCCAAAGTTTTTGATAATATTTTAGGTTCCACGACAACAAGATCCACTAAGGTTACATACGATTCTTCATAAGCAGTATAGTTTTCAGAAGCCGTACTTGTGTATGCGAGCATCTTACCATCCGGACTCCAAATAGGATTATTGTCGCCCCCTTTCCAATTAGTAATTTTTTTTGCGATGGCTTTTGGTTGGGCATCCATCACAAATATATCAGTGTTTATATTTCTATCCGGATCTTCTGTTCGGTTGCTTACAAAAGCAATTTGTTTCCCATCAGGACTAAACACTGCTCCTGTTTCATCATACTGACCGTTAGTAAGTGTATCAATTTTTTTTGATTCAACATCTAACAAATACAAATGCACTGGTTGACGTTGAGTGATATAACCTTCTATATCTCTTTTAAAAGCATACCTATTTATGACAAGGGGTTTTGGTATTTTTGGTTTAGCAGTATCCAATGGAGTTTGAATAGTTAATAAAATTTTCTTCCCATCAGGACTCCAGGAATAAGCTTCCAGGTTCTCTTTTATATTAGTTAGCTGTTTGCCTTCTCCACCTAAACGATTCATTAACCAAATTTGATTATTGGTAGCTCCCTGGCGGGTGGAAACAAAGGATAGATATTTTCCATCAGGGCTCCATCTGGGTTGCGTTTCTGCTTCTGTACTATTAGTTAATTGAACAGACTGTTTACCGTCCCAACTAATCATCCAAATGTCAGTGTTTCGCTTATTTAAAGCCGAATCAATCGAGGTTAAAGTATACGCTATCCAATTGCCTTCTGGAGAAACTTGTGGATCACCAAGAGTTTGAAGCCTGTATATATCTGAAGGTTTTAGTTTTCTTTTTGCAGTGGATTGGGCAAAAACTAAAAGTGGAATGGAGAATACAAGTAGTAAAAGGATCCTGCGCATATGCGGTTTTATTAGTTGAATAATTAGTTAGGTAGAAAATAGTTAGTAGGAATAAATACCGGAATAATTTCAAATAAGTTCAAGTATTTAAAACATGATTTTTTATGAAGTTTTAGCAAAAGTAACTCGTTTAATTCTATTTTTCTGATGATTACATTGAATGGATTTTGAAATTAAATTAGAGTTTACTGAGAATAACGTTTGTTAATTACTGCCGAAATAAAATAAAACATTAAACTAAATTAGTTTTCATATAATATTATTTTTTTCCAGTTGCTGCCCAAATAATTCCTGCGGCGATATGACTTAAATAAGTTGGGTCGCTAAAATCAGTTGGCATATGACCAAGATTAGTGTAAAATGCGCGGCCACCATCAAATTCATGATACCAGGCTATAGGATGTAATTTACCCATCCCTTTACCAATCTTAGCTCCCCATTGCACATTAGGATTATAAGAAGTTTCATCGATTGATAAAATGGTATGCAAGCCCTCCACTTTATCCGGACCAAATTCATACCATTCGTCTGTCCATTGTTTATTGTTTGCAAAACCTTCCAGTCCGGGGAAGCTAGCATCCAACACATTTAATCTTGCAGATTGGATAGTGGGATGTATATGAAACATTCTACCAACTAATTGCGTATACCAAGCCCAATCATACTCCGTATCTGCAGCAGCATGGATTCCCATATATCCCTTACCAGATCTGATAAACCGTTCCATAACTTTTTGCTCTTCGTCATTAAAAATATCTCCAGTTGTATTTAAAAAAATCACAACTTGATAATTGGCCAATGTCTTATCGGTAAACCCATTATTATCTTCTAATAAATCAACTTGGAAAAAGTTTTTAACGCCTAATTGTTGAATAGCCAATACCCCTGCATGAATTGATTCATGATGCCAGCCTCGTGTAGTTGTTACAAGTAGGGCCTTAAATTGTTTCTGTGCCTGTATTTGGAAGGAAACAGCAATTGTTAGAATAGCCAAAAGTAAAAGTGATTTTATAGATTTCATGGATTACATATTATTAAACTAATGTATGAAATTCATCGCTAAGTAAAAGGATTATTTTAAATGGCATTTTCATTTATGAGACACATATAAAGTTCAACAAATTGATTAAATAATTCAAACGACAAAGCCCACAAGTAAACAAAGTTGATGGGTATCTTAGCGGGGATATTATTTTAAGTAACCTTTTATATTTTAGGTAATAGAATAATACTTGGGATTGCAATAATTACAAACACTGAAAATTATCAATGAAAGATTATTACTACATATTGGGTGTTTCTAAAGAAGCAACAATAGATGATATTAAAAAAGCGTATAGAAAATTAAGTATGAAGTTTCACCCCGACCAAAATAATGGTGATAAATTTTTTGAAGAACGTTTTAAGGATATCAAAGAGGCTTACGAAACGTTAACTGATACTAGTCAACGAGAAAAGTATCATGAGGAATTTTTTAGAAGTAGTGAAACTAAAAAAGAAAATTATCAATCTACTAATACTGCTTCTAATACAAATGCAGAACCCAAAAAGGAGAGGTCTAATTCTAAAACAAAAACTAGTTCTTCAAATTCGAGAACTAAGACAAAGAAAAAGCCTTCAAATTTAACGCCTAAACCAATTATATCCGCCTTTGTAGTTTTACTAATTTTAATCCTTGCTTATAATTTTTTTAGCAAAAATTCCAATCCCCCAAATGCTATAGAATCAAATCAGATGAATGCTCGGGCCATGGCTATTGATTCAACCATGGTTGTTGACACAAACATTGTTACCATTGATTATGCTGCAAAAATACCTGCTGACCAATCCAATGTTGCCATAGGAGATATGTATGAGGGAGGGATTGTTTTTTTTAAAAAAAATAATCATATTAGAATAGTAACACCCTATGATCTTGCTTTAGTGGGTACTATAAATAATGATTTTAAAAAAGCAAAAAAAGCATGTAGCGATCTAAATATTAACGGTACAAAGGGTTGGTATTTGCCAGAAGCCGCAGAGTTAGATTTGATTTTTACTAATTTGAAAAAAAATAGATTAGGCAATTTTATTTACAATAGTTACTATCTAAGTTCTACTCCAAATGAGAGAGGAGAACCTGAAATGGTTAACTTTTCATTGGGCTGGACAGAAAGTGGAGGAGATATAAATAATACTAAATTTCATGTGAGAGCAGTTAGAAAAATTGGATACTAAATTAAAAATTTACCCCATATTGATCTACTAAATAAATAAAAGCAGCAATATTAACTGCGCCTAAATGCAGCTCGCGTTTGTTTACATTTTCAAAAACATCTGTTTTTGCATGATGTAAATCAAAATATCTTTGACTATCTACCAGTAAACTAGTCTGAATTATATTTTTAAAATCTTTACTAAGTGGACTAATATCTGCACCTCCGCCACCAGCTATTACTTCAGTACCATAAGGTTTTAATAATGGTGTCCAAGTTTGAAATTTTTTCAACTGAGCAGCAGTACAACCAATTCCAATCGCCCTTGGCGTGAAGCCTCCATCGTCGCTCTCTAGGGCAAGAATATGTTTTTCTTTATTTAATTTGGCTAATTCAGCATATTTCAATCCTCCCATTCCTCCATTTTCTTCATTTGCAAATAAAACAAATCTGATGGTTCTTTTTGGATGATAGTTAAGCGACTTAAACGCTCGCAATACTTCCATCGTATGAACCACGCCAGTACCATCATCATGAGCACCTTCATTTACATCCCAGCTATCAAGGTGTCCGCCAATAGTTATAATCTCATTAGGAAACTCAGATCCTGTTAATTCAGCAACTACATTATTTTCATCTGCATCGGGTAAAAAATAACCAAAGGTTTCCATTTGCACACGAAGCATAGATTTTTTTGCTTGTTCAAATAAATTTTTTGCATCAGTTGGACCTAAAGCTATCGCTGGAATTTTAGGGAAAGAATCATTGTATTCCATCACTCCTGTCTGGGGTTCATTATCTGGAGCAGTACTTAGAGAATGAATCATTACGCCAATAGCACCATACTTCGCTGCTCTGCTGGGGCCATCCGAACGATAAATATACGCATCTTCATAAGCTTTACCTGTTTCGATGATACTAGGATGAAGTATGCTATGGAAATAAACTATTTTACCTTTTACTTCATTTTTTCTAGCTTCCAACTCATTAAAATCTGATACTACTATTACCTCAGCTTCCATTAAACCTTTGCTGCTTAAAGAATTGCCAAGAGCCATAACTTCTAATTTTTTATTGGTTGCTTTTCCATTAATTCCAACTATTGCAGCATAATCCTTTCCTCCTCTCTTCCAATTTGGGGTTTTACAGGGTTGAAAAAAAACTTTATCCGGCTGAAACGCTTCCATATTTATTTTACCCCAAATTGCAGCATTATGTTGCTCAGGAGATCCGGCTAAACGACCACCAATATTTTTCGTCAGCTCTCTTAATAAATCGTAAGCTCTACCATTGGTCATAATCTCATAGGAGATCTTCTTAATCATCAAACTATCCTTATTCAACTGAGCTGAGACAAGTAAGGGAAAGCTTAAAATAAAAAACAATAAACAACGCATAATATATTTTTTGGAATTTTAAATATATGTAAGTTCAATTAAACGGACTTAGTTTTAAATTTTTTGAGGATAATAACCTTTAATAGTCTTTTAGATATTTATTTGACCTAAACACACCCAATCAGTTTCAACTGTTTCTTATCAGAATTATATTGCCGGGAAATTGGGATCTTAGCCAGAAGCATGCTTATGTCAAGAGTTCTACTACAAAATTCTGGGGTTTACCACTACAAAATTTCGGTGTTTTCACGGGGTTTTTTCTTAAGATTTTTTAATTGCTTTGTATAAGAATTAAAAAACAATAAAAATAATTTTATGAAACTTAGAACCCTCATCTCTTTAGCCCTGGTAATCGCTGCTTTAGGATTTGTTTTAATTAACATTAACCTAAGTAACGATTCTACCATCTACAAGATTGGAACTGCAGTATCTATTTATGCGTTAATCGCAAGCGGTTTTTTCTTTGCATTTGATAAGAAAGAAAACAAAATAGCATAATTCAGAGTCCTCAACACTAAATCTACTTTTAATTTAATGTAATTGTATTTGAGCTTAGTTTCAAGTTTCCACGGAGGCTTGAAACTAAGCCTAACCAGTTTAAGCCCAAATCGAAATTTGATTGGTTGAATTAGTACACGCACTAAAATAAGGGGATCCTACAATTTGATTTCACATGTAGGAAATACGATTGTAAGGTTAAAACTTTTACGAATACCAAAAACATGGTATTGGATTGATAAAATATAAAACATTGCTTTGTTACATAATTAAAAAACAATAAAAATAATTTTATGAAACCTAGAGTCCTCATCTTTTTAGCCTTGGTAATCTTTGCATTAGGATTTGTTTTAATAAATATTAACCTAAGTAACGATTCAACTTTCTATAAAATTGGAACTGCAGTATCAATTTATGCTTTAATAGCAAGCGGTTTTTTCTTTGCATTTGATAAGAAAGAAAGCAAAAGCGAATAATTCAGAGTACTCAACATTAACCTCTTCGATTAATTCAATGTCAGTGTTTTTGTGCTTAGTTTCAAGTTTCTCTGGAAATATGAAACTAAGCACAACTAAAATAAGGGTACCCTACAATTTGTTTTCTCTTGTAGGAAATACGATTGTAGGTTTAAAACTCTTTGCTTTCTCAAAATCCATCAATGCATAAGAAATTATAATCACAATATCTCCAACAATTGCTTTTCTTGCTGCCGGACCATTAAGGCATGCAATTCCAGATCCTCTTTTGCCTTTTATAAGATAAGTTTCTAGACGCTCCCCATTATTTATATTTACAACTTGTATTTTCTCGTGCTCAATCATATTTGCGGCATCCATAAGATCTTCATCCAGAGTTAGACTTCCAATATAATCAATGTTTGCTTCTGTAATGGTAACTCTATGAACTTTCGATTTTAGTATTTGTATTTGGTACATGATTTTTTTTTAGAAGGCGCAAGCTAATAAAATGAGATAAGATAGAAGCATTAAATTGCTGCTAGTTTGTTAACTTTTCTAAACGCTATAATCGTTCTTGTGTTTAAAAGCTAAAGCTATTAATTTAAAGATTATTCAAATTGAGGGTGGTGATGAAGGGACTTATTTCATCCTCTTTCACTTATCATGTTATGAAATTTAATAGATAGTTTTTAAAAAAGTGGGGGATATTATTAAAATTGCATCATCTCAACTTTACAATTCATCCTAATAATTATATCAATCATCATTCAAAAAACCATATGAAAAAAATAATCCTAATAGTAGTGGTAAGTATCTGTTTTACAATTACTACACTTGCAAATCCTGTGTTTTCATTTTTTAATGAAATGAAGACTCCCGCATTAGTGCAATTATTCAAAGACACCAGTATTATTTATGATTTAAAGAAACTAAACGCTCAAATTCGAATGGGCATTTTAGATTTAACAGATGAGAGGGCTCAAATAATCAGAGATTTAAATAAATCTGGTGTGCCTGTGGTTGCCTGGTTATTATTGCCAGAAGAAAAGGGATATTGGTTTAATAGTGGAAATGGTCAAGCCGCCATAGCAAGATATCAAGAGATCAAAAAATGGGCTGATGACAATAAATTGGTCTTCAGTGGTATTGGACTTGATTTAGAACTAGATTTCAATGATGCTAAAATGATCAAATCAAATCCCTGGAAATTGCTTTCTAAAATTCCAGGCAGATTATATGATAAATCTGAAATTGAAAAAGGCAGAATAGAATATGCCAAATTAATTAGTCTGATAAAAGCAGATCACTACCCAGTAGAAAGTTATTATGCCAGTTTTATTAAAGATGAAGTAAATCTGAATCAAACAGCCATACAGCAAGCCACAAAATTTTTAGATATAAAAACGGATAAAGAAATCCCTATGCTTTACAGCTCTTTTATGGGAAATCCAGATGGGCTTATTAAAATATATGGCATTGATTTGAAATTGGAAGCTGTAGGTTTAGGTAGCACAGGTGGAGGTTTTGACACTACATTACCAACTTTATCATATGAAAAATTGGTTCATGATATCAATGTGGCAGCTAAGCAATCAAAAGAGATTCATATTTTTAGTTTGGAGGGATGTGCTAAAAACGGTTATTTATCTAAACTGTTGGATTACAAATATGATAGCACAATTACTCTAGATTCAAAACAGATACAATCCATTGAAAATCTACAAACTATAGTTAAGAGAGTTTCTACCATCCTTAGTTACCCAACCATCTTTTTTTTAGTGCTCATTGCAATTATCAGTTTTCTAATATGGTTAATTTATAGGTTAATCATATTGATTATCAGAAGACTAAAGCCTCAAAAAAAATAGTAGTTTATTAAAGGGATACAGGTTGCTATATTTTATTTATGTGAGAGTCAATATACTATAGGCAGGAATAGAAGCAGTAACATCACAAAAAGCTAACTATCAAGAAGTTAAATTGACAGGTAAATTGAAGGATTAAAATGCATTCCAAAAGAAGTTTGGTAAAATTTTTTTCCCGGCTTTTGTTGAAGTACCCACGGGTAATCCATGGAGTAAAGTTTATTAAGTTTAGGACAGGACAGATAGACAGGCAACCTTTAACTCTGGAAGATTTTTAATTAATAAAGTGCTTAGCTAATATTTTCAAAAATAAATTATAAATAAAAGCAAGAAGGCCACAATTTCATCCCCCCGGATTAAGCCCCCTTGCTTTTATTTATATTCTTCCATATGCAACACTTTTAATTTCATAGTATTATCTGGTTGTTTCTCCCATATGAAAGTATAGACTCCTTCTTCTTTTCCGATTATTTTGCCGGATTGCATAGCGTGGAAAACGTATGTTCCTGAAAGATAACATCCTTCAGACCATGTTTTCATCACTAAAGTCTTTGTTTGTAAATCTGTAAGAGTACCTATAAAGTGATGTACAAATTTAGCGCTAATACTATCTAAACTTTTTATTTGAGACCGTCCCGAAATTAGTAAAGCATCTTTTGCCATCAGATTAACCACAGCAGTGCTGTCTCTATTATTCCATGCTGCATTCCAAAGTGCGTTTAAAGAATCCACAGATATTGTCTTGGACTCAGTTAATTGGGGATTGCTGCTATTACAACTTGTAAAAAATAAAAGACTCAGAATTAAGGCGCAAATGTAAGTTTTGAATACTTTTTCCATAACATCTTGTTTTATAAGATGTGAAAATAGAATAGCTGTTTATTAAATACAATCGCATTTTTGTGTGAGAAAAAATTAAAAGACAATTTAGTGTAGCCAAGTATTAGGCATTTTGGAACAGGATTATTTTGATTATGCCTTTTTATAGTATTTATTCAAAGCATCTGTGCGGGATTGGACTTGTAGTTTTTCATAAATATTCCGAATATGGCTTCTGACGGTATCCATTGAGATGCATAGATTAAAAGCAATTTCTTTATATCGAAGTCCTTTTTCAAGGCAAGTCAAAATTTCTTTTTCTCTAGTTGTAAGACTAAATTGATCTTGCAATTCAGTAACTTTTGAAAATGAGGATACGACTTTTCGGGCGATGCTACTTGTCATAGGAGACCCTCCACTTTTGATATCAATGATTGCCTGTACTATCATTTGGGGGGTGCTATTTTTTAGTAAGTACCCGGTTGCACCAGCACACAAGGCATCAAATATTTTTTCATCATCTTCTATTACAGTAAAAATTAAAAAATGGATGGAAGGGTATTTTTTCTTCAATAAAAAAATACATTCAATCCCATTCATATTTGGGAGATTTATATCTATAATGGCAACTTCAATTTCTAAATCATCAATTGCTACAATAAAATCTTCCGAATTATCAAATGAAGCCAATACAGAAACAGTTTCGGTATTATTTAAAATAGTACTTAAAGTTTCTCTTATGGTAGTATCATCTTCCAAAATCGCAACCGGAATAGACATGTTATTGTTATTTTAAATGAATTTAGTAATTCTATTTACAGAGTATCATCACATTTTAGTATTAGGCAAGTAAGGAAGCTGCCTAAACTTTAAAGATGTTCCAATGTTAGTTTGTGATTGAATAATAAATTGACCATGAATTTCATTAATTCTTTTTTCCATATTTTGAATTCCATTCCTTTTTTTTAACCGATAATTTTCATCAATGCCAATTCCATTATCAGTGATTTCTAAATTAAAATAGTCTAATTCTAAGGCCAATTGAATTTTTACATGAGTAGCATTGGAATGTTTTACAATATTATTCAATGCTTCTTTTACCAACATAACTAAGTGTCTTCTTAATTCCGCACCAATTGCTCTTATAGGTATTTCATCAGGAAAGTTTATACTAAAATGGATGCCAGATTGAGTTAAATAGTCGTAGATATAGTTTCTTAAATAAGCGCATAAAATATCAAATGAATCATTTTCGGGATTTGTTGACCAAACAAGTTCATTTAAATTGGTTATTAATTCTCTAGCGATAATTGGAATTTTATTAAATAAGTTTTTGTTAGGAATATTTTCTTGTTGCAATAAATCGCTTAGTAATGCTATTTGTGTAAGACCAGACCCTATTTCATCATGTAAATCGCTTGAAATTCTGGCGCGTTCTTTTGCCAGTTGGTTAAACTGCTCATGTTGGTTTTTAATAGCTGCAATAACACCAGCAATTGCCTCTAGCGCATGGGCATCTTGAATCATTAAGCGAGAAGAAGCAAAAAGCAAGGTTTCTTTTTTTCTTCCAGTAAAAATATAAGCAATAATATTATCAGCAAAGATTATTGGGGTTATAATAAAAAAAGGTATGCCAAATATTTCAATAATTAATTCATTAAACGCTGTATTCTTTGATAAGCTATTTACAAGCAACGATGTTTTTTGTTTCAACATTGATTGATCAAATAGTATTTTCTTTTCTTTTATATCAATATTACTTGAACCAAAATTTCCTTTTATATAAGTTGGAATAAAATATCCTTCAAATAAGTTGTCTGGCTGAAATATTATTGTTACATCATTTTGTAATTGTATATTTATTTCTTCTGCAAAATGATCATAGATTTCTTCAAAATTATATGCTGCTTTGAAATGGTTTAAATCTGCAATGAGCGCAAAACCTGTTCTCATTTGTTTAGTCATGTTATTCATTTCGGCAATTCTATAATCACGACTAATAGCACTTCCAGACAAAGAGTTCAACTGTTTTTTGTAGTACTCAATTTCTTTTTGAAGTTCTTGAATTATTTTGTGTTGATTTTCCATAATACTAATTATTCAGAAATCATGCACAATACACCTGTCCAATCGAGTGGCTGTAGTTTGTTATTTATTTTGGCAACTTCAACACCAGAATATATTCCCATAAAAGGTATTTCTCTTAATCCCTTTTGTACTTCCTCTGCATCTTCAAATTCTTCACCAGTATAAGGTTTTGCCCTTCCAGCACAATTAATATAGAATGCGAATGAAAGTTTTTTTAAATGATCTACCCTTCTTAACTCCTCAATACCTGATTTAATATATTTTAAATCGAAGCTTCTTTGCATTAACTGAACATCATCTCCCTTTTTTAAATCGGGCTCAAACATGATTAATGATTTGTTTGTTATATCAACAGAAAGAACAAGTCTATTGGCGTAATCTTTTTCAATAAATGGCCCAAACTTTTCTCCTTTATTCACACCTAATGTTACAAAAAGCGAAAAGTCTTTCCATTGCAATCTATGATCATTACCTAATAACTCATCGATTAGTTCAAGGGCTGGGCGATTATCAATTTCATATATAATGGGACCTTCTGCTTTTGTAATAGTAAGGTATGCGCTAGCAGGCTTACAGCCATGCAGAACAGTTGTTTGCATGCTACATCCTCCCATTAAAACAGCAACCACATTTTGAGTTAGTACTTGATCGTTAAAGAATTGATAGGTTGTGGTTAACTGCATATCAGACAACAAACCTCCACCAGCGCATGAAATTGACTTAGGTAAATGAATTTCTAATCCTTCAAAAAGCCAAGTGGCAAAATTAAGCATCGGAGGATTTTGTTGCTTACTTGAGTCATAAAAAACCAATAATGTATTTTCATCTTCAGTTGCAATTTCTTTAATTTTTTTCCCTAGCAAAATACCTGCTTTTTTTTCACCTTTATTTAATTCTGGTTGAGAAAAATTTTTAAAGGTAATTCTGTCAGATGCAAATACTGTTACACCAGCTTCAAATCCTTCATACCCAATAAAACTGTCAGTGATTATTCCTATAGCGGAACCCCCAATTAATGGGGTATCACCTAATACTGAGTTTACAGCTTTTAAAAATTCAAATGGATTATGCTTGCCACTACAAAAAACAAATGCAAAATCCGCTTTATCTATTCCCGCATTTGCTAATGCTTTTTGTGAAGCCTCAATTGCAGCGGCTTTTGAATTGGTTTGAATACTATGAGAAACTCCAATTTTTGTAGGCATTGTTATATGTTATTTTGTGAAATATTATTATGAATGTAACAAATACAATATAGTATTTTAATATAATAAGTTGTTGATTAAAAATATATCGAACAATTCAGAGAAGGAGCATCTAACACAAAAATGTGATTGTATAAGGATTAAAGCCTGGCTACTTTTAAATAAATAAAAATCATTATGAGAAAAATAATTTTAATAATTTTAGTATCTGTGACATCCTTAATTAGTTGTTCTCCAAACAAGATTGGAGCAAGTGTTGCTACAGTTGGAAATAATGCCTGGAAAGTAACTTTATACCATTATTCTAAAGATGTAATTATTAGTGAGAATGGTGTGGAGTGCGAAAAGGTGTCAGCATTAGCTGGTTTTAAAAAACCTGGCTACGCTAGCTATGAGACAGGCAGTGCGGGAACTCTTTTGTATACAAATGGAATTCAGTTGGATAAAACAATTGAATCGCATACTATTTCTATAGAAAAGAATGGTAAAAAAGTAACTGCAACTTATTCTAGAAAAAGTCAACCATTTTTAGATGTCACTGCAGTTTTGGGAGAATCTACTATTATGAGTTTTGGGGAATTAAAGGATGAGTATGTTAAGCTACATAGTGGTAAAAAGAAGAAATAAATACAATCAAATCCTTCGATTGTTATTCTTGCCCTGCTTGATTCTTTATTAAGGACACCTATTTGAAAATAGATGTTCTAATTAATTATTATTCATCGAAACCACCAGCAAACCACCACTCAATTTAAGTTTGATTTGGCATAAAATATTTAATTTAAAAGCCTTGAATAATGCTAGGTGCTTTTCTATTGTTTTCGGATGAAAACACGTTAATATAGAATTGAGCTTCAAAAATAAATTAGAATGATTCAGTTCAAAGGGAAGAAATGGGTTTATATATTACAAAAAAGAGTACTTTCACCTAACTATCTTCTAGTTGTGATATTCTTTTTGTCTTAAGAACTAATAAATCATTTTTATGAAAAACAATGTTTCAATTTATTTGACATTCTTTATACTATTTTATTTTTGTTATAATTCTTCTGAAGCTCAGTCTTCATCTGATAAAATTAAAATCGAAATAACTGAAACATTAAATGTTTGGAATACTATCGGGAAAATTAATAATGTTGATGAAGTAATGTCACAGTTTGACTCTTCTGAAAATATAATATTAGTAGGATCAGATAATGGAGAAATCTATAGAGGGAAGAAACAAATCAAAGGATGGCTAGACCAGCTTCTTAAACATGCTGGTTTTTCATGGGAAATGAATAAAATTGATATTGATTATAATGATAACACAGCATGGGTATTTGTTGAAGGTAAAATGGTTGTGAATTGGGATTCCGGGGAAACTCATAAAACTCCATATCGTTTTACAGGAATTATGGTTAAGAAAAAAGGTGTTTGGAAATGGAGATTATTTGATGGTTCCATACCTAGAGGGGAATAGTTTTATCTTAATTTAGGTGAGAGAGACTGAAGATCAGTTTAATATAATCATAATTAGTGGCCTCGTCAGAACTCTTGCTTTTGAATATTTTTGATACAAACAGATATAAATGAATGCCTGTTTGGTTCTTTGTTTAGGATTGATATTTGAAAATAGATGTTCTTATTGATACTTATTTATCAAAACCACCTCTATATCACCACATGTTTTATATTCCCTGGCAGCTCCATTTTTGCCTAAACCCCTGTTATTCAGCTTCCCAAGTGTCTAAAATGAGTAGTATTCTATTATTGATTCCACTATTAAATAAATAAATATTTTTATTATTTTTATATTTCTCAGTAAGCTTTCAATTATGATAACACTGGCAAGTACGATCAATTTTAAATAATACACCTGTATCATGTGCTGATTTAGGAGGTTGCTAGTTTTTAAATTTATTTTTAAAATATTATCCTAGGAAGTAATTTTCTTTTAAAGCAAAAAAATGTTATTCTAATTAGTTTTAAACTCGATTGAATGAAGACAAAAAAGGTATTTATCATTATTGCTTTGATTATGGTCTTTATAGGTTGTAATAAAGTCGAAAAGGCACCCTTGGTAACCATTACAAGCTTTGATCCACAAAAGCTTTCTCCGTATAATTATATCACTATTTATGGATCTCATTTTGATACATCAGCTTTAAAAAATTTGGTGAGTTTTAATGGGGTGCCTTCAACTGTTTTTTTTGTGGAAGGTGATAGTATTTTAACTGTTATTGTACCTCAAAATGTAACCCCAGGTAAAATTTCGATCACTGTAAATGGTAATAATGTTACTAGTGCAAATAGCTATACTGTTTTGCCAGGAGGCTGGATCAGAAAAGCTGATGTACCATTTGTTGATGCACCACCAAACGATGCTCGGGTGGATGGAATTGGATTTGCAATAGGAAACACTGGTTATATTGGTTTAGGAACAGCCAATGGCAAAGCCTTTAGCGATTTAAATGCCTATGATCCCACAACAAATAAATGGACAAAAAAAAGCTCTTTGCCAATTGGCCTACAATCAGCATTTAGTATGGTGATCAATGGAAAGGCATATGTTGGAACGGGAGATACAAGAGGGCAAGGATATTCAAATAAAGTATTTGAATATGACCCTACGATTGATCAATGGAATGCAAAGTCAGATTTTCCCGGGCTTGCAAGAAGAGAGGCATCTGCCTATGGATTGGGTAATTTGGGCTATGTAGGTCTAGGGAAAGATTATAATATATATAATGACTGGTGGCAATACAATTCTGTATCAGATCTTTGGACAAGAAAAAAAGATTTTCCAGGCACTTTTTCTTATGGTGGGAGTGGGTTTGTTTTAAATAATAAAATTTATATCTGCTCTTATGCTGAATGTTGGCAGTATGATCCTTCAAATGATACATGGACTAAAAAGAATAATTTACCAATGCAAAATTCAATCTTTAAAGGTGTTACAATTAATAATACAGCATTTTTAATGGGATCTGGAAACTGGCAATATGATGATCTAACCGATACCTGGACACAAAAAGCCTTTTTTACTGCGAGAATTGGCGGAGCTATTTTCTCTATAGGGAACAAAGCTTATTATGGAACAGGTTCAGGCTTCCCAGGTAATGGCCTTGCTCATGCTTACAATACTTATTTTAATAGAGATTTTTGGGAATATACTCCACAATAATATTGAGGGTGTATTTGTAAATGATATCATTAACAAATACATTTTAGTCCTATCAAATTAAAAAATTTATAAAGTTTTTATTTTAATATTTTTAAAATAGATAGGAGCCCCTGCATGCTTACCCTGTAATCCAATATATCCATGTAATTCTAATTCTGACATCGGATTATATAGCCAAGCTGGAATGTCGCTACCATTTGGATTTTTTTTACTGGAGGTAAAGTCATCCATATTACATTCATTTACTAATCTACCATTTAGTTCTACTTTTATTTTTTTTCCGATACAAGTAATAGTAAAATGATTCCATTCACCTGGTTTTTTCAGGTCTTTATTCGTTGCAGCTTGATGTCCAAAAATAGCAGCACACTGCCAAGTTGGATCCGACTTCCCCCATACTTCAGAAAAATCATCTGCGATTTGTATTTCAACTGAATGAGGAATCCACTCTTTAATATCAGTAGCATGAACAATTACACCACTATTAGTAGCATTAGCATTTTGAAAATCAAGATCTAAAATAAAATTATCATACTTAACAATACTCCAGATTGATTCATCTTTGGAAGCGGTTAAAACACCTGCTGAGTCTTTCCATATACTTGGATCATATTGAGCATTTTCTAAATTTTCGCCAAATAATTTCTTCCAGTCTTTAGGGTTCGAATTTAAAGTAGGATTCAGGCTTTGTGCATTTAAGTTAAAACTAACTATTAGCCCAAAACAAATTAAAAGCAATGTTTTCATGATAAATTAATTTATTCAACTTAACACTTATTTCGATAATAAATGATAAAAAATGAACCCCATTCAGTTTAGGAGAGAACGCAAGGTTATTTTATAAAGATCAAACCAAGAATACTGCTGTTTATATTTCGGAATTTGAAATTCGATTTTAAAAAAAATAGTATAGTAATTGCAATTCCATAAATAATACTGGTATTCGTCCTCTATTTTGCAACTGACTATCCATTCAATCCAATTATACTGGATCTTTCCCCTATTGCTTTAAAATGAATAAATCCTTCAGCAGCTTTTACACCAGCTTCTAATCCTCTAAATTCTTCCAGAGGTTTAAAATAGTCATTGTATGTCGCTATGGGGTCCTGGGTTTTATGAGCAAACATCGCAAGCTTTTTTCGATCTCTTACTGATGTAATATCAACATAATCTGTAGGGGTAAAAGACATAGTTTCACTACCTGTATTAACTTCATAAAAGTATAGATGAAATTGACGATTGGATCTTATCCATGCAGTTAGGGGTAAAAGGCCTGTTACTTGATGATCTGGATGGGCATCTACTGGCCATTGTGTAAAAACGATGTCGGGCTTTAAAGCAAGAATCATTTTTGTCATTTCCTGATTCTGCGTTTTATCTAATACAGTATTGCCATCAATTTGTCCGGCAAATAAAGGGAGGGCATTTAATATTTTGCAGGAAGCTTCAGCCTCTTTAATACGAAGGGCTGCCATCTGTGCATAAGATATTTTTGGATCACTTGCTTCCCCTTTGGTTAAATATAAAAAAGTAACGGCATGCCCTGCATCACTGTATTTTGCCATGGTTCCACCACAACCAAATTCTGGATCACCAGGATGAGCTCCAACACAAACTATTTGAAGTTTTTTTATATGAGACTCTTTTGATTTATTTGATTGAGCACTTTCTTTAGTAGCTCCTGAAACTTGGGAAATCGCAAGGCTACTTATACCCATTGCAGACAATTTTATAAAATTACGTCTGGCTGATTTATGATTTTTCATTTATTAAATTATGCAGTTGCGTTTTTGAAAATGATATGCTGATTGTAAACGACAAAAGAAAGTGTACTAATTGTTAGTCAGTGTTTCTCAGTTTTTAAATTTACTTACTTTTTTATTTTTTATAGGGTTTGGCTTTAAAACTCAGGTTTGAAGTTTGTACTTCAGATATAAACTACGCCCTAAGTGAAGCGTTTTTTTTGATTTATTCCCCTTGTTTAAGGATTTCCTTCTGTCTTCCATAGTACAAAAGGATGGTCGGTTGTCTTCCTCTCGTGGTGGACTTACTCAAAGCCCTTGCACCAACTTTCGTTTGTTGCGGGGTTTATTTTCGCTCATCGCCTCATGCAAGCGAGCATACTTCGCCTTCTTCGCAAAAATAAGCCCCGGCACTTAGTGCCAGGGCTTTGTGGCCTCGTCAGGAATCGAACCTGAATCAGGAGCTTCGGAAACTCACATACTATCCGTTGTACTACAAGGCCAGATTGCAAATGTAATAGATGCTGCATATTAATGCCGCAATTGCTCAAAAATTCGTTTGGTGATTTCTATATTACATAGCTCAGTACCATGCCCCATAGTGGCAGAAGTACCCGCTGCTACGCCATAACAGAGTACATCCCTCATCCCCCATTCATGATGCGCCATACCCATTAACATTCCGGCCACCATCGAATCCCCTGCACCTACAGTACTATGCACGTCCACTTTTGGTGCCTTTACTTCAAAATGTTCCGTTGCTGAAATTAACATCGCACCATCTGCACCCATTGAAACAACAATTATTTCACAGCCCCCTTTCTCAATAATACCTCTTGCTGCTGCAACAATCTCTTCGTGTTTCAATCTTTCTTTTCCTACCAGATTACTTAATTCACCGAGATTGGGTTTGCATAAAAATATACCTTCTGCTACCGCCTGCTTTAATGGTTCTCCGGAAGTGTCTATGACTAGTTTTGCATTCTTCTCTTTGGCTATCACTGCTAATCTTCCAAAAAAATCTACGGGTACACCAGGAGGTAAACTTCCACTAGCTACAATAAATTCTAAATCCTCTATTTTTTGTACAGCATTTAAAATGGCCAGCCATTCTTCTTCAGATACCTTCGGACCTTCCATGCCAAAACGATATTGCAAATTAGTATTCGCATCTACTGCTATAAAATTTTCTCTGGTGTCTTCCTTTATTGGAAAAACTTTATACTGAATATTTTCGGCCTTTACTAACTCTGTAAATTTTTCTCCCGTATACCCTCCTGCCAGATACATTGCTCTGGAATGTCCACCTAGCTTATGTATTGCACGTGTAACATTAATCCCACCACCACCTGGTTCCAATACCGCATCCGAACATCTTAATTTTTTTTCGGGCACTAAACCATGTATCACAATACTTTTATCGAGAGCTGGATTCAATGTGATGGTGATGATCTTTCTCATGTATATGACTTTAATGGATTAACTCATACAAAGCAGCAGGGAAGAAAATTTTTGTGGGTACCGAATTCATGATTTTTAAATCTTCGAAAATATTCGATTCATTATCTAAAAACCTCAATACCATTTCTGTTTTGTTTTTAGAAAAAATAGATCCGAAAATTTTATCTCCGCCCATTTTTTGATGATGCAACACATGCAACAATACGGCATCATACAAATTTCCTTTTCTTTGCGATAACCTTACTATATCGAACTTAGTTGATCCTTGTTTTATTCCCTTAACTATTGCCGCTGTTCGTTTCTGAATAAACTGAAATGCATATCCACTACTTCCCTTTACCTGTCCACCCGCAACTCCCATTTGAATGATTCGACGATCTTGCAAATCGAACAGCTGATTGGTCATAGGTATAATTCCAAATTCAGTATGCTGAATGCTATAATTTTTAATGCCAAGGAATTCACTAATATACGCTTTTAGAGATGCTTCATAATCATCATCCGTCAGAAGTGTTTCTGAAAACAATGTATACTCCACCAACGCAGTATTAGCAGCAGTGGGCATTACATAAAAAAAAGTAGTGCCCTTTTCCTGACTTGTTCTAAAGTCCATCAAAGTAGCCACAGACGGATCAAAACATGGTTCCTCCGTTTGTATTACCCATCCTTTAAAATGTTGCAAGAGCTGATATACCTTTTTGGATGGAGTTGATTTGTCTTTCTCAAAAACAATACTATTAAAAACATAATCTGCAGTTACAGACTCATTTTTCAAATGTACTTCTGCCTTAGAAGAAGTAGTATGAATATTTAAAACCTCTTCATACCGAAATTCAATATTAGAAAATTGTGCCGCCCTATGCATAACCGATTCATACAAATCAATCCCTTGAATCATTTTATAACGATAGGGAGCTAAATCCAGTTTTCTAAAAAAGTCCTTAGAAAAGAAATTAACATGCTGCCATTGATGATGTACAATTGTTTCAAACAATCCTTGTTCCTTTTCCCAAAAACACCAGGTACGATCGTTTTTATTTTTGAACTCCCGATCAATGACAAGTATTTTTTTCTCAGAGAAAAAAGGATCCTCCATCATGCGCATTAGTAAACTTAATCCCGCACAACCGGCACCAGTAATGATATAGTTGTACTCTTTAGGCGCCATTTTTAATGATGAATTTATTGAGGATTATTTTGAATGGCTTCGTCTTTTCTAATTTTTTCCCAATACTTTTTTGCCACCAATAACATACCAAAGCTTTCTCCTTCCTCTTTATCTATATGTTTATGATGCATTTTATGTGCCCAGCGAATGGCTTTGATATAACGACTTTTTGACCTTGTAAATAATTTAAAACGTTGATGGATGATGATCTCATGCACCAGAAAATAGGCGAACCCGTATAAAGCAATGCCGGCTCCAATAGCTACCACCCAATAAACCTGATTCATACTGCCTAACATAATACAAAGCCAACTAGGTATTGCGAAGATGACAAAGAAAGCATCGTTCTTTTCAAAAAATCCGGTCCCTTTTTTATGATGATCTTCATGCAAATACCATAAAAATCCATGCATCACAAATCTATGTGTTAGCCAGGTTATGCCTTCCATGATGCAAAATGTGATCAGTGTAATGAATACAAAATTCATCATAAAAAAAATCTTAGAGTTAAAAAAAACAATACTTGAATAATTAATAAATCAACCGCAAAATAATTGTCCTTATTAAATTTTAGCTTACTAAATACCCACAATAAAAACATGCTGATTAAAAACCAACATAGGTAATTATATAAAGGTATTTCCCCGTCTTTCCATTCCCAAAAGCCCATCTTAATTGCTACAGGTTCCATGATCCAATCGAAAAATAGTGCAATCGAAGCTCCATCAAATATCAACGAAAGTCTTTCTAATAAAGGAGTCATGCTAAATCCTGAAGCTTCATACTGTTCAGTGATCCATCGATGCAATTTAGTCATTACAATACCACAACAAAACATCAGAATAAACCAGTTCAATCCTATCAACCATGGAACTCCGTTAAATTTAGCACCCATTTTTACACCATAATGATACGCACCGAATAAGTGTCCGGTATGAACCCCTATCATTTCTACACCCATACCTATCAAAAAACTAAAGATAAAAAAAGCAAAAAAAGCTTTATTCTTTTCTGGCTGATTCCATATAAGTAATACAGCCATTAAAACCAGATTCAAACTCGTATTTTGTATAAACCATTCTTTCTGATTAGTGTATATGATACCAATGAACCCACTAAAATGAAAAAGAATCGCAAGGAAAGTGGCGATATTATGTTTCGATATTTTTATATTTCCAATCAGTTGATTCTTATTTTATTTTCCTTTAAAATCTTCTGCCACAATTTTACTCGTGATGGCAGCACTCTTTAAACACAAAGGTATGCCACCGCCCGGATGTACACTTCCGCCTACAAAATATAAATTTTTTATTTTCTTCGAAAAATTTGGATGCCGTAAAAAAGCAGCCATTTTTGAATTGGAACTGGTACCATATAAAGATCCCCTATAGGAATCAGTTCTGTTCTCTATCGTAACTGGGTCCAGAACTTCCTCCACTTCAATCATTGGGGATATATCCACTCCAAGTATTCTATTCAACTTTTCAATAATTGCAGCTTTGTATTGCTCTTTAAATTTCAACCAATCTTGTCCGATATTAGCTGGAGCATTAACCATTACAAACCAATTTTCTTTTCCCAATGGAGCCTGTAATCCCGGCTCTATCTTACCTGTGATATTTATATAAACGGTAGGATCTTCATACACTTTTTTAGTTTTAAAAAGTGATTTAAATTCTTCCTGATAATTTGTAGTAAAAAATATATTGTGCAGCTCCAGTTCCGGAAAAGAACGATTTATGCCCCAATAAAAAATCAAGGCACTACTACTTCTTTCTTGTTTTAATACTTCACTTGCTTTGGAATGATCTAACAACAATCTCTGATATGTAAAATATACATCCATATTGCTTACTACAATATCGGAGAATATATTCTTACCTGCTACCACTACACCATTTGCACAGTTTTCGTTTTGAATGATCCGTTCAACTGGTGTTGAAAAATAAAACTGTACCCCTTTCTTTAATGCAAGCTGGTATAAGGCTTTGCTAATACTAATCATGCCGCCTTTGGGATAAAAAGTGCCTTGATTTAACTCCAGATGAGGAATCAGGCTTAACATCCCCGGGGCCTGGTAGGGATTACTTCCATTATAGGTAGCAAAGCGATTAAATAATTGTATGGTGTGCTTTTGTTTAAAATGACTTTCATTTAAATCATGCATCGATTTAAAAAGGTGCTTCCATCGCAACGTTTTAATTGCTTTATAAACACCCGGTGAAAACAAAGTCTTTATTTGGTGTAAAGAATTATTCAGAAATAGTCCTGCAATATTTTGATACAGTTTCTTAGAGCTCTCCAAATAACTTAATATTCTTTCTTTTTTTTCTCCCGTTTTATTTTCAAGTTCTTCAGCAAATACGAGATTATTTGTATAGGCGTTGATAACAGTTCCGTCTTCGTAAAAATATTTGAAAGAGATGGGGAGTGATTGGTAATGAAAATAATTTTCGATTGGTTCTCCTGCTAGTGTAAAAAGTTCTTCGATATTTTCAGGTTGGGTAAACAAACTCGGACCCGCATCGAATTGATATCCCTTTACTTTAAATTCACTAATCTTACCTCCGGGATACTCGTTCTTTTCATATACAATTACCTGAAATCCTTGTGCAGACAATCTTATAGCTGATGCTAGCCCGGCAACTCCTGCTCCAATAATGATCGCTGTTTTAGAATGGCTCATGAAAGTATTGGTTGAAGTTAGGCTATTTTATGAGCATAATTCAGCTGCCACCATTGCATCATTTTAGGAAAGATAATTTCGAACCAGGCAGTAAACATGCCATCATGGGATACTAGTGATTGCTGTATGCTTTCCATAGAACGAAAAACAAAATCATTAACCTCTAAAGGATTCACCTCTATTGAACCATCATAATATCCTACAAACACATGATCGAATTCATGTTCGGTTAACCCATTATCAAAACTTGCCTGATATACGAAATCAAAAACTTTTTCTAAGGGCACTGAAAAACCCATTTCTTCATGTAGTCTTCTATTTGCAGCATCTTCCACTGTTTCGTTAGGTCGGGGGTGACTACAACAGGTGTTAGTCCATAAACCGCCGCTATGGTATTTATTAAGCGCTCTTTGTTGTAATAACAATTCGCCTTTTTGATTAAAAACAAAAACACTAAAGGCCCTATGTAATAAAGCTTTTTCGTGTGCTTCCATTTTCTCCATCACACCTAATTCTTCATCTCGATCATTTACTAATACTACCTGTTCCATATACTGGTATCAACTATAAAAGTGAAGCTACAACATATTCATTTGACTTCGGATGCCCGCCTTTGCAAGTATAAAAAATTTGCCATAGTCAGGAATTCGAATCCTTTGTTGCATAATTTTTTGTGGTTGAATTTTTTTGATTTTTTTGAAGAGCGATAAATAGTATTTAAATGCTACATATACGCCAAACCTTGCTTTGATAGGCAATTTTTGAATCCCTTCAAATGCATGATCAAAATCCTTTTGAATATCTCTCTCAATTTCTTGTTTATCCTTTTCACTGAAGTTGTTGAAATTACAACCTGGAAAATATATTCTATCTAATCCTTCATAATCTGCTCGAAGGTCTCTCAGAAAATTTACTTTCTGAAAAGCAGCACCTAAACTTTTAGCATAGGGTTTTAAGGATTCGTATTCTTCTTTATGTCCTGCACAAAATACATGAAGACACATCAAGCCTACTACTTCTGCACTACCATATATATATTCTTCGTATCCTGCTTTATCGTACTCACGTTTCTCCAAATCCAATTCCATACTATACAAAAAAGCTTCAATCAGATGATGGTCGATCTGGTATTCATTTACTGTAATTTGAAAGCTATTTAAAATTGGATTTAAACTTATTTTTTTGTCGATGGCTTCATATGTCGATTTTTTAAAATCAGCCAATAGGTCGGCCTTTGGATGCTCGTGAAAGCTATCCACTATTTCGTCAGCAAATCTCACAAATCCGTAGATATTGCAAATTGGCGTTCTGAAATCTTTATGCAATAGTTTAATTGCCGAAAAAAAGCTGGTGCTATATTTTTCGGTGGTAATTCTACTGCAATCCTGACTCACTTCATGAAACAGGTCCATCATACTGCTTGATTTTTGGTACTAATTATATAAAACAGAAATTGGAAGATTTTGTTTAAAATCTAATTTGATTTTCCAAAAGCCTTAATCACTTCACCTGCCACCACTTCTCCGCTAATCAAACTTGGCGGTACTCCTGGCCCTGGAACTGTTAATTGTCCAGTATAAAAAAGGTTCTTCAGTTTTTTACTTTTGCAGGCTGGTTTTAGAATAGCTGTTTGCAGCAAGGTATTCGCTAAACCGTATGCATTTCCCTTAAAGGAATGATAATCATTGATAAAATCGCTATTTGAATAGGATCTTTTATAAATAATGCTTTCTTTTATTGTTTGCCCCAGATGCTTTTCCATCCTATTAATGATCAAATCAAAGTAATGATCTCTTAAAGCTTCATCATCGTTTTTCAGGCCTGCGGCAACGGGTATCAATAAAAATAAATTCTCACAACCTTCAGGAGCTGATTGCGGATCTGTAACTGAAACCGCACTCACATAAAACAAGGGGTCTGTGGGCCATTTCTTTGATGTATAAATTTCATCTCCATGAACTGCAAATGAAGTGTCGAAAAACAATGTATGGTGTAAAATGCCTGAAATCTTTTTATTTAAGCCAATATAAAAGATAAGGCATCCGGGTGCCATTACCCTTTTTTCCCAATAGGCTTCTGAATAAGATCTAAATTCCTTCGGCAAAATTTTTGTTTCAACATGGTGATAATCGGCTCCGGCAACAACCACATCTGCTTTATACATTTGGGGAATTTTTATTCCATCATGTGTTGCATTTGATATAACAGTTCTAATAGAATTATCCTGAAAAGTTACATTGGTAACTTCTTCTTCGAACTTAAATTTTACTCCAAGTTCAACTGCTAATAAATACATGGCTTCCACAATTTGATACATCCCTCTTTCGGGATACCAAGTACCACCTTTAATATCTGCATAGTTCATCAAACTATATAATGCTGGTGTGTCTTCAGGTAGCGCTCCTAAAAATAAAACCGGGAATTCCATCAGCTCTTTTAACTTAGGATTGTTAAAATGCTTTGATACATGTTTTTTAATAGAGTTAAAAACATCTAACCGAAAAATTCCACTGACCAGTTCTTTATCTAAAAATTCTGTCAATGATTGTCCGGGCTTGAAAACCAATTTATTGATACCAACCTGATATTTATAAGCAGCTTCCCCAATATATTTATCAAGCTTATCGCCACTACCCGGTTCAATGCTTTCGAACAAATCTCTGAAGGCATTATAATCTGCTGGAATATCCATTGGACCGTCTTTCCAAACAATTCTATAAGAAGGATCTAACCTGATTAATTGATAGTAATCAGAAACTGATTTGCCAAATTGTTTAAAGTAACGTTCAAACACATCTGGCATCCAATACCAACTAGGCCCCATATCAAAAGTGAATCCATCTACTTTAAATTGTCTGGCCCTCCCGCCGGGTTGATTGTGCTTTTCCAGCACAGTTACATCCCATCCAGCTTTTGCCAGAAACGACGCAGCCGAAAGGCCTGCAAATCCACTGCCTATAACAATAGCTTTCTTAGTCACTTAATAAATAAAAGGTGTATAGCAAGATACGTTGAAATTAGTGGCGTTCAATCTGCGATTTCAATAATTTACGCGCAAAGTGAATCCTACTCTTAATAGTACCTAAAGGTTCTTTTAGCATATCTGCTATTTCATGATATTTGTACCCATCAAAATAAAGGAGAAAAGGATTACGAAAAATTTCCGGAAGCTTATGGATGGCTTCTTGTACCTCTTTCATATTTAAGGTTGCAATGGCTTCATTAGCAACAGCCACTTGATTAGTATCTAATAAAAAGTCGTTCGCTGTATGATCGAAAATAGTTTGTTGCTTTGACTTTCTGCGGTAGTTATTAATAAAAATATTACGCATGATGGTATACATCCAAGCCTTAATATTTGTACCAATATGGTACTTCTCTTTATTTGCCAGAGCCCGGAATAAAGTCTCTTGAACAAGATCTTTCGCAGCTTCCTGATCTCTTGTTAAAGTAAAAGCAAATGGCCTAAGAAACTCTGTGTTCTTAATCAGTATTTGATCGAAATCGAGCGTTGACATATATCTTGTTTAACTATTTACTTTGTAAAGCTAAACAAAATATAGTCGTATTTCCTTAAATTTTGTTTAATATTTTCATATTAATAGTAAAACAAAGTAAATCAATTAGTTAGGACTAAATGAGGATTTTTAACTCTTTTAATTGGTATAATTATCAATTATTTGTTCAATTCACTAATAAATTCCATGACATGCTCTAATGAACTTTTGAATTGCACATTTGCCGGAATAGCCTTTTTATAAGAAGAAGTTACAAATCCAGATATAATTGTAAGCTGGTCAGGGATTTTTTGACCTATGAATTTGAGAAATTTTTCAAAATTGAAATTATGGGCTAAAGAAGTTAGGTGGCTGTAGATGAAATCGGGCGACTTTCTCTTGCACAAATACTCGATATCTGCAATTGGCACATTCGCTCCTAAGTAAATTACTTTTATCCCTTTCGATTTTAGCAAATAATGTATAAATAATATACCCAATTCATGGTGTTCACCTTCAGGCAAGAAAACGATACATAGTTTTGTAGAATTAAAAATACTTGTTATCGTTTCAATTCCAAGAATGATCTTTTGTCGGATAATATTGGTAATCAAATGCTCCTGAGCTGGATTGATATTACTAGTAACCCACAAAATACCTACTCGTTCTAAAAAAGGGAAAATGATTTGAGTAATCGATTTTTCAATGCCTAACCTGCTGATATGTTGGTCTAAAATTGATTCAAATTGCTCAAAATCAATATCTATCATGCAATTAATCATCTCATTTACAATGCGTTCTTGCTGGGCTTGTAAATTAGTGAGAGAGAAGATTTTGTTTTTCAGCTCTTCTTTATTCATCTGAGCAATATGAGAAATCTTAAACCCGTACTTATTTAATAGTGCAATATTTAGTACCGTTTTTAATTCTTCATTACTATATATACGTATGTTGGTTCCTGTTCGATTAGGATTTAAAAAGGTATAGCGTTGCTCCCATATACGAATTGTATGAGCTTTAATGCCAGAAAGGTTCTCTAGATCTTTAATATTGAAAGAGTTCATAACTGTATAAACAGTCAAGATAATGTTTTGTTTAATCTTTTATTCTGGAAATCAAATATTTCTGAAATTTATTTATTTCAACTTACGTAAGTACTCTCCATAGCCACTCTTAGCATATTTATCTGCAATCACTAAAAGCTGTTCACGATTGATATATCCTTTACGAAAGGCAATTTCTTCGATACAGCCAATTTTCTGACTTTGCCTTTTTTCTATCACCCTTACAAACTCACAAGCATCAGCAAAGGAGTCGAATGTTCCCGTATCCAGCCATGCAGTACCACGGCTCATGACACCCACTTGCAAGTTCCCCGCTTCGAGATACACCCTATTCACATCAGTAATTTCGTATTCACCACGAGGGGAAGGTTTTATATTTTTAGCGATAGCTATAACAGTATTATCGTAGAAATATAAACCTGGAACAGCAAAATTTGATTTAGGCTCCAAGGGTTTTTCTTCAATAGAGACCGCGATATTGTTCGCATCAAATTCAACCACTCCATATCTCTCAGGATCATTTACTTCGTAAGCAAATACCGCTGCGCCTGTTACATTATTGAACGATTCCACTAACTTTCCAAAGCCTGCACCATAAAAAATATTGTCGCCTAATATCAAAGCCACTTTATCATCGCCAATAAATTTTTCACCAATTACAAAAGCCTGAGCTAAACCATTCGGCACAGCTTGCACTGCATACTCAAACCTGCAACCCAAATCTTTCCCATCTCCCAGTAAACGTTGAAATTGTGAAGAATCTTCGGGTGTTGTGATGATCAGAATTTCATTAATTCCTGCTAACATCAATATAGACAAAGGATAAAAAATCATCGGCTTATCGTAAACTGGCATTAACTGCTTACTAATTCCACGTGTAATTGGATACAATCTTGTTCCAGAACCGCCTGCTAGAATTATTCCTTTCATCTTATCTGAATTAGGTTATTAGGTAATTATTTAAAGATATTAAAAAAGCAAACTATCGATCATTTCACTCATCTTAGGCAATACTTGATCCTTATCAGAAATCAATAACTGATCTGCTGGTAATTGCCAATCAATATTAAGTTCTGGATCATTATAAATTACACCTCCTTCAGAAGATTTATGATATAAGTTATCGCATTTATAAAAGAAAGTAGCCGTTTCGCTTAACACTACAAATCCATGTGCAAAACCACGAGGTACAAAAAACTGAGTTCGACTTTCAGCAGAAAGTTCTACCGCTATATGTTGTTTAAAAGTGGGAGATGCTCTTCTTAAATCAACCGCAATATCAAGCACACTACCTTCCAATACACGTACTAGTTTTGCTTGTGCATGCTCACCATGTTGAAAATGCAAACCACGCAAAACACCTTTACTAGATTTTGATTGATTATCCTGAATAAAGTTGATATCCATTCCCGTTTTATCAAAGAATGTTTTCTTATTAAAACTTTCAAAAAAATAACCTCTGCTATCACCAAAAACAGTATCATGAATAATAATACAATCGGCTAATTTAGTCTGCTCTACTGTCATAAAAATCTATCTGTTTTCGTACATCCCGGTATAATAATTCTGATAATTTCCGCTAGTTACATTTTGTAACCATTCTGAATTGCTGAGGTACCAATCAATGGTTTCGCTCAAGCCTTGTTCAAATGTTACTGTGGGCTTCCATCCTAATTCGCGATTGATTTTTGTAGCATCTATCGCATAGCGGCGATCATGCCCTGGCCTATCTTTCACATATTTAATCAATTTTTCGCTATACCCTTTTGCTCTGCCCAATTTTTCATCCATTTGAGCACATAACAATTTTACCAGATCAATATTTCGCCATTCATTAAAGCCACCAATATTATAAGTTTCCCCATCCACTCCTTTATGGAAAATGGTATCAATTGCAATAGCATGATCTTTCACATACAACCAATCTCTGGTGTATAAACCATCGCCATAAACAGGAAGCGGTTTTTCTTCAATGATATTGTTGATAAATAATGGAATTAATTTTTCTGGGAAATGAAAAGGGCCATAATTATTAGAACAATTAGATACCACCGTTCTCATATGATACGTTTCTCTATATGCTCTTACAAAATGATCTGAGGCAGCTTTACTGGCAGAATAAGGAGAGTTTGGATCATAAGCTGTTGTTTCTAAAAAGAAACCTTCTGCACCTAAACTACCATATACTTCATCAGTAGAAATATGATAAAATAAATGGTCGGCATAATTTTCTTTCCATTTTTTCCTTGCCGTATTTAAAAGATTTACGGTGCCAATCACATTAGTATATACAAAATCTAATGGAGAAACAATGGAACGATCCACATGCGACTCAGCAGCTAAATGCACTACATCCGTAATATCATGTTCTTCAAAAGTCGCATCTAAAGCTCCGGCATCCAGAATATTAATTTTTAAAAAATGGTAGTTTGGAAGATGATCAATATCCTTCAAATTTTCCAAATTCCCGGCATAGGTTAAGGCATCTAAATTAAAAATCTGATACTCAGGATATTTTGTAACAAATAATCTCACCACATGTGAGCCAATAAACCCTGCACCGCCAGTTATTAAAATATTTTTTTTCATGTGCTATTCCGTTTCAAGGACCGCGAAGTTACAACTATAAATGTTATTTATAATACCACCCAATAGTTAGAAAATCGTGAACATTTGAGCTTAAAATTTAATTGAAAGCTTAACAATTGTTCATTTCAACCAAGCAATCATTATCTTCCCTATTGAAATTATTGCCATGAAAGAACGCTATTATTCACTCGACGTTTTTAGAGGTGCCACCGTTGCACTGATGATTTTGGTAAATAACCCGGGTAGCTGGGCACATATTTACGACCCGCTCGAACACGCTCCCTGGCATGGCTGTACCCCAACTGATCTTGTATTTCCCTTCTTTCTTTTTGCAGTAGGAAATGCAATGGCTTTTGTAATGCCTCGTTTTGAGGAAGCAGGGCCAGCCCTTTTCTGGAAAAAAGTGTTAAAAAGAACCCTACTTATATTTGCCATCGGCCTGTTTTTGAACTGGAGTCCCTTTGTTAAATGGGATGGCGAGAACCTGATATTTAAAGTTTGGGAAAACGTTCGCATCTTAGGCGTTCTTCAAAGAATTGCCATTGCTTACTTCTTAGCTTCAGTCATAGTTTTTTATGCTAAAGCAAGAGGCGCATATGTAATTGGGGCAATTATTTTATTAATCTATTGGTTTATCTGTTTAATAGCTGGTAGCGCGGGCGACCCGTATAGTTTATCAGGATGGTTTGGCACCAACATAGATATCCATATTTTAGGTATCTCACATATGTATAAAGGCGAAGGTGTAGCTTTTGATCCGGAAGGATTGGCTAGTGCTGCGCCCGCAATTGTTCAGGTAATTTTTGGATTCTTAGTGGGACAGTATATTCAACAGAAAGGGAAGAATTTTGAAATGCTAACAGGACTCATGATCGCTGGCCTGGTAATAGTATTCAGCGGATATTGTTGGGATATGGTTTTCCCAATTAATAAGAAAATTTGGACCAGCAGTTATGTGCTTTACACTAGCGGTCTCGGCATACTTACGCTATCCTCTCTTATCTATTTGATTGAATTCAAATCTGTAAGAGGCACCTGGAGTAAATTCTTTGACGTATTCGGGAAAAACCCTTTATTTATTTTTGTATTAAGCGGTTTTCTACCAAGAATATTGGCTTTATTACGATGGGTTGACCATATAGACGGTACAACAGGTAAGAAGGTATATACTTCTGCATTCCCATGGTTCTATGAAAATGTTTGTAAAAATGTTGCAACTGATTTAAGAGTAGGTTCATTGGTTTATGCATTAATTACGATTGCGTTTTATTGGTCAATCGTATATCTGTTAGACAAAAAGAAAATCTATATTAAAGTATAATACTACCGTAATTTTTTTGCTGGATTGCCCGCATAAACTCCAGGAACTGTAATATTTTTGGTTACAACTGCGCCAGCACCGATCACCACATTATCACAAATACTTACAGGTAGTATCGTGCTGTTGCTTCCAAAATAAACATTATTTCCAATGGTTGTTTTTTTCCAATGGGCTGGGTTACCAGACGGGCCACCGTTCGTAAATAAGTCGTTTATAAAAATAACAGCATGCCCTACAAAACAGTTGTTTCCTAACGTAACTAATGCGCAAATAAAACTATGTGATTGTACCCTGCAATTATCGCCAATAACCACATCATTCTGGATTTCTACAAAGGGGCCAACAAAACAATCATCACCTAATTTGCATTGATAAATATTGGAAGGTTGAACGATGGTTACGTTTTTTCCGAACACTACATCACGGACGCTTACTTCTTTCTGTTGGTATTCCATGTGGGGTAATTTTTGCAGACTTATAAATGCGTTCAATCAGTTCCACTGTTTTCATCGCTTCATAAGCTGTGGCATAAAAGGGCAGACGCTCCTGCAGTGTCTGAACCAAGTTCTCATACACTTTATGATGATTACTCATCGAACCCTGATAACTGCCATACTCATTGGGAAGCTGTGATTTTGTTGTGTTGCTTATTTGAATGCCATTACCTTGTTGATAGGCAACTGTATTCAGATATTCTCCACCAATCTTTAACGTTAACTTATCTGCAATTATTGTAAGTGATCCCTCTACATTTTTGTCAACACTATTAACAGAATAATTAATGGTACCAATAGACCCACTCTGCATTTCAAGCATTACTACGCCCGTATCTTCTCCCTGTATCAGATCCTGATGAGCAAAATTTTTGACAATTGCATGCACTGATTTCACCTCGCCAAAAAGCCAATAGAGGAGGTCGATAAAATGACTAAACTGTGTATACAAAACACCCCCATCCAATGCTGTTCCATGCCAAGAATTTTTATAATAAGCTGGTGGTCTATTCCAAAAGCAACTTAGTTGAAAGGAGTAAATTTCTCCTACTTGATTTTGGTCGATGGCATTTTTCAATGCCATCACTGGTGGGTTAAATCTATTTTGCTTTACAGTAAATAATTGTTTGCCAGCATTTTCTGCAGCTTGCATCATGGCTTCACAATCTGCTACTGAGATGGCCATTGGCTTTTCAACCAATACATGATAACCTGCTTGAAGTAATTGAATACTATGTGTTGCATGCAAGCCATTGGGTGTACAAACAACTACTACATCCAGTATTAACTGCTTTTGGAGAAAGTCTTCAATACTAAAAAATGCCAGGGCCTTGTATGGTTTGGCGAGTGCATTTGCTTTTTCAGGAAGAATATCACATACCGCAATCAGTTCTCCATAATTACTCGCATGAATAGCATGCCTTTCGGCAATTCTACCACAACCAATAATAGCGAATCTGATTTTATTCATTTCTAAAAAAGTTGATTAATGAAATATTTCAGCTGCTCTGATTAGGCTTTCAGGGGTTCCAACATCTATGAGTAACCCACCTGTATGGTCAAAACTATTGATGTATTTTTTCTGCATCAGATCGAGATACACATCCACCATCGAAAATTTACCTTCTTGCTTTATTAATGAAAAAATGAACGGGTCAATAATATGAATACCACTAAAAGCTTTGATTTTTAAATCAGCATAATCTTCATTACTCGATTTTAAATCCGCGGGTTTCTCCTCACCAGTTTCTACATTTCTCCAACCACATAAATGACTATTCCAATCAAATAGAAAATACCGGGATGTGTTACGCTGTGTTACAGCCAAGGTAGCCAACGGCCTTTCTTGTTGATGCTGCAAAATCATTTCATTCAAATCGAAATCAGTGAGGATGTCTACATTCATTACCACAAATTCTTTTTTACCTTCAAAATACCAAGCAGCTTTTTTTAGACCTCCTCCAGTTTCCAATACTTCCTCTCGCTCATCTGAAATAGTAATGTTAGAACCCCACCCATTATTTTTTTCAATGGTATCAATGATTTGATCTGCAAAATGATGTACGTTTATTATCACTTCATAGATTTCAAATTTCTGTAAATACTTTATATTTCTTTCCAGTAAAGTTTTCCCATTCACTTCGGCCAATGCCTTGGGTTGGCTGTCTGTAAAGGGTTTCAACCTACTTCCTAAACCTGCCGCAAATAACATCGCTTTCATATAAATGTTTTTATCCTTTAAACCAATTAGCAGTATTGGTATGTGTTAATACCAATTTCACTTTGTACTTATTTCTTAAATGACGTGCAGTTTGCTCAGCAGCATATACACTTCGATGCTGACCGCCAGTACAACCAAAATTTATTTGCAAATGACTAAATCCTCTTTTTAAATAATCTTCCACTGCTATATCCACTAAGTCCCAAACACTATTCAAGTACTTATTCATTTTTGTACGTTGCTCCAGAAAATCTTGCACGGGTTTATCTTTGCCATTCAATGTTTTATAATCATCAAATCTACCTGGATTTAATATACTTCGCATATCAAAAACAAATCCGCCACCATTGGAACTTTCATCCTCCGGAATGCCCTTCTTATAACTGAAACTATTTACTTCAATCAGTAACGCTGTATCCTCATTAGCCAGTACAGGCTCAAAACGATCCATTATTTCATCTGAAACCACAAGGCGTAATACCCTATCAAACTCTGGCGTATGAATCCCAATACTTTTATGTTCTAAAAAGAATTTTAAATTCTTTAACCCTAAAGGGATGCTCGCTAAAAAATGTGCTTTCCTTTCAAAAAGTCCACGAAAACCATAAGCGCCCATCACCTGTAATAAACGAATCAACACATACCCATTATATTGACTCACAAAAGTGATTTTATCAACCGGGCGATCCAACAGCTTATTTATTTCATCGATATAAAATTCTAATAAATCATCTTTCCACTTTTCACTCAATTCCGCTTTTGCTTGCCAAAGTAAAGATGCCACATCATATTGCAACGCACCTTTCATCCCACCCTGAAAATCGATGAACTGTACTTCGTCATCATTAACAATAATATTACGACTCTGAAAATCGCGGAACATAAAATACTTGTTCTCTGTTCGTGTAAGGTAGGTGCTCAACGCATCAAAGTCGTCCATCATCGCCTGCTTATCGTAAGGAAGTTGTAGGGTATCTAAAAAGTAATATTTAAAATAAAGCAGGTCGCTCAAGATGGCTTGCTTACCAAATTCCTTTGCAGTTAAACATACACTATAATCCAATCCTGCATCGCCTTTTATCTGCATATTTGCCAGAGCCGTTAAGCTTTTTTGGAATAGGCTGTACGACCTTTCACCATGCCCATGTAGTTCAAGCTCGTTTAATAAAGAGACCGTTCCAAGATCTTCTTGTAGATAAATAGTTTGATCATCGTTAACCAATAATATTTCTGGAACAGGTAATCCCTTGCTCTTAAAATGTTTACTAAAAGCAATAAATGTTTGGTTTTCTTTAACGTGTAAATTATAAGTGGCTATAAAGGTTTCTGTTTTGTAATAAACTCTAAAGTATACCCGGTCGCCCCCGCTTTGTGGCAGTTTTTCAATCTTTTCAGACCCCGCTTTCTTAAATTTAACAAATAGCGTTTCAATAGCTGCAATCACTTCCTCCATGTACTCGGTTTAGCGCGAATTTAATCTTAAGAATCGAAAGACCTAATAAATGACCAAGTATCCTTTTCCCTAATTAATTCAATCGCTATTTGTGTATGGAGATTTTTTAACAAAATAATTGCAGCAAATCCTTCAGCTTTGGGATGAAAATTTAGTGGGCATGTATCTACAGTTTTTAGAATCATGCTTATTTTAAAATCCCAGATTATGAAATTCACAGGAATTGTTTTGTTAAGTTTTTTAATGATGTCGTTTACCAGTTGGGAGACCAGTTTTGAAAAAGCGAAGTCCATTGCAAGTAAGGATCATAAATTCATCCTCCTGAATTTTTCGGGCTCTGATTGGTGTGGACCTTGTATTCGTATGCATAAAGAAATGTTTGACAATGATTCTTTCAAACAATTTGCCGGAGAAAAGTTAGTGATGCTGAATGCTGATTTTCCTAGACAGAAAAAAAATCAGTTGGCAAAGGATTTGCAAAAGCAGAATGATCAGTTGGCCGATAAATACAATTCTAAAGGAAGCTTCCCTTTTACTGCAGTACTAGATGAAAAAGGAAATATACTTCGTTCTTGGGACGGTTTGCCCAAAGAAAGCCCCGAAGAATTTTTACAGGAAGTAAAGGAAGCTACCCAAGGCAATCAATAATAATGAAGCCCTAAACAGGCTGCAATACAAATTTATTGACCTGTTTATATCCGTCGAACGCATGGCTTCGACGTAATAAAAGCAATTCATTCACCTCAAAGATCTCGTGAAAGCTACGTTGCGAAAAATCCAGCATGGCTCGCAGATAATTGCTTTCGGTGAGTTTCTTAGCCACTGATACCATTGGCTTCGTATTGATGCGAATGGCCGGACAATTATTGGTAGTTACATAATCATTCAATTGTTCTAACTCAGCTGCTATTCGCTTTATGGCTTGCGGCTCTGGTATGCGCAGGTAAAGGGTATCCGGCGGGAATCCACTAAAATTATTTAGGGTGCAACTAAATGCCTGTTGCTGACTAATGATCCGATGCATCCAGCGAATAAGGGTGGGCTCCATTTCTTCGCGAGCTTGAAAAGAAGCCAACTCAATATGCGGTTTCATTTTGATAGCAGTGCGCTCTAAATAGTGCATCGAAAAATATTCCTGCTCTCCCAAAATCTTATTATGCAAATCCACTCCCGGATGCGCCACTAGTAAGTATTCGCTGAAATGGATAGCATGTGAAATGCCATTCCCTCTTTGCTGTAAGCTGCTCATTTCCATAAATAAAATTTTATAACGATAAATATTTTAGTATAAATTTACTAAATAATTTAGCATATTAAAATTTATTTATCATGTTTACCGACGAATGGGGCAGTGCCTCCTATAAAGGCAGCAAGAATTTCGATCAGTGGGAAGTGCCCACAGCCAATGCCACCGGCTTCGGGGCAGCAGCCGACGATTATATGGAAAGGGGTATCGACCTAAACGAGCAGTTGATCAGAAACAAGCCCGCTACCTTCTTTTTCCGCATGAACAGCGATGCCATGATCGGTGCCGGCATTCACCATGGCGATGTACTGATTGTAGACCGCAGCATCAAAGCTGTGAATGGAAAAGTAATCGTGGCCGTAATCAATGGCGAGCTATTGGTACGCCGTCTGCAAACACATATGAAGGGCATTACGTTGATTGCGGAGAATAAAAAATACGGGCATCTTCAAATTGAAGAATTCAGCAATTATACTGCCTGGGGGGTGGTGGTCTATGCCATTCACAGTTTGCACTAATATTAATTTCATGAAAGCCATCATCGACTGCAATAGTTTTTATTGCTCCTGCGAAAAATTATTCAAGCCCGAACTGGAAGGTCGGCCTGTGATTGTATTGAGTAATAACGATGGATGCATTATATCCAGAACCGATGAAGCCAAGCAGATCGGCGTAGAAATGGGAGGCCCTTATTTCAAAGTAAGAGACCTGATTGAAAAACATGGGGTGTCCACTTTTTCATCGAACTATAACCTCTATGGCGATCTTAGCTGGCGTGTGATGGAAACACTGCGATCCATGCTTCCCCTGGGAGCCGTGGAAGTGTATTCTGTAGACGAGGCTTTTCTGGATTTATCACATGTAGCACCCAAAGACTTACAAGAAATTTCTTTTAAAATAAAAGATACCGTAGAACAATGGACAGGCATCAAAGTGTCTATTGGCGTGGCTCCTACCAAAGTACTCAGCAAAGTGGCCAATCGATTGTGTAAGAAAAATAAAATAGTTACCAACTGCGTGTTGATTTTGGATAGCCCCCGGAAAATAACGCAAGCACTAGAAAGAACACCGGTGGAAGATATCTGGGGAGTAGGTCATCAATACGCAAAAAAATTACAGCTCTATCAAATCAATAACGCACTTGAACTAAGCAAAAAAGACGTTGCCTGGGCAACTAAAAACTTAGGAGGTGTTGTGGGAGCCAAGCTAGTTCGCGAACTAAACGGTTTGCCCAGCAGAGAAATGGAAGGCGAACGCCTCACCAAAAAAGTAATCGCTACCACACGCATGTTTGGATCTGCCGTAACCGAGCTCGAACATATTAAAGAAGCGGTTGCTACTTATACTTCGCGCGCTGCAGAAAAACTACGCCGGCAACACTCGGCCGCGAGTTGCATCAGCGTAATGATGATTGCAAAAGAACCAGTAACAGATACACGTTATTACCAGCATGGAGCCAGCATCAGCAGTTATGTAAATCTTCCCATAGCCACATCGCTCACAAACGAACTCATCAAAGCAGCATTACAGTTAACCGAAAGGCTCTTTGAAAAAGGACGCGTGTACAAGAAAGCAGGCGTTATACTCAGTGGTATTGTACCAGACAACTCTATTCAAGCTTCTTTATTCAAAGCACCCAGTTCCGAAAAACATCGAATGCTCATGAGTATGATGGACAATATTAATTTTGCTATGCGCAACGACACGCTAAAATTTGCAGCAGCAGGTGTAGAGCGAGATTGGAAAATGCGGCAAGAGCTGCGTAGTCCGCGCTATACCACCAGATGGGAAGAACTCTGCGAAATAAAATAAGAGGCATTTAAAATATTATCTTTCATTGCTCGTCTACCTTATTATTGATGAGTAATGCATTGACCATACAGGCTAACATGACAGAAAAACGCAAGAGCAATATCACAGAAGTGATCAATGCGTATACCAAACGCTTGAAAGGCTTCATCCGCAAAAGGGTGAGCAATGAAGCCGATGTGGAAGACATACTGCAGGATGTTTTTTATCAGTTCATCGGAAATACCAAACCCATTGAACAAATTACAGCATGGTTATTTACTGTTACGAGAAATAAAATAACCGATAAACAACGTAAGCAAAAACCGGAATTGATTAACGATTTGTTTATTGATGCAGAAGATGAAATGGGCTTTGATTGGTCGGAACTTTTTCTCGACAATAGCAATAACCCGGAAACGGCTTACTTAAGAAATCTTTTCTGGGAAACACTGAATGAAGCATTGGATGAATTGCCTCCCGCGCAAAAAGAAGTGTTTGTACTAAATGAAATAGAAGGCGTTCCCTTTAAAACAATTTCCGAACAAACCGGAGAAACCATCAATACCTTATTAAGTCGCAAACGCTATGCTGTATTGCATTTGAGAGAAAGACTAGCAAGCCTGCGCGACGAACTATTAAATTATTAATTAAAGAAAATATCATGCACAAGAAATTTTGGATTAAAAAAATTATCGGATTCACTGTTATGGCAGCAGCCTTCGGATCACTGTTAAGTTATGTAGTGATGCGTTTGTGGAATGGGATATTAACAGAAGTAGTACACGTATCACCCATTAGTTTTTTACAAGCCATCGGGATTCTCGTATTGAGCAAAATTTTGTTCGGCGGATTTCACGGAAGATGGGGCTGCGGTCCACGTCATCACTGGAAAAATGAAATGAAAGAGAAATGGCAGAACATGAGTCCGGAAGAAAGAGAAAAAATGAAAGAAGAATGGAGAAACAAATGCCGGACTTGGAGAAAGCCTAATAGCCAAGCAACAACAAACGAACAATAGCCACCATTTTCTGTTACAATTATCATTAAATTGTAACTTAAAATAAAAGCATGACTAAAAAAATTCTCCCCCTCTTTTTATCATTATTTATCATAGGGTTTGTAGCTGCACAAAAAACTACAGCCGTTACTTGTGGTCAGGTTTTGAATACCCGCACTGGTGAAATTTTACAGAATCAGGTAATCTTCATTAAAGGAAATCTGATTGAGTCTATTTCACCAGCAGCGGGTTTTAAATTAAAAGCCGATACGACAATTAATCTCTCAGCCTTCACGGTATTGCCGGGCTTAATCGATTGTCATACCCACGTGCTTTTGCAAGGTGATATCACTAGTGAAGATTACGATGTACAAGTACTCAAAGAATCCATTCCATACAGAACCATCCGTGCTGTAAGAAGTGCAAAACAAAGTGTGATGAATGGATTTACTACCATTCGCGACCTGGGTACAGAAGGTGCAGGATTTGCTGATGCAGATATCAAAAAAGCAATCATTAAAGGAGAAATGGAAGGACCAAGAATGTATATTTCCACCCTTGCCATTAATACTACAGGACATTATCCGCTCAAAGAATCTGATTATGCCTGGGAATTAAAGATGCCTAAGGGATTACAGGAAATTACTGGCGCCGATGAAGGCAGAAGAGCCGTTCGGGATCAGATTGCACACGGGGCAGACTGGATTAAAATTTATGCCGACCGAGGTTATACCAAGCAAGCTGATGGATCTTATCGAAGCCTTCCCAATTTTACAGCAGACGAAATAAATGCCATTGGCGATGAAACACTCCGCTCAAATAAAAAACTCTGTGCACACGCAGTAACTCGTGATGGGATTATTGCAGCAATCAATGCCGGGGCAAGTAGTATCGAACACGGCTTTGGGATGGATGATGAATGCATCAGATTGATGGTTGAGAAAAAAGTGTGCTGGTGCCCCACTATTTTTGTTAATGAATATGTGGCAGAAGGAAGAGCGAAAGCTGGTAGCCCCATCAACCTCTATTTTTCGCAAACAGAACCGGAATTATTCAAAAAAGCCCTCAAGGCAGGGGTTAAAATTGCCTACGGTACTGATATTGGTGGATACGATTGGAAGTTGCCTCAAGCAAGGGACTTTTCCTATATGGTAAGCTTTGGCATGACCAACTTACAAGCCATCCAAACAGCCACTATTACCGCAGCAGAATTACTCGGACAGACCAACAAAATTGGCGAAATCAAAGCTGGGGCTTATGCAGATTTGATTGCGCTGAAAGGAGACCCTAGTAAGGATATTAAACTTTTAGAAGACGTGAAATGGGTGATGAAAGATGGTGCTGTGAAAAAATAACTACTAAATTTCTTTGATACCCCTATTTTTGCGCAATTTCTAGGTAATGAATCAAACTTTAAACTCAAACGAATCTATCCCCTCAAAGAGGAAAAAAATCATCGTATTAGGTAGCGGCCCTAATAGGATTGGTCAGGGAATTGAATTCGATTATTGCTGCGTACACGGACTACTCGCCATTAAGGAATGTGGCTTTGAAGCGATTATGGTAAACTGTAATCCTGAAACCGTATCTACTGATTTCGATATGGCCGATAAATTGTATTTCGAGCCTGTATTCTGGGAGCATCTTAGAGAAATTATAGAGTTGGAACAACCCGATGGCATTATTGTACAATTAGGCGGTCAAACAGCTTTGAAATTGGCAAAAAAATTGCATGAGAACGGAATTCCGATCATTGGAACTTCTTTCGAAAGCATGGATATGGCAGAAGATCGCGGCAGATTCAGCGACCTTTTAAAAGAACTCAATATCCCTTATCCTGAATATGGAACGGCAGTAGATGCGGATGAAGCAGTGGCTGTTGCTAATAAAGTTGGCTATCCAGTGCTTGTTCGCCCTAGTTATGTAATTGGTGGACAAAGAATGCGGATCGTTATAAACGACGAAGACGTGGAGAAGGCAGTGATCAGTTTATTAAAACATCTTCCGGGAAATAAAATCTTAATCGATCATTTCTTAGATCGTTGCCAGGAAGCAGAAGTGGACGCCATTTTTGATGGTGAGAACTTTCATATCATGGGTGTGATGGAACATATCGAACCCGCAGGAATTCATAGTGGCGACAGTAATGCCGTATTACCTGCATTTAACTTAACTCCATTGATCGTGGAAACGATGGAATATTATAGCGAAAAAATTGCGCGCGCTTTAAAAATTAAAGGACTCATTAATATCCAATTTGCCATTAAGGGAGATAAAGTATTTGTTATCGAAGCAAACCCACGTGCTTCCAGAACTACTCCATTTATTGCGAAAGCTTATCAAATCCCTTATTTAAATATCGCCACAAAAGTGATGTTGGGCGAAGCCAAGCTCACTGATTTTGTAATGGAAAATAAATTAGAAGGATACGCCATTAAAGAACCTGTTTTCAGTTTCGATAAGTTTCCTGGCGTGAATAAAGAATTAGGACCAGAAATGAAAAGTACCGGTGAAGCAATTCGCTTTATCAAAGACCTTCGTGATCCTTACTTCCGAACACTTTACAAAGAAAGAAGTATGAACTTGAGTAAATAAATTTTACTTACACAGGAGAAAGCCACACTAGTTTTAGTGTGGCTTTTTTATTAGGTTAGTGAATGCCCTTGTATAAAATAAATAGTTGGCAAAGCATTCCCTTTCTTCGTTTGTTGATTCCATTTTCAGCGGGAATATTATTTGGCTATCAGTACTATCCTTCTTCTGTTCTATTACAAAGAATTGCACTGGCAGCTATCCTACTATTATTTGCATTTCAACTAATTCCCCCGCAACTGAAATTTAGATGGATGGCTATTGGAGGATTTGCCCTTCAATCCATTTTATTTGTTCTTGGCGCAGGTATTTGTAATAGTCATGATCTCAGAAAAACTACAGATTGGATCGGGTATCGATATAGTAAATATGATACCATAAAAGCCACCATTCAGGAACCATTAATTCAAAAAAGAAAAACCTGGAAAGCCTTAGCACGTATTGTTTCTGTACATCATCAGGGAGTATGGATGAGCGCAACTTCTAATATCCTTATCTATATTAAAAAAGATAGTCTTGCAGCTAAACTAAATACTGGCGACGAAATTACATTTCAAGATCCCATTCAAAATATAACTAACAACTTTAACGGAGGCACATTTGATTATGTTAGATACTGTGCTTTTCAACAGGTCTATTTTCAATTGTATCTTCCAAATAATGGAATCTTACAATACAAAAAAGCAACCCCATCCCTCAAATATTATTTATACCAAACAAGAAATAACCTATTACAAATTTTAAAAAAAGCCATTACAAATAAACAAGAACAATCTGTTGCCGAAGCATTATTAATTGGCTATCGAGAAGATCTTGACAGAACACTTGTTCAATCGTATAGCAACACTGGTGTGGTTCATATCATTGCTATTAGTGGCTTACATCTTGCCATGATATATGGACTCCTCATTCATTTATTGCAACCGATTGGAAACAAAAAATGGCAAAATTATATCCGCACAATGTTAGTGCTTTCGATATTATGGGGATTTAGTTTTATCACAGGTGGTGCAGCAGCTATTCTTAGGTCGGCAGTTGGTTTTTCATTTTTATTGATCAGCAAAAGTTTGGGGTATAAAAACAATACTTTGAACACCATTGCTGCCTCTGCATTTTTTCTGTTGCTCTATAATCCATTCTTATTATGGGATATCGGTTTTCAATTATCTTATGCTGCGGTGTTAGGCATTGTATTATTTAATACACACATTGAGCAATGGTTTTATTTTAAAAACAAACTATTGAAAATAGTATGGCAAATAAACAGCATCACCATTTCTGCTCAGGTATTAACCTTGCCAATTGTATTGTATCAATTTCATCAGTTCCCGAATCTTTTTCTTTTCACTAATTTTTTTGTAGTTCCATTATCTGGCATCGTTTTATACGCCGAACTATTAGTGCTGTTGCTAAGTCCATTCCCTACTTTATTAAAATGGTCTGGATTATTAACTGGTTTTTTGATCGCACAGATGAACGGCATCATCGAAAGAACCAATCGATTACCCTTTTCTTTGACTCGAAATATTTCTATAACTATTCCCGAAACCATTCTATTATATCTGCTAATTGCTTCTTTATTAATTTGGTTAATGCATAAAAACTCCAAGGGCTTTATTGCAGCTTTGAGTATTATTTTATTAATCGTCTTAAACAGATCTCTATCCTTTTTTTAAACATTTATCTATTAATAACTGTTTAAATCTAGCTGTGGAAAATAGATTCATGGAAAAAAGCTTCCGAAAACTTACATTTGCCGCTTCAAACTGGCCCTCAGGGTAATATTATCATCGACCACAACAGGTTAAGAAAATACATCATGCAAAAGAAAATTCAATCAGCACTTATCTCCGTTTTTTATAAAGACGGTTTGGAACCAATTGCCAAACAATTACAAGAATTGGGTATTACGATCTATTCAACTGGCGGAACTCAGAAATTTTTAGAAGATTTAGGCATTCCATGTGTTGCTGTTGAAAGCTTAACTACTTACCCATCTATCTTGGGTGGTCGTGTTAAAACCTTGCATCCTGCCATTTTTGGAGGAATCTTAGGAAGAAGATATGAACCACAGGATCTTATAGAAATGAAAGAATTCAAGATTCCGGAAATTGATCTGGTAATTGTTGACCTATATCCTTTTGAGGAAACCTTGCGTACCACCTCAGAAGAAAAGCTGATTATCGAAAAAATTGATATAGGTGGTCCTTCTATGATTCGCGCAGCAGCTAAGAACTTTAAAGACTTAGTTGTAATAGCAGCAAAAGACGATTATGCTTCTTTAGAAAATTTATTAGCTTCTCAAAAAGGCGAAACCACATTAGAGCAACGTAGAATGTATGCGGCAAAAGCTTTTGAAGTAGTAATGCATTATGATATTGCTATCAGCAATTATTTCAATCCTGGAATTAGTCAGGCTTTGCGCTATGGTGAAAATCCACATCAATCTGCTGTATTCCATGGCGATCTTACCCAACTCTTTTCACAATTAAATGGTAAAGAACTTTCTTATAATAATCTGGTGGATGTTGATGCTGCTGTGCAGTTGATTAAAGAATTCCGCGCATCAACTAATAAAGTGTTTGGAATCATTAAACATACCAATGTTTGTGGTATTTCAGAAAGGGCTTCCGTAAAAGAAAGCTGGGATGCAGCTTTAGCAGGAGATCCTGAAAGTGCTTTTGGTGGCGTATTAGTTTGTAATGGCACCATCGATAAAGCAACTGCTGATGCTATTAATGAAATTTTCTTTGAAGTATTAATAGCACCTGCTTTTAATGAAGATGCTTTGGCTGTTTTAAAAACTAAAAAGAATCGAATTTTATTAGAATTGAAAAAAGAAGGCGCTACTATTAAAGCCCCATCAAAATCTTTATTGAATGGTGTTTTAGAACAAGGTGCAGACGAGGGTAATTATACTAAATGGGATGAAGTTGGTGGGCGTACTACCACTGAAGAAGAAAAAGAGAATTTAATTTTTGCCAATATTGTTTGTAAACATTTAAAGAGCAATGCCATTGCATTGATCAAGGATAAACAATTAGTAGGTAAGGGTTGTGGTCAGACCAGCAGAATTGATGCATTGCGTCATGCAATAGAAAAAGCGCATCAATTTAAATTCGAATTAAAAGGTGCTGTATTAGCTAGTGATGCTTTTTTCCCTTTCAACGACTGTGTTCAAATTGCACATGAAGCTGGAATGGAAGCTTATATACAACCTGGTGGTTCTGTAAGAGATAAAGATAGTATTGAATATTGCGTACAAAATAACCTGGCAATGGTAATGACCGGATTACGCCATTTCAGGCATTAATCGTTGTTAATCATAAAATGGCAGCTAACAAACGAAAGGCATATATCGCATTATTAATCACCAGCCTTGTCTGGGGCACTACCTGGGTAGTGAGTAAGATTGGTGTGCAAAGGACCCCCGCATTTGAAGTGGCTTCTATTCGCCAATTTACGGGTGGTATCATATACGTTTGTTTTTTTCTTGTGAAAGGTCTGCCGATGCCAACATGGAAACAATTCCGTTGGTTAACCCTCATGTCAATACTGATGTTCGTTTCATCGAATGGTTTGGCCACTCTAGCATTGCGTTATATTCCAAGTGGATTGGCAGCTCTCATTGCCGCACTCTATCCATTATCAGTAGTATTGATAGAAATGTTTTTTTATAAAAACAATAAAATCAACTGGGGAACTTTTATTGGATTGTTCTTAGGTATAGCAGGTATTGCACTTGTCTTTTATGATAGCGCATTTCATAACCATGCTGTGGGATTTTGGTTTGGAGTTAGCTTATCATTAATAGCCATGATTACATGGGCAGTGGCCACCATTTTTATCTCTAGAAGAAAAACAGAAATGAATCCCTACTACGCTACAGGCTGGCAGATGTTGATTAGTTCCGTCATCATGTTTCTAATTGTATTGGTAACAGGCAATAGCATTCCCATAACAAGTATTCCTTATCAAACCTGGGCTGCATTAGCTTATTTAGTATCCGCTGGTTCCATTTTTGCTTTCATTGCTTTTATTTATTCGATGAAAAATCTGGAACCCGGTATTGCGGCACTTTATGCTTATGTAAATCCAATTGTTGCAATTCTGGTGGGTTCTGTTATCATGAATGAAAAACTTACCCTCAATATAATTATTGGTTCTGCCATTACTTTGGGTGGCGTTTATTTAGTAAACAGAAGTTTGAAAGCTTTAAAATAATTAAGCAGAACAGTTTTCCTCTAAAAAGCTGGTATACATTTTTTTCCATTCCAACCATTCGGGCTGCTCGGTTAAAAAATGATTGTGAAAGATGCAAATCATTTCTCCATTTACATTTTTAATTTGATTACACAATTCCTGTAATTCTTTTTTTGCTTCATAAACCGGAGCCCTCAATTCAAAAATACTATTCGTATCCATATAACAAAAAGGATGAATTTCCAGATCTGTTACTCGCTCATTTTTAAAATCATACCAATAAAATGCATTGGCATAAGAAGCCCTGAAACCATTAGCAGTACCGTATCCCATGGTATATTCTTTTTTTATTCCTGCCTGCAAAAGTTTAGGATAAGTTTCGGGGATAGTCATTTTTAAATAATGCTGTCGAGATATCGTAACGGGTTGTTGAGTAAATTTTACTAGTGTATTAATTTCCTGTTCCAATACCGAATTGTTTTCGCCACTCTGCCAGGAAGGATGAATACCAATTTGAAATTTTAGGGCTGTTTTTTTAATGAGGTCTTTCAATGCCTTTTTTGAAGGATGTATATTTTTATCAACACCTTTTCTTTTATCAGCCAGAAGAAAAAAGTAGATAGCTGGCAATTTGTATCGCTCATTCATCTCTTCTAAAAAATCAAATTGATCAAAAGGATCTTTTTGATTACCTGAATAAACATTTCCTCTCTCTAAAAAACTGTCAAATTTTCCTGTTAAAAGATCTCTATAAAATCCAAATAAATTTTTAAAAAAAGGCTGATGCAGATAACAAAAAGCAATATCCACATCATAAGTAGGGACAAAAGAAAAATACCTTTTGGGTAACTGATACCCCTGAAAAAAAGCTTGCAACATTTCTTCAAACTCCATAAGCCATAACTGCACTATGGGCAAGTGAAGAAAATTATTTTTATGTGCTAAACTATTTGTGTGAGCGAACCTACCATATTGGTCTGGCAAAAAAGGGAGCCATTCTTCATATCGTGAGATCAAATAAAATGCAGCAGAAAAAATATCGAATGGCAAAGAGCCTGATTCGGTTTTGTAAAATCTGGTTAATCCATTCCATTCAAAGCAATGAATTTGTTGGTCCTGAATATTTTGTTGAAACAATAAACCAACTGGCGTTATTTTAAAATCTTGATCAGAAAATTTCTCGTCCGAATAATTAACCTTAGCAGATGTGCTATTTAGATACACTAATTTATCAGTAGTGATCAATACTTCTTTATTAAAAAGAGTAGCACAAATATATTCCAGTCTTGAACTGGAGATGGAACTATAAATTAATAACACGAATGGTATTGATTGGTTAAGCTTACTTTTTACTGGCTTTCTGATCTTCCCACATCTCGCTGAATGTTTTTGCACTAAACTCTAATTCGGAACGATGTGTAGTCCATCCCTTGAATATTTTATTCACCATCCAATTCTTCAATTTCCCATTCCCCATATTCATCAAAGTTCTATTTAAACTTGCGGCTTTCCAGGCTTTCCATGCAATTCTTTCTGCGATAGTGCTGCCTCCACTAACCACCGCTTCGTGTCTATTCTCTAGTAATAGTTCATGCAGATTAATCCTAACAGGACAAACTTCGGTGCAATTGCCACATAAGGAAGATGCATAACTTAAATGTTTATACTCTTCCATACCTTGTAAATGCGGGGTAATTACTTTACCTATCGGACCGCTATAAGTTGTTTCGTAAGAATGGCCTCCAATATTTTTATATACAGGGCAAGCATTTAAACAAGCTCCGCAACGTATACAGTACAAAGCTTCTCTGGTAATAGGGTTTGCCAGTAAATTAGTGCGGCCGTTATCCAAAAGTATCACATACATTTCTTCGGGGCCATCCAATTCATTTGCTTGTTTAGGACCTGTTATGATGCTATTATAAACTGTTACGCGCTGGCCTGTTCCGTAAGTAGAAAGTAATGGCCAGAAAAGTGGGAGATCGTGAATTGAGGGTAGCATCTTTTCAATTCCTACAACCACAATATGTGTTTTTGGGAATGCGCAACTTAATCTTGCATTACCCTCATTTTCAGTAACCGCAATAGCGCCAATATCTGCGAGTAAAAAGTTAGCACCTGTAACACCAACTTCGGCTTGCACATATTTTTCGCGTAATTTAATTCTGGCTACTTGAGTTAATTCTTCTGGTGATAGCCCTCCGGGTGTTCCCAATTTATCTGCAAATAACTTAGCCACATCTTCCTTGCTTTTGTGCATGGCAGGGGTAACAATATGATAAGGGGGTTCACCGTCTAATTGTTGAATATATTCACCTAAATCAGTTTCTACACTTTCAATACCTATTGATTCAAGATAATTATTTAGATGAATTTCTTCTGTAACCATACTCTTGCTTTTCACAAGGGTCTTACAATTTTTTGCTTTACATATTTTCCCGATTTCGGATAAGGCTTCTTCTGCATTTTCTGCCCAAATTACTTTTGCACCCCGAGCAGTAATTCTTTTTTCAAAATTTTCAAGATGGCTATCCAGGTGTTCTATCGCATCCCACTTTTTATTTTTTGCTATTTCTCTGGCAAGTAGATTATCAGAAAATTGTTGCTTGCCAATTGGCACAACCGCATTGTATTTGCTAATATTAAAATTGATCTTTCTACGATGATCCAGATCAGCTGCTTTTATGGTACTCTTGGCTATAAATGATGCGGCATTATCTTTCATGTGATTATTTCTTTCTGTTCATTTCTTTAGCGGTTGCTTCCAGCGCTTCATAAAATTCTACTCCATATTTTCTAGTGATCGATTCTTTTAGAAAAATGTATACAGGCATTTTTAACTTCTTACCAAAGCTACAAGCAGCTGCACATAAATCTTCTCTTGGCTCGTAGTTTACATATTCAATTTCCGGATCACGTTTACTTTTCTTAATTCTAATTGGAAACAGATGACAGCTAATCGGCTTTTTCCAATCTGATTTTCCGTCGTTATAAGCGTCTTCAATACTACATTTTATAATACCATATTTATCCCGATAACCATACGCGCAAATGGTTCCTTCAATTGTTGGCGTAACCCATCCAAATTCCTGATCGTATAAATATTTGCCTTGCTTATTAATTTCCTTAATTCCCTCTTCGGTCATATAAGGTTTGATCACCTCATAATATTCATTCAATTTTTCTAACTCCCATTTCTCCATAGGCGCTCCGGCGTCGCCATCTTCGCAGCAACCGCCCTTGCATTTATTCAAGTCGCATACAAACTGTTCTTCAATAATCTCTTCACTTACCAATACGTTGTCAATTGCTATCATAATTGCTTTATTCTGTATTCTATTTCAAAGTTAATACTACTAATCAATAAATCAATTCCGCCATTTGAATGTATTGATCAAATGCTTCATGTCTTGTAATAAAAATTGATTCACAATCCCTAAAGAGTCTGCATTTGGAGTTGCATCAAAATACAGCGCTCCTCTTAGAAAATGTTTGGTAGAATCTGTTAAATAAAATTGATTCGAAGTTGCTACATCACCGCCTACAGAAAAAAACATGCCGTGTATATTGTTCGCTGTATTAATTAATGAGTCGTCTATCGAATAAGCTTTAGAACTATGTTTACCAGTTAGTATATAAGCGTGTTTAATTAATGTATCGAACCTGTTTTTTCCGATTTCTTTATAGCTAACATAAATTCTTCCTGAAAATTCCGGGAATTCGATATTGATCCACCAAGGATTCTCAGTAGTACCTCCAAAAAAAGTACTATCCTTTAACACCTTCGCGTATACCGGATACTCAAAAGTATAAGGATATCCGGGCTGATTAAATACTTGATACTCGTGCTTAGGAAAATCAATGGCGAAATAGCCCTGCGGCTTTGCAGTAAAATTGCTATTACATGATGCCGCCAAAAAAACCAAAGCGATTCCATAATAAACAAAAAAGCACTTATTAAAAATATCTTTATTAAAACGAATCAAAAACTGCATCATTGTTACTGGGTCTAGTCTGTAAGCTGTGGCTTAATGGTAATTTTTATTTTATTGATTCGATGTTTTTCAACTTCTAACACTGTAAATTGAAAGACGCCTGATTGTACAATTTGTGATACCTGTGGAATCTCGCCAGCAAGCTCTAGAACTAATCCTGCAAGAGAATCGCTTTCACCCTTTACATGATCGAAGATATCTGCCTGCAGATCCATGATTCTACAAACATCATTTAGCATGGTTCTTCCTTCGAAAATATAATTGTTGTCATCCACTTTTTTATAGCCAGTTTCCTCTTCATCAAATTCGTCTTTAATATCCCCAATAATTTCTTCTAAAATATCTTCCAATGTAACGATACCACTGGTTCCGCCAAACTCATCTACTACTACCGCAAAATGTATATGTTTCGCTTGAAACTCGTTCAATAAATCTTCAATGAGTTTTTGTTCATGTACAAAGTAAGGCGACCGCATTAAAACTTTCCAATCAAAATTATCCGCTTCATTCAAATAGGGAATAAGGTCTTTTGTATGAATCATACCAACAACTTTATCAAGATCTTCTTTATAAACAGGAAGTCTACTATAATGCAACTCTTTTACATTTTCAATAAGTTCTGCATAAGAAGCTAGTTCACTAATACCGTGAACATCCACTCTTGTTTTCATAATTTGCTTCACAGTTATATTTCCAAATTTTACAATCCCCTTCAGGATATTCTTTTCGTTTTCTGATGCCGTACTATCAGTTGTTAAATCAATAGCATGGTCTAATTCTTCCAAACTATAAGAACCTCCATTGGGTTTATTGGAGAGTCTTTTTTCTATAATATCTGAGAAGTTCACTAAGCGTTTACTAAGTCCGGCACAAGCGTATGAAACTGCTTGAACTATGCCTCCAAAGTCTTTGGCAAAGCGTATATTATTATTAGTAGCCAATACCTTCGGCATTACTTCTCCAAATAAAACTAAAAGAAATGATACAGAAATTACTTTAATCACGAACTCTACCCAAACAGCGTCAAATCTTTCGAAATTAAACATATCATCAATCAACAAATTCGAAATAATAATGATAGAGATATTAATAAAACTATTTGCAATTAGTAAAGAGGCCAATAAGGTTTTAGGCTCTTCCAATAAGTCTACAATTCTTTTATAAGGTGGTTGTTGCTTCGACTTTAATAAATTAATGTCTTTATAAGTCAATGAAAAAAAAGCAACTTCTGCTCCTGCAAGTACAAATGAAAGAAACAATAAAACCAAAAGCACCATTACTAACACAGTTGTTCCCTGCGCTTGTATGGCAGATAGGAACGGTGGGGTTACTAAAAAAGAGGACAATACCGAATAATAATCCAAAATCAAATTATTTAGTTAACAATCAAAACCAATTTGTTGTTTCAAATGGTTGGTTACAAAAGTATCATTTTTGTAGCATCAGAAAGGCAGGCGCTCCCCCGGATCGCCCATTGGGGGTAAATCATCTGTATTAAATCCTTCCAACCCTTCAGTTCCTGTGCCTCCATCCCCTCTTTTATCTAGCATGATCAAATTATCGCCCACCACTTCTGTGGCAAATTTTTTATTCCCTTCTTTATCTTCCCAACTCCTCGTTCTAAGACGGCCCTCCACATAAATTAAACTACCCTTGTGTAAATATTTTTGGGCCAATTCTGCTAAACCCCGCCAAAGAACAACAGTATGCCATTCTGTTTGAGAGATCAATTTCCCTGATCTGTCTTTATAAGTTTCTGTAGTTGCTAATGGAAATTTAGCCACTCCGATATTTCCATCCAAATGTTGAACATCAGGATCTTTTCCAAGATTTCCGATAAGCATTACTCTATTAACACCTCTCATACTTTTGGTTTTTAGTTCATCTAATGGGAATCTCTCTTAAAAATACCCCTTTTTAATAAACAAAAGAATAGCTAAAAAAAAATAACAAGAGTCAAAGGCATCGGGTTAGTGATTGAATAAATCTGTGGTAGAAAGCCAGTCATTAATAATTTTAGGGAAGGCTAATTCGGCTATTTTCTGTTTTTTATACCAATCGATTTTTTTAAAACTTTCAGGCATCTCAATTAATTCCACACGAATAAACCTCGCTTTAATCTGTTGATGTGTGAGTTGTTGTGTATACTGATCTGATTGGTTTACAATGATGGCGGCTTGAATTCCAAGTTGACTTTTCAAAAAATCCAGAATGATGGTTTGATTCCAGTTGATGGTATCATCCGATTCCAATAAATAGAATTCATACAAATTTTCCCAGATATCTTTTTGAATACGCTTCTGCACAAACAGTTTTTGTTTGTATTCGAAGATGAAATAATGGAAGTTCCTTTTCTTTTTAGTAAGTCTCTTTTCTTTTACTGGTAATTGATTTACTGTAACATCTTTAAACGCCTTACAATGCCTATGCAGTGGACATTCTATACAATCAGGAGTAAATGGTTTACACACTGTAGCACCAAAATCCATGATTGCTTGATTAAACGCTGCAGGATCTGATTTATACAATAATTGCGCTGCTTGTTGTTGAAAATGTTGCTTACCAGCCGTGCTATCAATAGGAATTTGTGTGCCAAAATATCTGGATAAAACACGATACACATTTCCATCCACTACTGCATAAGGTAATTGAAATGCAAATGAAGCAATTGCGGCTGCAGTATACGGACCAATCCCTTTAAGCGTTAAAAGCGTTTCATAGGATTTCGGAAATTCACCATGAAATTCTGATACAATTTTTCTTGCTGTTTCTAATAAATTTTTACAGCGGTTATAATACCCCAGTCCTTCCCAAAGCTTAAACACATCTCCATCTTTTGCCTTGGCCAAATGAGCTATTGAAGGATAAGTTTTGATAAATTTTTCGTAATAGACCCATCCTTGTTCTACCCTGGTTTGTTGGAGTATAATTTCACTTAGCCATATTTTGTAGGGATCTTTGATTCCTTTCCAAGGCATTTGCCTGGAATTATCGTTAAAGTGCCAATTCATTAGATGGCTGGTAAAATCATGATCCATGGGGCTGAAAATAGTAATTAATAGAATTTGTTTCGAAACTTGTGTCAGATTTCTGGAGAAAATCTTGTTTGCCTTCCCCATTCTGGGTTAAACCATTTATCAATCAATTAGTAACACCTATAATATTTAAGCTATCTTACTTGCACAAACGGATTTTTTTATCGTATTTTGGTATTACACACCCACAAAATGTCAACCATATGAGAAAATCAGATCTAATCAATCAGATTTCAGATAAAACAGGTATTCCAAAAGTAGATGTTTTAGTAACCCTTGAAACTATGTTTAAAGAGGTGAAAGAAAGTCTATCGAATGGTCAAAATATCTATATCCGAGGTTTTGGAAGCTTTATAACAAAAAAAAGAGCTGCTAAAATTGGACGAAATATTAAGAAAAACATCGCTGTTGAAATTCCAGAGCATTTTATTCCTGCTTTTAAGCCCGCAAAAGAATTTGTTGCAGAAGTAAAAACCAAACGTAAGTCTGGGTAACTTTGCACAAATTTAATTCGTGAAAAAAAAGCAATGGATCATTGTATTGGCAGGTTTAACACTTGTTATAGTAGTATATATTGGTGGCGTAACAAATGCTCCCAAATCTAATACTCCTGCCTCGGCCGCACCTCAATCTGCTGGAATTCAGCTGGTTACATCTGATATTTTACTTCAAAAAGCAAAGCAACGACTAACCCCTGAGCAAGTGGCCAGGCTGGCAGCTTTGGAAAGTTCCGTTAAAAGAGGGGATGTAAAAGAACAGCAGTTACACGTTTTTCATCAGCTAGCAAAATTCTGGTCAGACTCTGCCAGAATGTTCGAACCCTTCGCTTATTATACTTCTGAAGCAGCGAAGTTGGAAAATTCCGAAAAAAGCCTCACCTTTGCCGCCCACCTTTTTTTAGATAACCTATTAACAGAGGGAGATCCGGCCATGCAACAATGGTTGGGTGATAATGCAAAAGTTCTTTTAGATAAAGCGTTGGTAATTAATCCTGCGAATGATTCTTCCAAAATTGGTTTGGGTATCTGTTACATGTTTGGAAATATTTCTGATAACCCGATGCAGGGTATATTGGAAGTTCGAAAAGTAGTACAGGAACATCCTGATAATTTATACGGACAGTTTGTCTTAGGTTTAGGTGGAAAGAAAAGCGGTCAGTATGATAAAGCCATAGATCGTTTTAAAATAGTAGTGGAAAAACAACCGGAAAACTTGGAAGCAATTTTCAATTTAGCCGAGACTTTTGAAATGAAGGGTGATAAAGCAAATGCTATTATCTGGTATCAAAAAGCCAGAGACATGATAAAAGTACCAGATGCTAAAATTGCGCTTGACAAGCGCATTAAGGATTTGAAGAAATAACAATTTATTTTTTAACTATATAAAATTACTTGGGTATGCCTTGTGGTAAGAAGAGAAAGCGTCATAAGATTGCGACGCATAAAAGAAAAAAACGTTTAAGAAAGAATCGTCATAAGAAAAAGAACAAATAGTTCTTCTACTAACATGATAGAATCCCCGTTCCGATTTTTCAGGACGGGGATTTAACACTTATCTGAATTTAGCCACTCACCTTTCCTACGCTGCAACTTTACCTTTTCCTTCCTTTCTGGTGGCTTTGAAAACAGATATTGATGTAAGGATGTATGCCCATAATGGGCAAGTAATTGTGTATCTAAAAGTTGCGCTTTGTGAACAAAGAATTAATTATTAATGTTGCCCCAACAGGCGTTGAAATCGCTTTGTTGGAAGATAAAAAATTGGTGGAGCTGCATAACGAAAAAGCAGACGCCAGCTTCGCAGTAGGTGATTTATATCTTGGCAAGGTGAAGAAACTCATCCCCGGATTGAATGCTGCGTTTGTTGACGTAGGTTTTGAAAAAGATGCCTTCTTACACTATACCGATTTAAGTCCCTATGCTCGTTCTATTATCAAATTCACGCAGATTGCGATGCATGATAAGGATGAAAATGGATTTGACTTTGGTAAATTTCAATCTGAACCCGAGATTTTAAAAACAGGGAAAATTAATGAGGTGCTGAATGGTAAACCAAATGTATTGGTACAAATTCTAAAAGAACCTATTGCTGCAAAAGGCCCTCGCTTAAGTTGCGAACTTTCATTGCCAGGACGCTTTGTTGTGGTTACTCCCTTTAATGAGATTGTAGCTGTATCTAAAAAAATTCATTCCTCAGAAGAAAGAAAACGCTTACATAAAATTGTAGAAGCGATACGCCCTAAAAATTTTGGGGTAATTGTTCGTACTGCTGCTGAAGGCAAGAGTACCGCTGAATTGCATCAGGACATGTTGAGTCTGGTAGCAATTTGGAATACGATACAAACGAATTTAAAAGGTTCTGTAGCGCCTGCTAAGATCATGAGCGAGCAGAACAAAACAACCAGCATTCTTCGCGATTTATTGAATGAAGATTTCAATCGGATTGTAATTAATGATAGAAATATTTATACTGATACCAAGGCTTATATTCAACGCATAGCTGCAGATAAAGAAGATATCGTTACTATGTATAGTCATCCAGGATCGATCTTCGATCATTTTGGAATTACTAAGCAAGTGAAATCGGCTTTTGGTAAAACTGTAAATCTTCCCAGTGGTGCTTATTTAATAATTGAACATACCGAAGCATTACACGTAATAGACGTTAACAGCGGCTATAAGAGCATTAGCAATAATCAGGAAGAGAATGCCCTTGAAACAAATTTAGAAGCAGCAGAGGAGATTGCAAGGCAATTAAGGCTCAGAGATATTGGAGGTATTATTGTGATCGATTTCATCGACATGAAATTGCCCGATAATAAAAGGAAGCTACAGGAAGCGATGGAAGGTTTTATGAAGACCGATCGTGCGCGTCATTCTTTGTTACCCATTTCTAAGTTTGGATTATTGCAAGTAACCCGGCAGCGGATGCGTCCTGAGATGAACATTAATACTTCTGAAATTTGTCCGGCTTGTAATGGTACCGGTAAAATTACATCTACGCTAATTCTCGAAGATGAAATTGAAAAGCGTTTAAACTATTTGGTTTCTCATGCTCATAATTCGTTGACATTGGCTGTACATCCAATTGTTTATTCTCACTTAACAAAAGGATTTTTCAATCCAATTATCCGTCAGTGGAAACGTAAGTATAAAATGAATTTAAAAATTCAAGCCAATACGAATTATCACATCATTGAATTCCGATTCTTCAATGAACACGAAGAAGAAATCAAATTCTAATTAGCCTTAAAATATTCGCCATAAGGCATAAAAAAAGAGACAGTTATTATAGCTGTCTCTTTTTTTATGTAATTGGTAAAAGGCGCAACTGCAACCTTTCACCAATTGGATTATTAATAGTTTGGATTTAGTACTGGAGCACTTCCTGTACCTGGTTTATTCTTAACAACTTCATCAGCTGGAACATCCCAATAGTCCATGAAATTATAGTTGATAGTTGCATTCGTGTATACAGTTTTATTGAAGATCAATGTAGCTCCATATCTACCACCACCTTTTGTAGTAGCGTAAGTCCAACCCCATCTACGAGCATCGTAGTAAGAAAGACCTCTGAAGGCTAAAGCTGCAGTTCTTTCTGCAGTTAATTCATTCAATGCCTGAACCAAAGTTAAACCGGTTCCGGCAACAGCAGCAACACCAGCACCTTGAGAAGTTCTAACAGCATCAATGATAGCTAAGCCAGCTTCAATGCCACCAGTTCTAATATTTGCTTCAGCAAGCATTAGTTGATTCTCTTCGTAAGTTGGTCCGATATAAATTTCGATACCACCTACTTGTTGAGAACCTAGAATTGGAATGCCTTTTAATCCAGCAGTTACGCCATCAATCAAGCTCCAACGAGTAGTATTGGTATTTGCATCACCATAAAAAGTACCATTGCTTGGATCGAAGTTTGCTAACCTCGCATCACCAGCTTTGAAAGCTTGAACCAAACGCTCACTCACTTTATAAGTACTGTTCTGGTTTGATTGAGAACAAATACCTGCTACACTTCCTCCTAATGGAGAGAAGAAAGAGTTAGTATTACTTGATCTTCCTGTAAATACATTATCTGATTTTTGAACACCAGAATTACAAAGTGTAATTACAGCTTGCCAATCAGCAGTAGTCATTGCAGGAATCGATGCTTTGCTGATAGAAGCAGCAGGATTACCATTCACAAAAGGGGCTAATTTATTCAATACAATATTACGAGCTAACATTGTATTGATGGTATTGATCCATTGTGCAGAAGTTGGAGGATTACCCTTACCCACTTTATTCTGTCCAGGGATTAATTCGCCAATAACAGTTGCGTAATCAGCTTGATTTGAAATTCCTTTCAAAGCTGTTAATGCTAAATTCAATTGCTTATTTGATTCAGCAATGATTGCAGTCTGACTAACATATGTGCTTACAACAGTATTAGAATGATCTACAATTAAACCAGAATAATACAAAGTTCCAATTTGTGCATAAGCAAAACCTTTCCACCAATAAGCCCATGCTTTAAGCGCATTCGCTTTATCAGTTGTCAAAGAAATGCTGGCTAAATTTTCCAAAGTAATATTACATGCATTAATCATGGCATACATATTGGTCCACTCATAAAACAATGCGTTGTTGGCATTTGCCGTTGCAGCAGTAGTATTAAAACTTCTGATGATAGACAAAGCTTGAGGTGCAGTGTTAGTGAAAACTGTAGTAGCGTCTGTAGGATCTGCCTGGAAACTATCAGGTACACCCATTGTGGTAGTTTGGTTGTTAGAACCTTGTCCACCACCAATCATATCTCCCATTAATTCATGGTATCCCCATGGTAAAGAGAAATAGCTATCACCTAACCATCCATCACCATAGTTAAAACCATTAAAGTAAATACCACCTTTTGCATAAGCAGTAATGCCTGCTTCGGTGTTAACGTTTACACCAAATGTAGGATCATTTGGATCTTTGACATCCAACTGCTTCTTACAAGCAGTGGTTGCCATTACTGATATTAAAAAACAAAGAATATAGGCTCTATGTTTTTTATTAAAATGTATTTTTTTCATTAGAACTAAATTGAAGATTAATAAATTAGAAACCCAAATTCAAAGAAACCTGGTATGATTTCATGTTTGGAATAGTACTATGATCAATACCTCTATCAAATGCTGAGTTAGAAGATCCAGAACTAATTTCAGGATCCATACCACCATATTTGGTGAAGGTTAATAAGTTTCTTCCGCTGAATACCAACTGACATTTCTTTAGCCAGTTTTGCTTAGCAAATCTTGCAAAGTCAACACCTAATGAAACGTTTCTTAATCTTACAAAAGAGGCATCATTATAAAAGTAATCTTTGGTTACATTGTTACCCACACCTTTTGAAGTATTACCCAATGCATAGTATGCACTGGCGTAATAAGCGGTGTAAGCACCAGTTTGACCATTGATCGTAACAGGCTTAGCAAAATCACTACTAATACCATCACGATACATCCACTCATTTGTTTGATTATACAAGTGTGAACCATTAATCCAATCAAATTGGAAACCTAAACTAAAAATTCCTTTGTAGTTAAAGCTATTAATAAATGATGCAGTGATAGTTGGGTTAGGATCTCCCAATGAAGAAGCTTCATCAGAGAAGTAAATAGCTTTTGTAGCTTTATTTACAACTCTGCCTTGTACTATTTCAAAACCAGATTGTGCTGCTGCATCAATGAAAGGAGTTTTACCATCCGCTCTCAGTTGTGAAACACTAGTTAGAGCATGGTAACCATAGATCTCACCAATTTTTCTACCTGCAGTTAAAACTAAACCAGTACTACCAGCACCAGTTGTTAATGGTATATCTCCACCTTGTACAGCATCAATTACTGATGTCTGATGGCTCAAGTTAGTTGTGAAATCCCAGGTAAAGTTTTTATTGGCCAATACTGGAATGTTTACACCAAGCTGCCATCCATTAGAAGACATTGCAATGGCATTAGTTAACAAACTTGATGCACCAGTTGATGGTGGTACGTTCTGATAGAAGATTGCATTATCAGTATGTCTATTCCAAACTGAGAGAGATAAGTTCACTGATTTGAACCAATTTCCTTTATTATTCAAATTCACACTCAAATCTGTACCATATTCTGTTTCAGAAGAAACTTCCACACCTAAATTTGGATTTTTCTGAGAAGGGTTATTAGTATAAGCCAACTCATTACCCATTGGCTGAGCATTTAAAGTTGGGTATCTGTCGAATGCACCTGGTTGAATACCTGCCTGACCATAAGCCGCTCTTAATTTAAGAGTAGGAATTACATTTGATATCTTATCCCAGAATTTCAAAGATTGTACATTAAAATATCCATTATAGTGAGGGAAAGTAAATGGTTTAGAACCCGAACCGAATGCTGAAGAATAGTCAGTTCTTAAACCTGCAGAGATACCACCATAGTTACCGATATCAAATTTCTGATCAACTAAAAATCCATAAGTAACAAAAGGCTGCACATAATCAGTAATGATATATTGACTTTGTGTTGAGTTAAAGTTGAATGGAGGATTTAATGGTAAAGAATATCCACGGGTATCAAACTCTTTGTACTGCTTTTTTCTAAAATCATACCCAACTTGTGTAGTGGTTGTGATTGGAATTTTCAAGTTGAAATCTCTTTGAAAATCAGTGTTAATAGTAGCAAGTGCATTGAAGTTCTGCGTGGTATTACTATATTGATAGTTAACCATTTCACCAGTATTGTCTGCTCCATTATATGCAGCAGCCCATGAACTATACGTATTAGAATTATTATTTAAAGATTGGTTATAATAAGTCCAGATATCGTTTTCAGTTTTATAGTTGATGCCGTATTTAGCATTCAAACTTAAAAATCTGTTTACTTTATAATTAGCTTCAAAATTTTGTCCAATATTGTATTGTTTGCTATCACCCTTAGTATATTCAACTTGATAGAAAGGGTTACCTGCGTTAACACTCACAAAACTAGCTCTTTGATAAATGGGAGAAACACCACCTATAATTGTATCTTGTAAATTAAAGAATGGTGAAGTATTTAAGAATCCATAAACACTTCCTACACCTGCATTGCTTCCACCCTGACCAAAACCAACACCACCTGGTGCACCAAGACCCGGGTGCATGGTATTATTAATATAAGCCAAACTGGTAATGGCACGTACAGTAAAGTTTTTGAATAATTCTGCTCCGATATTAGCAGTTAAATTGCTTCTGTCTAAGAATCCATTGTTCTTTAAGAAAGGAGAAGTACTGTGGTTGTTAGCAAAAGAAACTAAGAAGTCTACTTTGTCTCCACCACCACTAATATTTACTGAATTATTGATATTCGAAGAACCAGTAAATACTTGTGCAAAATGATCATAATACTTCAGATTACCTTTATATGCCTGATCACTAACATTTCTTGGATCCAGGATACCATAACGAGTATAGTTTGAACCTTCACCCGAAGCAGCTGGAAGGCTACCCAAATTATTGCTACCATAACGATAAGCAATTGATCCGGAACCTAGAATTGTACCAGTTGAATGGCTAATAGTAATTGGACTACCAGCAGTATATCCACCACTATTGTTAGCAGAGATGATATTACCACTAGCATCTGTTAAATAAGGATGCAAACTTGCTTTTCCAAATCCACCAGAGTTGATAAAAGAGTTATCTGCGTATGATGAAGAAACGTTAACACTGATTTTACCTCTTTGGCCTTTCTTGCTGAAAATTTGAATAACTCCATTCGCACCTTGCGCACCATATAATGCGGCAGAAGCAGCACCTTGTACAACTTCGACACGTTCAACAGTAGTCATATCGATACTGCTTAAGTTAGAAAACGGAACTTCCGCTCCATCTAACAAAATCATTGGTCTTGTACCACCTTGAACAGTGTTAATACCTCTTAATACGATGTTTACTTGGTCACCTGGGTTACCAGATACAGAAGATATCTGCGCTCCTGGAATTTTACCAATCAAAGCTTGGTCGATACCTGCAGCTGGAACAACTGGCAATTTATCTGCTTTAATTGATTCAACAGCGATACCTAGTTTTCTTTTAGAGGTAGCTGTACCAGAACCCGTTACTACAACTTCACTTAATGCTTTCACATCAGTTACTAATTGTATTTGCAAATTTGAAGAAGAAGCTGAGACTGATTTATTTTCATAACCTAAAGCCGAAATAACCAGTGTTGCACCAGTTTTCACTTTAATTGAAAATGAGCCATCAGATCCGGCACTTGTACCGTTTCTAGTACCTTTTTCAATAACGGATGCTCCATTAAGGGGAGAACCCTTGTCATCAACAACCTTACCGGTCACTGTGGAACTCTGTGCAAAGCCGACCATAATAGTCAACGCAAATGCACAAAAGCTCATTAGCATTTTTTTTCTCATGTTGTTTTTTTTTGGTTTGTTAACCTTTTGTCAATTCTTTTGACCGCCCAAGTAACGAAAAAGCTGCTCATCAACCTGAGGTTAGTTTTCATTTTAATGATTTTTTAATTTTTTCGAGGTATATATAAATAAAAATATGTATACTGTTTATCAAATTAGCCTTAGAAATAGAAAAAAATCATATTGTATTTAATTAGATACATTAATATTCTGGAACAACAATTCAATTAAATAAGTTATTAATAATTTTTTATTGATTTATTATATAATATGATATTTATTAAATCATTTTATTCGATTTCTAATTTTTCGAATAATTATTTTCACATTATATTTTTTTAACAATTATTATTTAGATTGATTTTGCTTGATTGTAACTATTTCGGATTTTCAGAAGCATATTATTTTTCCTCAAAAATCAAAAAATTATTTTGCCGTCTGCCCCATTTTTGTAATTTAGTGGAAGAATTTAATGGGTTAGTAAGTAAAAAGGGTCGGCAGCAATGTTGACCCTTTTACATTAGATAACCTCCCTGAAATTTCTGTACTTTTCTTCTTTCAAACATTCCATCTCTTTACATTTTTTTTGTGTCACTCGACTTATCTTTATTGCAATGAGTAAGATTAAAAAAGCATTTTTTTGTAGTAACTGTGGATATGAATCTGCAAAATGGATTGGTAAATGCCCTGCATGTTCTGAGTGGAACACTTTTATTGAAGAAATTATCGACAAGGGAACTGAAAAAGAAGAAAGTTGGAATGGATATCATTCAGATAAAAGAGTAGTCAAAACAATTGCACTCAATGAAATTGTTACTAAAGAAGAGAAAAGAATTAATACCAACGACTCAGAATTAAATCGAGTGTTAGGTGGTGGAATTGTTCCAGGTAGCATTGTACTTATTGCTGGTGAACCAGGAATTGGCAAGAGTACTTTATTTCTTCAAATTGGTTTAATGATGAACCAATTAACCGTTTTATATATCTCAGGCGAAGAAAGCGATCAACAAATAAAAATGCGAGCCGATCGATTAAAAGCATCGAATGAAAATTTTTATCTGCTCACAGAAACATCTACTCAAACTATTTTCCAAGAAATAAAAAAACTGAAACCACAATTGGTAATTGTAGATTCGGTTCAAACTTTGCAATCAAACCTGATTGATTCATCTGCCGGATCAGTTTCTCAAATCAGAGAATGCGCAGGAGAATTTCAACGCTTTGCAAAAGAAACAGGTACTCCAGTTTTTTTAATCGGTCATATTACAAAAGATGGCGCCATAGCCGGGCCAAAAGTTTTAGAACATTTAGTGGATACCGTTTTACAATTTGAAGGTGATAGGCATTACGCTTATCGAATTTTAAGAACTCAGAAAAATAGATTTGGCAGTACCTCAGAATTGGGGATTTATGAAATGACGGGAGAAGGAATGCGCATCGTTTCTAACCCTTCCGAAATTTTAATTGCACAAAGAGAAGAACAATTGAGTGGTTCAGCAATTGCAGCAACATTGGAAGGTCTTCGCCCCTTATTGATAGAGGTTCAAGCCCTTGTTACACAAAGCGTGTACGGCACACCACAAAGAACTGTTACTGGATTTGATTTAAGAAGATTACAACTTTTATTGGCCGTTTTGGAGAAGAGAGGCGGTTTTCAATTTGGTATGAAAGATGTTTTTGTAAATATTGCCGGAGGAATCAAAGTAGAAGATCCATCAATCGACCTTGCAGTGATCTGTGCATTACTCTCCTCGTATGAAGATGTTCCACTACCAAATCATATTTGTTTCGCAGGAGAGGTTGGATTAAATGGAGAAATTAGAGCTGTCAATAGAATTGAACAACGCATTGCAGAAGCTGAAAAATTAGGATTTGAAAAAATAATCGTTTCACGCTATAACAAAAAAAGCTTCGATCCGAAAAATTATCAGATTCAAGTAATCGCTTTATCAAAAGTTGACGAGGTATACCAACAATTATTTTAGTCCCTTGCATTATTGTTTACAGCAGTTTATATTAGCGAATGCTATTTCCTTTTGAAAACTTACTGCAAGATTTTTCAAGGCTACTATTCCCTCATTTCTGTGTAGCCTGTGGATGCGATTTAAAAAATCGCGATGCAGTAATTTGTTATCATTGTCAACTTGACTTGCCTTTCACTAATTTTTTTTCACTCCCTAATAATCCTGTAGAGAAATCTTTTTACGGTCGTTTGAATTTACAAGCTGCTGGTTCGGCATTTTATTTTACGAAAGATTCGCTTATTCAAATCCTGCTCTCTGAATTAAAATATAAACAGAATATTACAGTAGGATATTATTTAGGAAGATTAATGGGAAATCAATTAATGCAATCAGAAAGATTTGCATCAATCGATTTACTAATACCAATGCCATTACATCCTAAAAAACAAAAGCTCAGAGGTTACAATCAAGCAACCATCATTTGTAAAGGCATTCAATCAGTTTGGAATAAACCAATTTCAGAAAACGCCATCATCAGAAAAGTATTTTCAAGTAGTCAAACTTTACAAGATCGTTTGCATAGATGGGAAAATATGGAAGGTATTTTTGCCTTAAAAAATCGGGATCAAATCACCAATAAACACCTACTTCTGGTTGATGATGTAACCACTACCGGAGCCAGCCTCGAAGCCCTCGGATCGGCATTGGAAACAGAAAATGGGGTAACCCTGAGTGTGGCTACTGCAGCTTACACAATTTAAATGCCCCAATATTTACCAGTTTCGAAAGCCATTTATCAAAATTTTTGCAAACATTTCTACCTTTAGTCGTTACTTGTACTTAAATCACAAAAAATAAAAACATGAAATATTTCTTAAGTATCGCAATCATTGCTTGCATGAGTGCCTTTACCCTGAAAACCGGCAACCCTAGTATCCATAGCTTTAAAGTGAAGTCGATCAGCGGCGGAACCATTGATTTTTCTAAATTCAAGGGTAAAAAGATTTTAGTAGTTAATACTGCTTCCAAATGTGGGTATACCCCCCAATATGAAGCTTTGCAAAAAGTGGCCGATCAGTATAAAGACAAATTAGTTATCGTAGGATTCCCTGCAAATAATTTTGGTGCACAAGAACCAGGCACAGATGGCGAAATTGTTGAATTCTGCAAAAAGAACTATGGGGTTACATTCCCTTTAGCTAGTAAGGTTAGTGTGAAAGGTGATGACACTGCCCCTATTTACAAATGGTTAACTTCTAAAGCTGAAAACGGTGTTTTAGATGCTACCATATCTTGGAATTTTAATAAATTTTTACTAGACGAAAATGGCAAAATGATTGCTTATTTCCCAAGTAAGGTTACCCCAGACAGCGAAGAAATCACTAAATACCTGAAATAATTTTTCAAAGCATATAGCACTGTATAAAAGAAGTTGTCCGAACCGGGCAGCTTCTTTTATTTTGTAGCAGATTCAACGATATCAGAAAAGCAAAAGCAAGAAAGATTCATGTTATTCAATGACGTAATAGGCCAACAAAATGTAAAGCAACACCTTTCTGAAATGGTGGAGCAGAATAGGCTTAGCCATGCATTGCTTTTTTTGGGTAAAGAAGGAAGCGGCGCTTTGCCCCTGGCTTTGGCTTTTGCGCAATATGTGGTTAGTTTGCCAACACCTGCTCCCATTGTAGAAGACCTTTTTGGTGGCATGACAGCTTTAGAACCCAAACCCTCTTTTATAAGTCCTGATAATATTGCCTCCCAGCCTCCTTTTCAACGAGCTGAGCAATTGATACATCCCGACTTACATTTTACTTATCCTGTAATTCCGAGAAAATCGGGTGACAAACCGGTAAGTTCAGAATATATCAGTGAATGGCGAGAGTTCATCAAATTTTATCCATATGGAAATAGTTATGACTGGCTTCAGTTTATTGGAGCAGAAAACAAACAGGGAAATATCACTTCAGAAGAATGTAATCAAATCATCCATAAACTAAGTCTAAAAAGTTTTGAGAGTAATTACAAAGTCCTGGTTTTATGGATGCCAGAATATTTGAGAAAAGAAGGGAATATACTTCTTAAACTCATTGAAGAACCCCCGGCAAATACCTTATTTATTTTGGTTGCTGAAAATGAAGAACAGATTCTGCCTACCATATTAAGTCGTTGCCAGCTGGTAAAAATTCCAGCATTAGAAGATCAGGAAATAGAAAAGGCTTTAATACAAAGAGCCAAAGCAAATGCTGATACCGCATCACAAATTGCTGCAATCTCCAGTGGAAATTATCGGGAAGCTCTTCAACTTTTACAAAATGCTGATGAGGATTGGCAGAGTTTATTGCGCGAATGGTTGAATGCGACGCTCAAGGGCGGCCCAGTGGCACAGGTTAAATTTGTAGAAGAAGTTGCAAAGCTTGGGCGAGAAAAGCAAAAACAGTTTTTACGTTATTTCAACCATTTATTGGGACAAAGTATCCGCATAAAAATATTGGGGCCTGCGTTTGCACAACTGCCCGAAAAGGAAAAGGACTTTGCCGTAAGGCTCAATAAAATTGCTTCTGTTAGTCAGCAGCAAGCCATAATTGAGGAATTAGACCGCTCCTCATACTATATTGAGCGTAATGCAAATGCCAAAATGCTATTTCAAGCATTGACTATTAAACTCTATCACATCATTCAGAACAAAACCCTAATTTTGATGAGTTAGGGTTTTTCGGCCTGGCGGCCTTGAAACCTGTGAGAAAGGATTTTGTGTGGACGTTTGCAAAGAATTACGGTTATTATTACCTCTTGAGTTATATGCATTCTGATTATCAGGAACTGACCATTGAATTAAAATGGCAGGCTTAACAAAGGGTAACAGTTCTATAGTCCTCTCAAAATTTCTTCTCAATTTATTATTAACTCTATTATTACTTAGAATATGGGATGTGGATCATGTGGTACAGGTACCCCAAATGGGTGTAAGAGCAACGGTGGCTGCAGCACTGGTGGTTGTAATCGTTTAAACGTACACGACTGGTTAATAAATCTACCTTTCAGTGATCCTGAAAGCAATTGCAAGATTGTAGAGATCACTTTCAAACAAGGAAGCCGCAAAGAATTTTACAGAAATACAACTCAGCAATACTTCGATAAAGGAGATTATGTTACCGTAGAAGGTGTTGGTGGATATGATGTAGGAGAAGTAAGTTGTACTGGAGAATTGGTGCGTATCCAAATGAAGAAAAAAGGAGTGGATGAATTCAGCCCGGAAATTAAAAAGATTTTACGCCGTAGTACTGAACGCGATATCGAAACCTTTCATATCAGCAAAAGCCGGGAGATGAATATATTGGCTCGCAGCCGAGCCATTGCTCGCGACTTGAATTTGCAGATGAAACTTTCTGAAATTGAAATTCAGGCAGATGGCAAAAAAGGAACCTTCTTTTACACAGCAGATGATAGAGTTGACTTCCGTGAAATGATTAAATTATTTGCAGGGGATTTCAAACTAAAAGTAGAGATGCGACAAATCGGTATTCGTCAGGAAGCTGCTAAAGTTGGAGGAATTGGCAGCTGCGGTCGGGAACTTTGTTGCAGTACCTGGTTGAATGATTTTAAAAGTGTGAACACAACTGCTGCGCGATACCAAAACTTATCGATTAACCAAACCAAATTAAGTGGCCAGTGTGGCCGTTTGAAATGCTGTTTGAATTTTGAGTTGGATACTTATTTAGATGCACTGCAACAATTCCCGGATTATGCAGATACACTAGATACCATCATGGGAACTGCACAACTGATTAAGAAAGATATTTTCAAGAATTTAATGTGGTATATACTACCAAATAATAATAAACACTATCCACTTACAATTCAACGTGTCAAAGAAATTAAACGCTTAAATCAAGCAGGCACAAGGGTAGATGAATTACAAGCTGTAGAAGTGATTAGTGGTAAAGCAAAAGATGTAGAACCTGCATTTGTAGATGTAGTGGGTCAAATTAGTTTAAAGAGTTTAGAAAGAAATGATAAGCGTCGTCGAGATCAGGAAAGAGGCAACGATAGAAGAAACGATTCACGTGGACCACAACAAGGAGGACAAGGAAATCAAACCCGTGACCCTCAACAAAACCGTGGACCTCAACAAAACCGCGGACCACAGCAGGGATCGGGAAATCAAAACCGTGGACCTCAACAAAACCGCGGACCACAGCAACAAAATCGTGGACCTCAACAAGGACCAGGAAATCAAAATCGTGGGCCACAACAAAACCGCGGACCACAGCAACAAAGACAACAAGGTCCTCGACCGCCACAAGGAAATCAAAATCCCCCACCAGTAAAACCAGAAAACGAATAGTATATAAAGTAAAAAGCCTCTGAAATTTCAGAGGCTTTTTACTTTCATGCTTTTACCCACCCCACCCTTCGGGCATCCCTCCCTAAATAGGGCGGCGAACTAAAATGTGCTGCTTATTTTCTTCACTCCTCACTTCTCACTCCTCACTCCTCACTTCTCAATCCTCACTTACAACTTATCCATTTCCTTAGCCGTAAATTCCATCAGCGTTTTAATATGATTAGGTGATAGATCAAATTTTAATCCTGCGGCTTTATATAATTCAGGAAGCGTTTTTGTTCCCCCTAAACTTAATGCATTGATATAATTTTCTAAAGCTTGTTTTGGATTCTGTTGATACTGCATCCATAATCCGATAGCACCTAATTGTGCTATGCCATATTCGATATAATAAAAAGGAACTTCAAATAAGTGTAATTGGCGCTGCCAGCCAATTTCTCGATAACTATCTAATCCTGTATAATCGATGCTATTGGTTGAAAATTCTTTTAATATTTCCATCCAGGTTTTTGTTCTCTCTTCAATCGAATGATTTGGATTTTCGTAAACCCAGTGTTGAAACTTATCTATGATTGCAATCCAAGGAAATATCGTAATGGTTCTCTCTAACTGATGTTCTTTAGCGCGAATAAGATCTTCCTCCTTCTCAAAGAATGCTTCCCAATGATTCATGCTAAATAATTCCATCGCCATACTTGCTACTTCGGCAATTTCCATGGGGTATTCTTTAAATGCACTCAATTCTAATTCATGAGAAAGAAAAGAGTGAATGGCATGACCACCTTCATGAACCATCGTAGTAACATCACTCATTTGTCCGGCAGCATTCATAAATATAAATGGTGCCCCGCTTTCAGTAAGCGGGCAATTATATCCACCAGGTGCTTTCCCTTTTCTGCTTTCTAAATCAAAGTGTTTTAACTCTTTCATTTTTCGCAGACAGTCGGCAAAAAAAGGATTCATTTCTGAAAAACATTTTACGGATTTTTCATACAAATCATTCCCATCAGTAAATGGTTTTAGAGGTGTAATGCCAGCTGGTTCAGCTTCTGTATCCCAAGGATATAAAGTGTCTAATTGCAACTTAGCCTTCTTCTTTGCATAGATTTTTTCAATCAATGGAAGTACGTGTAATTTCACTGCTTCATGAAATTGAAAGCAATCTTCTTTTGTGTAATCGAATCTTCCTAACTCCACAAATTTGTAATCGCGATAATTAGCAAATCCAGCATTTATAGCTACTTCATTTCTTTTCTTAATCAATGAAGAATATAAATCGTGCATGGTTTGTTTGTCTTGTAATCGACGTTCTTGAATTTTACGATACACTTCTTCTCTTAAAGATCTGTCTTCACTTTCTAAAAATTTTGCGGCTTGTTGTAAAGTGTATTCTTGTCCGTTTACTTCAACCACCATTTTACCAGCGATAGCCCCATATTGTTGTTGCATCACACTTAGTTCTGCTTGTAACGGAATATTTGCTTCTCTAAACAAGTCAATACTTTTCTTTACAGAACGCAGGTAAGTAAAATATTTTTCCTTGTCCAGCTCTTGCGTAATGGGCGAGTTAATTAATTTCTTATTTAACAGATCTGCATAGGGTTGCAACTTGGGCTGAATTTCCATACAGAAATAGGTAAATGCTTCTTCCAATGAAGCGTCTGCGGTATCACAGGTCATTTTAATCTGACGCCAGCAGGCGTCTTCACTCACAACCGCCTCGATTTCACTCATATCTTTCATCCATTGCTCCAAATCAGCTTGGGTATGGAGAGGACGGTCTACTAAATTTTTAAAGAATGGTTCTAGATTTTCCCAATCAGTAACTGTAAAATCTGCCGGTACAAAATGCCGCGCTAATTTTTTTATATCTGCACTTAATGCCATGTTTATAATTTTGAATGGCAAATTTAATGGAATCTCGGTGGAGATGCCGGGAGAATGCTAATTTTACAAACTTTATTAAATTTCCAAGGGTGACTGATATTATACATTTATTACCAGACAATATAGCGAACCAGATTGCAGCGGGTGAGGTAATTCAAAGACCAGCCAGTGCTGTGAAAGAATTATTGGAGAATGGCGTTGATGCTGGCGCAACCACCATCAAATTATTAGTAACAGATGCTGGTAAGGCATTGGTAAAAGTGATTGACGATGGAAAAGGTATGAGTGAAACGGATGCAAGAATGGCTTTTGAGCGCCATGCAACCAGCAAAATCAGCCATATTGAAGACTTATTTCGGATAAAAACGATGGGCTTTAGAGGCGAAGCATTAGCATCTATTGCTGCGGTTGCCCAGGTTGAATTAAAAACTAAAAGAGCGGATGAAGCACTAGGCAGCTTTATAGAAATAGAAAACAGTCAGGTAATAAAGCAGGAAGCATGTGCATTTCAAACAGGCACCAGCATCAGTATGAAGAACCTCTTCTTTAATGTGCCAGCAAGAAGGAATTTCTTAAAAAGCAATGCTGCAGAAATGCGACATATCGTAGAAGAATTTATCCGGGTGGCGATGGCTTTCCCAACTGTATTTTTTTCATTAACCAGTAATGGGCAAGAAGTTTTTCATTTAGATGCAGGATCATTAAAACAACGCATTGTTCAAATTCTTGGTTCGCAATACAATGCCAAACTTGTTAGCGTAAACGAAGAAACAGATTACTTAAATATCTATGGATTCGTAGGCAAACCAGAAACCGCTCGTAAAACAAGAGGCGATCAGTACTTCTTTGTGAATAATCGTTTTATAAAAAGCGCTTACTTAAATCACGCGGTGAATAGTGCGTTCGACGAAATGATCGCTAAAGATAGTTTTCCTAGCTATGTTTTATACATCGATCTGGATCCTTCAGTAGTAGACATAAATGTTCATCCTACTAAGCAAGAAATAAAATTTGAGGACGAGAAAATTATTTATGCATTTGTGCAAGCTGCTGTTAAACATGCACTGGCGCAATTTAGTATCGCCCCATCACTTGATTTTACATTAAACGCAACTATTCAAAGTTTAGATGCGGTTAGTAAACCATTTACAACTGATAAAAGAGATGCAGCTACGGGGTCTAATCTTTTCAAAACATTTACCCAAAGTAATCAAGCACATTTTATTGAAGCAACGGACAAAAGTGAACTGAAAAGTTGGAAAAGTTTTTACGAAAGTTCTGGAATGACTGGTATTGAGCAAGCTACTTCTTCAGATAGTCAACAGCAATTACATAAAGACATTTCCAGTAATAAACAATTACGGGTTCTTCCAGATACTATTTTATTGCAGTTACACAATACCTATATTATTGCTTCAACGAATAGCGGATTTTTATTAGTTCATCAGCAATTAGCACATGAACGAGTATTGTATGAAAGATATAGTCTGGCAGCACATGGACAACAGATGGCTACTCAGCAAAGTTTATTTCCTGTAGAATTAGAAATGACGGGAGCAGATGCTGCACTATTGAAAGACCTTTTACCGGACTTACTAACTATAGGATATCAGGTTGAACCAAAAGATGATCAAACATTTGTGATACAAGGTATTCCTGCAGATATTCTTCCAGGGAATGAAAAACATGCGATTGAATTATTGATTGAGCAATTCAAACATTTTAGTAGCGACATTAAATTTAGCAAACGTGAAAAATTAGTTCGTTGTATGTCGCGCCAGCAAGCAATTAAAGCTGGGCAGCAACTTACACAAAAAGAAATGCTGGTTCTGATAGAAGATTTATTTACTTGTGGCAGTCCGAATATTACGCCAACTGGTAGTCCTACTTATTTGGAATTCAAAGAAGATTATTTAGATCGAATGTTTGGGAGGTAATTATTGGTTATCCATTACATAATTTAAAAATCGTTCTACAGATCTTCGAATATTGGAATTATTTCCCGTATAGTTACTAACCAATACAGAGAAGGTTAAGTTATTTCCAGCCTTCGTAATAATGTAACCACTGAGTGCCACATTATTGCTGAGTGATCCAGTTTTTGCATAAATTTTTCCTGCGCTATTTTTATAATAATTTCCTAGTGTTCCAGATCCACCAGAAGCTAAAATATTAGTGATTCGTTCCCAGGCAAAATCTTCTTTCATTTTATTTAAAATAGCAACAAAGTCTTCGGGTGTAAATAAATTATACCTACTCAACCCACTTCCGTCAACCCATTTAGGTTTCTGTGGAAGAAAACTAAAGGTTGTTTTTAAAAGTGAATCGATGATTTTAGAAGTAGACATCTCGGCAAGTAATTCATTACTTACCATCAATAAACTTTGCTCTGCAAAAAAGTTATCGCTACGATGCATCATTATTTTAAGCATACTATCGGTTGGTTGCGTATAAATTTTTACAACATCCGGATAGCGATCAATTTTAAAATGTACAGGTAAAACTTTGTTGTGTAAAGTATCTTCTAATAAGTTGATTAATAATTCCTGGTCTCCAGTATAAAAAGGAATATCCTCTCCTCCAAAAATTGTTGTAGAAGGTACGGCACTAAATCGATTGGCACCAATATCGCGTTTGATTTCGAACATGCCATTATTGATGCCAGCCCCATTATCTAATAATTTTTGAAAATATAAAGGAGCAGTTGTAGGACGGCTATATTTATTGAAGTGAACAACATTGCCATAGATAGGCATGATACTTCTTTGCGCCATATAGTCGCTTTCATAATCATCCCAAGACCAACCCATACCCCATCCTTTCGACTTCCAATTATCGTCAGTGAGTAAAATCGTTTTCTGTTTTTTTAGAAAGTTATAGGCAGGTTGATTGATAAAATCAGGATGCAAAAAAGTGGGGTCGCCATTTGCTTCTACCTCTACCGTGCTATCTGGTTTTACCACATATCGAAGTCCCAGTAAACTATCCCCTAAAAATTTCATCGCCGTATAACAGGTAACAATTTTTATATTACTAGCTGGTATAAAATATTTATCACCTTGATAATTATAAAGGAATTTTTTATTGGAGGGATCATAAACCACAAAACCGATATGTGCGCCGTTCAAATCAGGAGATGCTAATAATGTATCTTGATTCGCACTGTGATTTAATCGAATATTACTTTGAATTTTTTGTTGCGTATGGCATGATAGCAGCACAAAACAAACAAAAATGACTAGAAGTGAATTTGTAAAGTTCATAGTTTGCAATTAGCTATTCGAAGCTAATGAATGATTCTTAATTAGCCGCGTTCTACGGCCCTATACCAACGATCCGGGATTTCGTTATTAGATGCAATAATATAATCGAATTGACTACAAGCAATAAATTTACCTTCTTGTAATTGCATCCACCAGCGGCCGGTTCTTTTACTTTGAAGGAACACAGTTTCCACTTCGGCGAATGCCATAGTAAACTCGTTGAATTCAGATCTGTTATCTAATTCTGCTTCTTGTTTGCCTTTGTGAATACCATCCATATAATACCAAAGCATATGAGAAATTTGCTTAGCGGTAAGTGAAAATTCATCATGTTCAGCGATATACCCATATATTCCAACGGTATCGCAATTATTACTCATACCAGCATACTGCATTAAAGTACAAGCTTCTTCTCCGTTAAAACCATTTGGTGTTAATCTATTGGCAGGTGCATGAGCATGTTGTATGGCAGCAATATCAAAACTGAAGAGTTCACTATTTCGAATTGCAGGTTCTATTTCTTCTATTCGTTCTTTAACTTTGCCAACCCGATAGCATTCAAATCCAAGTTTATCAATAGTTTCGAGCATTTCAGGATGCATAAAATAACTCTGGAAACCTATATGGCTATAATGTTTCAAATAATTAGGAATCCCAGTAAGCATTTCAACCAAAAAGTTGTCGGCAGGCAACACACTGTCCATATCTAAGTCTATGCGGGCATCCACACAAGCCACATCAATGATTCTGCTTCTGTTTCCATAAGCCCCATATTGCGCAGTAGTTACGTCGTGAGTACCTCCAAGTATCACCACTCGTTTTTTCAAATCCATCAACTCAGTGATAACAGCTTTTAAAGCCGCATAAGTATCTTCCAAAGTAGCGCCACATTTCACATTGCCAATATCAGCAACTGTTACCTGTGTATGCCAATGAAATAATTTATAATATTCTGCACGAATAGCATTCGGGGCATCTGTATTGGTAAGTTGTATACCAGCGCCTCTCATTTCGCCACAACCCACAATAACAAAGTCGGCATTGGTTATATCCGGAAATTCGTCTTCGTAAACAGCGATATGTTTGCCCAATTGACTATCCTTAAAGCCTTCATCGTTCGAAATTTGAGCTATATTAACAGGATCCAGAAAATCTATGATTGATTGAAGTTGAATAGACATGTTCACTATTTGAAATACTTCAAACGCTTATTAGAAGTGAATATTGTATTTGAAGCTGTTAAACAGTGTATTTATAACCAACTCCCCTAACCGAATGAAAATGCTTTGGATTTCGGCTATCCAGCTCAAAATACTTTCTAAAACTGAGGATAAAATTGTCGATTGTTCTGGTAGTTGGATATACATTATAGCCCCAAACTACCTGAAGGATTTTTTCTCTGGTTACTACCTCCCCTTTATTTTCAATCAGCAATTTAAGAAGCATGACTTCTTTTTTACTGAGTGGGATATGTTGTCCGTTCCAGTTGGTAGCTTCTTGGGCTTTAAAATCAATTTTATTATTTCCAAATTCATAAAAGTCTACAATGGTCTCTTTTACGGTTAATTTTTTATTTTTCTGAATCAGTTTAGAAACTCGAAGTAACAGTTCTTCCAAATTAAAAGGCTTTGTAAGATAATCATCAGCTCCTTTTTTCAACCCTAAAACTCGATCGGCACTCGAATTTTTGGCACTCAAAATTAGAATCGGAACCTCATTTGCACTTACCCTAACGGTTTCCGTAATACTAATTCCATCAATCCCGGGTAACATGATATCCATGATGATTAAGTCGAAATATTCATTCGCAATAGCTTTTAGTGCTGCAGTTCCATCATAAGCTGAAGTAATAGAATATCCTTCCATTTCCAGATTCAGCTTCAATGCTTCGTGAAGATTTTCTTCATCTTCCACTAACAGAATATTTGCTAAAGATTCTTTCAAGCGATTCTATTTATTGTTATAGCTTAAGTTAAGTAATCTTAAATAATACCGTAAAAATACTACCCTGCGGCTGATTGTTGTTAACAAATATTTTGCCGCCATGACCTTGCACAATTTTTTTGCATAGGTATAAGCCCAAGCCTGTTCCTTTTGTCTTGCGGGTATTTTCTTCACCCACGCGATAAAATTTTTCGAATACTTTCTTTTTTTCTTCTTCAGCTAAGCCTTCGCCCAGATCTGCTACTGAAAATTCAACCTGATTAATTTTTTGATCTAATGATATGGTAATGGGTGTGCCTTTGTTTGCATATTTATTGGCATTATCAATTAAATTATTCACTAGCATCTGAAGTAATAAAGGTTCGCCAATAATATAAATAGATTCCTTAATTTTCTCTTCTATAACTCTGTTAGGGAATCTATTTTTAAAACTATCTATACAACCTTCAAGTAAGTCTGAAAAATTTATTTCTTGTTTATTTGACCTGTAGGCACCTGCATCTAATTGTGCAGCAAAAAGAATATTATTACAAAGTGCATTTAATCTGTTTGCTTCCTGCAAAGTATTACTAATAAGCATTTGCCTTTTGTCTTCCTCTAGTTGTCGCTTTTGTAAAGTCTCCAAGTTTAATTGAGCTACAGCAATGGGTGTTTTTAATTCGTGGGTAACAGCCATCATAAAATTTTGCTGTTGCTGCGACAATTTAATCTGGCGTCGGGTAGCTCTAAATACAAATACAGCTCCTACAAGAATCAATACTAAAAAGGTAGTTCCTTCGCTTATAAATTGAATTGTTTTTCTATGAGTTGCGTTTCCAATAGTTACTGCATCACGATAATAATTAGGATCTTCGTGCTTTAATTCACTCAACATAATATTGGAAATCATTCTATTTTGTTTATCCAGAGCGATAAACCACCAAAGTAATGCAGCCACCATGTAAGAAAGTAGTATCCAATATACTGCAGTTACAAGTGTTAATTTACTTTTCAGTAAGGGGCTCATGAATGAATTTTTTCTACGCGGATTCCAGCATTAAGTATTGATGGCAAAGGATCTTCACGCATTATCTGTTGTAAACTAAATTGATATATCCCTTTCTTTAAATGAATTGGGCTACTAGTAATTCTAATTCGATGATCAAATACATCGTCCATTCCACTACCCAACCAACCAGTAGCATTGTTGGCAAGTTGAAGATTAACTTTTTGTGTATTAGATTTTTCGGAAGGAGCTGTGGTAATGATATTCAGCCAAAGATTATTGAAATGGAATGCATCTTCGTGCCGAATAACCACATAAATATTATAAGTAGCAATAGTATCTTTTACTTCAAACTTAAAGCTTGGTTGATTCTTGCTTGCCCATTGGTGTTCTGGAAAAAAAACAGTTTGTTCAAAGCTGTCAAGTTTATTACACGACCAAAGTGTACCTATTAAACAAACTACAAGAATAATTTTTTTCACCGTACTAATTTTTTACAAAGATAAAAGGGATGCTAATCCTTTTGAGTTATAAAACATTTAAAACTTGTTCTTTTGCTTTTTCTAGTTCGTCTTTCATCAGGATAACACATTTCTGCATCACTGCATCATAAGCTTTAGAACCGGTGGTATTGATTTCTCTACCAAATTCCTGTAAAATAAAAGAGAGTTTCTTTCCTTTACTCATATCCTTCTCATCTAAAATATCTCTGAAATATTTACAGTGGTTGTTCAAACGAACCTGTTCTTCACTAATATCAATCTTCTCAATATAGTAGATCAATTCCTGTTCCAATCTATTAGGGTCATAGTTATCCTTCCCCACATTTTCTTCTAATACTTTTAAGAGCCCTTCGCGGATCCGCTGGCGGCGGAGTGGCTCCAATTCAACGATCTGTTTTTGTTGAATCTCGATATTTGTCAATCGCAAAAGCAAGTCTTTTTCGAGCGACTTTCCTTCGTCGGCTCTATGTGTATTTAAAAAAGATATAGCTTCTTTTAAAACCAATTCAAAGCCCTTCCATTCTTCATCGCTCAACATTTCTGTAGAGGGGGTAATTACATCTGGCAATTTTAAAATAGTGCTTAAAATATCGCCAGTTTGCAAATTCAACTCAGCCGCAAGTTCTGCCACTGGTAGATAATAAGCTTTGGCAAGTTCTGTATTAATTGTAACAGGTTTACTAGCTCCATTTTGTTTCAATGTAATATTACATTCAACGCTACCTCTTTGTAATCCCTCGCTGAGAACATTACGAACATCAAATTCAAAGGGTTTTAAAAGAGATGGGATATTCAAACGCAAATCAAATTGTTTTCCGTTTAAAGATTTGATCTCCACCAAAAAGGTTTTTCCATTAATAGTCTGTTCGGCCCTTCCGTAGCCAGTCATCGAGTAAAGCATAGATACTTGTTATTGATGCAATGTAAGCAATGTTTTAAAAAGGGTAAATCTTATTCATTAATCATTCAATGATACAAATAATAAGAGCGGTCCCGAAAATTGGGACCGCTCTATTAAAACCACTATTAAACGAAAAATTAAATTATTGTTTAGTAAGTGTATATTGACCAGTCAAGAAATTCACATCGATCAAATAATTACCAGACACATCAGGTGCAGGCGTATTTGCAGGAAGTGCTCCGTCGGCTAAAATGGTTCCGCCAGTAGCACTGGTTCCACCAAATTTATGACCCCAATCTCCGTTTAGAGGCAAGAACAAATGGCTCTTACCAGCAGTTAAAGCAACAGTTAACTGGAAATCA
>CAIYLW010000086.1 GCA_903927185.1 uncultured Bacteroidota bacterium
AAATTACAAGCCAACTATTTTTCTAATAGTTTCTTACGTAACGATGGTAATGGGAAATTTACATTAGTCCCCTTGCCTTTAAATGCACAGGTTTCTAATCTTAATGGAATGGTTGCAGAAGATTTTGATGGGGATGGTAATTTAGATGTTTTGTTAGTAGGGAACGACTATGGAACTGACGTTTCAGTTGGAAGATATGATGCAAGTAATGGTTTATTTCTGAAGGGGGATGGTAAAGGCGGTTTTGAACCAAAATCAATTCTGGCATCTGGTTGGTTTGTTCCAGGTGATGCAAAAGCATTGGTAAAACTTAGATCAAACAATGGTAAATGTTTACTGGTAGCTAGTCAGAATAAAGATCATTTAAAAGTTTTCGAATTAAATCAATCCATTCAAATTGTTCCATTACAAACAATGGATGTTTCTGCTACAATAGAATATAAAAATGGAAAAAAACAAAAAAGAGAATTGAATTATGGATCCTCTTTTCTGTCGCAATCAGCCAGATTTATCAATGTTGAATCCGGGGTTTCTAGAATTACAATTAAAGATTCAAAAGGTGCTGAGCGAACATTAAATTTTTAGAATAAGTATCCATGGGAAAAAGCATTATCAAAAAAAGATGTAGTGTTATCGCTGTAGTTATTTCCAGTTTATTATTTGCAATTTCTTGTGAACAGTTTTCACAGCAGAAAATATCCGATTCGAATGTTGCAGAAGGGAAAAATCTTGCAACACAATACTGTCAATCCTGCCATATGCTACCTGATCCGAAATGGATCGATGCAAAGACTTGGATGACGGGTGTTATGCCAGCGATGGGCCCTAAAATGGGGATATTCGAATTTCAAGGCGTTCGTTATCCATATAGTAAATATGATCATTCATTGCCACCAGGATTTTATCCATCTAAGCCCGCAATGACGGGAGATCAATGGCAAAAGATCATTGATTATTATGTTTCATCAGCTGCAGAAAAAAGTGAGACCAAACAAATTAGAAAGTATCCAATAACGAATGAGCTTCCATTATTTACTGCGATGATCCCAGAGAAAGGAATAGGTGTTCCTTCCACTTCTTATGTAAAAATTGATGAGTCATCTAATGATTTTCCTTTTATTATTTCTGATGTAATAAAACGTAAAGTATATCGCTTCGATAAGAATTTAAAGGTTTGTGATTCATTAGTAACGAAAGGACCTGTAGTTAATATCGAAATGAAACAAAACGAATGGTTTATCTGTGATATCGGATACTTAAATCCCAATAATGAAAAGTTGGGATCAGGTAAAAAAATCGCGCTTGGTAAGGATGGGAAAATGATTCAAACTATAGAACAACCAATCATATCTCAGTTACAAAGACCCGTTCAATTAACTTCGGCTGATTTAAATAAAGATGGTAAAGAAGATATTATTGCATGTGAATTTGGTTTTCTTACTGGTGCTTTAACATGGATGGAGAATAAAGGTTCCGGTAATTATGAGAAACATATACTAAGGCCTTTACCCGGGGCAATTAATGCAATTGTAGAAGATTATAACCATGATGGATTACCAGATATCTGGGTACTATTTGCACAGGGAGAAGAAGGGATATTTTTGTATACGAATCTGGGAAACGGGAAGTTTAGTGAAAAACAAGTTTTACGATTTCCTCCGATTAATGGGTCATCACATTTTGAAATGGTAGACATGAACAATGATGGTTTTAAAGACATACTTTATACCTGTGGTGATAATGCAGATTATTCTACAGTTTTAAAACCTTTTCATGGAGTATATATATATTTGAACAACGGTAAAAATGAATTTACTCAAAAGTATTTCTTCCCATTAAATGGATGCTACAAAGCAATTGCGAAAGATTTTGATAACGATGGAGATTTAGACATTGCAACAATTTCTTATTTTGCTGATTACCAAAATCAACCGGAAGAAGGATTTGTGTATCTGCAAAATAATGGCAATTTCGATTTCAAACCATTTAGCCTACCAATAACTCAAAAAGGTAGATGGCTTACTATGGATGCCGGTGATTTTGATCAGGACGGAAAAATTGATTTGATTTTAGGCAATCTATCAGTTGCCCCTGCTTATATCAAATCAAAACAAGATTGGAAGAAAGGACCTTCATTTATCGTTCTTAAAAATACTGGGATAAAGTAAAAGTCAATATTTAAAATTTCCGTTTTGTTAATGACCACTAACTTCAAAAGTCAATTCTTGATAACCAATTTTTCCTTGTTTGCTTATTCCTTGTACTACAATTACATATTTTCCAGGTACATCCGAAGTGAAGAATGATATTTCATTTTTGCCAGTTGAACTTGTATTAATATCATCTGACCAA
>CAIYLW010000087.1 GCA_903927185.1 uncultured Bacteroidota bacterium
AATAATTAAATATAATTAATTTATGAACATTTTATGAGTTTTGTTGTTTAGATAAATTAGGATCGTTCTAGACTTGATTTTAATTTTTCTGCTTAAACTTTCATATATGCTTACCGAATCTGAAACAAGAAATGATCGAAGGCCTTTTGAAAATGAACAGCTATTCAAAACCAACGCCGATTTATCTTTAAAAGCATTTTTCAACGATTCTAATTCCATCATTGTTTTATTCAATAAATATCTAGAGATTACCGCGTTTAATAAACAAGCACAGAAATATGCTACATGTTTGTTTGATACTGATTTAGTTATAGGTGAAAACGCCGGCCAAATGTTACCGGAAATATTTAAACCCAGATTTACTGAATATGCTTTAGTAGCACTTAACGGCCATGAAACAAAGAATATGGTTATTAATATTCCCGATACCTCAATATGGTGGAGTTTTATATTTTCACCTCTCTTTACCAGTTGCAAAGAAATTTTTGGAATCTCAATAACCGCAAATGATATATCTGAAAGAAAAAAAACAGAAGAACAATTAAAAATAAGTGAGAGTAGATTTAAATCCCTAACAGAGAGTGGAACAGATATGATTTCATTGTACGATGAGGATTTTAAAACAATTTACAGAAGTTCAGCTGCTTTTCAACTGACTGGCAGACACGATGATATTTTAGATAAAAATCAAAGTGTCCTTGAATTTCTTCATCCAGATGACTATATACGTTTGCAATCAACCATAAAGAATTTAGTAGCTACAAAAGGGCTTAAAATTCATGATACATTTAGATGGCGTCACATAGATGGCCATTATTTATGGCTAGAAGGTTCACTTACCAATCTATTACATGATGAAAATATCAGGGCAATAGTTTCTAATATGCGCAACATATCTGAAGATATAAAATTACGCGAAAACCAAAGTCTATTAGCTTCCATTATTAATTCAACAAATGACGCTGTTATCAGTTGTAATATGATTGGAAAAATAACCAGTTGGAATAAAAGTGCTGAAATTTTACTTGGATTTAAGGAGGAAGAAGTTATGGGTGACGACTATAAATTGTTCATTCCAAGTAACATAGTTTCTCATGAAGGTGCCTTAATAAAAAAATCGAGAAAAGGCGTTTTTTTTAATCAGATTCAGTCGAAAAGAATAAAGAAAAACGGAGAAATAATTGATGTGTCATTAACTATGTCGCCAATACTGAATGAAAAAAATAAAGTGATTGGAATTTCGAAAATTATTCGAGATGTGACGCAATTAAATAAAACAAAAACAGAGTTAGAGCTTTTTAAAATGATCATCGAAAAAACTAGTGATGCTATATTGATTACTGATGCGGGAGAATCAAGTTTAGTAGGGCCAAAAATAATATATGTCAATAAATCTTTCACAACATCAACTGGATATACAGCTGAGGATGTATTGGGTAAAAATCCAAGATTGATGCAAGGCCCTCTTACTAGTAGGAAAGAACTAGATAAACTTAATAGTTCTATAAAGAATTGGTTGCCGAATGAAGTAGAAATTGTCAACTATAAAAAGAATGGCGACCCTTTTTGGGTAAATATTTCAATGGTACCTATTGCCAATGAAATAGGATGGTATACACATTGGGTGTCTATTCAAAAAGATATTACAATGAGAAGAAAGGAAATGGAAGAAAGAGAATTATTGATTAAGGAATTATCAAGTAATAATAAGGAGTTGAAACAGTTCTCCTATATCACTTCTCACAATTTGAGGGGGCCGGTTACTAACTTAATGGGCATCATACAATTGTTGAATTTAGAAATTATCACTGATCCAAAAACAAAAGTTTTAATTGAAGGATTTAAATCTTCAACTTTTTCATTGAAAGAAACTTTAGATGATTTAATAAATATTCTAATAATAAAAGAGAATACAAGTCAAGATCTGGAAACTTTAAATTTTGAAACGCATTTGAATAACGTAATAAATTCTATCGGAAACATTATTAAGGAATCTCAAGCTACTATTGATTATGACTTTAAGGATGCAAATTCTGTTCAATTTAATAACGCCTATTTAGAAAGCATTTTTTTGAATTTAATAACCAATGCTATTAAATATAGCAAGCCAGGCATAAAACCCCACATCAGAATTAAAAGCACAATAAAAAATGATTATGTTCAACTTTCTTTTTCTGATAACGGATTGGGAATGATTTGGGAAAAAGTGAAGGATAAAATTTTCGGATTATATCAAAGATTTCATCGGAATGCTGATAGTAAGGGAATTGGTTTGTATTTGGTGCATTCTCAAATAACGGCTTTAGGAGGTAGTATTGAGGTAGAAACAGAACCTAATAAAGGCACCACTTTTATAATTAATTTTGCTCCTGAAATTATTAAGGCTTAAGACTTTATTAAATAATTTTATACTACTTATTTTACTTTTAATAAATTAATGCAAGCACTTTACTGCTATTATTTGTATTAGATATAATTCAACTATATTTTAGAATTCGATAAATTATAATAGTTATTGATGTTTTAATCATTTCTATTTGAAAGTGTATAAGATAATTTTGCTGATTATTATTAGTGTAATTATTTACAACTGTGGAATCTGAAAACAAACTTTTAATTGATTATTTTAATGCTTCCAATAACCCAATGTGGATTATTGATACAACAACATTTTCATTTCTAGACCTGAATGAACCTGCAATTCTTATGCTTGGATATAGCATGGAAGAATTAAAAAATATTAAAGTTGCAGGAATCCAATTAAAAGATTCGCATGATTCTTTTGTATCAATTCTATTAAAAAGTAATGGCCAACAGAATAAACAATTAGAAACTGCATTTAAAACAAAAGAGGGAAATATTCTGCATTTCCAATTCACAATTTTTGCATTAAATTATCAGGGAAAAAAAGCTTCTCTAATTACCCTGAATTCACAAGTTCTCCATAAAACACGCCATATAAATAATGAACAATTGTTCATCGAAGGGTATGAATCAAAACTAAAATCATATTTTGACAACACTGATTCAGTAAATATTTTATTTGACGAACAATTAGAAATCACTGCCTTTAATAAGCAAGCACAGAAATATGCAAAGAGTCTATTTAAACTCAATTTGGTTATAGGTGAAAATGCACTCCTGATTTTACCGGAATTATTTAAACCCAGATTTAAAGAATATGCATTAATTGCATTGAACGGCAATAAAACAAAAGATAAAGTAATAAACATTCCTAATACTTTATTTTGGTGGAGTTTTCAATTTATACCACTCTATACAAGTTTAGGGGAAATATGGGGTGTATCATTAACCGCCACTAATATCACAGAAAGAAAAAAAACAGAAGATCTATTAAAAATAAATGAGAGTAGATTCAAGTCATTGACTGAGAGTGGAACCGATATGATCTCATTGTATGATGAGAATTTTAAAACAATTTATAGGAGCGCTAATGCTTTTGAACTAACTGGAAGAAATGATGAAGATTTCGATCATACAAAAAGCATACTCGAATATCTACATCCAGATGACTACAATCGTTTGCTACCAAAAATAAAAGAATTTGTCTCTACAAAAGGTCAGAAAATTTTCGATCAATTTAGATGGAGACATGTAGAAGGACATTATACTTGGCTAGAAGGCACACTTACCAATCTATTACACGACGAAAATATTAGGGCAATTGTTTCTAATATGCGCAACATATCGGAGGATATAAAATTACGAGAAAGCCAAAGTCTATTGGCTTCCATTGTTGATTCCACTAACGACGCGGTGATTAGTTGTAGTATAGATGGAAAAATCATAAGCTGGAATAAAGGTGCAGAATCTTTACTAGGCTATACAGCACAAGAAGTAATGGGTGATTTGTTTAGACTGTTCATTCCAACTAACTTAATTCAATATGAAAGTAATTTAATAGAGAAAGCCAGAAAAGGAATTTGTTTTACACAAATTCAAACGAAAAGGATCAAGAAAAATGGGGAAATAATTGATGTGTCATTAACGATGTCCCCTATTTTGAATGATTCTAAAGAGGTAATCGGAATTTCAAAAATTATCAGAGATGTTACTTTGAGAAAAAGAGACCTGATAGAAAAGGAAATGTTGATTAAAGAACTAACTGCTAATAACAAAGAGCTAAAACAGTTTTCCTATATCACTTCTCACAATTTAAGGGGACCACTCACCAACCTGATGGGTGTTATTCAACTGTTGAATTTAGAAACTATTACTGATCCAAAAACCCGAATTTTAATAGAAGCATTTAAGAAATCAACAACTTCATTAAAAACAACACTCGACGATTTAATTAAAATTCTAATCATTAAAGAGAATACCAATCATGAGGTAACAATCTTAAATTTAGAATCACATTTAATTAAAGTAATTGACTCTATTGGAAACATTATCAAAGTTTCTGAAGCAACTATAAATTTTGATTTTTCATTAGTTAATTCTGTACGTTTCAATTCTGCTTATTTAGAAAGTATTTTCTTGAATTTAATAACCAATTCTCTGAAATATAGTAGGCCAGGTGTTAAACCACATATCAAAATATCTAGCGATATAAAAGATAATGGTGTGCAACTTTCTTTTTCTGATAACGGATTGGGAATGGATTGGAATAAAGTGAAAGATAAAATTTTCGGGTTGTACCAAAGATTTCACTCCCATCCTGATAGTAAAGGAATTGGGTTGTACTTGGTACACTCGCAAATAACAGCTTTAGGAGGGAGTATTGAGGTAGAAACGGAACCCAATATTGGCACCACTTTTATTATCCGTTTTACTTCAGAATCAATTGAACAATCTTTACTTAATTATGAGATTTAGTATACCCCGAATTACTAAAATCATAGTTTGAAGTATTTAGCAAATCAGCTCTTAGCATAGATTCCATGCATTTCCTTTAGATTTGCCGGATGGGAGGACAGAAAAAACTCATCCGTTTCGAGGCCATCAGGCATTTCGGAAACGTACAGGAATATCCACAGGGCATGCAGGGGAAATGGAACGAATATTTTAAAAATGATCAACCAATTACTTTAGAATTGGCATGTGGAAAAGGCGAATATGCAGTTGGATTGGGAACCCTCTATCCCAATAGAAATTTTATTGGAATTGACCTGAAAGGAAATCGTATCTGGCGTGGTGCCAAAACGGCTTTGGACAATGGATTAACCAACGTAGCATTTATCCGATCGCTGATCGATAAGATTCGCGATTATTTTAATCCGGGTGAGATTGCCGAAATCTGGATTACTTTTCCTGATCCGCAATTAAGGGGTTCGAAAGCTAAGAAAAGGCTTACGCATCCAAAGTTTTTGAGGATTTATCAAGAGATTCTGGCAAAGGATGGGTTAGTGAACTTGAAGACAGATAGTCCGGATTTATATAATTTTACCAAAACGGTTACCAACTTATTTGGATTTACGGTGTTAGAAGATTCAGACCATGTGCATGGTCTTCCAGTGATCAAACCTGAGCTTCTTATTAAAACACATTACGAGGGGTTGGATATTGCCAAAAGCAACCGTATTCACTACCTAAGTTTTAAATTGGATAAGGATATTCAATTGGAGCAAGATGCCATCTTAAAACAATTACTTAGTGAGTCAGACACCGAATAATATACCAGACTATTATATTGATGAAAACGGTTTATTCGTTTTTACAGAAAAATATCATCTAGATAAAGGATACTGTTGCGGTCATGGCTGCAAACACTGTCCCTATGATTTTGTTTCGGTTCCGGAACCCAAGCGTACAGTTTTACTAAATGAAAAGCAACCAAGATAAACCCAAAAGCATTTTACCTAGTGGCAAAAAAGACAGTAGCTTTTTTGAACAGGTATATGAGGTTGCACGTTTAATCCCAAAAGGACGTGTTACAAGTTATGGAGCTATCGCAGCCTTTCTTGGTTCTAAAATGAGCGCAAGAATGGTGGGATGGGCCATGAATGGGGCACATCTGTTAACTCCTAAAGTTCCTGCTCATCGTGTGGTTAATCGCAATGGCATGCTAAGTGGCAAGGCGCATTTTTCTACGCCAACAGAAATGGAAGAATTGCTAGCTAAAGAAAAAGTATTCGTGAAAGATGACACTATCATCGATTTCGTCAAAAAATTCTGGGATCCCGCAATTGAACTTTCAATTGATTAAAGATAATATGGCTTAATCATCCAATAAACGATTGGGCCAGTTACTGCTACATATAGCCATAATGGCCAGGTAATTTTTGCTAATCTTTTATGTGCAGCAAACTCAGCAGTTAATGCACGATAAGCCGTAAATAAAATAAAAGGTAAAATAATTCCGGCTAAGAAAATATGGGTTATTAGAATTACATAATACAATATACGCATTCCACCAACCGCTAATTTTTCTTCTTCACTTACGATACCATCATGATTGCTATCACCAAATCGAGCTTCTCCTGCCAACAAATGATGCGCGATATAGGAAACTAAAAACAATACAGACAAGATCAAAGCTCCCATCATCAATTTTTTATGTAATTGATAATTTCCTTTTTTTACAACCATCAGCGCTGCAATTAATAGAACAGCAATGGTGGCATTGGTAATAGCATTGAATAATGCAAAGAGGTGCACATCAAAACCTAGGTCTACTTTTAATTTTATTTTAGTTAGCACACTCACTGCTATGAAAACTACAACAGAGAAGATTCCGATAAGCCAGTAGGCTTTTTTGTCATTTTTCGTAATGGATGCAGCTAGCATGAAACTATTTATTTATGATAATAAAAATGGCTTTTGAATTTGTTTTTGACTTTTGAATTTTGAATTTATATCATCCATTAATTTTTCTTCTCCCATTCATATACACCATAAAGAATATAACAGCACAAACGATGACTAACCAAAGCCAACTCAGATCAATGATTTGTCTGAATAAAGAACTTGGCGCTTTCTTATCTTTTTCGAGCATCACCAAACCAATATCTCTGGCTAATTTTGTTATTGAGGAAGAATCTAATCCATTATAATAACCCCTCACATATCGATCTTTATCGATCAAAACAAACCTGCTAGTATGAACAAAATCCGGGCTAATTGGTTCAATACTAAACTTATCAACTTTTAATTCTTCAAAAGCAAATTTGTAAATCGAGTCTTTACTGCCAGTTAGAAACCACCAATTATCGTGACTTACTTTAAACTTATCTGCATAATCTTTCAATTTTGTTACTGAATCTCTTTCGGGATCAACAGTAAAAGATATAAACTGAACAATGTTTGTATCGATCTTATTGCGAACATCTCCCCCTCTTAAAAAAGATTGCTGTAGTTTAACCATATTATTAGTTAATCGCGGACAAATACTTCCACAGCTAGTGAAGATAAAATCAACCACCATAATCTTTCCTTGCTTATCGAATAGATGCACTGAATCGCCCAATTGATTTACTAGTTGGATGTTTTTAGTAATATGCCAGATACTATCGTCTATTTCCTTACCCTTTACAATTTTGGTAACAACAGTATCGAGTAAATATTTTCTGGGCATATCAACGGCCCTATCGCTTTTGTATTTTAAAACCAGGTAACATAGGATTGGTATAAATAATGCTACTACCAAACCAAGGATGGCTTTCTTATTCATGTTGCAAAAATAGGATAATAAAAAAGCCATCACAGATTTTGTGATGGCTTTGATTATGATTTGATAAAATTAGTCGGCAGTTCTTGGTGCGTCTAGTTGTAGACCTTCTTTCTTTTCTACTTTTTCTTCTTTTGCTTCTTTATGTTCCACTTCTTTCTTCTCTACTTTAATAGTGCTTTGCGCCTTGAAATGAGGATCATAAGTATTACGTAGGTTTCTGAATGAGTTTCCATCAATCAAGAAAGCTGTGATGAACCAGAAAAAAATACAAAGCGGTACACAAACCGTCATGATTAAATTCTTAACCTCATGTTTTAAGTGCATGAAATAGGCTACGATATAAAATGCTTTAGCCAGCATTAAGATTACAATGGTTCCTTTAATCAAAAGGCGTGTACCTGCTGCTTCAATACCCATCATATAAAATCCAAGAGCTAATTCAATAACGGTAAGAACAGATAAGATGATCGTTACTTTAGTGACTTCTTTTCTCACTTCAGCGCTATGATCTTCGTGTGTTGCAGTATGTGACATATTAATTTGCTTAAATAGTTATTGGTTGAAATTAGATCAGGTAAAAACAGGTAAAAACAAATACCCAAACAAGATCTACAAAGTGCCAGTACAAACCAGCTTTCTCGATCATTAAGTAATGTCCTCGTTTTTCAAATTGATCTGTTAAAGTCATAATCAACATAACTATATTGATTACAACACCAGATAGAACGTGGAAACCGTGGAATCCTGTAATGGTAAAGAAATAGTTGGTGAAATTGGTTGATGAAGCTGATCCATCTGCATTCAAGAATGGATTCATACCCCACCAGGCTCCTTCGCTATGTAAGTGGTTCCACTCCCAGGCCTGACAGCTTAAGAATGCAATACCACCAATGATGGTTAAGATCAGATTAATTGCAACTGCTTTCTTTTTCATTTCCTTACCAGCCTGTACCGCTAATACCATGGTAACAGAGCTAATGATCAGAATGAAAGTCATGATACTCACAAACACTAATGGTGCATTCACACCTTCGGCTGCAAATGGGTAGCTTTTAAATACTTTGTTAGGGTCAGGCCATCCATTAGTTGAAAACCTAATGGTTCCATAAGAGATAAGGAATGCTCCAAAAGTGAGGGCATCACTCATTAGAAAATACCACATCATCAATTTTCCATACTCTACGTCGAAGGGACTTTTTCCCCCGCCCCAAAGCTTAGTTGTCGTTGCAGTTGTTGTAGTTGACATGTTGCTCTAAAAATTACGGTACAAAAATATTGGCTGGTGTCGAAAAATAGTGATTTTATCCCAAATTTTTCTGAAACTACCCAATCCAGTTATAAAACAAAAACAAGTAAATCCAAAGTATTCCTACAAAATGCCAGTATGTTCCTAATACTTCTACAGAGATCAGACTGGTTATTGTACTATTTTTTCTAATTGCTTTAAACCAAAAAATGATCAAAGCAATTACTCCACCTAATACGTGCATCATATGCAAAAAAGTAATCACAAATAGAAAAGACGCAGCAGAATTACTTCTTGGTCCTACTAATGCAATATTTTTTGCTTGCAGATCTTTAAATCCTAAATATTGAAATAATAAAAAACTGATTCCCAGAAAAGCTGTTATTGAAATCATTGCTTTGTATTGGCTCATTTTAGCAGCTTTCAAAGCAATTGCACTCAAGTACATGGTTATGCTACTCAAAACAATGACACCAGTTGAGTAATAGAACTCTATTGGCAAATCGAACTGAAGCCAACTGCTTTGGTTCTTTTTTACAATGTAGGCGCTAGTTAATCCCGCAAACATCATCACAATTCCACCAATAGCAGCCCACATCAAAAATTTGTGGGGGTGAATTCTTTGTGGCTCATTTCTTGGAACTGTTGTTGTCATCTCAATTTTCAATTTATTCAACTAAGTTTTAAATCAATGTATTTTATCTGCCAATAAAGCCAACAATACAATGGGCAAATATATATAGCTACTAAACATTACCCTTCTTGCTGCTTTCACATCCATTTGCTGATACAACCTTAAACTTTGAACTACCATAAACAAGTTACATACGATTACGATATACATACTTGTCTGACCAGTTAATCCAAAATAATGCGGCAATATCCCAACTGGTATCATCAACACCGAATACATCACGGCTTGCAAAGCTGTGAATTTAGTAGGTCCTTTATCAGTTGGTAACAATTTGAAACCCACTTTGCTATAATCATTGTGAGCCACCCAGGCAATTGCCCAAAAATGAGGGAACTGCCAAAGAAATTGTATGCCAAATAATATCCAACCGCCTGTTGCGAAATCATCGTTTCCTGCTACCCAACCAATCAAACAAGGAAAAGCACCAGGAAATGCGCCAACTAATACTGCAATTGAATTTATCTTTTTCAACGGCGTATAAATAAACGCATAAAGGAATAAACTAAACGCCGATAAAAGAGCTGCCGACAAATTAAAATAGTACCACATCATCCCACATCCAACAATACCGGCAATCACAGCAAAAACATATGCTTCTTTTTGCGACATTCTTCCTGCTGCAACTGGCCTGCTACTAGTGCGCTTCATCTGCGCATCGGTATCTTTTTCAACTGCCTGATTGATGGCGTTTGCACTTCCCGTAACTAACATTCCTGCAATAGTTAAGAGAATAATCATTCCCCAATCGAAATCTACAATTTTGGTTGCCAACAAATAACAGATCACGCAGGAGAACACCACCATAAAACTCAATGAGAATTTTATTAGCTGATAATAATCTTTCGCTTTAGCAGCCAAAGAAAATTTTTGTATACTACTGTTTTTGGTACCTGTCATTTTTATTAAAGATTATCAGACCCTACTAATCATCCACACTTTCTATCTGATGATCATTTTTTAAAAACAATGCTCCCGATTTGATCGGGAGCATTGAAGCATTTTATCCCATACCATCCTGATCTGTCAGGTATGTATTATTTTTAGTGTTCAACGCTTTCGTCAGCTCCAACTGGAGTAGTCTGAGGAATAAAGTCTACACCATCTTTACCATAATCATATGCCCAACGATACACTTCAGGTATCTCACCAGGCCAGTTTCCATGTCCTGGATTAATTGGCGCTGTCCACTCTAATGTATTTGCATCCCAAGGATTTTGAGTTAATACTTTTCTTCCTTTAAAAATAGAATAGAAGAAGTTGAACAAGAAACAGAATTGAACAGCGAAAACAATCATCGCCACTAAGCTTATAAATCTGTTCAAATCCTGGAATTGCTTAAAGCTTTCCCAGATGCTAAAGTCGTAATAACGGCGTGGCATACCAGCTAGCCCTTGATAGTGCATGGGCCAGAAAATCAAGTAAGCACCTGCAATAGTTACCCAGAAATGGATATATGCTAAAGTGTTGTTCATGAATCTGCCATACATTTTAGGGAACCAGTGGTAGATTCCGGCGAACATACCAAACATAGATGCAACACCCATTACAATATGAAAGTGGGCAACTACAAAATAAGTATCGTGCAAGTGAATATCTAATGCGGAGTTACCTAACCAGATCCCGGTTAAACCTCCAGAAATAAATAAACTTACAAATCCAATAGCGAATAACATACCTGGAGTAAAGCGGATATTTCCTCTCCATAAAGTAGTTAACCAGTTAAATACCTTGATAGCTGATGGAACAGCAATCAACAAAGTCAACAACACGAATACAGATCCTAATAAAGGATTTAATCCGGTTACAAACATATGGTGCGCCCATACCAAGAATGCAAGAATAGCAATTGCAAATAAAGAGCCAATCATGGCCATATAACCAAAGATGGGTTTACGAGAATTTACGGAAAGAATCTCTGAAACCATACCCATGGCTGGTAACAAAATGATATATACTTCAGGGTGTCCTAAGAACCAGAATAAGTGTTGGAATAAGATAGCACTTCCACCTTCATTAGGCAAAGCACCCACTCCATTAATAAATATATCAGATAAATAGAAACTAGTGCCGAAGTTGCGATCGAAGATCAACAAGATAAATCCAGACAACAATACTGGGAAAGATAAAACACCCAATACAGCAGTGAAGAATAAAGCCCAAATAGTAAGGGGTAATCTGGTCATACTCATTCCTTTCGTGCGCATGTTTAGAATAGTAGCGATATAGTTCAACCCACCTAATAATGATGATACCACAAACAATGCCATTGATACAATCCACAAATCCATACCAGATTTAGAACCAGGTGAAGCATCACCCAAGGCACTTAATGGAGGATAAGCAGTCCAACCACCGCTGAATGGGCCAGTCTCTACAAAAATAGAAGACAGCATCACGATACTTGCGGCAAAGAAGAACCAGTAGCTCAACATATTCATGAAAGGCGAAGCCATATCGCGTGCACCAATTTGCAATGGGATAAGAAAATTGGCGAAAGTACCACTTAAACCTGCAGTTAATACAAAGAATACCAATACGGTTCCGTGCGTGGTAACCAATGCATAATAGGCTTCTGGGGTAATATGTCCACCTTTTGCCCATTTCCCAAGGATAGTTTCTAACCAAGGAAAGTTTGCATCAGGATAACCTAATTGCAAACGGAACAAAACGCTCATTAATCCACCCAATACTGCCCATACCATCCCTGTGATCAGGAATTGTTTAGCGATCATTTTATGATCCTGACTAAACACATATTTGGAGATAAAAGATTGTTCATGGTGTTCATGAGAATGATCTTCATGATCATCATGTGCTCCCGAATGTGTGTGCAGAACAGCTTCGTTACTCATACTCTGATTCTTTATAATTTCTTCTTATGATGAATACAATCTTTTGGATTGTTCTTGATTTACATTTTTGCTACAGCAGGTTTTACAGTTTTTGCGCTATCGGCTGCTGGTGCGTTTGAAGGATCTTTATCTGGGAAAGCATTAAGATAATAAGGCTTCTGTTTTGCCATCCACAAATCGAAATCTTCTTGAGACACTACTTCAATAATCCCTTTCATAGAATAGTGACCGTTTCCACACATTTGATCACAACTGATTTCATAAACGAAATTGGGGTTTCCCGTAATTTCTTTCATTTCAACAGTAGTATATTTTGGTGTGAACCACATGGTTGTTGGTATACCGGGAACCGCATCCATTTTTAAACGGAATTGAGATAAACCAACGTCATGAATTACATCGCGAGAACCAATGATTAATTTAACTGGTTTACCTTTTACCACATACATGGTTTGTTCTGTAACCACATCATCATGTGTTAACTGATCATCCCATAAAAGACCGATGGTATTACTAGCCGCGTCAATATTTTTATAATATTTTTTACCAAAAGCACCATCCTTACCAGGGTAGCGGAAAATCCATCCAAATTGCTTTCCCGTAACTTCTACTTGCATCGCATTTTGTGGGGGTGCCCCTGTAAATAAGAACCAGTTACGCAAACCAATCACTACTAACACAGTAAGTGCAATAGCAGGAACAACCGTCCATAAAACTTCTAAAGCATTACTATGCGGGAAGTAGAAAACTTTTCTGTTTTCTTTTTCCTGATATTTAAAAGCAAACCAAAAAAGTACGATTTGTGTTCCAATAAACACCACACCTGTTACTGCTAAAGTTACCCATAACATACTGTCAACACGTGCACCTTCTACACTAGCTGAATCATGCGCTAACAAGGTTTTATCGAATAGCACATGGTTACAATACCACACACCAAACAAGCCTAGCACTAAGAAGACAACCATTAAAAATCCGTTGATCTTATTGTTTTGTTTACGGCTTACTTCGTCACCTTTTAAAGTTGATACATACTCACTTGCCTTCGAGATCTGAAAGATCACGACGAATATTAGTATGATTACTGCAATGGTCAAATAAATGGTCATAATTCGATCAATATTTTATACTAGATACTATAAAAACAACTGCTGATTCAAATAGTTTCAGTTTCAGAAACTATACTACGTGAATCACGCTCTCTTTTAAGAAAGGATGATATTTAGGAATCAATGGTTTACTAGCCAAAGCTCTTCCAACAAAGTATATCATCAACCCAACAAAGAAACTAAGAATACCAAAATCCAACCAGCCCAATTCAACACTCTCTTTCATCAAAGATCCCATTACCATTTGGTAAAAATCAATCCAATGACCAAAGATGATTAAAACTGCCATAAAAGTTACTAAAGTATAGTTTCTTTTTGCAGATCGTTTCATCAAGATCAATAATGGACAAATGAAATTGATAATTAAGTTAAAGAAGAAGATTCCTTTATAAGGACCTTGTACTCTGTGTTTGAAGTAAACAGTTTCTTCAGGAATATTTGCATACCAGATCAACATATATTGTGAGAACCATAAATAGGTCCAGAAGATAGAGAATGCAAACATGAATTTTCCAATATCTTGTAAATGTTCCTGATTAGTTAATTCCATGTATCCCTTATTTTTAAGGAACACCATCCACAATGCAATTAATGATAAACCTGCTACGAATGTGCTAGCGAAAGTATACCAGCTATACATGGTAGAATACCAATGTGCATCGATACTCATCATCCATAACCAAGGAACAGTAGAACCAACAGTTAATGCAAACCATACAGTAAACATAGCAGCACGAACCGTATTTCTGAAAATGAATTTTATACCAGTTTCATGATCCATCGCCTCCACATCTGCTTCATTGCTTAACTGGCGCATTCTCCATCCTAATAAACTCCAAAGGCCAATAGCTAATGTAGTCCAGATAATAAAGAACTTGGCATTTAAGAATCCAGATTTACCAGTAAGGATTGGATCTTTTGCAACTGCTGCAGTATCTAACCAATGGTAGATATGGTGTTTATCACTTAATACCACATACACTAATACTGCGAAAGTGATAGCACCAAAAATTGGCACCATCGTTGAAATTGCTTCCGGAATACGACGGAAACTTTGTTGCCATCCGCCCATTGCTAGGGTAGTAACACAAATAAAGAACATACTAGCATTACATACTAATGTCCAGAAGATTGTATTATACATCAGGGTTCCCCAAAAATGTACTTGTTCGTGTTCATCGCTGCTGAACCCTTTGGTAATTAAACCAAAGATCAACGCAACCAACCCAACACCAATCAAACCTAGTGACCAGGTTTTCATTTTTCCGGGTATCTCAAATTGCAATCTGATAGATGCCATCTTTACTCTTTTATATCAGTTAGTACTTTATTCTTTCAACAAAAAAGAACAATGATTTATTTCTTAGCAGTTGAATCTTTAGCTGGTGCTGCTGCCACAACTGGAGCTGCGCTAGCTTTTGAAGCTGCTTGTTTCAATTTAATATATTTAATCACCTGCCAACGTTGTTTGCGGCTTAATTGTGATGCATAAGAACCCATCATATTTTTACCGTAAGCAACAGAATAGAACATTTGTCCTTCAGGCATAGCTTCATACTTTGCATCCCCAACTAATGTAGCAGGTTTCGCAGCGTATGGACCATTACCATCTTTATACAAAGGACCGTTACCATTTAATTTAGGACCATGGCATATGCCACAGTTAATTAAGTATAAACGTTCTGTTTCTTTAAATTCTCCTGCTGCCAATGAATCGATAGGATTCTTTACCAATTTAGATGCTACATAATTTGTAGAATCACCTGGCTCATCTTTAGTAAGATGAAAAGGTAATTCTTCACCGCGTGCGATGGTTCCAACAACAGGACGGTTATTATAAAAAATACCTGCGTCAGCCAAATTGCTATGATCGGCATATGTTTCATACGCACGGCTATAAGCCATATCAGGTACATATACTTTACCAGGCTCGCGTTTTACATCACTACAGCTAATTACAATTACTGCGGCAGTAAACAAAACAGCTATGATAGATAGTTTCTTCATTATTATTCGATTCAAATATTAAGCAGCAACAATTTGTTTGTTTTCGAAACGCATTTCGTCTTTGTCATAACGACCTAACCACCAACCTTCTTCAGCAATCTGAATATCAGTTTCAACTGCACCGTTAGAAGCTAAGAATGCTTTGAGGTCTTCTGCATTAGTTTTATCAGTACACTCAATAACCATTACAAAAAGATCATCGGTAGCACGTGCATGAAAATGGTGCTTCTTTACAAATGGCGCTAATTGAGAAATATAGCAGAATGTCAAAACCATTCCAACTGCTGCAAATAATACAGTCAACTCGAAGGTAATTGGAATCCATGCTGGTAAAGCAAAGTGTGGTTTACCACCAATATTCAAAGGCCAATCTTTTGTAAAGATCCAGCTAATACAACTTAATGCAGTAGTAGTACCAGTAACACCGTAGATGAATCCGGCAGTATGCAAACTGGTTTCACGTAAACCCAAAGCATGATCTAAA
>CAIYLW010000088.1 GCA_903927185.1 uncultured Bacteroidota bacterium
GGATTTCAATGGGACGGTGAGCTTTGGAAAAGGAAACAAGATCGGTTTGCAATTGCATATGTGAATAATAATCTTTCAGCAGATCATAAATTATATTTACAAAAAGGGGGCTATGGTTTCCTGATTGGTGATGGAAAATTAAATTACGGTTCTGAACAAATATTTGAAGCTTACTATTCTTGCCATCTCACTAAACAAATATTTTTAAGCCCTGATTATCAGTTTGTAATTAACCCAGCTTTCAATAAAGATCGAGGCCCAGTTCATATAGTTGGATTAAGATTACACGCAGATTTGTAAAATACAATAGCCGCAAATTGCGGCTATTGTAGAATTTTCAACCTATCACTTATACAGCAAATGAAGTGCCACAACCACAGGTACTACTTGCATTTGGATTTGAGAATGTGAATCCACGGCTATTTAATCCTCCTTTCCAATCTACTTCCATTCCGTATAAATATATCTGGTGACTTTTATTCATAATACAACCAATCCCCTCAATTTCAAAAACCTCATCCCCTTCTTCTTGCTTATCAAATCCTAATAAATAGGTCATACCGCTGCATCCGCCTCCTTTTACACCTACTCTAAGTCTTTGAGTGGTATCAAATCCAGGCTCACCCATTAATCGTCTAATTTCTTCCACGGCACCTAAGGTTAATTTAACTGGGATACTGATAGCTGCTTGCATAATTCAAATTTAGAATACAAATTTACAATCATTCTGTTTCAAAACTGTTAAGTCTGTTTTCGATAACTGGAAAAACGTTGTTCCAGACCGCTTTGTCCTATTTTTACTTAAAATTGGGATATGTTAGATACGACTATGTTTTTCACCATTTTAATTGGAGTGTTAATAGCAGGATTAGCCGGATGGTTAATTTATTTACAAAGAAAAGTTCAGGTTTCAGAGAAATCAGCTAATAATCAGCATAGCAGCTTACAATTGCAAGCATATGAACGATTAACTGTATTAACCGATCGTATTGCGCTTCCAAACGTCATTAGCAGATGTAATATATCAGGGATTGGTGCAAAGGAGATGCAGGAATTACTTACTAAACAAATCCGCGATGAATTTGAATACAATATTAGTCAGCAGATTTATGTAAGTCCAGATGCCTGGAAATCATTACGAAATTTAAAAGATCAAAACCTATTGATCATTAATCAAACAGCTCGTGCTTTACCTGAAAATGCTAGCGGATTAGAACTCAATAAAACCATCCTTCATAGTTTAATGAATGATAGTAAAGCCGATTTACATAGCCTTGTTTCTGAAGCTTTAAGTTACGAAGCAAAGAAATTGATGTAACCTAATTTCAATTGAAATAAAACCAATATAAAACAGTCATTCTTGCTTAAATTTGATATCGAATCATTTCCATGAAATGCTTCCTCTACTTCAAATGCAGAAATAATGAGCGAGAAAAAATGTTTTACAGATAGTGGCATAGAAATTAAAAAAGTTTATTACTCAGCACCATTAAAAGAACAAAAAGAAGTTCCTGGAGAATTCCCATATACCAGAGGTGTACAATCAGATATGTATCGCGGCAAACTTTGGACTATGCGTCAATATGCCGGATTTTCAACCGCTGAAGAAAGTAATAAAAGGTATCATTTTTTGCTATCACAAGGAGTAATGGGTTTGAGTGTTGCCTTTGATCTTCCTACACAAATTGGCTATGATAGCGATCATGCACTTGCCGACGGCGAAGTAGGCAAAGTTGGGGTTGCAATCGATAGTATTGAAGACATGGAGTTACTATTTGCTGGTATTAATTTGGAACAGGTTTCTACTTCCATGACCATCAATGCTACAGGGTTTATTTTATTAGCCTTTTATGTAGCACTTGCAAAAAAGCAAGGTGCTGATTTGAAAAAAATTTCAGGAACTATTCAAAATGATATTCTGAAAGAATATGCCGCAAGAGGAACTTATATCTATCCGCCCAAACCTTCCATGCGTATCATAACAGATATTTTTGAATGGTGTGCAAAAGAGGTACCCAAGTGGAATACAATTTCCATTAGTGGATACCATATCAGAGAAGCTGGAAGTACTGCCGTACAAGAAATTGCCTTTACATTAAGTAACGGAAAGGCTTATGTGGAAGCTGCCCTCGCTAAGGGATTAGATATAAATGTATTTGGTAAAAGACTCTCTTTCTTCTTCAATGCACATAATCATTTATTTGAAGAAGTGGCGAAATTCAGAGCCGCACGTAAAATGTGGGCAAATATTATGAAGGAATTAGGAGCAACTGATGAGAAAGCCATGATGCTTCGCTTTCATACACAAACTGGTGGTGCTACTTTAACTGCGCAACAACCACTTAATAATATTTGCAGAGTTACCATTCAAACATTGTCAGCAGTTCTTGGTGGCACTCAAAGCTTACACACAAATGGTTATGACGAGGCACTTAGTTTACCTACAGAAGACGCAGCTAGAGTTGCTCTTAGAACACAACAGATTGTAGCTTTTGAAAGTGGTGCAACCGAAACGGTGGATCCACTTGCCGGAAGTTACTTTGTGGAATCATTAACCGATGAAATAGAAAACAAGGCACTTGAACTTATTGCAAAAATTGATGCCATGGGCGGTAGTGTTAATGCAATTGAAAATGGATTTATGCAGGATGAAATTGCAAAAAGTGCCTATGCATATCAACGCAATATTGAAAGTGGAGAAAAAATAATAGTAGGTGTAAATAAATTTCAAGTCAAAGAAACCAATAAGATTCCTGGTTTTAAAATTGATGATTTAATTAGAACACTCCAGTCAGAAAAGTTACAAATGCTGAAAAACAAAAGAAATAATCAGATTGTAGCCGAACTTTTAGAAAAGATTGAAACAACTGCAAAAACAACAGAAAACCTAATGCCAATTGTAGTTGAAGCAGTTGAAAACTATTGTACACTTGGTGAAATTTCTGATGCCTTGCGTCACGTATATGGAGAATATAAATAAATTAAAAAGCAAACATCAAAATTCAAAAAAAATCGGATTTTGACTTTTAAATTTTGAATTTTGACTTACCTTGAAACCTTAGCATAACCAAAATTGAAAATGAGAAAAATTATCCAATTTACATTATTTGTGCTCCCATTAGCGGCATTTGCACAAATCAGTTCCATCAATATTGAGAAATATGCAAAGGACGTGAACGACTCTGTTGTTGCTTGGAGAAGACATCTTCATCAATATCCAGAATTATCAAACCGTGAAACCAATACGATGAATTATATCGTATCCAAATTACAAGGACTCGGTTTAGAAATCAAAGCACCCTTTGCAAAGACTGGTGTAGTTGCTATTTTAAGAGGTGGCAAACCAGGTCCAGTAATTGCTTTAAGAGCAGATATTGATGCATTGCCAGTTGTAGAAAGAGTAAATCTACCATTTGCATCAAAACTAACAAGCGAATATGGCGGACAAAAAGTAGGTGTCATGCATGCTTGCGGACATGATACCCATACTGCTATTTTATTAGGCACTGCGAATGCTTTAGCAAAAATAAAAAAAGAGGTACCAGGCACGATTGTTTTCTTATTTCAACCAGCTGAGGAAGGTCCTCCAGGAACTGAAGAAGGTGGTGCTCCTTTAATGATTAAAGAGGGCGCATTAAATAATCCAAAAGTGGAAGCTGTATTTGGTCTACATATCAGTTCTGGCACTGAAATTGGCACCATAAAATATCATTCAGGATCATTTATGGCTAGCTCTGATTGGTTTACCATCAAAGTAAAAGGCAAACAAACACATGGTTCAATGCCATGGGGTGGAATTGATCCAATTGTTGTTGCTACACAAATTATTACTGGATTACAGACTATTGTTAGTCGCCAAGAAGACCTCACAAAAGCACCAGCAGTAATTACAGTTGGAAAAATCACCAGTGGTGTTCGGGCTAATATTATCCCTGAAGAATTATTTATGGAAGGAACCATCCGAACATTGGACGCAAAAATGCAGCAGGAAATACATGAAAAAATTAAGCGCACAGCAACAAAGATTGCAGAAGCATCTGGTGCTACAGCTGAAGTATACATTGATACAAAAACATTAGTTACCTATAATGATCCTGCATTAGTTAAAATGATGTTACCTTCTTTAGAAACTGCTGCAGGCAAAGCAAATGTTTCTGAATCTACCTGGACAACAGGAGCTGAAGACTTCTCATTTTATGGTGAAGTTGCTCCTGCATTCTTTTTTAATTTAGGAGGAATGCCTGCAGGAATGGATCCTAAGAATGCAGCACCCCACCATACTCCTGATTTCTATATTGATGATAGTAAATTAGATGTAGGTGTCAAAGCATTTTGTAACATAGTATTTGATTACGCAAAAATCAAGTCTGGCAAATAATTTTTGAACGATTTTATTAGAGTTCATCAATTATTTAAACAATAGTTGATGAACTTTTTATTTTACAAGAAAATTATAAACATATGAAAAATCTTTTATTTTTTTTACTGATAAGTATAACAGCAAATCTATACGCACAACAAAAATTAACTCCAGAATTGCTATGGAAGTTAGGACGTGTAAGTGCTTTAGGCATTTCAAAAGATAAACAGTATTTGATTTATAATGTGAATACTCCCAATATTGAATTAAATAAAGGAGATAGTAAAACTTATCGTATTTCAATCAATGGAGGTAATGCTGAAGAAATATCTAATGCCAATGATCTGATGATTAATGAAAAGATTTCTTCCGATGGAAAATATATTATCAGTAGTGATGCTGTTAAACTGAAATCAGTTTATGGATCAGATTTCTACCCTACCCTAACTAAATCAAATGTGCAGATTTATGAATCACTAAATTATCGTCACTGGGATACTTGGGAAGATGGAAAATATGATCACATATTTTATGCCCCACTAGTAAATGGCAAAGCTGGAAAAGCTACCGATATAATGAAAAATGAATTATTTGATTGTCCATTAAAGCCATTTGGTGGAGAAGAAGATTTTATCTGGAACCCAGATGGGAAGCATATCGTTTATAGTACCAAGAAAAAATTTGGAACAGAATATGCACTTAGCACCAATACTGACTTATATGAATATGATATAACAACAGGCTCTACCAAAAATTTAACCTTAGAAAATAAAGGGTATGATAATAGTCCCGCTTATAATGCAAAAGGACAATTAGCTTGGTTACAAATGAAACGAGATGGGTATGAAGCAGACAAACAAGATTTGATTGTAACAAATGGGTTTACAACCATGAACCTTACTGGCAATCGCGATGACCTGCATGTAGAAAGTTTTAAATGGAGCGAAGATGGAACAAGTCTGTTTTTTATTGCCCCACAAAAAGGAATGGTACATGTGTTTCAAGTTACTTATCCAGACAGAACAGGAAGGGTACCAGTTATTACACAGATTACTAAAGGAGAGTTTGAAGTAAATGGAATAATTGCTCAAACAGGTCACGAACTATTTATCAGTAAAGTAGATTTCAATCATGCTTCAGAGATTTATAGTGTTGATTTAACTACTGGCAACTTAACAAAGCTTACTCATGTAAATGATGAAAATTATAAAAATATCGCATCAGTTACTACTAGTTATAAAACAGTATTAACAACTGATGGCAAACAAATGCCTACATGGGTTATCTATCCTCCAGGTTTTGATTCCAAGAAAAAATACCCTATACTTTTATTTTGTCTGGGTGGTCCTCAAGGCACAAATCCTCTCTACTCATTCAGATGGAATTTTCAATTGATTGCTTCACAGGGATATATTGTGGTAGCTCCAGATCGTAGAGGTGTTTTTGGTGAAGGCACTAAATGGACGGAGGGTGTTAGCAGAGATTGGGGTGGACAAGTAATCAAAGATTATTTAAGTGCAATTGATGCCATTTCCAAAGAAACGTATGTTGATAAAAATAGAATGGGTTGTGTTGGAGCTAGTTTTGGAGGATTCTCTGTATTTGCTTTAGAAGCTTTGCATCAGGGAAGGTTCAAAACATTTATTTCACATGACGGTGTATTTGATTTCAAAAGTATGTACGGAACAACAGATGAATTGTTTTTTGAAAATTGGGAAAAAGGTGGCGCATATTGGGATAAAAACAATGCTGTGGCTCAACGTTCTTTTGCTCAATCACCAAGTAATTTTGTAGATAAATGGAATACTCCCATTATGATAGTTCAAGGTGGAAGAGATTATCGTGTACCTATTGAACAGGGTCAACAAGCTTTTCAGGCAGCACAACTTAAAGGTATAAAAAGTAAGTTGCTTTATTTACCAGAAGAAAATCATTGGGTTCTAAAAGCTCAAAATGCATTAGTATGGCATCATGAGTTTTATAAATGGTTGGAAGAAACTATGAAATAAATCAAAAGTAAAAATTCAAAATTCAAAAGAAAGGCCCTTGATTTTTCAAGGGCTTTCTTGTTATTTAAGTTGTATTGATTTTAGTTAGTTATTTGCATAATTTCTTGCGCCAAATAATAAGCTTCCAATTCTTACCATCGTTGAACCTTCTTCAATGGCCATCTGATAATCACCACTCATACCCATACTCAAGATCGATAATGGATCCCCAAGATTCGATTGCATATTTATGAAATACTGATGTAACATTCTAAATTCATTTCTCACTTGATCCTTATCATCACTGAAAGAAGCCATACCCATTAATCCTTTAATGGAAATAAATGGTAAATGTATAGACGCATCCACTGCTTCTTCTAATTCAGTAAGATCCATTCCAAATTTAGTTTCCTCTTTAGCAATATGTATTTGTAATAAACAAGCAATAACACGTCCATTCTTTTGGGCTTGTTTATTTATTTCTGTAAGTAATTTCAAACTATCAACCCCATGAATTAAATGTACAAAAGGAGCGATATATTTTACTTTATTAGATTGTAGATGACCAATAAAATGCCATTGGATATCCTTGGGTAATGCCGCATGTTTATCCACTAATTCCTGTACATAGTTTTCTCCAAACGCTCTTTGTCCTAATTGATATAATTCCTCAATATCTTCATTAGGTTTCGTTTTACTTACCGCCACTAAAACCACATTCTCCTGATCTAACTCCGATTTTATTTTGATATACACTTCTTTTTGTACTGACATAATTCTCTAATTAATCTAATGATTTACGATTTTTTCTTGCCAAACTTCATTCTCTAAAACAAGACATAGATTATAGGCTTCACAATAATAGTTAAACTTGCCAACCCCTATTGAACCTGCCAAATCTTTCAATGGATTGGGAAGCATAGAACTCATGTTAGCTATAAAAAAAGCAAAGTTAGGGTCATCTATCAATTCTAATAAGGTATTTCCAGTACTGATAGAAATAACAGGAGGCCTAGTGCCCCAACGCATTAATGCAGTGGAAAGAATTATTTTTTCCATAAAACTCGATGATTCATTCAAAAGATTTTTGGAAACTTCTATTAATTCAGCTTTATGAATTTCTAATGCCGCAATAGATTGAATACTCATGAGTCTGGAAAGATGATACAAAATAACTGAGCTGCGATTATAATGTGGAGAAACATTAGATGGGGCATCTATATATTTTTTGTCTTCAATCACTTTTAAAATCAATTGCAAACTTGCAGAATCTGCAGATGTCCAGTTTAATTGATAGTGTTGAACGAAATATAATACATTAGCTAAAACTGATACATCAAAATCTACTGGCATCTTCTTACCAAACCAAGTAGAATAAGCCGGTATATTTTTATATGCATCGAATGTATTTTTAATTCCCTTTCCTCTACCATTTGCGAAACCTTGCATGAATAGATGAACTTCAGAAGCGATTGAATCAGAAGCATTAATTGCCAATAATAAAATAGCAGTATCATCAAAATCATCTGGTAATGACTGACTATGATCAAATACATTTAACCATCCACTATTCGGAAATATTTTAGGGGGATTAGTAGTCCAAAAATTATACGTATTCCTTCCTTTTCTATTTTTAAAATTATCAAAATATGGGAGAGAATTTTCAATGATTGATGAAGCAACTTTTTTATCTGCTTGGTTTAAATCGTTCAATAAATTTCTTAAAGTAAAACAAATTAATCCAGTAAAAAAGGCATTTTCATCCGCTTTTTCAATAGTCTTGTTTAAAGCATAAGCCCGATAAGAGGAGAATGAACCTTTAGAAAAAACTTGATCTTTCTTTGATTGTAATACAGCCAATCTCTTCATTAAAACATGTGTCAAAGTAGAATCATTGGCATTGATAGTATTACCAATAGATAGTACCATGTAACAAATCAAAGCTGCTTTTATATATCTTAAACTATTCAAGACGGTAAAATTAATTGGTATACTTCATCTAAAAGCAAAATGCCCAATGAAATTCATCGGGCATTTAATTTATTAAAAATATTATTTTAAAATACTTCTGCTAATTACAATTCTCTGCACTTCACTGGTACCCTCATAGATTTGTGTAATTTTTGCATCCCGCATCAATCTTTCTACATGGTATTCTTTTACAAAACCATAACCACCATGAATTTGAACTGCTTCAGTAGTAGTCCACATAGCAGTCTCACTTGCAAAAACTTTCGCCATAGAAGAGCTTAATGTATAATCTATTCCATTATCTTTTTCCCAGGCTGCTTTCAAACACAACAATCTTGCGGCTTCAATTCTAGTAGCCATATCTGCCAGTTTAAACTGAATTGCCTGATGATGCATGATTTCTTTACCAAATGCCTTGCGCTGTTTACTATATGCTAATGCTAATTCATAGGCACCACTTGCAATTCCAAGTGCCTGAGAGGCAATACCAATTCTCCCACCAGCAAGGGTTTTCATGGCAAATTTGAACCCAAAACCATCTTCACCTATTCTATTTTCTTTCGGCACTTTAACATCAGTAAACATAATAGTATGCGTATCGCTACCACGGATTCCTAATTTATTCTCTTTAGCAGCAACTGTAATACCCGGAGAGGATTTTTCAACTATGAAAGCATTAATACCATGACTGCCCTTTGCTACATCTGTTTGTGCAATTACAAGATACACAGATGCGGAAGAACCATTGGTAATCCAATTTTTTGTACCATTAATTAAATAATGGTCTCCCATATCATCAGCTTTAGTTTGCTGACTTGTAGCATCGCTACCTGCTTCCGGCTCACTTAATAAAAAAGCACCAATATATAATTCACCCTCTTTGATGCCTTGGGCAAGAGGTATCAAATATTTTTGTTTTTGTGCTTCATTAGCAAATTTTTCCAATCCCCAACAAACCAAGCTATTATTAACGCTCATACATACACTGGTACTTGCATCGACCTTGCTGATTTCTTCCATTGCCAATACATAGCTCATCGAATCCATGCCACTTCCTCCATAGATTGGATTAACCATCATTCCCATAAAACCAAGTTCCGCCAGTTTTTTAACCTGTTCTCTCGGAAATTGTTGCTTTTCATCACGATCAATTACACCTGGCAAACATTCTGATTTAGCAAAATCGCGAGCAGCTTTTTGAATCATTAATTGTTCTTCATTCAAATCAAATTGCATTTTGTAGGATTTTATATAGCAAAAATATGAAATGAAAGCCAAACCCTAACAATTGTTAGTTAATAAAAGAGTGCAATTTGATGATTATTTTGTGATTTATATTTATCACAAGCCAAATGAGAAAATATACAAAAATGGAAAATTAAAACTTCTCTATTTCTTAATTATTTTGTGTTCGCGATATTACTCAATATTGTTGGAACCGTGATACTACAGGTACAAAGTAATTATGGAGTAACTGAATCTGCTGCTAGCATTTTAGAGGCATTTAAAGATCTAAGTATTGCAATTGTATCATTTTTTATTGCTTTTTATATAAATAGAATCGGTTATAAAAAATACGGCAATCATCATCTGGCAAATGAGATTGGAGCAAGATGGATAAAACTCAATGAAACAGTTTTTTCAAAAACCGGGAAGCTCATGGAAAAATATAATGTGGAGGATCTTTGTAAATTGGCAGGTGGTGGTGAATATGAAGGACAGGATGGGTTTGGTTGGACAAACGGTGTATATCAGGCACTAAAAAATGCCATTAAAGAAAATATATAATCAAATACTTCTACCAATATTTTTGTTGCAAATTATAGAGCACAGCACGATCTGTTTCGTTCATTGTTTTGGTACTGTCTTGCAAAAAATGCCTTTTAAATGATTGTATAGCGGCACTGGTATCTTTTACATCATAGCCAATAATTCGTAAAGCTTGAACCTGATTAAAGTTTGAAGGAACCTCTTCTAATTTATTATCAAACCACATTCCAAAGCCTTTATCCGCTAGTGTTTTCCAGGGGAAACGCCAATTAGGATCATTCTTTCTAACAGGTGCAATATCTCCATGACCAATAAAATTGGATGCAGGAATATTAAATATTTTTTTGAGTCGGGATAATAAACTTATCAGACTATTAATTTGCAAACTATCGAAAGGTTCAAAACCATTATTATCTAATTCAATTCCAATAGAGGATGAATTAATATCTGTATTACTACCCCATTTTGCAATACCCCCATGCCAGGCACGTAAGTAATCGTTTAACATATGGTGCACGGTTCCATCTTTACAAATAATATAATGAGCACTTACTTGTGTTTTCACCATCGTAAATGTCTTTAATGTTTGCTCACAAGCATTTTGTGCAGTATGATGTATTATAACAAAACTTGGTTTACGTAAATTGAAATTGGTTGTTCCAACCCAATAGGCAGGTTGTTTAATTGAATCAGAATTCCATTCTTCGGGTGTTGCCTTCAGGGTTTCAGCAAAAGCTTTTGCTTGTTTTTGATACGACTTATTGGTTTTAGCGTAGGGCTTTCTATTGCAGCCCAAAATGTTTAGCACAAGTATTATTAAAAGAAATGTTCTTACATCATATCTCATTCTCTTTCAAATATAAAAGCTACCGAACCATATTAGATTCGGTAGCTTTTGTTTTAAATTAATTGGCTTTCCAGGTATTGTTCGCTGAATTCATATCTGGGAAAGAATGATCTGGATCGATCACTACTTTTTGTAATTCTTCAGTGGTATTTAATCTTACTTTCCAACTTGCATTGTTTTGCCAAATTTCAACAGGCAAACTTTTTCTTTCTGTTTTTCCAGATTTAGTGGTGTATTCAATAATTACAGGCATGGCTAATTGATCTAAATTTTCAATTGTGATCAATGCCCCATTTTTTGCATCATTATTAATATAATCTACTTTAGAAATAGCTTGGTCTAGGTTATAATTCTCTAAGAACATTCCCCTCCAAAACCATGACAAGTCCTCTCCTGCTCCATTTTCTATACTTCTAAAGAAATCAAAAGGTGAAGGATGTTTAAATTTCCAATCGCGGATATATTTTTTAAAAGCATAATCAAAACGATCCTGACCTAAAATTTGTTCTCTTAAAAGAGTTAGCGCATATCCTGGTTTTGAATATAATTCTGTTCCGATATTTCTTTCTTGTAAAACATCTGGAGTATTCAACATAGCTTCAGTTCTTGGACCAAATAAATATTTTGCATACTCATGCCAATCTGATTTTGGTGCTTTGTATTCACCTTTATTAAAATCTTCCCCTGCTAATGTGTTAATGAATGTATTAAAGCCTTCATCCATCCAACCATATTTACGTTCGTTACTTCCTACAATCATAGGAAACCATGTATGTCCAAATTCATGATCGGTTACACCAAATAAGCCTCCTGTTTTAGCAGAAGAACCGCAAAATACTATTCCTGGATACTCCATTCCTCCAACATTACTTGCTACGTTAGAAGCAACTGGATAAGGAAATTCAAACCAACGCTTACTATAATTTTCAATACTTCCTTTAGTATATTCAGTGGCTCTACCCCAACCTTTTACACCTGCAGATTCAGCAGGGTATACACTGGTAGCCAAACATTTTTTCCCACTAGGTAAATTGATTTTTGCCGCATCCCAAATAAAACTTTTAGAAGTAGCCCATGCAAAATCACGCGCATTACTAATCGCAAATTTCCAAGTACAAGTAGCTTTTGCTGGTCTTGATAATGGATCATTAACTTCTGATTCTCCACGAATAGTTATGGTAGCATCACTACCCTTTGCTTGATTATATCGTTTTAACTGTAAAGGTGTTAATACTTCTTGCGCATTTAATAATTCTCCTGAAGCAACTACAATATGTGATGCTGGAACAGTTAAAGTGGCTTCCAAATCACCATACTCAAGATAGAATTCACTGGCACCTAAATAAGGCAATGTATTCCACCCTTGTAAATCATCAAATACACAAACCCGAGGATACCATTGTGCAACAGCATAGATATTACCATTCTTGGTTTTCAAAATTCCAGTTCTATCAGAACCATAATCTGGTATTACATAACTATAATCAATCTTTACAGAAACAGCACCAGTTCTTGCTGATAAAGCTTTAGCCAATCTTAACTGCATTCTAGTGTCGGTAATTACATAAGGGATATTTTCTGATGGTCTTCCAGCGGAAACTAATTGTACCGATTTTATTTTGTATCCACCATTAAAAGTACTTTTTGCATCACCATAACGACTACGACCAGTAGCTGGCATTTTAGCTTGCCCACGAGAATTTAAATCATATAAATTCTGATCTAGTTGTAACCAGATATAGGGTAATTCCTGAGGGCTATTATTTTTATAACTTAAAATGACAGAACCAGTAATTTCATTTTTAGCTTCATCAAGAGATGCAACGATTTTATAGTCGGCTCTATTTTGCCAATAAGCATGTCCAGGTTCTCCGCTAGCTGCACGGAATTCATTTACTGCCGTAGGATAAAATAATGGACCAAACAATAAATGCTGATCATATTTCGACTTTCCTTCAGTGGTGGAATTAGGTAAAGTTGTTTGTGCAGACAACTGTATTAAAGTTGTGGCAAAAAAAGCAGTGAATGAAAATAACTTTTTAAACATAGTTCTGTTACTTTTATAGTGATTGAACGAAAGAGGCTAAAGTAATGAAAATCATGCCTCATTTTTTGAAAAAATTATAAATGGGCTAATATGTCATTATTATTAAATAGATCCGAATTTGGGAATCCTGCAAATAAGGGGAATTTATTGTCTAGAGAAGCTGCTATGCAATTGTTTCATGAATGGGTTTTGAATCCCAAATTACAAGTACACATGTTGCAAGTTGCACATTTAATGAAATCATGGGCTAGTGATAAGGAAAATTTAGATTCGCAGGGTCAGTGGATGTGGGAAATGTCAGGACTCTTACATGATGCAGATTGGGATCAGTGGCCTGATTTACATTGTATTAAAATTATTGAACATTTAGAAAGCCTTCAAATAGACCCGGATGTAATGCATGCCATCGCATCACATGGCCCGAATCATTTTGGTGTAGATCCTATCAACAAAATGGATAAAATGTTATTCGCATTTGATGAACTTTCTGGGCTGATACATGCTTATTCATTAATGCGTCCAAACGGCTATGAAGGGATGGATATTAAAGGAGTTAAGAAAAGACTGAAAGAAAAATCTTTTGCAGCAAATGTGTCTAGGGAAGAAATTCAAGATGCCGCAAATAGAGCAGACATTCTTTTAGATGATTTAATTACTTTTATAATCATCCACCAGCCAGCAGTAATTACTAAATAGAAATACCAATTGATATGATTAAAAAAGGAGCATTTTTTTTCGTTTTTGTGATACTACTTAATCAAAGTTTTTCACAACTGATATTACCTCTGAGAGATCAGGCTACTATAACTAATGAAATTTTAAATGATCGCTTAACCAATCTTCTTCCCAAATTAATGGAGAGAGAGCATATCGATATGTGGATAATCATTAGCAGAGAATACAATGAAGATCCAATATTAAAAACCATGTTACCTGCTGAATGGTTATCTGCAAGAAGAAGAACCATTTTAGTATTCTATCATGATTCAACAAAGAAAGTAAATGAACAATTGGCAATTGCTAGATACAATGTAGGTAATCAAATAAAGGCTTCTTGGGACATGAAAAAATTTCCTGATCAATGGGATGCCTTAATTGATATTATCAATACAAGAAACCCAAACAAAATTGCGTTGAACTATTCAACTGATTTTGCACATGCTGATGGGTTAACTTTTACAGAACAAAAGATCTTTATTCAAAAACTACCACAGAAATTTCAGTCAAAAATTGTTAGTGCAGAGAAATTAGGGATTGGTTGGTTAGAAACCAGAACTGAAAGAGAAATGCAATTATATCCTCAACTAATTCAGATAACTCATCAAATCATCGCAGAAGGCTTTTCAGAAAAAACAATCATGCCCGGAGTAACTACAACAGATGATTTAGTATGGTGGTTCAGACAAAAAATTCGCGATTTGGGTCTTGATACTTGGTTTCATCCTTCCGTAGAAATTCAAAGAAATGATGAATCAAGTTTTGATCACTTAGCTGCTTTTACCAATAAAGATAAAGAAGTTATTCAGCCAGGGGATTTATTGCACGTTGATATTGGCATCAGTTACTTACGCTTGAATACTGATGTACAAGAGCACGCTTATTTGTTACTGCCTGGTGAAACAGCTGCTCCAACAGTACTTCAGAAGGCATTTGCAAACGGGAACCGATTACAGGATATTCTTACAAGTAAATTTTCAATTAACAAAACTGGTAATGAAATTCTTTCAGCTGCTTTATCACAAGCAAAACAGGAAGGAATCATTGCCAGTATTTATACTCACCCAATTGGATATCATGGTCACGCGGCAGGACCAACAATTGGCATGTGGGATCAACAAAATGGTGTGCCCGGTTCTGGTGATTTTCCAATGCATTATAATACGGCGTATTCAATAGAATTAAATGCAGCTACTGAAATTCCTGAATGGAAAAAATCAATTCGAATGATGCTGGAAGAAGATGGATTTTATTCTGAAAAGAAGTTTCGGTTTATCGGGGGAAGACAAAAAGAATTATTACTGATACCGAGACAAAACAATGCTATTGGAAATTAACCAATATTTGTAGGATGATTATGGCACGCGGATGACACAGATAAAACGGATTTACGCGGATTAAACTGAAGGTTCTTGCTGACTTAGGCAATGAAAGCTTCCTAAGCCCCAGATGATATCTGATGAATCTATTCCTACCGTTTCTCGTGTTGGAAAACAATCTGCAATGATTTGTAGGGCTTGATCATCTTTTTTGGAACGAAATGTAGGAACGATCACGTGTTTATTACTAATATAAAAATTCGCATACGATGCTGGCAGTCGTTGATTTTCATAGATTACGGCATCTGGCATTGGGAGTTCTACGATATTTAATTGCTTATCATTTAATAATCGCATCTCCTTTAACTGTTTCAAATTTGTTTGAAGCAGTTCATAGTTTTCATCTTGCTTATTCGATTCAATAACTGTGATTACTGTATCTGAATTTACAAACCTTACAGTGTCGTCAATATGTCCATCTGTATCATCCCCAATAATACCATCAGCTATCCATAAAATTTGATCTACTCCATAAAAATTATACAAATAGTTTTCAATTTCTTTTTGGTTCAAATGCGGATTACGATTTTCATTTAAAAGACAACAGGTAGAAGTAATTAATGTTCCGTTTCCATTAAAATCAACAGAACCACCTTCCATAACTATCCCAGGATTATACACTGGAATATTAAAATGCTTTCCTATTAAGGTAGGTATTACATCATCTAAATCGAAAGGAGGATATTTATTACCCCATGCATTATAATTCCAATCAACAATAACTTTCTTATTATCAGCATCAGGGTTAATCAAAAATGCCGGACCATGGTCTCTGCACCAGGCATCATTGGTGGGATGCATAAAGAATTCAATTTGTGAAAGGTTGGCTCCAACTTTTTCAAGATGCATTAATGCAAATGTCTTCATTGATTCAGTCGAAATATTAATTCTCACTTTTTCACCAAACGCCAGATATTTAATAAACAAAGCATAATTCGGAAAAATAGTATCGATTTTACCTGGCCAACTTGCCTCTTTATGAGGCCATGAAAGCCAAGTTGCTTCATGTTCTGCGAACTCGGCTGGGAACTTATATCCTAAAGCATCAGGTGTTAAAATAGAATGATGGTTGAATGACATAATACTGTATGAAATCGTTTATGAATGCGATTAATCTTCGTCAATAAATCTTTTAGTAATAGGCTGATAAGAATCTATTCTCCTATCCCGCATAAACGGCCAATGAGTTCGAAAATAATCAGTGAGTTTAGTATCAATATTTATTACAGCAATTTCTTCTTCATCATGTGATGCTTTATAGAGTAAAGTTCCAAATGGATTACTTACAAATGATCCACCCCAGAATTTCATAGCACCACCTTGCTCCAATCCCACCCTGTTAACACTTACCACATGCACACCATTTGCAACTGCATGACTTCTTTGTATTGTTTGCCAGGCATTGTATTGTTCGATATTGGTGGCTTCGTCTTGAAGGGTTGACCAGCCAATTGCTGTTGGATAGAATAATATTTCTGCACCCATCAATGCCGTTATTCTTGATGCTTCTGGATACCATTGATCCCAGCAAATTAAGATACCAATTGTAGCAAATTTGGTTTTGAAAACTTTATATCCAAGATCACCTGGCGTAAAATAAAATTTTTCATAAAAGGCAGGATCATCAGGGATATGCATTTTACGGTACTTTCCTAAATACTGGCCATCAGCGTCTAGTACCGCGGTTGTATTATGATAAATTCCTTTGGTTCGTTTTTCAAATAAAGAAGCAATTACAACAACACCTAATTCAGAAGCTACAGAACTTAAACTTTCAGTTGATGGCCCAGGAATAACTTCTGCTAAAAGAAAATTTTCATAATCTTCAACATCACAGAAATAAAGGGAAGTAAATAATTCTTGCAGGCATATAATCTTTGCACCTTTAGCAGCTGCTTCCCTAATTTTAGAAATTGCTTTTGCTAGATTCTCTTCTTTAGATGCAGAACAGGTCATCTGAACAAGACCAACTGGAACTACCGACATAATCAATGCTTTTAAAATTAATATTCATTTATGTTGTATGTTGTATCAAGCTATCAAAACTGCTGATACCAATCATTTTTTCTGAAATATAGCCTTCCGCATATTCAACTCCAATCCTTTTTCCTAACATCATTGCTCTTCCTTTAACCGTATCTAAAAACTGGGGGGAAGAAATATATGTCTGAGGTTCATTTAGATCTGGATTAAAAAACTGCGTGCTATATGCCAAAACAGACTCAATCTTTTTATCCATATAAGCGGAAATGTCAACTACAAAACTTGGTTGCAAAAAACGATCCTGTATATAATGAAAAACATATGCCGGACGCCATTCTTTTTGCTCATTTCCATCTAATTGTGTACAGATTTTTCTAAGGCCAGAAAGAAACGCAGCATCAGAAACCATTTTAGAACTTCTCCCATGATCTGGATGACGATCTTCTGGGGCATTTGCTAAGATAATGGTTGGTTGATATTTTCTTATCGCTTGAATTAATAATCGTTGATGTTGTTCATCATTTTGAAAAAAGCCATCGGCCATTCCCAGGTTTTCTCGAATCTCAATACCCAAAATATTAGCGGCATTTCTTGCTTCTACTTTTCTGGTTTCTGCATTTCCACGTGTTCCGAGTTCTCCTCTGGTAAGATCCACAATACCCACTTTTTTGCCCTCTGCCATTGCCGATATTAATGTGCCGGCACAACCCAGTTCAACATCATCCGGATGAACCCCTATTGCTAAAATATCAAGTTTCATGCGCTTAGTTTATTTGGTAAAGTTACTAGAGTGATTGCAATAAAAATCCCGTCCAGATATAATCGGAACGGGATTTTGAATATTTTGTCAAAAAGATTAGTCTTTTTTCGCGTAACGCTTTTTAAACTTATCGATACGACCTGCAGTATCTACCAACATATTTTTACCAGTATAGAATGGATGTGAAGTATTAGAAATCTCCAATTTTATCAATGGATATTCTTTACCGTCTTCCCACAAAACAGTTTCTTTGGTGTTAGTTGTAGACTTACTTAAAAATGATTCACCGTTACTCATGTCTTTGAAAACAACGAAACGATAACTTTCTGGATGGATACCTTGCTTCATATAATTTGATTTTAGGTAATACGGATTTTGCCGTATTGTTATTTTTAGGATGGCAAAAGTAAGAAAATAAGGGTTTTAATCCAAATGAAATTTGAATTTCCTGTTAGCCGGGTCAGATTCTAGCTTTTCATATTAATAAATTGCAAAGGCAAACCTAGACTTGAATTTCTACAAAGTGCTATAACATCTTGTAAATCATCAATTTTTTTTCCTGTAACACGAACAATATCATCCATAATAGCCACTTGCACCTTTAATCCGCTATCTTTTATCAGCTTCACTACTTTTTTGCTATCATCTTGTTTTAAACCATTTTGAACAGGCACTTCTTTCTTTACCACTTTACCACTTGGATAAGCATCTTTTTCGAAATTAAAAGCACTAGCTTCAATTCCCTGCTTCATGGCTCTGCTAATAATCACATCAATCACCTGTTTCATTTTCATATCACTTTCAACTTCTAAATGAAGTACAAAGTCTTTTTTATTCAGATCAATTTTAACAGGTGAATTTTTGAAATCAAAACGAGTACTGATTTCTTTGTTAACTGTATTAATTGCATTGTCCAAAGTTTGCAAATCGACCTTTGAAGAAATATCAAATGAAGGCATAAAATTAGTTTTAATAAAGATAATTGCATTTAATCAAATCCATCGCTGAATTACTTTTTTCTTCAATCAACAAGCTCTGATGGTTTGTTTTTTTCAACCCATTTTTTTGATTGAACAAAAAGAACAATACCGGCTATGAATAATATGATAGAAATAATCTGCGCTTGAGTTGGCTTAAATGGAAGTGATTCGTAATGTGTATTTACTCTAATACTTTCAATAGCAAATCTTTCAAGACCATTAAATATTAAATAAATTCCAAAAAGTCTTCCAGGTATTTTTATTTTTTTGCGAAGCGACCATAATATAAAAAATACGATGAAACACATAATAACTTCATAAAGTGCAGAAGGATAAACCGACTGAATTAGTTGATTACAGTAAGGACCCGAGCATCCAGGAATGGGCACCCCTTCTCCAATTACATTATGTGGATATTGGTACGACCAAAGCCAATCGGGCATCCATCTTATTGGGTTTTTAGTATTATTTACAATCCCCCAATCACCATCTCCACTTACCTGACAGCCAATTCTTCCTATTGCATAACCAAGCATTAATACGGGTGCAAAGGAATCAACTAAATGTACAATGGGTAATTTAATTTTGCGAGCATACAACATAATTGCAGCCCCAGCACAAATCAACCCACCATAAAAAGTTAATCCACTAAAAGATATTAAAGCACCGACAGGATCTTTAATAAAATCTCCCCAGTTCTCCAGATTATGAAAAATTTTAGCGCCTAGGAAACCAAATCCTGCGGCATAAATAAGAATATCACTTACACGATCTTGTGGCCAGATTCTAACTGTTCGTTCTTCAGGATTTGCTAGTTTCTGTTTATATTTTTCGTACCACTTCAATCCTCCAAAAAATAATCCCATTATTAAACCTATCCATAAATTTCCACGGGATGAGAGTATATACCTTTGTGGATCATTTAGTGCATCTGCAATTGTAAATGCCCCAATAATTTTATACCCGAAAATAAACCCAAGTAAAAAATTAATCAATAGATCTGGAAAAGAAGCTGATGCTCCAATCACAATTTTTTCTTCCGTAAAATTCAATAAACCTTGTTGTTGTTTTCTCTTTAATTCAAGTGTTAAAACCCAGGCACTTACGATAAAACAAAGGGCTACAAAGAATCCAAAAGTATTAACGAGTTTAAATCCTGAAAGCTCAATACCAAACAAATCTTTAAAAGCGTAATAGAGGTTAGGATACATGAATGTGATGTAGTTAGGGTTAATACAATCTTAGACTAAAAATACAATGATAGTTAGAAAAATCGAAAAAATGCTGTTAGTGTCACCCTTCGAAATAGTAAGGCCCCACTTGCGTGAGGCCCATACTTACTAACCCATCTCTTGCGAAAATACTAAATCTTAATTACAATACTCATCAAAAACAGAAATTAGATGTTGGGCAATTACCTGTGCCGGACGACCTTCTATTTGATGCCTTTCCACAATACTCACTAATTCCCCATTTTTAAACAAAGCAATGGCAGGTGAAGATGGAGGATAAGGCAATAAATGCTTACGCACCTGATTCACCGCTTCTACATCAAAACCAGCAAAACTTGTTGCCAATCTATCAGGTCGAATAGTGGCATTTGCCACAGCCATTAATACTCCTGGCCTGCAAGTACCTGCTGCACAACCACATACAGAATTAATGACCACTAAAGTAGTGCCATTCATTGCTAAAGTACTGTCTACTTCAGCTGAAGTTAATAATTCATCAAACCCTCCGTCTACCAATTCAGCTTTCATTGGTAATACTATTTCTGCTGGATACATATCGATTGTTTTAATTGAATGAAATACAAAATTAAGACAAATGTATAAACATCAATCTCTTAAATTGTCGCCATTATGTCATATTTTAAATTCAAGGAATGTCATATTGGCATCATTAATTTATTATTACAGCCTAGCTGACAGCAAAAATCAGGTATTTTTCTAATGGTATAGACTTTGCGAGCTTATTAGAAATTTAAAACTCAAAAATTTAATACTATGACATTCGTAAAACACCCAGCACATGTAAGCAATCTTTTTGATGAATTATTTACCAATTTCCCTTCAAATTGGGGAGGAGATTTTTCCAACCAGGTTGGAAATCCAAAAGTAAATATTCATGAAACAACTGAAGGCTTTCATCTGGAATTAATTGCCGCAGGACGTAACAAAGAAGATTTCAAAGTGAATATTGAGAAAGACTTATTAACCATCAGTTTTGAAAAGAAAGAAACAGAAGAGAATAAGGATTACAAAACTATTCGCAAGGAATTCACTTTAAATAGTTTCAAACGCAGCTTTAGTTTGGATGAAAAAATTCAAGCAGATGCCATTCAGGCAAAATACGAAAATGGAATATTGAAATTGTTTTTACCTAAAAAAGAACAAGTAACACAAGCTCCAAAAGAGATTACGATTTTATAAGAGTAGTTAGTTAGTAGGTTTTGGCTACCCCTATGTTTTTACATGGGGGTATTTTTTTTTGAGACTTTGTAATATATTTAAAAAGTTATCTACTAATTTGATGCAAACTGGATTTATGAAGAGATTCCTATTACTATTACTCTCCTTTCTAATTTATACAATTGGTCAAACCCAAACTGTTACAAAGGGATCTTTGCTTTTTGAAATAAGCGGGAATGGATTAAAGAGCTCCTCCTATATTTTTGGAACATTCCATATTATGTGCAAAGACCAGTTTAGCGTCAGTACTTCTATTGAAACAAAAATCCTGTCAACAGATCAGTTCTATGGAGAATTAAATATGGACGACCCCACTATGCAAGCTACTTTGATGCAAAAAATCATGATGAAAGACAGAACAATTGAATCAATGATGGATAGTAGCAGTTTTAAAGTATTTGACGAAGCATTTAAAAAGATCACAGGAATGCCAGCTTCACTTTTAAATCATTACAAACCTTTTTTCCATTTAAGCCTATTAACCCTCAAAGCAATTCCCTGTATAAGTGTTGTACAACCAGAAACAGAACTGATGCAGATTGCAAAGAAGCACGGAAAAGAAATTTTAGGCTTAGAAACAATAGATGAACAAATGAATGCGATCGATGCTCAGCCTTTGGATTCTCAAATCATTTCACTACAAAAAATGGTACTCAATTTTGATAGTACGAAAAATATGATGAAAGAAATGATTGAAGTCTACCACAAAAACGATGCAGAGCTACTATATGATTATGTGCAGAAGCAAGGAACAGATGGGATGAATGAAGAAGTATTACTTGTAAATAGAAATAAGAATTGGATCCCCAAACTAAAAAAAATCATGCTTTCAAAAGCAAGTTTTATTGCCGTAGGAGCTGCACATCTTGGTGGCAAAACCGGCGTGCTTGCATTGCTTAAAGCAGCAGGTTATTCGGTTAACCCTATAAAGTATTAATTTGTTCTAATGGCCCAGCAAGAATTTGTTTCATTACTCAAGACACACCAGAACATTGTTCACAAAGTGTGTAATCTGTATATGGATCAATACAAAGACCGGGAAGACTTATTTCAGGAAATTACTTTACAGGCATGGAAGGCATATCATTCATTCAGAGGTGATGCAAAATTTTCTACTTGGCTCTATAGAATTGCTTTAAATACTTCTATCACTTTTTATAGAAAAGAAAAAAGGAGCCCTTCTATTTATTCTACTGATGAACTTCCTGAAATGGTAAGTCAGGATGGACCAGACCCGATTGAAGCACAACTTAAAGCCATGTATAATGCGATTGGAGATTTATCAAAAATCGACAAAGCCATTGTGATGCTTTATCTGGAAGATTATGCTTATCAAGAAATTGGAGAGATGATGGGAATTACTGCGAATAATGTGGCAGTAAAAATGAATCGGATCAAAACAAAATTGAAAGAACAATCTCAAAAGTATATGGACCAAGTTTAAAATATTGTTATGGATTTAGATCAATTTAAAAATGAGCTCAACACAAAACTGGCATCAGACCATATCAATCGGTCTGATGCAGATATTGAACAGCTACTCAAAAAGAAGACAGGCTCTTTTATCGATAAGATTAAGAAAAGCTTTTGGTTTGAAATCATTTTTGGTTTCTTATTAAACTTTGGATTTGTTTATGCAGCATTTGATGCAAACCTGCAGTCACTAAGGATATACTTTGGCGTTTTTAGTGTAGTCATGTATCTGTTCCTTTTCTTTTTAATTTATCTTTTAGTAAGAACAAATAGAATCAAAACTGCAGATCAACCAATTAAATCAAATCTCAATTCTTATATTCATTTAATTGAAGAATTTATAAAAAGGTATTTGCAGTTTACAATGGCATTAATACCTATCTGTATTATTTTTTCGGGCTATTTAGGATATTCAGATGCTCATTCTGATAAATTGATGAAATTCTATAAAAGCGGCTATGATTTAGGGACGAAAATGAATGGGACTCAATTTCTAGTATTTATTTCTGCCACAATCGTTTTCACAGGTTTAGGAATCTATGGCATGTACCATTTTACAAAATGGTACCTGAAGAAATTGTATGGAAATTATCTGAACGAATTAAAACAGTGCATGCTAGAATTACAGAATTAAGCAAAAAAAAATCCGCTCTTTCGAACGGATTTGCATATTGTAATTTGAACCTTATCTAACGTATCCCAATATTTTCAACATACTAGCAGAGGTTTGCTCTTTCGCATAAACCCAATCAATCAACTTTCCATTATTATCATATTCTACAATCACGTGTTTAGGTGATGGCACCATGCAGTGCTTAATTCCACCATAACCACTGATCGAATCCTGATAGGCACCAGTGTGAAAGAAACCAACATACAAAGGCTCTTTATTTGATTCTTCTTCCTTCTTATTTGGAGAAGCTAATTTAGGCAGGAACACTTCATTAATATGTTCCTCCGAATCATAATAATCATGGCTATCACAAGTAATACCTCCGAGTACTACTCGATGATATTCGTTATCCCATTTATTAATCGGCAACATCAAGAATTTTTCACCAATACCCCAGGTATCTGGTAAAGTTGTAATGAATGAAGAGTCAATCATATACCAACACTCACGGTCGTTCTGAATTTTTTGCCCGAGTACACTATAAATATGAGCCATACTCTCTCCTACCGTAAAGCTTCCGAATTCGGTATAGATATTTGGCATCGGCACTTTTGCTTTATTGCAAGCCTTCTTAATATTTCCAACAATTTCATTGATCATGAACTGATAATCGTATTCAAAACCAAGAGAATGTTTAATAGGGAATCCTCCCCCAATATTAATTGAATCTAATTCAGGACAGATTTTTTTTAACTGGCAATACAGGTTGATGATCTTATTCAACTCAGACCAATAGTAAATATCATCCTTCACACCTTTATTTAAAAAGATATGCAACATTTTCAACTGAAATTTATCCTCATTTCCTTCTATCTCATCAACATAAAATTCTAAAATATCTTTGGCACGAATTCCAAGTCTAGAAGTGTAGAAAGGGAAATTGGGTTCTTCTTCTGCAGCAACCCTAATACCTAAACGGAATGGCTTTTTTACAGACTTGCGATAGGCCAGTAATTCTTCTTTATTATCTAAAATTGGAATTACATTTTTAAATCCATTATTGATCAACTTAGCGATCCTGGAAGTGTACATTTTTTGTTTGTACCCATTGCAAATAATATAAACATCCTTGTTAATTTTTCTTCGCTCATATAATCGATTGATAATATCAATATCATACGCATAAGATGTCTCAAGATGAATACCATGTTTTAATGCTTCTTCTACAATAAATGAAAAGTGTGAACTCTTAGTACAATAACAGTAAAAATACTGCCCTTCATATTTATGTTTTTTGAAAGCCTTTTCGAACAAGCCTTTAGCTTTATTGATCTGCATCCCGATTTTGGGCAGATAGGTCAACTTTAAAGGAGTGCCGTGTTTATTAATCAGAGAGATCAGGTCAAGACCATTAAACTCTAAATACCCATCATCATTTTGATCAAATCCCTCCTGAGGAAAATGGAAGGTTTGGTTCACAAGCGAAGTGTAGGTGTTGTTCATTATTCGAGTTAAAATTAGACTGTGAGCAAAACAATTTTTTGCACCGCAAAAGTAACAGTTTACTAGCTTCTTTGCATAAAAAAAACCGGAAGGTTTTTCCTTCCGGTTTCTGAACTTAAATTGAGAACTATTTTACTTGATTAATCAATGCTTTAAAGCTCTCTGGCTCATTCATTGCTAAATCTGCAAGAACCTTACGATTCAATTCAATTCCTTTAATATTCAACTTGTTAATGAATTGGCTATAAGTCATACCCTCTTCTCTAACAGCTGCATTAATACGCGCAATCCATAACTGACGGTATTCACGCTTTTTTAATTTACGACCTACATAACTATAAGTCAAACCTTTTTCAACAATATTTTTGGCTACGGTATAAACGTTTTTACGTTTACCATAAAATCCTTTAGCTTGATCAAGAATTTTTTTTCTTCTAGCCCTGGATGCAACTGCATTTTTTGAACGTGGCATAGTTTAATTTTTTAGAAGTTGTGGTATTTGATTTCCACGACTGATGTTTTAAAATGATTGGTAACTGAAAAGGCAGATGACTACCCTCTTAAACGTAATAAACGAAGAACTGAGCGTTTGTTTGTAGTGTCTACAACACCTTTTTGACGCATAGCTCTTTTACGTTTTTTAGACTTCTTAGTCAAGATGTGACGTTTGAAAGCTTTTTGGAAAGTGATCTCTCCAGTACCAGTCAACTTAAAACGCTTCTTTGCGCTGCTGTTGGTTTTTACCTTTGGCATGTTAAATAATCAATTAAGATTACACCCTGCTGGCGTTCCGACACAGGTCGGAAACTTGTTGAGCCATATGGGAAATAGTCCGAAATTTTCGGATTGCAAATGTAGGGAGAAAAAGTTAAAATTCAAAAGTCAAAGTTCAAAAAGAAATGCACTTGATATTATTGCAAATTATTAATATGTTACAATACTAAAAAGTATAGATATATTCATAAACTACTTATTTTCATCATAATATGTATATTTTAAACTTTTACTTTTGCATTTTAAATTTTAACTTCCCTAGCCTTAAACTAAAAAACAGCAACCTGAGTCGCTGTTTCCTAAAACAAAAAATACCTTTTATCCTTTCTTTTTTCCTGTTTTCGGTGTAAAGATGGCAAACATTCTTTTTCCTTCGAGCTTAGGCATACTCTCTAAAGTACCAGCTTCTGCTAATCTTTCTGCGAATTTTAATAATAGTAATTGTCCGCGATCCTGGAACATAATAGCACGTCCTTTAAATTGAACATATGCTTTTACTTTATTACCATCCTTTAAGAAATTCTCTGCGTGCTTAGCTTTGAAATTGAAATCATGTTCATCAGTTCCAGGCGTAAAACGAATTTCTTTCACTTCGCTTTGCTTGGAATTGGCTTTCATTTCCTTTTCCTTCTTCTTCTTCTCGTATAGGAATTTTTTATAGTCGATTACTTTACAAACTGGGGGATCTGCTGTTGGAGAAATCTCCACCAGGTCTAATTCCTGTTCTTGGGCAATTTTCAATGCGTCAGATGTAGCAACAACGCCTACAGTAACATTGTCGCCTACTAAACGAACCTGTAAGGCTCTAATTCTTTCGTTGATACGATGTTCAGGCTCCGGCTGCCTGTTAAACCTTGGGTTAAATCTTCCTCCCCCTCTTGGTGGTAATGCCATTAAAACTTGTTTATTTAATAATTTATTTCATTGTAAAGATAGCAATAAAGCTGACTATTCAACCGATTTGCGATTTTCTATTTCATCCACCACCAAATCTATAAATGCATCAACTGATTGACTACCCGTATCTCCCTTCCCTTGTCTACGTACAGATAACATGTTTTCTGATACTTCCTTCTCGCCTATTACCAGCATATATGGAACACGCATCAATTCTGTATCTCTAATTTTCTTTCCGATCTTTTCACTCCTATCATCGATCTCCACTCTAACACCAGCCTTACGTAGCTTAGCTTTCACTTCTTTGGCATAGTCGATAAACTTATCGCTAATAGGCAAAATCTTAACCTGTAAAGGAGCCAACCATACTGGGAATTTACCAGCATAATGCTCTAATAAGAACCCAATAAAACGTTCATGGGTTCCCAGTGGTGCCCTATGAATAATCAATGGAGTTTCAGGTGAATTGTCTTTATTAGTGAATTCTAATTTAAAGCGACGGCCCTGTGCAAAATCGACCTGATTGGTTGCTAAAGTAAATTCACGGCCAATGGTACTCCATATTTGAACGTCAATTTTTGGACCATAAAATGCTCCTTCATCAGCTACTTCCACAAATGGTGTACCTGATTCAATTAATACCTGGCGAACCATTTCTTCGGTTTCTAACCACAATTCAGGCTCATCAATATATTTTTTACCCAATTTAGCCGGATCATGTAAACTAAGTCGCATCACGTATTTATCAATTCCAAAAATCTTGAAATACTTTAAATACATTTCATTTACCGCACGAAACTCCTGTGCAAAATCTTCTTTTGAACAATAGATATGCGCATCATTCATGTGTAAACAACGCACACGCATTAATCCAAATAACTCACCGCTTTGCTCATATCTGTAACATGTACCATACTCAGCTAAACGCAATGGTAAATCCTTGTAGCTGCGCAATTCAGCTGAAAATATTTTATGATGATGCGGACAGTTCATTGCCTTCAAATAGTATTTGGTGCCATCCAATTCCATGGGGGGATACATACTATCTTGGTAATAAGGCAAGTGTCCACTTGTGATATACAAACTCTCTTTAGCAATATGTGGCGTTACAACACGCTTATAATCTGCAGCCTCTTCGGTTTCCTTAGCAAGCTTTTCTAATTCTTCAATAATGATGGTACCATTGGGCATCCATAAAACAAGGCCCTGACCAATATCATCATCCATGGTATAAATACTAAGCTCTTTACCCAATTTGCGATGGTCTCTTTTCTTGGCTTCTTCCAGCATCAATAAATAAGCATCTAATTCTTGCTTATTCGGAAAAGTGATACCATAAACACGAGTCAACATTTTATTCTTCTCATCGCCCTTCCAATAAGCTCCAGAAATGCTGGTTAATTTAATGGCTTTGATTGAACCGGTGGCAGGTATATGTGGTCCGCGACATAAGTCGGTAAAAGCTCCCTGCGTATAAAAGCTGATGTCTCCATCATTTAAACCCTGCAATAGGTCCAGCTTATACTCATCTCCTTTTTCTTCAAAATATTGGATAGCATCACCTTTAGAAATCCCTTTACGGATATAAGGATTGTTCTGTTTAGCAAGCTCATTCATTTTCTTTTCAATCTGAATCAGGTCTTCATCCGTCATTTGACGACCACCTAAATCCATATCATAATAAAATCCACGATCTAAAGCGGGTCCAACCCAAAATTTCACGCCAGGATAAAGGGCTTCCACTGCTTCTGCCATCAAGTGTGCTGAAGAATGCCAGAATGTATTCTTACCCTCTGCATCATCCCAAGTGATTAATTGCAATGTAGCATCATCCGTGATAGCACGTGCTGCATCCCAAACCTGACCATTTACTTTAGCGGCCAAAACTTTTCTAGCAAGACCTTCACTAATTGATTTGGCGATATCCATCGAAGAACTTCCATCTTGGTATTCTCTCACTGCGCCATCCGGGAAACGAATCTGTATCATATACTTTAAATCAAATCTTTATTAAATTCGAGATGCAAAAGTACAAAATTGCATTCAGACTTGTGCCCATCCTCCAATTTATAAAATCAAAAGCTTTAACGCTTCTTTAGTAAGTTGACATTGTAGATTTGTGTAATGAGATTGATTTTTACCCTATTCACTCTTTTATTGTTTTCATTTTCAGCTAGGTCCCAGAATATAACTGGAATTTGGAGAGGGTATTTCAGTTCAGCAAACGGACTTTATCGGGATGGCGTTCGTGAGGAAATGTACAAATACGAAGTACAAATTGATGAAAAAGATGACAAGTCGGTTAAAGGAATTACCTATTCTTATAAGAGTACCATATTTTATGGGAAAGCCAATATTCAAGGTATTTATACTCCCGTTTCAAAAACTTTAATTATCAAAGAAACCGGATTAATTGAATTGGAAATTGGAGATAAAAGTCAACCTTGTTTAATGACAAGTTATCTCGATTATTCTAAAATAGGAAAGATAGAAGTGCTTCAAGGAAGTTTTATTTCTATTAATTTGAAGGATAAAGGCGATTGTGGTTCAGGGAAAGTTTATTTGGAAAAGGTTGCCAAATCTGATTTTCAACCTGAAGAGTTTTTATTGAAAAAGAAAACTTTAGATAGTAGCCATACTTTAAAATTAAAGATTCCAACATCACCTTCCCCAATTAAACCATCAATCAAACTAAAAATAAAACCAGGTGCTGAAAACAACTTAATAACGCCACCTAACTCTTTGGTTTCAATTCCACCAAATAAAAGTTCTGTAATTGCAGAGCCTAGGAAGACTGATACCATTATAAATAAAACAAAAGAATTGGGGGTTACGAAAACAACTATCATTCCAAAGGTTTTAATAGAAAGAGAAAATAGTTTAGTAAGAACCATTCAAACCGATGAAAGTGCAATACAAATCGATTTATATGATAATGGCACTATTGATCATGATTCCATTTCAGTTTTTCATAATAATGTACAGGTGGTAAAAAATGGGGGATTGAGTTATACCCCGATCACACTTAAAATAAAAATGTCGAAAGAAGATCCACGACATGAATTCATTATGGTTGCTGAGAATATGGGAGAGATTCCTCCTAATACCGCATTAATGGTAATTACAGCTGGCAAAAAAAGGTATGAAGTTTTCTTAACTTCTACTGAAGAAAAAAATGCCAAAGTAATTATTGAATACAAACCCAAAGACTAATCTTAAAACTTACAATTCCAGGTAACTGATGGAATTATTGGAAATAGTGAAACCTGTTTAGCCGTTACTTTTAGATCTCCTGTTGCTGCAGATCCTGTTTGATCATAATAAATAAAATAAGGATTCAATCTACTATACACATTATAAATGCTAAAGACCCAATTACTGGTATATTTTGAATTCGCTTTATGAGTAGGTGTATAAGTAGCTGCAAAATCCAAACGATGATAAGACGCCATCCTATATGCATTAATTTTGCTGAACTCTTGAGTAAGCGTACCTCCTACAAAATAAAATCTTTCAGGTACTGAGATTGGCGCTCCTGTACCATACACAAATACAGTACCTAATTTCCATTTCTTATTCAATTCATAGTTTGCTACAATGGATAAATCATGCCTTCTGTCATTTCTGCTTGGATAAGCCATTCCATTATTTAAATCCTTGAATCTGCGCATGGTCCAACTTAAGGTATACCCAACCCATCCTGTTAAACGTCCTTTTACTTTATTTACAAAAAGCTCGGTTCCATAACTCCACCCCTTGCCAAAAACAAATTCTTCTTCTGGATCTTTTAAAGAAGGTGTATAGCCTTCTCTATATTCAATTTGATGATCCATCGTTTTATAATATGCTTCTAATGAGGTTTCAAACATGCCTTCTTTAAAATTCTTGAAATATCCAACAGCATATTGCCAACTCACTTGTGGTTGAACGATGGAAGTGCTGGGCACCCACAAATCAGTTGGCAAAGTAGTTCCAGCATTGGTAACCAAATGAATATATTGTAGGTTATGGGTTATTGCTGCTTTAAAAGAACTCGTTTCATTTAATTCATAACGTAATGTGGCACGTGGTTCAAAACCACCATATACTTGTACAGATTGTCCCTTACTATAAACAATGCTATCAATTTTATTGCCATTAGCATCTCTGATATATTTGGTATACCTACCAACTTGTTGAAACCTACTATATCGCAAGCCAATATTCAATTTTAATTTTGAATTTATTTCCCAGTCATCCTGAATATAAGCAGCATATTCGTTTGCATATTTTTTTGTGGCATTCTGTGGTGTAAACACCACACTATCCTGATTTCCACTCAAAATATTTGGAAGAAAAGTGTGGAACGTATATTGTACACCAAATTTAATTTTGTGTTCGGGAGAAAGATAATAATCAAAATCAGTTTTGCCATTAAGATCCCGAATGCCGGAGGATAAATTGATATTAAAATCATTCTGTTGCCCTTTCAATGCAAATTGATAATCATTATAGACCAGTGTTGTGTTTGAAAATAATTTTTTGTTGAATACATGATTCCATCTTAGTGTTGCTGTTGAATTACCCCATGGAATTTCGGTTTTAAAAGAACGTTTTAAATTATTGAAATTAAACTTATCTCTCCCAAAATATCCACTCAAATACAAATGATCTTTTTCGGAAAATTCATAATTCATTTTGGCATTTAAATCATAAAAATAATAGCCAGACCCATAATAATCACTTGATTTTTTTATAAAAGGTTTTGCAAGTGCATCTGCATAAGTTCTCCTTGCAGAGATCATATAAGATGCTTTATTTTTTTTCAAAGGTCCTTGTATCGAAAATCTTGATGCGATCAATCCAATACCTAGATCAACTTGAGTTTTATTGCTGTTTCCTTCCTTCATGGCTACATCAACCACTGAGGATAACCTTCCACCATATTGTGCTGGCATACCTCCCTTGATGAGTGTTACATTTTTTATGGCATCACTATTAAATATTGAAAAGAAACCAAATAAGTGACCAGTATTATATACAACTGCGTCATCTAAAAGAATTAAATTTTGATCAGCACCTCCTCCTCGCACATAAAAACCAGCATTACCTTCACCTGCATTTCGAACCCCCGGCATCAATTGAAGTGTTTTCATGATATCCACTTCGCCCATAAAAGCAGGAATTGCCTTAGCTGTATTAATGTTCAACTCCATCTTTCCCATTTGCGCAGTCTTGATATTATTATCTCTTTTTCGAGATACTACTGTCACATTATTTATAGCAATGGTACTCGCTGCTAATAAAATATTATTTTGAAGATTGCTATTTAATTGAAATTCTAATTCCTTGCTCTGAAAACCTACAAAAGATATCAGTGCCTTATAATTCCCTTTTTTTAAAGTGATGGAGTAGAAACCATATTGATTGGCAATAACACCCTTTCCCTCAGAACGGATGGATAAATTCGCGCCAATTAAAGTTTCACCAGTTAGTGAATCTTTAATATATCCATTTAGTGTAAACTTCTCTTGAGCAGATGCTACAATAATTAGAAAATAAAAAACAACAAAAATATAGACCTGCTTCATTAGCATATACTTCAAACAAAAGATGTGGTACAATGTTCTCTATTATAAATCGCTTAGTGAATTGACCCGATATGAATGGTATCCTTTATTTCACAACAGTTTGTCGAAGTATTTGTCAGATAAGGATTTTTCAAATCATTAGATTCACAAATCCAATAGGCACCCTGATCATCAAAAGCATTTGGGCAATAAGCATGTAATAATAGGATTTGATCAAATTGAACAGTTCTAATTAGATCGTACAATTGGTCACTCACCATTTGAAATGATCTTCTTTTATCCAGCATTTGCTTTTCACCTAATAAGCCAATCAGTTCAGAAGAAATGCCTTCCGAATAGGTACTCGCTGTAAAAATGAGACTACTATCTGCCTTTAATTCGTACAATTTGAGGCTATCTGCTGCAAGTTTCATTGTACGAGCAGATTGAGCAATTACACTATCCTTTTCAGAGATAAAGCCATCTTTTAAACTCCAATAGGCTTTTACCAACTCTTTAAAAGAAATATTAAAAGCCGGAGAATTTTCAGATTTGGCCAAAGCAAGTTGTTTTGGACGAGTTTCAGGTGCAATTTTATTATTTTGACTATTACAAGACACTAAAATCAGCATTATAAATAGTCCAATTAGGCTTTTCATAAAAAAAATTGTACCACAAAACTAAAGCAAATTGCTTTGGCAGCAGTTTGCAATTACCTTTGCCGCCTTAAAACCTTGTTAAGAGATGCTGATAGGATTACAAAATGTTACGTTTGAATTTGGAGCCCGTGTAATAGTGGAAGATGCTACCTGGCATATTCAACCAGGCGACCGTGTTGGTTTAATTGGTTATAACGGTACTGGAAAGTCAACCTTATTAAAGGTATTAGTAGGCGAATACCTGCCTTCTAAAGGATCGGTTGAAAAAAGTAAAGACACCACAATTGGCTATTTACACCAGGATCTTTTAAGCTTTGATACCAATGAGAATATTACAGAAGTTGCCTTAAGTGCTTTTGAACGGGTTCGTCAGCTTGAAAAAGAAATTGAAACACTTGGTCTTGAATTGGAAGCTGACACTGAAAATGAAGATCTTTTGATCAAATATACCGATGCCTTACATGAATTAGACGTATTGGATGGTTACAATATTCATCATAAAGCAGAAGAAGTTTTACATGGCTTAGGATTTAGTAATGAGGATCTTATTAGGCCTTATAAAGAATTTAGTGGAGGTTGGAGGATGCGCGTATTGTTGGCAAAAATGATTTTGCAGCAACCTGATGTTTTATTAATGGATGAACCCACCAACCACTTGGATTTGCCTTCTATTGAGTGGCTCGAGAAATATTTGTTGCATTATAAAGGAAGCGTGGTAATTGTTAGCCACGATAAATTCTTCCTAAATAAAATGGTCAATAAGATTGTTGAAGTTTATCAACAGCAAATTCATATTTATTCGGGTGATTATGAATTTTATGAACAAGAAAAAATGATTCGAATTGATATGCAACAAAAAGCATTCGAGAATCAACAAGATTATATACGTCAGCAAGAAAGGTTTATTGAACGATTTAAAGCAAAAGCAAGTAAAGCTGCTCAGGCTCAGAGTGTTCAAAAAAGATTAGATAAGATTGATAAAATTGAAGACGTTCAATTAGAGCGCCCCGATTTAAGAATCAACTTTCAATTAGAAAAAGTTCCAGGAAGAGTGCTCGTTTCCTTAAAAGATGTTAGCAAGAGTTTTGGTAATATCAATATCGTAAATCATGCAAGTGCAGAGATTGATAGAGGCGATAAAATTGCCTTGATTGGAGCAAATGGTAAAGGAAAATCTACTGTATTAAGAATGGTTGCTGGTAATGAAACCTTTACCGGCGAACGCGTTTGGGGACATAATGTAGAAGAAAGCTTTTATGCACAGCATCAGCTGGAAGCATTAACCATGACGCATACCATTTTAGAAGAAATGCAAAGTTGTGGCAGTAAAAAAAGTGATGTGGAACTTCGTAGTTTAATGGGTGCATTTTTATTTGGCGGAGATGATATCGATAAAAAAGTTAGGGTATTAAGCGGAGGAGAAAAAGCACGTGTTGCCCTTGCAAAGACTATTGTAAGCAAAGCCAACTTTTTGATATTGGATGAACCTACGAACCACCTGGATATGCACTCAGTTGATTTATTAGCGGAAGCTTTGAATAAATATGAAGGAAGTATTATACTGGTGAGTCACGATCGTTATTTCATTTCAAAAACTGCCAATAAAATCTGGGAGATTGTTGATCATCAAATCAAGGAATTCAAAGGATCTTATCAGGAATGGGTAGAATGGAACGAAAGAATGGCTAAGCAGGAAGCATTAAAAGGTGATCAAAAATCTGAGCAAAAAGTAGAGCCCAAAAAAGAACAGCCAAAACAAGTTGATAAAACACCTGTGAATAAAGATTTACAAAAAGAGATTCAAAAACAGCAAAGAAATTTGCAACAAATTGAATCTAATTTAAATAAAGCAAAGTCAGAAAAGGCAAGAATTGAAGCTGCCATGGGCGACCCTAGCATTTATTCTAACAAAACCAAATTCATACAATTGGAAAATGATTATAAGTCGATACAATCACAATTCAATACGCTTAATCAAGAATATGAAACAGCATTTGAAAAGTTGATGGAATTGGAAACTGGAATTTAAATTATCTTGCATAAGTAATACAAAGCCATGAATACAAACAACCCTTTGATTGGAATTGTAATGGGAAGCGATAGCGACCTGAAAATCATGCAGGATGCTGCTGATATTTTACAAAAATTCAGTATCGCTTTTGAGTTAACTGTTGTATCAGCCCATAGAACACCTATTCGAATGGTGGAATATGCTCAAAAGGCAAAAACGAGGGGATTGAAAGTAATCATTGCTGGCGCCGGTGGTGCAGCTCATTTACCGGGCATGATAGCTTCTATAACAACACTTCCTGTAATTGGCGTACCCATTAAATCATCTAACTCTATCGACGGCTGGGATTCTGTATTATCAATCCTACAAATGCCGAATGGAGTTCCAGTAGCTACCGTTGCATTGAACGCAGCAAAAAATGCCGGTATACTAGCTGCTCAAATCATTGGCACATCTGATGAAACTATTTCTTCAGCAATATCTGCTTATAAAGCCCAATTAAATGATGAAGTTGCGGCAAAAATAAAATTATTGAAAAAAGATTGGCCCAACGATTTCGACAAATAAATGGCTGCTTATTTTATTACAATAATCGTGAATTGCATAGCTAAATCAGGAGATGCGTTATAAATTAATTGCATAAACTCTTTACCCATTTTGGCATAGGAATCAGAGAAATTGAACAATCTTTCTTGTAAACTATTATTAGGGAATAAATCTTTTTTAATTACTGAGATCTGTCTGTTGGAAGCTTCAAATTTATTTCTTTCAGCACGAAGCATTTTCTTTTCAAGCTCTGCTAATTTCTTAGATGCTCTAATTTCCAATGAGATAACATGTTCTAATAAACTTTTATCAACACTTGCCGCTTTTACTTGAAGATTTTCATATAATGCTTTAACTGCATTTATATCTTCTGTAATATTCCAACTTGCATTACTCTCTCTTTTCACCAATTGATTCAATAATTCAAACTCATTATCGAAAAGATCAATAGCAGCAAATCCAAGTTGTTCCATTTTTTGAAATTGTGTTTGCTTCATCAACAAAAACGAATTTCTTAAAATTAATACGGGGTAAGGAATAGCAACAGCTTCAAATACTTTTTTTAATTCCATCCAGTAAGCCAACTCACCTCCCCCACCAATAAATGCAATATTAGGTAGCACTGTTTCCTGAAAACCTCCCCTTAGAATTACATTAGCACTAAACCGTTCCGGATGATCTTCTAATTCCTGTAGTATTTCTGTTTGAGTAAATGATAGTGCTAATTCTTTTACATAATAGGCATCATTTTCCATCTCTATTCTTACCCGGTTTTGATCAATCAAATAAAATAAATTGATTTCTCTTCCTGCAGTTTGAACCTTATAATTATCTTTTAATTTGTTAATCGTTTCAGTAACTAATTGATGCGAAAATCGTTCTACCAATTCTTTCTTAATCACTGAATGATAGGCCGACTTTAGTTTTGAGCTATCTGGGATCAAAACAATAACACCATAGTCAGCAAATAATTGGTTCACTAATTCCAGTGTTGCTTGTTGTATGGTTTTCCCAATGGTATAAATACTTTTAAATAATTGAACTAATGAAGGGCCATATTCCAATACTCCAATCTGTCCTTCAATAGCATGAATGAGTTGAAGATATTTTTGGTCCACTTTCATTCTACCAACAGCACCAGTTTGTTTGGTATCCCACACTAATTGTTGACCAGCTAGATTAATTTGTCCCAATTCGTCTAAATCGGCATCCTCACTACCCATATAATAAACAGGAACAAAATTGTATTCAGGCAATTCTTTAGAAAGGTGATTGGCTAATTTAACAGCATGAAGAATTTTATAAATAAAGTATAGTGGTCCCGTAAAAATATTCGGCTGATGTGCTGTTGTAATGGAAAATGTATTCACACTATCTAGCAGATTAATATTTTGCTGCAATACAACCGACTGATCAAGACCCTCATATTGTTCTTTTAAACATTCAACCAATAATTCACGCGGTGTATTAAAAGATTGTCGGGCTTTAATAGATGCTTTGATTCCATCAATTGTAGGTTGATGAGGATAGAACTCTGTTAGTTTAGCTGAATGACTTAAATAGTCGTTCACTAAATTTGAAAAGAATCCTGTTTGCTCGTAGGGAACACTATAACAGTCGAAATCAATCATAGACACTAAAAGTACAACTTAGCAGAAACTAATAAAGCCATTCATAAAAATATATGCTGTCATTAACTAAAGCGATTAGGATCAAACGGGGTAAGATCCATGCTTAAGCTTTCTTCATTCACAATTTCATTGACCAATTTTCCGGTACCCGCACCAAGACTAAGCCCTAACATAGAGTGACCAGTAGCCATCACCACATTTTTCCAACGATTGGTTCTTCCAATATAAGGTAAGCCATCTGCTGAACAAGGCCTAAAACCATACCAAATATTATCAAAGGATGGAATTGGCACATCAAATTCAGGATAAAATCTCTTAACTGCAGCTAATAAACCTTCCACCCTTTCAATACGTGGTGGTGTATTAGTTGAAGTGATTTCCATAGTACCACCAAACCTGATTTTATTACCATCCATCGGAGTAAGTGCAGCTCTTCCTTCTATTAATACAGAAGGATGATTAATGGTATATTTAGAATTTTCGAGGGTAACAGAATATCCCCTACCTGCTACTAATGGAATTTTAACCTGCATTTTTGCAGCTAACTCACGTGACCAGGATCCTGTTGCAATAACAACTGTGTCAGCATCATAAATTGATTGATCAGTTTTTACTTTTGTAATATTTCCATGTAAGTTTTCGAAACCTATCACTTCTTCATTGGTTTTAAAAACAACCCCAGCCTGCTTCAAATGGGAAATCATTTGCTGCATTAGTTTATTAGGATACAAATGTGCATCACATTTAAAATGTATGGCCCCCTTTGCATTCAATTTCGTTTGAGGTTCTAATGCTTGCAATTGATCATAGGAAAGCAAAACGGTATCCGACAATCCTAATTCATGTGCTTTATGAACTGTATGTTCTGCGTGCGCCGCACCAATATCCGTTTGAAATATTTCTAACAATCCTTTTTGTTCATACGCAAAATTAAACTGAGGTAATTGAGTCCATTCTTCGTAATATTTTTTACTTAAAATGGCAATGTCTCTAAGCGGAATGGCGGCTTGTGCTACTTTCTCAGCGGTTGCTGCTTTCATAAATTTTAACCCCCAATCAATCAAACTCAAATCAAATCTCGGTTGAACATAAAAAGGACTTCTTGAATCCCACATCCATTTTAATCCCTGCTTTACAATTCCGGGTGTAGCTAAAGGAATAAAATGACTCGGACAAACATATCCTGCATTGCCATATGAACAATTAGTACTGATATCAGTTTTATCAATTAATGTAACATCATGACCACTTTCTCTTAAATAATAGGCACTACTTAAACCAATAATACCCCCTCCTAAAACAACCACTTTCATACTTTATATTTTAACCTGTCTAAATATAGATATTGGGCAAATTTCGGTAATCTTAATTAATTCTGGCTATTGATTTTTTTAATGAACTCTGTTTCTTTGCTATCAAAGGAAATTCCATTTTTCCGAAATATATCATGAAACCAAATAGAAGGTTCCGGACTACCTAATTTACTACCCCAGGGGTAAATGGTGTTACTCTTACCACTCACGAATCCCCAGTTAATAGCAGCAACTTTATGTGCTTTAAAAATGGGCAAATGAGTGATAAACAAACTATTTTGCCTTCGAGCCATATATTCAGTACAAATAATAGGTCTACCTCTTTTTTCAAGACTATCAATTGTTGATTTCAAAGAATTGGTATCGCCATAATTATGAAAAGAAATTACATCAGAATTAGACAACTGATAAGCATTTATTGCAGGTAAATCTTCAAACCAAACAGCTACGGTTAGAGGTTGTGAAGGGCGAACAGACCATGCCCATTGAAAAATATTTTTAAGTAAGGGCAAAGAACTCATTCCATAATCACTATTCGCTGGCTCATTATATAAATCCCATAAAAGAATTCTTTTATCGTTCTTAAAAGTTTTGAGAATGTCTTTTACATAGGCTTCCAATACCCCCCATTGTGTACTATCATTATGCATCATTTTACTTGGGCTTCTCATCCAACCAGAATTATGCACTCCTGGCTGCGGGTCAGGTTGTTTACCAATTACTGGTTCTGGATTCCAACAATCATCGAAGAAAACAAATAGTGGCTTTATATGATGGCGTTCCGCTATTTCTAAAAATGTGTTGATTCTGTTTTTAAATCCTTTTGCATCTTGCTGCCAAACTAAATTGTGAAGAAATACCCTTAGTGTATTAAAACCCAGAGATGCAGCCCAACCTAATTCCCGATTAATAGTGGCTGTATCAAAAGTATCCGCTTGCCACATTTCTAATTGATTGATAGCGCTACTAGGTAAAAAATTTGCACCAGTTAAAAAGGGCTGTTGAGCATACCAATCGTTTGCTTTTTCTTTTGACCAAATTCTAGGGGTTTGTGCATGAACGATTTGCATGGAACAAAGAAAAATAATAAGCAATTTTTTCATGGCAATCTTTGGTTTATTGAAATTAATAAGTTGTTTATTGAAAACTAATTTGATTAAATTACCTGAAACCCAAATGCATAAGGATCATCATCCGGATCAATGGAAATTTGATTGTACCCATAAATTCTTGCCCATCCTTCAATACTTGGCCTAATAGAAGGATGCCCGTCTACTTTAGTTTCTTCTTCTATCCTTCCAATAAATTTTGAACCAATAATACTTTCATGGATAAAAACATCTCCCGCTTTCAATTTTCCTTTTGCATACCATTGAGCCATTCTTGCCGAGGTTCCTGTGCCACAAGGAGAACGGTCAATTGCTTTGTCGCCATAAAAAACAGCATTGCGTGCAGTTGAATTTTCATCTAACACTTTGCCGGTCCATAAAATATGGGAACACCCATTAATAGTTGGATTCTCGGGGTGTACAAAAGAATAGTTTTTATTAATGTTCGCTCGCAACTCTCTTGACCAGCTAATTAAATCTCCTGCCTGATAATGTTCGATTCCTTTAAAATGATCTTGCACATCTACAATAGCATAAAAATTTCCGCCATAAGCCACATCAATTGTCAACTCTCCTAACGCTGAACAGTTAGCAGTTATATTTTCAGAAGCGAGATAGGCAGGCACATTGGTAAGTTTTACAGAAACCACTTTTTTTCCTACTTGCTCATAACTAATCAAAACCAACCCAGCTGGTGCTTCCATTCTTACAATACCCGGCACTTTTGGCTTAATTAATCCTTCTTCAATAGCAATGGTGATCGTACCAATTGTACCATGTCCGCACATGGGTAAACATCCACTTGTTTCTATAAACAAAACGCCCACATCGTTTTGCGGGTCCATGGGTGGATAGAGAATACTTCCACTCATCATGTCATGACCTCTTGGTTCGAACATCAAACCCTTTCTAATCCAATCATATTCGCGTAAAAAATGTTGTCTCTTTTCGCTCATACTATTTCCTTCCAAAGCTGGACCCCCAGCAGCTACCACCCTCACTGGGTTTCCACAAGTATGCGCATCGATACAGAAGAAATGATTTCCTGGCTTGCTGTTATAGGGAGTATACTGAAACGGAATTGGCGAATATAGCATTTGATAAAATTGTAAATGAATTTAGATAAACCTACTTAAATTGAGTTCGATTGTAAAAATAAACTGCCAAATGGAACAATACGGAAAAATATTACTAATTGCTATGCCCGCCTTTTTGCTTTTAGTATTATTAGAAAAATGGTATGGTTGGTACAAGCATAATGATACGGTTCGGAATATGGATATGATTTCTAGTCTAAGTTCTGGAATTACAAATGCCACAAAAGATGTACTCAGTTTAAGTATTACAATTATTGGCTATAGTTGGTTGGTAGAACATGTAGCAATCATTCATATCAAAACAAGTTGGCTTTGGTATGTAATTGCATTTATTGCATTAGATCTAACAGGATATCTTGTTCATAGGATTGATCATGAGTATAATATTTTCTGGAACTCACACATCATTCATCATAGCAGTGAAGAATACAATTTGGCCTGTGCACTAAGACAAAGCATCTCCACTTTTGTACGATTATTCACCATTTTTTTATTGCCTGCTGCACTCCTGGGAGTACCAGCTCTTGTAATTGGCATCGTAGCTCCTTTACATTTATTTGCGCAATTCTGGTATCATACCAGACATATTAATAAAATGGGATTCCTTGAAAAAATTATTGTTACGCCCTCCCATCATCGGGTACATCATGCGATTAACAAAGAATACCTGGACAAAAATTATGGGCAGATTTTTATTTTTTGGGATAAATGGTTTGGAACATTTCAGGAAGAATTACCCAATGTGCCTGCAGTGTATGGGATCACTAGACCGGCGCAAACCTGGAATCCAATTAAGATAAATTTTATGCACCTTATTTTATTAATGAAAGATGCATGGCACACTAACAACTGGAAAGATAAATTTCGTATTTGGTTTATGCCAACAGGCTGGCGTCCATCAGATGTGATAGATCAATACCCAGTTTTCAAAATAGAAGATGTGTATCATTTTGAAAAATATGATACAAAAAATAGTATGCTATTCAATGTTTGGATCTGGATCCAACTGGTGGTATTATTTTTATTTGTGAGTTTTTTCTTCGGACATATCGCAGAGATTGGATCACCTGGTATGTTTATTTACGGGGGATTTATTTTCCTATTTGTATATGCCTACACGGAACTAATGGATAAAAGCTCCAATGCTTGGATTTGGGAAATTTTGAAATCATCCACTGGGATCACTATGATATTTTTGACAAACGATTGGTTTGGCATCAATAAATTATTTCCTCAAATGAGCTTGATCATTGCAGTGTATTTATTTTTATCTACAATGATTTGTTTTTATTTTCAAATCACAGAAGCAAAGCAAAAACAACTTTTACAAAGCGCTTATTGATAAGGATTCCCATCAATCATTCTTTTTATTTTAAAAGGATTAGTTTCCTTTAAGGCTTCAGGTAATAAATGGTCGGGACAATTTTGATAACATACTGGTCGCACCCAACGCTTTACAGCATTTAATCCTACAGCGGTAAACCGACTATCGGTTGTAGCAGGGTAAGGTCCTCCATGAACCATACTGGCACAAACTTCTACTCCTGTTGGCACTCCATTTAATAATACCCTTCCTGCAATCTGAGTAGCAAGTTCTATTAATTCTGGATTAGCTTCGAAATCTTTATCGCTTCCCATGATACTAGTGGTAAGTTGACCACTAACTGAATTCCATACCGCTTTCAATTCGTCCATATCAGTGCATTCAACGATAATGGCATAGGGTCCAAAAACTTCTTCTTTTAAATTTTCGTCTTTTAGAAAATCAATCCCTTGAACATGAACAATCATTGGTGAAGCAATATCAGCATCAAAAGCAATTTCATTTGTCAGTGGTGTAACACCTGCATTAGCCAATACTTTTGAAAGCTTAGTTTCATAAGCTTTCAAAATACCAACGTGCAACATTTTCGCAGGAGCAACTTGATTGATCGCATTCGATAATGTTGCTTTAAACCTATTCAACCCTACCGATTGAATACCAATTATTAAACCAGGATTGGTACAAAATTGTCCTACTCCAAGTGTAATAGAACCAGCATACTGTGTAGCAATGGTTTCAGCATTTTGTAATAAGGCATCCTGCAACAACAATACTGGATTGGTACTTCCCATTTCTGAAAATACGGGGATTGGCTTATTTCTTACTGAAGCATAATCGTATAATGCTCTTCCCCCTGTAAATGATCCAGTAAAACCAACAGCACTCGTGTTCGATTGTTGTACCAATGCTTTTCCTATTTCAAAAGAAGTTCCTGTTACATGTTGAAAACAATGTTTGGGCATCTTACAGAAATCAATGGCTTTTTCAATAGCTGCAGCAATTAATGTAGAAGTTCTAAGATGCGCTGGATGTGCTTTTACAACTACCGAACATCCACTTGCCAAAGCACTGGCAGTATCTCCCCCAGCCGTAGAATAAGCATAGGGAAAATTGCTTGCTCCAAAAACAACTACTGGTCCAACAGGCACCAACATTTTTCGAATATCTGGTTTAGCCGGTACTTTATCTGGAATTGCATGATCGATACTTGCTTCTACCCAACTGCCTTCTAATAACATTGAAGCAAACATGCGCAATTGCATAGTTGTTCTCCCCCTCTCTCCTAATAATCTTGCTTCAGGAAGATTAGTCTCTTCTTTTGTTGTTTTAATTAATTCTTCACCCAACGCTTCTATTTCAAAAGCAATTCGTTCTAAAAATGCGGCGCGTTCTATTGCACTCACTTTTTTATACGCTAAAAAAGATTGCATAGATTGATCCATGATTTGATCAATCTCAGGTAAAGAAGTAATACTATTCGAAAGGGACATGATTAATTGTTTAAATGTAAATACTCAGGCAATTCTGGTCTTGAGGCAATTCCTTGATCAATGATAGCAAGCACTTTAGTTCGCTCTTCACCAATTAAAGTTAGTCTGGGAGCACGAACTGCTTCAGATCCATTACCCGCTTGCTGTTCGGCCAATTTAATATACTGAACTAATTTTGGATGAATATCTAATTCAAGTAATGGCATAAACCAACGATATATTTTTTGTGCTTCTTGGATATGTCCTGCTTTAACTAAACGATAGATAGCAACGGTTTCTCTTGGAAAAGCACAAACCAATCCTGCTACCCAACCCTCTGCTCCCATTACTAATTCTTCCATGGCAAGCGTATCAACACCACATAAAATTTTAAACCGATCTCCAAATCGATTAATCAATCTGGTAACATTACTTATATCACGCGTAGATTCTTTAATTGCTTGAATATTAGCACAACTAGCTAATTCGGCAAACATATCTAAAGTGACTTCAATTTTATAATCAACAGGATTATTATAAATCATGATTGGCAAATCAGTACTTTCTGCTACTGATTTAAAATAAGTAACCGTTTCGCGATGATCTGATTTATAACGCATCGGTGGAAGAATCATAATTCCTTGTGCACCCCAGTGCTTAGCAAATTTTGCTTGTTGAATGGCAACACGTGTTGAGCCTTCCGCAATATTGATAATAACCGGTACTTTGCCGGCTACTTTTTGAATGGCAAACTTTACTAAAATTTCTTTTTCTTCAGTGCTAAGTACACTTGCTTCACCTAATGTGCCGCCAAGTATAACGCCATTAACACCAGCTGCTAATTGTTCTTCTAAATTCTTTTCAAACAAAGGAAGATCCAATTGATCATCTGCAGTAAATTTTGTGGTCAGTGCCGGGAATACGCCTTTCCATTGAATTGACATGTTTTCTAATTTTATCTTGTTTAAATTAAATAACTACTTCTCCTTCTAAATCGTAATCATATGCTTTGGTAATTTTTACCATAACAAATTCACCAATTTGCAATTTTTTGGTGGAATGAATCACAACTTCATTATCTACTTCTACACTATCAAATTCTGTTCTTCCCAAATATCTTCCAGCTTCTTTTTTATCAATTAGCACTTTAAAAATTTGTCCTATTTTTTCTTGATTCTTTTCAAGGCTGATTTCTTGTTGAACCTCCATAATTTCTTCCGCTCTTCTCTGTTTTTCTTCTGCTGGAATATCATCTACCAAATCATAGGCTGAAGTATTCTCTTCATGGCTATAACTAAAAATTCCTACACGATCGAAACGGTGTTCTTTTAAAAATTCTTTCAACTCATCCACATCATTTTCTGTTTCACCTGGGAAGCCTGCAATTAAAGTAGTTCGCAAACATATGCCAGGAACCTTTTCGCGAATAGTTTTAATAAGTTCCGCCATTTCCTCACGCGTAATATTTCTCTTCATGGCTTTTAGCATACTATTACTGGCATGTTGCAAAGGCATATCCAGGTATTTGCAAATATTATCGCGTTCACGTATAGTATCTAAAATTTCTAATGGAAATTTACTTGGGTAAGCATAGTGTAATCGTATCCATTCAACGCCTTTTACATCAGCTAAGGCATTCAACAATTTTGGAAGCGATCTTTCTTTATAAATATCTAAACCATAATAAGTCAACTCCTGAGCAATTAACATAATTTCTTTTACGCCTTTCTTCACAAGCCCTTCGGTTTCTGCTACAAGCTCTTCAATTGTTTTGCTAATATGTTTGCCTCGCATTAATGGAATCGCACAAAATGCACATGTTCTATTACAGCCTTCACTAATTTTTAAATAGGCATAATGTTGAGGTGTACTTAAGAGACGTTCTCCAATTAATTCTTTTTTATAATCAGCATCAAATTGCTTCAACATTAATGGCAATTCGAGTGTGCCAAACCAGGCATCTACCTCAGGCATTTCTAATTCAAGATCATTTCTGTAACGTTCGCTTAAACAACCTGTCACGTATACCTTATCTAATTTTCCCCTTCTTTTTAATTCTAATTGATCTAAGATAGTATTGATACTTTCTTCTTTTGCTTTATCAATAAAACCGCAGGTATTAACAACCACTATATTATGGTCTAATTTTTTATTCTCATGAACTACCTCAATCTCATTAGCCAAAAGCTGTCCACTCAACACTTCACTATCCACTAAATTTTTACTACAACCCAGTGTGATGATATTTACTTTGTCTTTTTGTAATGTCTTCGATTTCATAATAATATTAAAAGTACAAATAAGTAGTCTATATTCAATTAGCATCCTTCCCTTCAAAAACTGCCCTGGCTAATGAAAACATATTCAATTTTTGATCATTCAAAATAAATTCTCCTGAAAGACAAAACTTATTTTTCAACAATACTGTTTCTGAAGCTACATTTTCTGGTTGGGTAATAGCAAAGAGGCTTGCATGATTAGTTCTTTCAAAAAAAATAGCTGATCCAAATTTTACCAGTTCGGAAGCATAGCCCTTTCCCCAATGCTGAGGCATCAATGCATATCCGATATGATAATCGGCATCTCCATCCAAATACAAAATGGAGAATGTTCCGATAAAATTGCCTGTTAATTTATCCCCTACAAACATTCTTCCGTAAGGAAACCCATCCAGATATAAATTAAAATTTTCTGATAAAAATGCATCGCTTTCTGCTCTATTTTTAATAGGTCGGATATATTGCATCACTTGTTGGGAATTATTGAACAGAAAAAAATCATTGGCATCATCAGGAGTAAACTGACGAACAATTAATCTTTCTGTTTCAAATGGATCCATCGCTGCTATAAGTTAGTTACAATATGTTCAATAATTTTTTCTGCGTGTTCTCTGGAATTTTCAATAAATAAACTATGCGTATCCATCCCACCACAAATTACTCCAGCCAGATAAATACCTGTAATATTTGTTTCATGAGTATCCTGATTATATTGAGGTCTCATAGCTGTATCAGAAGATAATTCAATTCCCATTGCTGCAATGAAATTAAGGTCCGGTTGATAGCCAGTTGCCGCAATCACACAATCATTGGGTATACTAATATTTCCTTCAGGTGTACTAATCTCAACTACCGATTCTTTAATCGCTATGACATCTGAATTATAAAAAGCTTTGATAGAACCTTCTTTAATTCTATTTACAATATCTGGTCGTACCCAATATTTAACACGCTCCCCTACTTGATCTTCTCTAATGACCATAGTAACTTCAGCCCCTTTGCGCCAGGTTTCTAATGCAGCATCTACTGCCGAATTATTAGCACCCACAACGATTACTTTTTGAAATGCATAAAAATGTGGATCATTATAATAATGAGTAACTTTTGGCATATCTTCTCCTGGAATATTCAATAAAAATGGTAGCCCATAAAATCCTGTAGCCACAATTATTTTTTTAGCTAGATATTGCTGCTTGGTAGTTTGTACATTAAATAGTTGCTCATTCAATTGAATAACTGATAAAACTTCTTCAAATAATTGAATTTTTAATAATGCAGCAACCGCAACCCTTCTATAATATTCTAATGCTTCATTTCTGGTTGGCTTTACATTATTACTAACAAAAGGAATCCCACCAATTTCTAACCTTTCTGAGGTTGAAAAGAAAGTCATATTAACCGGATAATGGTATAATGAATTTACCAAACAACCTTTTTCCAAAATCAAATAATCTAACCCTTTTTTCTTAGCAGCCAATGCACAAGCTAACCCAATGGGTCCTGAACCAACAATGATAATATCAACTTGCTTTTCAGTATCTGTTTGCATCTTATTTGTGTATCTCGCTTGAAAAATGAAAAGTAATATCCGGGTTATTAGTAATCTCGGTATTTAAGAACCATTCACTTTGTGCCAGGTAAACTGGATGCCCATCTTTATCTTCAGCTGAATTCTGTTGCTTAAATCGAAGAAAATCTTCCAACTTTTTTTCGTCCTTGCTGGTGAGCCAACATGCTTTAAAATAGGGAAGTGTTCTGAATTCACAGGCTGCACCATATTCATGCAATAACCGATATTGTATTACTTCAAATTGCAAATCACCTACGCAACCGATAATTTTTTTATTGCCTCCAAATTGCGTAAACAATTGAGCAACACCTTCATCTGTAAGCTGACTAATCCCTTTTTCCAATTGTTTGGTTTTCATGGGATCTTTATTTACCAGCTCTTTAAATATTTCCGGTGAGAAAGTGGGAATGCCTATAAAGAAAAAATCTTCCCCTTCAGTTAGCGTGTCACCAATTTTAAAATTACCTGTATCGAATAATCCAACCACATCTCCTGCAAAAGCATCTTCAATAATGTCTTTACTTCTGGCCATGAAAGAATAGGGATTGCTAAAACGCATTTCCTTATCTAATCGAACATGGTGAAAGTATTTATTGCGTTCAAATTTTCCACTACAAACACGCATAAATGCAATTCGGTCGCGGTGTTTGGGATCTAGATTGGCATGAATCTTAAATATAAACCCACTAAATTTATCTTCTTCTGCAGCAACAGTTCTGGAAGATGTCTCGCGACTTTTGGGGATAGGTGCGATTCGAATGAATGTGTCAAGCATTTCTTTTACACCAAAATTATTTACGGCACTACCAAAAAATACTGGTGCAACTTTACCTTGTAAATATTCATCCTTATCTAATTCTCCATAAACCCCATCAATCAATTCAACATCTTCCCTTAATTGAGCGGCATCTCTATCTCCAACTTTAGAATCAAGTAAAGCATCATTTAAATTACTAATAGAAATTACATCTTCATCATCAGCTTTGGTGCTTGCTGCAAATAATCGTAGGCTCTTATTGTCAAGATTATAAACCCCTTTGAACTCTTTACCACTATTGATGGGCCAGGTCATGGGATGCAAAGAAATTTTTAATTCATTTTCAATTTCTTCCAGCAAATCAAAACGATTCTTACCATCGCGATCCATTTTATTGATAAAAACAATAACTGGTGTATCGCGCATTCTACAAACTTCCATTAATCTTCTGGTCTGTGCTTCTACCCCATTTACACTATCTATCACAAGAATAACACTATCAACAGCCGTAAGTGTTCGGTAAGTATCTTCTGCAAAATCTTTGTGACCTGGGGTATCCAATAAATTAATGGAGATCCCTTGATATTCGAAAGTCATTACAGATGTCGCCACAGAAATACCACGCTGCCTTTCTATTTCCATAAAGTCGCTCGTAGCATGCTTTTTAATCTTATTGCTTTTAACAGCACCAGCAACTTGAATGGCGCCTCCAAAAAGAAGGAACTTTTCAGTTAAAGTGGTTTTTCCGGCATCCGGATGTGATATAATGGCAAATGTTTTGCGCCTACTAATTTCTTTCTCGTATTTCATAATGCTTATATGCGAAGTATTCTCCTTTAAGCAATTAAGCTTGGGGTTACTGATTTCGGCCTGCAAAGGTAAGGTTTGAGACTGTTTTTCAATAGTAGAACTGCGATTCCGATAAATTTATCATTTCTATAAGCTTGATTTTACATAAAAATTGGATTTTGGCACGTAATTTTCAGGCTTCTAGTGATACAGTGAAGTTGATAATACTTCATTTTAATAACCAATAGTTCGATCTTATGAAATCAATCAGTTTATTATTCCTCAGTTTTACAATTTTTATAGTTGGTCATTCTCAAATTATTAAATCTGATGAAATCGCAAAGGGTTTAAAAGAAGCTTTGCAAGTTGGTACTACAAAAGGAATTGAAATATTATCAAAACCCGATGGCTTTTTTGGAAATGCCGCTATAAAAATCCTAATGCCTCCTGAAGCAGCAAAGATTGAGAAGACTTTAAGAAGCATCGGATTTAATAAACAAGTAGATGATGCTATCTTATCTATGAACCGTGCAGCAGAAGATGCCAGTAAAGAAGCCATTCCTATTTTCACCAAAGCGATTCAAGAAATGAGTATCGATGATGCTGTGGGAATTCTTAAAGGAAATGATGATGCCGCAACAAAATATTTACAAACTAAAACAACCGATTCACTCACAAAAAAGTTTCGACCTTCTATTGAGACTTCTTTAAATAAAGTAAATGCTACTAAGAATTGGAACACGATAGTAACGCAGTATAATAAATTCAGTTTTAAAAAAATAAATCCAGATTTAGCGGCGTATGTAACGGAAAGATCTTTAAATGGAATTTATTTGCAAATTGCTGCAGAAGAAGCTAAAATTAGAAAAGACCCTGTAGCAAGGTCTTCTGATTTATTGAAAAAAATATTCGGGAAATAATTTTAGAACCCATCAATTAGTCCATCCAATGAATTTGTCTTTTTTACAATACTTCTAATTTGTGTGTCAAGTTCATTGGCACTCTGAATTAGATGATCTAAAATATCTTTGTTAGAAACCGTATTATTATTATTCAATACTTCAATTACACCAAGAATGTTTGCTAAAGGTCGTCTCACTTCGTGCGACTGTATAAATGCAATATCTCTTAATGCTTTGTTTTGTGACTTAAGTTTTTCCTGAACCAAAATATCTTCGGTTACATTTCTATTAGTACCTATTAACCGAACTACTTTACCGCTTTCCGACTTTTTAACTATCGCATGCGTTTCAATATATCGAACTACTCCGCTTGTTGTTATAATTCGAAATAATGCAGAGTCCACTTCCTTCTTTCCTTCCACCAATTCATTGATAATTTCCATCATCATATTCATATCATCTGGATGCATCAATTTCTTCCAGATTTTGTAGGGTGATGCATGTTCATTGTTTACGTATCCATATATTTCAAACATGGTATCATCCCAAATTACATGATTATTATTCTTCAAATCAATTTCCCAGATACCAATTTTAGCAGAATCCGTTGCCAATGTTAAACGCTGCAATAATTCTTCCTGCTGTTGTTGTGCATGCTTTCTTTTGGTGATATCGTTTTCGATGGTCATGAATCCCAAGTGTTTTTCTTCCTCATCGAATAAAGGTTGTGAGTCTACCTCTAACCAAATCTGATCACCATTTTTGGTGTAGCTCAAAAACTCGTCTTTAATAGGCAATTTATTATCAATGGCATGACGCAATCTTTTTTTCGCATTTTCATCTGATTCAGGGCCTTCTAAAGAATATCCAAACTTCTTTCCAATCACTTCATCCATGGAATATCCACTGATTCTTGTAAATCCTTGATTCACCCAAATGATATTTTCAAAAGCATCAGTGATCATCACAGAATTGGTAGTACTATGTGCTACTAATGCTAAGCGCTTTACCTCATCCCTACTGTAAGCTAAAGCTTCTTCTACGTGTTTTTTATCCGAAATATCGAAAATACAACCATCCAAAAAGCTAACTTCATTATCACCTTCTAATATTGCCTGCCCCCTCTCGTACACCCAACGAATAGTTCCGTCTTTATGCAGAATTCTATATTCTAAAGAGTATTGTTCATTATTTTTAATCGCTTTTTTGATGCTAGCTTTTACCATCGCTTTATCATCTTCAAAAATCAAACTAGAAAAACCATCTTTTCTATTTTCATAGAAATGGGAAACAGGATAACCCGTTAGGTTTTCAATTTCGTTACTGATAAATGAATTCGAAAAATATTCATCTCCAATATTTCTATAAATAACCCCTGGAATATGGTTAACTAATGAAGTGAATTGAGCTTCATGCATAATTGTCTGACGATGTTCTTTTTCATAGTCATCCAAGCTACTATTGTATGGCTCTTTTTTTGTCACATCCTGTCCTACACAAACAATTGCATAAGGATCTCCATTATCTCTTCTAAGACAATTCAATTCCCACTGCGTCCAGTTATAGTCTATTTCATCTGTAGCCTTGCGAACCGTAACTTCAAAAGATTGCCCCGGCTCTTTTATACATGCTTTTGCTGCAGTATTACAAAGAATTACGTCTTTACTAAAAACAGTATTACTAAAATGTGATCCTATTAAATTTTCAGAAACAAAAGAGAATTTTTCTTGGAATAATGAATTCACGTAAAGATACTCACCAGTCAAATCTGTAATAACTACAGAAAAGATTCGAGAATCTAAAAGTTGTTGAGGAAGAAGGGTTTCTGCCTGCAGTGAATTCATTTAGGTTTACTTATTTAGGATTAATAATATGTAAATAATATTCAGATGTTTACACATACCTCACATTAAAGACATATTGACCCGACTAAAGTAGTACAATCGTTTATGTATCAGCAAGAAAGAGAGAGAAAACTATGAAAAATACAAAGCTGTTTGTATAAAAAAAGGGCTGAAATCAGCCCTTTATACAAACTAGTTGGTAAAAGAAATTTTTAGATGTCGATTGCTTCACCATATGCCATGGCAGTTGCTTCCTTTAATGCTTCACTCATGGTAGGATGTGGATGCACTGCATTTAGTATCTCATGTGCTGTAGTTTCCAATTTTCTGGCAACAACTGCTTCTGCAATAATTTCAGTAACATTACTACCAATCATATGGCAACCCAAAAATTCACCATACTTAGCATCGTAGATAACTTTTACAAAACCCTCAGTTGCACCTGATGCACTTGCTTTACCACTTGCCATAAAAGGAAACTTGCCAATTTTTAATTCATAACCTGCTTCTTTAGCGGCTTTTTCAGTCAATCCAACACTGGCAATTTCTGGTGTGCAATAAGTACAACCTGGAATATTTCCATAATCCATTGCTTCAGGTAAATGATGAATTTTCTTTTCATTATATCCAATAAATTCAGCAGTATTAACAGCTTCTTTGCTAGCCACGTGAGCAAGCGCCTGACCAGGAGTACAATCACCAATTGCATAGATACCGGCAACGCTCGTTTGATTGTATTTATCAACAATAATTTTTCCTTTTTCAGTTTTGATTCCTAATTCTTCTAATCCAATATTTTCAATATTTGCAACCACACCAACAGCGCTTAAAACTATATCAGCTTCCAGGAAAATTTCACCTGATTGTGTTTTCACTTTTGCTTTTACACCAGCACCTGAAGTATCCACAGATTCAACTGATGCATTGGTCATGATATCAATTCCTTGCTTCTTATACTGCTTCTCTAATTCCTTAGAGATATCTTCATCTTCTACAGGAACTATTCTTGGCAAAAATTCAACGATAGTAACTTTTGTTCCCATCGAATTATAGAAATAGGCAAACTCAACACCTATCGCACCGCTACCTACCACAATCATACTTTTGGGTTGAGTAGGCAATACCATTGCTTCGCGATAAGCAATAATTTTTTTACCATCTATTGGAAGATTCGGTAATTGTTTAGCACGTCCACCAGTTGCGATAATGATATGCTTTCCTTCGACGATTTTTTTGCTTCCGTCAGTGGCAGTTACTTCAACCTGACCTTTGGCTTTAATTTTACCATAGCCCATCACCACATCAATTTTGTTCTTCTTCATTAAGAATTGAACACCCTTACTCATTTTATCAGCAACACCCCTACTTCTTCCAATAACCCCAGTAAAATCGTGCTGAATATTATCAGCTGAAATGCCATAAGCCTTACTATGTTTCAAGTAATCGTAGACCTGAGCACTTTTCAACAATGCTTTTGTAGGAATACAGCCCCAGTTTAAACAAACACCCCCTAAGCTTTCTTTTTCAATGATTGCTACTTTAAATCCCAATTGAGATGCTCTGATAGCTGCAGGATATCCACCTGGTCCACTTCCTAATACAATTACGTCGTACGCCATAGCTGATTAACTATTTATTGATTGATAAATTAATGATCCGAATGAGCACCACTGCTTCATTATGGGATGCGAAAATACTGTAAAAATGGACAAACTTAAAAAGGGAGTTGAGATTTGACAGTTATTATCCTTATTCGAAAATGATCTTAATGGTATGATAGAACCATTTATTCTCCATAGCAGCCCTACTTTGTTGCATTTGTTCGTTAAAAACCTGAAGGCCAAATAGTCCCGCAATATTTCCATTTCTTAAGGCTAGTTCCAGATATCCTGCAGAGTTAAACCAGGCTAATTTTTCTGTACCCGGTACATCTGTATAGTTATTGCTAATAGTTTCAAAAGCATCATTTCGTCGTAAATAAATCTTGAATTTCCTGCCATTTCTATGCAGTTCGAATTCTTCCTTAGTAATATTTACTACTACGTTTTCGAAACTATCGATAAATAAAATCTGTCCATCCATCCAATCTGTTCCAATGGTAGGCCTTAGAGGATAGCGTTCTACAATTGGTTTAGCAGTAGCTCCTTTAAAGCTGAAGCTTTTATCCCCATCGCCTTTAATAATACTATCCGCAACCAATTGAGTTAGTTCCAGCAATGTATTCTGACCTCTTACCGGTAATGCCATCAATTCTTTGGGCATTTCCCCGGTAATCATGGTAAGAATACCATTATCCGGACAAATTATTACTTGCTGATGGTATTTAGCAACTAATAATTGTACAGGTGGATTTTCGTATAAATTAATCAGCACTAAATGAAAAGTACCGGGAGGGAAATATTTAAAAGCGTTTGAACAGATATAAGCAGCTTGCGGGAAATTGGTCTGCGAAAGATAATGTGTGATATCGGTGACTTGAAATCGCTGATCCACTGAGAGGAATTGTCCCTTAATGGCACCAACAAGAAAATCTCGTTGACCAATATCTGTTGTCAGCGTTAAAATGGGCATTCTAGCTACATAACGTTAAAAAGCCCTGTTTATTATAGCAGTTCCCCATTTTTAAAGAAAAAGCGACGCACTAATTTATCTGTCAGAGATGGAAAAAACTTGTTCATGAATACGGTTCTTTTTCCAGTGAAGGTCATGATTAAAGTTCTTTTTCTTTTTTGAATGCCTCTTACAATATTGGCGGCACATTCTTCGGCCGACATCAAATCACCTTCGCGCATGGGAGTATCTAATTGTGATTTACCATCTTTATTCAAAGCCACGTTGCGAATATTCGATTTAGTATAGCCAGGACAAACCCACATGATATTGGTGCCAGTATTTAGCAATTCAGTTCTAAGTGCCTCTAACCAGCCATTTACGGCGTATTTAGAAGCAGAGTAGCCACTTCTTCCGGGAAGTCCGCGATAACCTGCGATGGATGAAACCCCTACAACAGTGCCATTATTTTTTGTGATATAAGGAAGTGCAAATTTTGTGCAGTATACAGTACCCCAGAAATTAATGTCCATTACTTTTCTTAAAGTTTCCATTTCCACTTCAGCAACAAGGGAACGCATGGAAACTCCTGCATTATTAATGAGAATATCAATAGTTCCGAAAGAATTTACTACCGTTTCTATAAACTGAAGACAATCTTGTTCTTTACTTACATCGGCAGTATGAATCAATAAAGGTTTACCAGAGTAGATAGATTGCAATTGATATAATTTATCATAGTTTCTACCACAGGTAGCCACTTTAGCACCCATTTGAAGGAAAGAATCTACAAGAGCTTTTCCGATTCCTTCGGATCCGCCTGTAATAACCACGACTTTATTTGTAAAATAAGACATATGAAATGTGTATAATATTCAAAATTAAGCAGTTCTGTGCAGCAATGTTTACAATTCTGTGAGTAATTAAAATAAAAGAAAAGAATAAATATTTGGCTAGATATAAAAAACTCCTATTTTTGCACTCCCAATTAATAAAGGGTGTCTGTCAAAAGCAGGTAAATGGATCGATTTGGTAGCTCAGTTGGTAGAGCAATACACTTTTAATGTATGGGCCCTGGGTTCGAGTCCCAGCCAGATCACTAAAAATACACCAACAGCCTTACAGGATAACACTTGTAAGGCTTTTTTATTTTCCGGGGTAAACATAGGGTAAACATTTTCAGGGATGTGATATTTCAGATATATTTTCACGTTTTCATTTCAATTTCCCTGATAAAATTGATATATCTAATGTAATTAATTACTAATATTATTTTCCTTAATTAAATTAA
>CAIYLW010000089.1 GCA_903927185.1 uncultured Bacteroidota bacterium
AGATGGGTTAACTGGTCTCAAAATTTCCGCGATAGTTACCTTGATATGTTTATTCATATTTGGATACTTCAAAAGTAAATTAACTGGTACACCTCCATTCAAAGGTGGATTAAAAGTAGCCATAATCGGAGCCATCGCAGCTGGCTTTGCATTTGGAATAGCTAAACTGATTGGTGGATAGTTCGCATATTCAATATGTTTATCCCTTACGTGTGGAGGATTCATATTTAAATTTTCACCCATTCACAGACTCTAATTTACCAATTACCGATTTTAAGATCGGTGTTAGATTGTTATCTACTACATTGAGGCCCAAATAAAATATCAAGCAAAATCAAATAACATGTCGAAATCACTGAGCATTTATTTTTTGGGGCTCTGCCTTTTTGTAAGCCAATGGGCTTTAGCAAAAGATCCGATTAAAGAAAAGAAAACTGCACAATTGCATATTGCACATTACGAAAACGTATTAGGTACTTCTTTGGAAATTAAAACTTCAACATTTTCTGAAAAGCAAGCAAACATTGCAGAAGAAACAGTTTTGAATGAAATAGATCGACTTTCCAAAATTCTAAGTGGATATGATACTAATAGTGAGTTTAGCAAATGGATGAATACTCATAATGAAGCCATTCACATTTCTAAAGAATTGTTTAGCGTGCTTCATTTGTTCGATGAGTGGCGTATACGCACGAATGGCGCATTGGATCCAGCTGCGGAAATAGTGAATAGAGTTTGGAAAGATGCAGCTGCAAAATCTACGCTTCCCACTCAAGAAGAATTGAATCATGCAATTGCCGATGTAAATCAAATACATTGGACCTTGGATGTAAAAAATCAAACAGCTACCCATATCAGCAATGCACCTTTAAAACTGAACAGTTTTGCAAAATCCTATATCATACAAGCCGCTGTGAATGCCGCTATGAATGCAACAGAATTAAATGGCATTATTGTAAATGTTGGCGGCGATATGGTTATTAAAGGAGACATCAAAGAAAAAGTATGGATCAGCAATCCAAAATCAGATGCAGAAAATGATGCCCCTATTGATCAACTTTTAATTCAAGGAAAAGCCATCGCTACTAGCGGCAATTATAGAAGGGGTGAATTAATAAATGGACAATGGTATTCACATATTGTGGATCCACGGACTGCATTGCCAGCCAATGAAGTAATCAGCGCCACTGTAGTTACCAATTCTGCTACCGATGCTGGTGCATTAGCAACCGCGTTCAATGTAATGAAGCCAAGTGAAAGCATTACCATGGCAGAAAGTATGGATCATATTGATTACCTGATTATCACCAGAAATGGAGAACGTTTCGAAAGCAAGAATTGGAAGAATTTAGAAGCTTCTATTCCTGCAATTACTCCTATCATAAATGGTCAGAAAGATTGGACAAAAGAAATTGTTATCGGTCTGGAACTGGCACCACAAATGGGTTACGCAAAAAGACCCTTTGCTGCAATATGGATTGAAGACAAGGATCTTAAAACTGTAAAAACTATTGCTCTTTGGTATAATAAAGGAAGATGGCTTCCTGATTTGAGAGACTGGTATCGTAAAAATGGAAGTTCACTTTCTGCAGACCCAAGTACATTTATATCCATTACTAGTTCTACCCGTTCTCCTGGAAAATATACCATGAAATGGGATGGTAAAGATGATAAGGGTAAAGTTTTAAGTCCCGGAAAATATTCGGTACATATTGAAGTGGCACGTGAACATGGAGGATATGATTTATTAGAACAAGAAGTAAATTGCAGTAATGCTGATCAACAATTTACATTAAAAGGAAATTCAGAAGTAGGAACTGTGCTTGTTGCCTATAAAAATAAATCAATCGAAAATTAATCTTTCCATAAAAGTGAAACCAGTAAAATCAAAAACCAGAATAGCTTCCGAAAGAAAGGTTGCCATGCTTTCAAGATGGTTGCATATTTATGGATCGATGATCAGTTTTGCAATTGTCTTTTTCTTTTCTGTCACTGGAATTACTTTAAATCATCCCGATTATTTTGCGGGTGAATTAAAAACAACACAAGAGAAGGGAAAAATGGATAGCAATTGGGTTATTAGTAAAGACACTAATAAAATTGCAAAGCTCACTATTGTAGAATATTTAAGAAAGAATCATCATATTTCTGCAGCAGTTAGTGAATTTAGAATTGATGATGGGCAGTGTACTGTTTCTTTTAAAGGACCAGGATATGCTGCTGATGCATTTATCAATCGGGAAAATGGCAGCTACGAATTAACACTCTTGCGTGCAGGTATGATAGGTATCATGAACGATTTACACAAAGGACGAGATACTGGTTCAAAATGGTCGTGGGTAATAGATATTTCCGCGGTATTACTTGTATTAGTTTCATTAACGGGAATGATATTGATACTTTATATTAAGAGAAAAAAATGGAGTGGCCTAATAATGGCTCTGATTGGAACCCTACTTTTATGGCTATTATACAAAATGTTTATCCCATAAAAAAATCCTCAGAAATTTCTGAGGATTTTTTTATGCAGAGAGGAAGGGATTCGAACCCTCGATACGTTGCCGTATACACACTTTCCAGGCGTGCTCCTTCAACCACTCGGACACCTCTCTATTTAACGGGCTGCAAATATAGGGTGTTGGAATATCATTTCTGCATTCAAAGTGGTAATCCTCGCAACCTCCTCTTCAGAAATACCTTTTACTTCTGCTAACTTAGTGATGATATAAGATAGATAACTGCTTTCATTTCTCTTCCCCCTAAATGGAACTGGTGTAAGGTAAGGAGCATCTGTCTCGAGTACCATATGTTCTAAACTCACATTTTCTAAAACTTCTGGCAATCCGGCATTTTTATAGGTAATCACACCTCCAATACCCAATAAAAATCCCAAATCAATTATTTGCTTGGCGGATTCTGCACTACCGCTAAAACAATGAAAAATTCCTTTTAATCCTTTCTGAGCAAATGGTTTTACACGATTAATCGTTTCTTGCATCGCATTACGGGTATGAATAACAATCGGTCTATTCAATTCTAAAGCCCATTGCATTTGAATATCAAACGCTTCGTATTGCTGATTCGTGAAGGTCTTATCCCAATAAAAATCCAATCCAATCTCCCCTATAGCTACAAAGTCTCTTTTAACTAACCAAGATTTTACATGTGCCAACTCAGCTGTTACATTTTCTTTTACATAACAGGGATGTAAACCCATCATCGCTATACATACTCCAGGAAATCTTTGCTCTAATGCCAACATCGATTCCGTTTCTGAGCTATCGATGGCAGGCAGATACATCTTCGAAACCCCAGCCTTTTGAGCTCTATCCATCACCAAATCAATATCAACCTGAAATTCTTCAGAATATAAATGTGCATGTGTATCAATAATCGTCATATTGCAAAAATCCCTCTTTTAAGTCAAAAAAATAACAGTCTTTTTTAAACAGTGCAAAATAAAAGAAGAACGACTGCCGTTTAATAACAGTGGAACTTGATGAATCATTCCACTTCATAAGAATCGTTTGAATTGTTTGAATTTTTTCGAATTTGGGTGCAGTTAAAGGGTACCGCTAAAACCAGTTAGCCGCACAAATTATTCAATATTAACCTATTGGGCGTTGTTTCAACACAATGCTTTGAAGAGTGTTTTCATAGGGTACGGATTAAAAACGGGCCGGGGTTTCTACCCTGGCCACTCTTTTTTTATACCTTTCAATTAAAGACTAATCAGGAATCACTTTAAATTGGTATCCCAAGTGGGTATAATGATCCAGAACTTTTGGAAGTGCATATTCCAACCTTTCCCATGCTTTAGCACTATCATGAAAAACTACAATACTTCCCTTACGGGTATGCTTCAATATGTTTTGCAAACATTTTTCCTGATTCAACTGCTCATCAAAATCGCCACTCAATATATCCCACATCACAATTTTAACTGCGGATTGAATTCCTTTCTCTTTTGCTTTATCACCCATTAAAGCTTTTACCGGTGCAATATCTTTCAATCGAATTCTTCCGTAAGGAGGTCTAAATAAACTACTTGGTATGCTGTTGGCCGCATGCTCAATATTTGCCAGATATAACTCGGTTGAAACATTCCAACCATTTAAATGATTCTGTGTATGATTACCTACTCGGTGCCCTTCGGCTAGAATCCTTTCATAGAGAGCCTTTTCGGCATCTACATTCTTTCCAATACAAAAGAAGCTAGCTTTCGCCCCAACTCTTTTAAGCTGATCCAATACAAATGGGGTAGCCTGGGCATGTGGACCATCATCAAAAGTTAAATAAATCACTTTCCCCTTTTCGGGTACCTTCCACAATAAGGGGCGATACAAGAATCTTAACCAAAAAGGTGCTTTTACAAAATACATGCTGTAAAGATATTTATCAATGGCGGTTCAGAAAGAAATTGCAAAGTTTATCTTTGTAATCTTATGACTAAGAAAATCAGGGTTCGTTTTGCGCCTTCTCCAACAGGCGGATTGCATTTGGGCGGTGTAAGAACCGTTCTTTTTAACTATTTATTTGCCAAACAAAATGGCGGGGATTTTATTGTGCGGATTGAAGACACCGACCAAACAAGATTCGTGGAAGGTGCTGAAGCTTATATTTTCGATACCTTAAAATGGTGTGGCATTGTGCCTGATGAAAGTCCTATGCATGGTGGTCCGTATGCCCCTTATCGCCAAAGTGAAAGAAAAGCCAATTACCGCCAGTTTGCTGAGCAATTAGTAATTGATGGATATGCTTACTATGCTTTTGACACGCCAGCGGATCTGGAAGAAATGCGAACTGCCTATAAAACTCCGGAAAATCCTTCCCCACAGTACAATCAAGTGCTGCGCGATAAAATGCGCAACTCATTAACATTAACTGCCGATGAAACTGCAACTTTATTAGCAGCCGATACTCCCTATGTGATTCGAATTAAAATGCCATTGAACGAAACTGTTTCATTTAATGATATGATTCGGGGGGAAGTAAATTTCAACACTTCTCAAGTGGATGATAAAGTTTTGTTGAAAGCCGATGGTATGCCTACCTATCATTTAGCAGTAGTGGTGGATGATTATCAAATGAAAATTACACATGCATTTCGTGGAGAAGAATGGTTGCCTTCTGCACCGGTGCATTTATTATTATGGGATTATTTGGGATGGAAAAATGAAATGCCCGAGTGGGCACACTTGCCACTGATCTTAAAACCTGATGGGAATGGCAAATTAAGTAAACGCGATGGTGACCGATTAGGATTTCCAGTATTTGCGAGTGACTGGACCGACCCAAAATCTAATGAAACTACTACAGGATTTAAAGAGCATGGATTTTTACCTGAAGCATTCGTGAACCTTTTAGCTATGCTTGGATGGAATGATGGTACTGATCAGGAAATATTTTCAATGGACGAATTGATCGCTCAATTTTCAATGGAACGCGTACATAGGGGTGGAGCAAAATTCGATTACGAAAAAGCAAAATGGTATAATCACGAATGGATTAAACGCAAGCATCCTAAGGAATTAGAATTGAGTATTCAAAAATATTTTGCGGAAGCAGGCATTACTGTTACCGATGATGCGTTACTGGCAAAAGCAATAGAATTAGTAAAAGATCGCTGTACCTTATTACCTGATTTTGTAACACAAGCTTCTTTCTTTTTCCAATTGCCTGAGCAAATTGATATTGCTGCTGTTCAACCAAAATGGGATGATAAGAAAAATATGTTCTTCAACGAATTGATTCGAGCCTATGTATTAAGCGCAGTTTGGGAATCATCAGATTTAGAAACCGAATTCAAAGAAATAGCTGCCGCACATCAATTAAAACCCGGCGAACTAATGCTCCCTTTTCGAATCATGTTAGTAGGTGGAAAATTTGGCCCTGGTGTCTTTGATATTGCAGCTACTATTGGAAGAAATGAAACCGTTGCTAGAATTAAAAAAGTAGTTGGATTACTCCATTCATAAAATTTTAATTCCATATTAAAAAGCCTGTTACTATCTTTCTGCAAAACATTTGCATGAAACAAGCTAATAGGCTTTTATATTTCTTAGCTCTTGTAAAATTCATTACCCCTTTTCTTTTACAAAATGGCATTTACGAACCACATCGAGATGAAATGCTGTATATGGCTGAGGGTACTCATTTAGCATGGGGATTTATGGAAGTACCTCCCCTGCTATCTTTACTAGCTTGGATTACCCACTTTTTTGGTAACAGTATGTTTTGGTTAAAATTCTGGCCTTCTCTTTTTGGCGCGCTCACCATGATCCTTTCCGGAAAATTAACACTCTCATTAGGCGGGAGATCATTCTCTATTTTCATGGTATTCCTTTCTTTTATATTCAGTGGTTTTTTGCGCATGCAGTTTTTATTTCAACCTAATTTTTTGGAATTATTTTTTTGGACATCCATCGTTTATTGCCTGATTCGTTTTATACAAACAAAGCAAATAAAATGGTTTTACATTTTGGGTATTTGTTGCGGATTAGGAATGCAAAGTAAATATTCAGTTCTCTTTTATATAGTTAGCTTAATACTAGGTTTACTTTTAACCAACCAGCGTAATATTTTCAGAAATAAACATTTTTATTTTGCTGTATTAATTGCGCTACTCCTATTTCTGCCGAATATCATTTGGCAATATCTACAGCATTTTCCGGTAGCATTTCACATGAATAAATTGCAGGAGACCCAATTGCAATATATTAGTCCCACTAGTTTTTTGATTGATCAGCTCATCATGAATTTTCCTGTAGTTTTTATATGGCTATCCGGATTATTTGCATTGTTATTTGTTAGTAGTTTAAAAGATTTTCGATTCGTTGGATTTGCCTATTTAATTGTGATCAGTTTATTCCTTTTATTACATGGCAAAAACTATTATGCCATGGGTGCTTATCCTGTACTCCTTGCATTTGGTTCTTATCAGTTGGAAATAATCACCAGTTATCGATACAAGTTTGTAAGAGCAATCTTAATTACTATTCCTTTGGTGTTGAGCTATTTTTTAGTACCTATTGCGTTACCAATTATGGAGCCCACAAAATTGGCAGCATTCTACGAAAAAAGGAATATCAAAAAAATGGGGGTATTAAATTGGGAAGATGGTGAAGCACATCCCTTACCACAAGATTTTGCTGATATGTTGGGATGGGAAGAAATGGCAAGAAAATCTGCTAAAGCTTATCATTCTCTAAATGATGAAGAAAAAAAGAATACCTTATTATTCTGCGATAACTATGGTGAAGCTGGTGCTTTGAATTATTATGCTAAGAAATATAAATTACCCGAGACTTATAGCAACAATGCCAGCTTCTTATATTGGATGCCAGATTCGCTTCATTTTAATAATATACTATTAGTTACAGATGATATACACGAAATGGAACACGACTTTCTCAAAAATTTCAAAGAAGTGGTGTTATTTGACAGTATCACTACTCCATACGCCAGAGAAAGAGGAAGCTTAATTCTATTATTGAAAGGAATGAATGAAAAAATGCAGCAAGATTTTAAGCTGAAGATTATAAAATCTAAAAAAGAAACATCTCCGCTTCAGTAAGCATTTTAGTTTAATTTTGTAGAACACTCGTTTCTTAATCTTGTATATGAAAAGACCTATTCGCGTACTTGTTGCAAAAGTGGGATTAGATGGTCACGACCGTGGCGCTAAAATTATTGCTACTGCATTACGTGATGCAGGGATGGAAGTGATTTATACCGGTTTGCGTCAAACTCCTGAAATGGTAGTGAATGCAGCCCTTCAGGAAGATGTGGATGCTATTGGAGTTAGTATCCTTTCCGGTGCTCACATGACAGTGTTTCCTAAGATTATTAATTTGATGAAAGAGAAAGAAATGAATGATGTGTTGCTATCTGGCGGCGGCATTATCCCGGAGGATGACATGAAAACTTTGCAGGCCATGGGTGTAGGTAATCTTTTTGCACCTGGCACTACGACTGCTGATATTGCAGCTTATATCAAAACATGGGTTGGGGAGAATAGGGATTTTTAGAATTTCAAAAACAAAATTATGTCAACAATACTCACCCAACTCGAAAACGGAATTTTCACTATCACCATCAATCGTCCGGATAAGCTGAATGCTTTGAATGCAGCAGTTTTTACTGATCTGAATAAAGCCATTGATGAAGTCTACGAAAATGATGCTATCAAATCGGTGATCATCACAGGTGCAGGACCAAAAGCATTTGTAGCAGGTGCAGACATAAGTGAATTCAATCAATTGAGTAAAGCAGATGCCATGATGTTGTCTAAAGCAGGCCAAGACACTTTCTTTAGAATCGAAAATTCACCCAAACCCATCATTGCCTGCGTAAACGGTTTTGCTTTAGGAGGAGGATGCGAATTAGCAATGAGCTGTCATTTTAGAATAGCCTCCGAAAATGCAAAATTCGGACAACCCGAAGTAAACCTGGGAATCATACCAGGATATGGGGGCACTCAAAGACTGGTGCAATTAATTGGCAAAGGAAGAGCACTTGAATTGTTAATGAGTGCAGGCATGATTGATGCAGCTGCAGCACTTCAATACGGATTAGTTAACCATGTTGTTTCTGCAGAGCAACTATTACCAAAAGCAATTGAAATATTATCGATCATCAACTCAAAAGCACCCATAGCTGTTGCCCAATGTATTGGTGCGGCCAATGCAGTCTTTGACGAATCAAAAGATGGCTATGAAACAGAAGTAAAAGGGTTTGCAGATAGTTTTGATACAGATGACAGGGTAGAGGGAACTACTGCATTTCTGGAAAAAAGAAAAGCCATTTTCACAGGGAATTAAACTTGTTAACCCCGCCCTTTAGGGTGGGGAAGAATATACTATATAAATTGGGCTTTAGCCCTTACGCTGAGGGGGATTAAATGTAAATCCTGATTTATATCAGCTTAATGTAGGATATGCATATTTAATCTTGCACTACCTTTGCGGTGCTAAATTCATTCACCATTTATAAATACAGTTATGGAATTCCGTATTGAGAAAGACACTATGGGCGAGGTAAAAGTACCTGCCGACGTTTATTGGGGAGCACAAACGCAACGAAGCATCGAAAATTTTCAGATAGCACAAGACATCAACAAAATGCCTAAAGAAATTATTGCTGCATTTGCTTACTTAAAAAAAGCGGCGGCTCTAACTAATTTAGACGCAGGTGTACTACCAGAAGAAAAAGCAAAATTGATTGGACAAGTTTGTGATGAAATATTGGAAGGAAAATTAAATGGTCAGTTTCCATTGGTAGTTTGGCAAACTGGTTCCGGCACACAGAGTAATATGAATGTGAATGAAGTGGTTGCTTACCGCGGTCATGTTATTAAAGGAGGTTCATTATTAGATCATGATAAATTCTTACATCCAAACGACGATGTAAATAAATCACAATCCTCTAACGATACTTTTCCCACTGCGATGCATATCGCTGCATATAAAATATTATTAGAAACCACTATTCCAGGTATCACAAAATTGAGAGACACACTTGCTTTGAAAAGCAAAGAGTTTATGCATATCGTAAAGATTGGCCGTACCCATTTTATGGATGCAACACCTCTCACACTAGGTCAAGAAATAAGTGGTTATGTTTCTCAGTTATCACACGGATTAAAAGCCATCAATAACACATTAGCACACTTGAGTGAATTAGCATTGGGTGGCACTGCAGTTGGCACTGGCATCAATACGCCAAAAGGTTATGATGTAAATGTGGCTAAGCATATTGCTGATTTAACAGGACTACCATTTGTTACTGCTGAAAATAAATTTGAAGCACTTGCCGCCCATGATGCAATTGTGGAAGCGCATGGAGCTTTAAAAACAGTGGCTGTGAGTTTGATGAAAATTGCAAATGATATTCGTATGCTTTCTTCCGGACCAAGAAGCGGCATTGGCGAATTACATATTCCTGATAACGAACCAGGATCATCTATCATGCCAGGCAAAGTAAATCCAACACAATGCGAAGCTTTAACCATGATCGCTGCACAAGTAATGGGAAATGACGTGGCTATTAATATTGGTGGTGCTACTGGTCATTTTGAATTGAATGTATTTAAACCAGTAATGATCTATAACTTTTTACACAGTGCCAGATTAATTGGCGATGGTTGTGTAAGCTTTAATGATAAATGTGCGGTAGGACTAGCACCTATCGAAGCTAACATAAAAAAACATGTGGACAATAGTTTGATGTTGGTTACTTCTTTAAATACAAAAATTGGATATTATAAAGCTGCAGAAATTGCACAGACTGCACACAAAGAAGGAACTACTTTAAAAGAGATGGCTGTGAAACTTGGCTACGTTACTCCTGAGCAATTCGACGAGTGGGTGATTCCTGCTCAGATGGTGGGAGAGATTAAGTAAAAAGTCAAAATTAAAAATTAAAAAAGGTGAAGAACGAAATAAGTCTTCACCTTTTTTTATAAAACAGTATTAATTAGAGGTTTCCCTTCTTTAATTCACTTACTGCATGATCAACTGCTCTTGCGGTTAATGCCATATAAGTGAGAGATGGATTTTGACATGCCGAAGATGCCATGGCAGAACCATCTGTAATAAATACATTCAGAACATCGTGCATTTGGTTCCATTTATTTAGGACTGATGTTTTAGGATTTTTTCCCATACGCGCTGTTCCCATTTCATGAATACAAAATCCTGGAGCAAGATTCTGATCAAAGGATCCTATATTTTTTATTCCTGCATTTTCTAACATTTCAATTGCACTATTTTTCATATCAACACGCATCTTTTTTTCATTCTCCTTGAATTCGCAGTCAATATCTAAAGTGGGTAATCCCCATTTATCTTTTTTATTTCTATTTAGTGTTGCATGATTTTCATAATAAGGAAGATGCTCTCCCCAGGACTCAATACCAAGCGACCAATTGCCTGGTTCAGTTATATTTTCTTTTAACTCAACACCTACACCATTAGAATTCCCTTTGCTTCTTGACCCATCTCCCTGATAACCAAAACCTCTTAGGTAACCAGCAGAAGAACCCCCATCTAAATTTCTAAATCTAGGAATATAAATTCCATTTGGTCTTCGCCCAAAAGTATACCTGTCTTTAAATCCTTCATATTCACCAAAAGCACCAACACCATAGTGATGGTCCATTAAATTATGCCCCACTTGTTGGCTACTATTTCCGAAACCATTAGGGAATACTTCTGACACAGAATTTAGTAAAATTTGAGTGGTCCCTAAAGTTGATGCATTTAGAAAAACGATTTTAGCAAAATACTCTTCCGTTTTATTTGTTTCGGCATCTAAAATGCGAACCCCTTTTGCTCGCTTGGTTTCTTTATCATATAATATTTCAATAGTAATTGCATTGGGCCTGAGCGTTAGATTTCCAGTTGCAGCTGCAGCAGGAAGTGTTGCAGAATTAGAACTGAAATAACCGCCGAATGGACAGCCCTGTTGACATTTATTTCGAAATTGACAAGGACCCCTGGTTCCAATTTTTGCTGTATGATTGGCAGACCTACCAATAATTACGGGTCTGCCCATTTTTGTTTTAAGATTTTCTGTAAACAATTGCTCCACGCAGTTCATTTCCATGGCAGGTTGAAACTCTCCGTCAGGCAAATTAAATATGCCATCTCTGTTTCCACTAATACCCGCAAATTTTTCAACGTAACTATACCATGGTGCAATGTCATTATAACGAATAGGCCAATCAGTTCCATAACCATCTTTAGAATTCGCTTCAAAATCAAGATCACTCCAACGATAGCTTTGGCGACCCCACATTAATGAACGACCTCCAACGTGGTTTCCCCTTATCCAATCAAATGGTTTTTTTTGAGTATAGGGATTTTCTATATCGTTCACAAAAAACTTCTTGGAAACTTCATCATAGGCATATACCCTACTTTGAATCGGTGATTTTTGAATATCTTCCTGAGTAATATTATTTCTATGAGTAAGGTCCCAAGGATTTTTTTCGGTGCCTTCATAATCCTTAATATGTTCCACATTGCGTCCTCTTTCAAGTAATAATGTTTGAAGACCGTGTTCTGTAAGTTCTTTAGCAGCCCAACCTCCAGAAATCCCAGAGCCTACTACTATTGCATCGAAATGATTAGATGATGGCAATGTAAAAAGTGTTAAGTGAATAGATTATTTACTCATACAATTTACATATAAACTGATAAATAAATTAATCATTTCTTATCAGTTCTTGGATGTAATTGCTGCGTATCTGTAGCCATAAATGGAACATAGTATCCACCGGTATCAATATTAGCTTTAGGGAAATTTATTTTTAATGTATTAAATTCCTGTAAGCCTATTCCAGATTTATTAATAAATAAACTGGCAAGATTATTACTCTTCCATTGCAACAAACCCTTCAAAGTTATTTTGGTATCCACCAGATTTAAATATTGCAACTGTTTCAAAGAATTTAACTGAACTAAATCCTGGTCAGTTATATTAGAATGTTCCGCACTTAGTCTTTTCAAATTAGTTAAACCAGCAATGGTTTTCCATGAGCTTTCTTGTAATTGTGCGCCAGGAATTTTTAACCAGATCAGTTGATCTTTTAGTAAATCCATTTGTTTTTCAATGTCTGCATTCCATTTGATACAATTCACAAAGTTGGCACTCAACCAATTACTCTTTTCTGAAATTTCAAAAACAGTAACTGAATTTTTTCTCAGTGATTCTAAAATTGTTTCATTAGCTTTTGCCACTTCCCCATCAGGAATATCTGCTCTTTTCGTTTCCAGAACTTCTGATTTTTCTAAAGCACTCAATGCAGTTTTAACAGCAGCAGTTTGTGATAACTCTTTAGATTTTTTGGTAAAGTCGGCACCCGATGCAATCCACCATTGCAATAATAATCGTTCCTGCTCTTTGAGCTGCGGCTTACCCTTTGGAGGCATATGCTTTTCTTCAATGGGATCCAGTATTATGCGCTTGTACACCACACTGCTATCAATACTTCCAGCTACCAATACTTTACCATTCTTTCCACCTTTCATGATCCATTCTTCCGAGTCTACTCGTAATCCACCTTTTTGTTTGGTAGCTGCATGACAGTTATAACATTTCTGTTGCAATATTGGCTGAATAATATCTTTATAAACTATTGCTTCCTGAGCATTCGCAATTACTTTAACTGCATTTATAGAATCTTTTTTTGATTCGGAAATTCCTTTCCATAAATATCCTTCTCCGTGTGTAAGCGTTCCACCTAAATGACCTGTTATAGTTATCAATCCAGCCAATACAATAGAAACCCATTTCAATTGTTGTTCATTTTTATTGCGACAAAATAAATAACCCGCTGAAGAAATAAATGCAACAAGTATTCCCATCCATTGATGCAAATTCAAAGTGGTTTCATCATACTCACCAGAGCCCGATAATATATAACCTGTGATACAAGATAAAATTGCTGTGATGGCACCTGCTAAATATGAAATAGGAATAGCTATTGATAATCCTGCAAATTTTTCTTTGCTACTTAACCAATGAAATAAAATAGCCAACAATAATATCCCTATTGGAAGGTGCACAAGTACCGGATGAAAATGTGCGATGACCTCAGTAATAAAAAGCATTCGATTCTTTATTTAAGATTGATATCTTTTTCTCAACAATTGCATCATGTGCACATTAATGGCCCATTGATCTCCTAAGGGTTGTCTGGTATAAGGCAAGGTTGGCATATAATCTGGAGGACCAAATTCTGTTAAGATGGTTAAATGTTTAGCCCCTGATTTTATTTTTAATTCCACCACCTTATCCCACCATTCGAGATGTCTGCTTAATGCCTCTACCCATTCAGGAGCTCTTGGATCATTTACCTGTGGACCTTCAGGATGTCCAACTCTTGCATGAATATGATCAACCCTTGTTAATGCTAATTGCACCGTATCTTCCTGATCATGTAATAATGATTCATGCACATTACACCAGTGTGAAATATCAAGGGTCATTCTAAGCTGATTAAATCGCTGAATATATTTTTTGGCCACATGTGCAGCAAATAATATTCGAGAACGATGAGATTCGTGACAGATAGTATGCCACGTTTCTTTTGCTAAATCAATTGTGTATTGAACAATTTCATTGTTGATCTCTTCAGGAAAATAATCTTTTCCAGAATGACAATTAATATACAATTGACGTTGAATAGTTTGATGCGCACAAGCATGGATCATTTGCTTAAATGTCACGAGATGCTTTTGTGGATCAGATTCGCCTACCCCACATAAAAAACCAATATCAAGTTGGTGTTTTTTTAAAGCTGCAAATAAAGCGTCTTGTGATATCTTATCACCAGGCCACCACATTTCAATACCATCATATCCTGCTGCTTTTGCTTTTTCACAAAAAGCATCAACGGTTCCATCAAAACCCCAATTGGTTCCCATTATTTTGATACTAAACCCTTCGGGTATTTTAAACTTAGGAGTATTTGCAAGGAGGGATTCCCATGGACTTGCTACTATAGCTGCTGTTGTTCCTGCCATTGATAAAAATTTTCTTCTATTAAGACTCATAAATTCCGATTCTATTTTGTTAGGCTAAAATTTCGTTGATTACCCTTCCATGCACATCTGTTAATCGGAAGGGTCTTCCTTGAAATGGATATACTAACTTTTCGTGATCAAAACCAAGCTGATTCAGAATGGTTGCTTGAATATCAAATGGAGTAACTTTCCCACTGATGGCACTATATCCAATTTCATCTGTCTCTCCATAACTAAACCCCTTTTTAATGCCACCTCCTGCCATCCATATAGTAAATGCTTCTGTATGATGGTCTCTTCCTTTAAAAGGCATTTTCTTTCCATCTCTATTTTCTTGCATCGGGGTTCTTCCAAATTCACCACCCCAAACTACTAAAGTTTCATCCAGTAATCCTCGCTGTTTTAAATCTAATAATAAAGCAGTTACTGGTTTATCTGTAGCCCTACATTTATTTACAAACCCATAATCGATAGCCAAATTTTCATCAGTACCATGGCTATCCCATCCCCAATCAAAAAGTTGTACAAAACGAACTCCTTTCTCAACCAATTTACGCGCAAGCAACACATTATTTGCAAAGCAAGCAACTCCCGGTTTTGTTCCATACATTTCGTGTATATATGCGGGCTCATTATTAATGTTCATAGTTTCGGGCACTTCTATTTGCATGCGATAAGCCATTTCGTATTGTGCAATACGAGAAACCGTTTCAGGATCTTGATACTCTTCGTAAGTCAATTTATTTGCTTCATTAATGGCATCAATAGAAGCTTTTCGTAAATCGCGATCCATTCCTGCTGGGTCTTTTAAAAACAATACAGGATCACCTTCCGTTCTACATTGCACACCTTGATAAACAGATGGCAAAAAACCGTTTCCCCAAATACTTTTACCAGCATCCGGATTTTTTCCACCCGAGGTTAATACCACAAAACCTGGAAGATTATTATTTTCAGAACCCAGTCCATAAGTTACCCAGGAACCAATAGAAGGTCGTCCAAGTCTTGCTGAACCAGTATGCATTAATAATTGTGCTGGACCATGATTGAACTGATCTGTTTGCACAGCTTTTAAGAAACTAATCTCATCAGCTACTGTAGATAAATGTGGTAAATGATCAGAAATCCAGGCACCACTTTGACCACGTTGCTGAAAGCTTGCCTGAGGCCCCATCATTTTAGGGACACCTCTTATAAATGCGAATTTCTTTCCTTCCAATAATGATTGCGGACAATCAAGTCCGTCGAGCTTCATTAAATCTGGTTTATAATCGAATAATTCTAATTGAGAAGGAGCACCGGCCATATGTATATAAATCACAGATTTTGCTTTGCCTGCAAAATGTGGAGCATGTGCCATAAGCGGGTTTGAATGAATCAAGGAACCAGTATCTTTTGAGCCAAGCCAATTACAACCGCCAAGTACAGAACCCAATGCCATAGCTCCCATTCCCGTAACACATTCCTGAAAGAAATGTCTACGCGTAAGCTGCTGCATGGTATGTGCATTAGCTTCTTGAATGATGCGTTGAATATTCCTACTCATGACTAATTTTTTGTGATGAATTCATCGGTATTCAATAGTGCTTCAGCAACAATAATTAATGCTGCATTTTCCGCAGTTTGTTTTTCTAATCCTGTTGTTGCCTGCAACTTATTTTTATCGTTTTTAAATTGTATAAATGCTTGATCATATAATTTTTCGAAGGCTTTTCTTTTATCATCAGTTATAGCATGATGCATGGCTAATTCATAACCTTTTGAAATTTGCGCATTTTTTTCTTTGAACCCCATAGATTGAATTCGACCTGCAAAATGTTTGGCCACTTCAATAAATACAGAATCATTTAAAGTTGTTAAAGCTTGCAAAGGAGTATTGGTTCTGATTCTCCGGGCAGTACATACTTCTCTGCTAGTGGCATCGAAACTTAACATGGATGGGTATGGTGCAGAGCGCTTCCAATAAGTATACAATGATCGTCGATATTGATTTCCTTCCGCACTCGTTTTCCAATTAGCCCCATTCCATGGTGAGCTCCAAATTCCTTCTGGCTGGAAAGGCATTACACCAGGACCATACATTTTCTCACTCATTAATCCACTTACCATCAATGCCTGATCTCTAATTTCTTCTGCTGATAATCTTACCCTTGGCCCTCTTGCATACCATTTATTGGTTGGATCTTTTTCTTTTGCTTCCTTGTTTAGTTTTGAATCCTGGCGATAAACTGCACTAAGTGTAATTTCCTTGATCATTTTTTTCAAGTCCCAATTATATACATACATGAGTTTCCATGACAGATAATCCAGCAATTCACGATGTGTGGGTGGAACACCTTGGGTGCCCATATCTTCTAAAGTCTCTGCAATACCGATCCCAAAAAATTGCTCCCAGATTCTATTCACAATTGTTCTAGATACTAAAGGATTTTTTTTGTCTGTTAACCACATGGCCATACCCAATCTATTCTTAGGTGAATTTGCTGGTAACCCTCCTAATGATGCAGGCACATTTGGTGTAACTTCTTTTCCTTTCACCAACCAATTTCCTCTTTCAAATATATGTGTTGCCCGAAATAATTCTTTCGGATTATCCATCATCACGGGTGTGGTTGTTACATAGCTTGGCTCTATTAATTCTTCAAAATATTTATACGAAGTATCTTTACCCGTATACAATTTACCAGGAAAAGGATTGGTGAAATAAAACCAATCGAATTGCATCCCAGTTTCTTCTGGCATTTTTAATTTTGCATTCGAATAAGTTAAATACAAATTATATCTGCCAGCAGTTGGTGCAAAATGCATTTTCGCTTCTTTCCATCTACCCTTAGTTTCTATCACAGATGATTTACAAAGTAAGGGGCCATCCGGTTTATTGAGATGTATTTCCCATTCGCCACCTGGGCGATACGCTTCGTAACGATACATCAATTCCGTTTTATTGGTTAAGTCAATATCTTTTAATCGAGCTACTGCATTATTTCTAAACACCAGCCATTTAGTATCCATTAATGCCGCATTCTTTAATTCATCTGCAGCAATACTATTGATAGCAGGTTGTTGCATTTTTACAAACTGAACAATTTCTTTTTCTCTTGCTGGATCATTTTGTTTTACCCAATTTTTAAGTGCTATAAATTTTAAACTATCCGTTTCGTGAAACTCACGAATTAATGGATAGTCATCATAAGTATCTTCATCTCTGGTATTATTAAAGAATGCTACGAATTGATAATACTCTTCATGACGAAATGGATCGTAGGGATGACTATGACATTGCACACATGCAAAACTGGTGCCCATCAATCCCTCCCAGGTGGCATTTACGCGATCCAATACCGCTGCCGTTCTGAACTCTTCATTATCTGTACCACCTTCATCATTGGTCATGGTATTACGATGAAAAGCAGTGGCTATATATTGAGCATCTGATGGATTAGGCAAAAGATCTCCAGCAATTTGTTCTGTCAAAAATTGATTGTACGGTTTATTTTCATTGAATGCATTTATTAACCAATCGCGATAGCGCCATATATTTCTGCTATCATCTCTTTCATAACCTTTCGTATCAGAATACCTCGCAAGGTCCATCCACATCGCAGCCCATTTTTCACCATAATGTGGTGACGATAATAGTGTGTCCACTAATTTTTCATAAGCGTTTTTATCATTGTTATGCAAGAACCATTCGTTTATTTTTTCTGGTGCAGGCATCCCAATAATATCCAAACTAGCTCTTCTTAATAAAGTTGCTTTATCCGCTTCGGCGGAAGGTGTTAATCCTTCTTTTTTTATTTTTTGATAAATGAATTGATCAATATCATTATTAATCCAGGAAGGGGTTCCGAATAAATTAAAAGGTCCACGACCATTTGAAGGAATGGTTACTTCTGCAACTGGAACATAAGCCCAGTGATCACCCCAAACTGCACCTTCTTTAATCCAGTTTTTGAGTGTTGAAATTTCTTTTTCTGATAATGCAGGATGTTTGTATGGCATCCGCTCTTCCGGATCTTTTAGCGTGAGTCTTTTAATAAGTTCACTGCTATCCGGATTACCTGGAATGATTGCTGGTTTACCAGATTTATTTATTGCTAATGCATCGGTTCGAAATAATAAACTAAATCCACTTTGTCTTTTTACGCCACCATGACAAGTAATGCAACTCTTATTAAATATGGGTTTAACTTCTGATATATAATCAACGCGCTTACTCTTTAACATGCAAGCAGCAAAAAAAACGAATGAACCCAATACAAATATTGCCCAGAATGTTTTAGGTATTTTATTTAATAGCATGCAAAATCATTTATCCTTTTAAAGATAAGGAATGCAGCTTAATTCAAGTGCGCTTTCCTAATGCACTTTTTTACCGCCTAAAAAAGTAGCTAATACTTTGGTTTGCAAAATCTCATTGTCGGCCACTTTCATCAAATCTTTATCCAGTAAAATGAAATCGGCTTTTTTACCTACTTCCAAACTACCAATTTCTTTTTCGAGAAAACTTGCTTTTGCTGCCCAGATAGTCATACCCCGAATGGTTTCTTCCCTAGTCAATGCATTCTCCATTTGAAATCCTGCTGCTGGAAAACCTTTAGCATCTTTACGTGCAACAGCTGCTAGAAAAGTTTTAAATGGAGAAATATCTTCTACAGGAAAATCAGTGCCTAAAGGAATCCATCCATTTTGTTTTAGTAGTTGTTTGTAGGCATACCCACCTTTCAATCTCTCAGTACCCAATCTTTCTGCAGCCCAATACATATCACTTGTTGCATGAGTAGGCTGTACAGATGGAACAATACTTGAAGAACCAAATAAATTAAAGTCGTTTGTATTGATAATCTGCGCGTGCTCAATTCTCCAGCGACGATCGTTCTTGCCTTTTAAATATTTATTATATACTTGAAGGATTTCTCTATTGGCACTATCTCCAATGGCATGTGTACACATTTGAAATTGAGTAGTTGCCAATACTTGCGCCAATGAATCGTAATGCGATTTATTACGCAATAAAAATCCAGACCAACCTGCTTTATCCTGGTAAGGTTGAATCAGGCAAGCACCTCTGCTACCAAGGGCTCCATCAGCATATACTTTAAACCCATTTACAAAAAGCTTGTCGGTTTTATAGGGTCCGCGTTTCAAATATTTTTTCAGATTCGCATCGTTATCACTCAACATGGCGAAAATGCGCATTGATAATTTTCCTTCGCGTTGCAGAGTATCGATTCGTTCTACATCATCATAATTCAATCCACAATCAGTGATGGTAGTTAATCCTTGTTCAAAACAGTTTTTCTCAGCTAAACTTAACCATTGCTGGTAGGTTTCTTTGTTAGGAGCAGGAATTTGTTGATATACTTTATCGTCCCCATTATCAATTAGTACGCCTGTCAATTTTCCATCTTTTAATTCGATAGCTCCACCAACAATAGTCTGACCAGCTTTGATACCCGCCAGATCCATTGCTTTCTGATTAGCAATAGATGCATGTCCATCGATCCTTTGTAACACAACG
>CAIYLW010000090.1 GCA_903927185.1 uncultured Bacteroidota bacterium
CCGCTCGTTCCAGTAGCTCCAGTTACTCCTGATAATCCAGTTGCACCTGTGGCTCCTGAAGCTCCATTTTGTCCGTTTAAACCAGTAGCACCAGTGGCTCCGGTTACACCGTCTAATCCTGTGGCTCCTGTGGCACCAGTATTACTTGCTATTCCATCTTTACCCGCAGCACCTGTGGCTCCGGTAGCACCTGTGGCTCCAGTTACACCATCAATTCCACTAGCCCCTGTTGCCCCAGGTGAACCTGTTGCCCCTGTTAAACCAGTAGCACCATTTATTCCATTTATTCCATTTATTCCATTTGATCCAGTTGCTCCTGTTACACCAGTAGCTCCATTTGACCCAGTCGCACCTGTAGCTCCATTTTGTCCGTTTAATCCCGTAGCGCCGGTAGCACCGGTAGCTCCGGTAGCGCCGGTTGAGCTAGCACTTCCTGCCGCACCTGTTGCGCCTTGTGCTCCTGTAGCACCCGTTGCTCCATTTAGTCCATTTATTCCATTAGAGCCAGTTGCACCTGCTACTCCTGTTGCGCCTGTGGCTCCATTTAGTCCGTTTGTTCCTGTAGCACCAGTAGCACCAGTGGCGCCTGTCGCTCCGGTATCTCCGGTGGCGCCAGTGGCTCCGGTTGAACTAGCACTTCCTGCTGCACCTGTTGCTCCTTGTGCTCCTGTGGCGCCAGTTGCTCCATCCAAACCGTTTGCTCCAGTTGCACCAGTGGCTCCATTAGTACCAGACAATCCTGGTAAACCTGGCAAACCCTGAACACCCTGAATCCCTTGTGCCCCTGTGGCACCTTGAGGACCAGGTGTTAAAGAAATTTTTGCTATCGCATCTGTCAATTCCTGTTTTGTAGCATATGGCAATAACATTGCAGCTGTATCTGAAATGTTTAATTTTGATCCTAATAAAGAAGTAAGGGTTGTATTAATTGTATAAGTTGCAATCGTGGCCGTTTTGGCTGCTAACTGATAGGGGGTAACATAACCCGTAATACTATCCGCCACATTTACTTTACCTGCAAGTAATAATTTATATAAGTTTGGATCAAAAGTGCCTCCAATTCTCATATATCCTGATAACATTTTCGCTGTATCAGAAATGTTCAACTTATTATCTAAACCAGGAACATTATTTGCATATAAAGCATAAGGAACTGTTCCAAATTGCGTGGTGCCTAAATCAATCCAAACACGATTATTATTAGAAACACCACTGGTACTATTATTTAAAGCAATTTGTATGTTTAAAAAATAAGGCCCATTTGCCCAATCCACTGTTTCCAAATCATTCGCAGTGCCGCTAATTCTTTTACCCTGACCAATTACTACCGCAAAAACCCCTGTCGGATCAGTTGTTACTGAAAATTCCTCCACCAACATTTTACTTCCTGTTGGCTGGTTTTGAATGATTGTTGTTTGTACATAAATAGGAGTACTCTTTAAAGGATTCGCAAAATGGTCTCTTGCCAGTGCTTGAAAGTTGATCCCATTTCTTGAAAGTTGTGCATGAGAATAATAGCTACTCCCCAATATCGCTACAAGTAGTATACAACTAAAGAAAAAATATTTTCCTAATCTCATATTTATCCTGTTAGAATTCGGTATTAATTAGTTGTCTTGAAAACAAATAATTATCTACATTACAAATGTTTTTACTCTACTTATCTTTCAAATAAGTATAAAAATCCCAATACAATTTTTTAGTATATAAAAGTCTATTAGTTTACAAAACGCACAAATACAAACTATGTTGTATTTTTTGGGCATTTTTATAACAATTTAGTCGGATAATAAAATCTTTACACTAAATCATTTTGCAATTACGATGCTCGCTAGGTGGTTTGCTGTGTTTTCAATACGAAATTAGCTAAGTTCTATTATTAAAAAAGCATTGAAACAAGGATTTTAGTGTAGTGGGTTTGTGGCTTACTTGTAGTATTTATAGAAGCCCTCCCCCGTTTTCTTTCCTAGTTTTTTCAGTATGATTTTTTGATCCTGAATAGAAGAAGGTTTTAAACGAACAGGTTTTCCTAACCCCTCCCAAATATGTTGGCTGACCGCATAATTGATATCAATGCCAATCAAATCCATTAATCGAAATGCTCCCATTTTAAAGCCTGTTGCCTCTAATACCTGATCAATCGTTTCTATATCCGCTTTCCCCTGTTCCAATAATTGCAAAGACTCTAAATAATAATGCCTCGCCACCCTATTTACAATAAACCCCGGAGAATCCTTACATATCACTGCCACTTTGCCCATCCTACTTGCTACCTCCTGCAGCATTTTAATCAGCATATCACTCGTCTGGTCAGCCTTCACAATTTCAACCAACTTCATATAAGTGGCAGGATTAAAAAAATGCATCCCAGCAAAACGAAAAGGATCTTCCAGCTTGCCTGCTATTAAATTAATGGAAATGGAAGAAGTATTACTGACGAATAATGTATTGATAGGATTGATTTCAGTTAACTGCCTGAACAAATCGATCTTAGCAGTAGCTTTTTCTACTATCGCTTCGATTACTAAATCCGACTTACATTCATTGATATTACTGGTATAGCTCAGCCTATTGTTAAATTCTATTAATGCTTCTTTACTAATCTTTTCTTTTACTAAGAGGCTTTCCCAACTTCCTTGAATAATTACCTTACTGCTTTCTAACATGTCCTCATTTATATCATATAGAAGGGTTTTGTATCCCGATTGCACACATAATTGCGCAATACCCATACCCATTGTACCGGCTCCACATACACAAATGGTTTTTATCTGATGCATTTTACAAATTTAGTAGTTAGCACTGTATCCCCATATATAGCCTTCTTTTCCACCAAATTCTCAGTTTACAAAAACAGTACTTTTCTTGTATTACTTTTATGTTATGGCAGGACCATTGCAACAATTAGATTTATTTGGTTTTCCTATAGAACCTACCACTCCTAAAGTTAAAAAGGAGAAGGCTATAAAAATACCTACAACTCAAAAGCCTACTATTCTTGAGCCCATCCCCGTAGCTGAACCAACCATAGTTTACGAAAACAAATCCATCGCTATACGAATCAAGAGAAAAACTGAATCAACTAAAGCAAAGACTTACCAAGAAACGAAAAAGCCTAGTAAGAGAGGCAGAAAATCGTTTCGCGATATGGATACGGAGGTTGACTTAATTGATATTCCTGATGATGAAACACTTCAAAAAAAATTATATTATAGTATTAGTGAAGTGGCAGGCTGGTTTAAAGTTAATACATCCCTACTCAGGTATTGGGAAAATGAATTCGATGTTTTACAACCTAGAAAAACAAGAAAAGGAGATCGGCTATTTCGTGTGGAAGACATTAAAAATCTTCAACTGATTTATTTTCTTTTACGACAAAGAAAATTTTCTATCGAAGGGGCTAAAAACTATTTAAAAAATAATAAGGCACAGGCCGATATGCAAGCACAGCTTGTTCAAACCCTCACAAAATTCAAATCATTTCTATTAGAATTGAAAGTAAACTTAGCAGTTTCATAGCCTTAAGATTCATGTTTAATATGCGCCTAACTTTTATCATTATAATTGCTCTCCCTCTTTTCATTTCCTGCTCCAGCTCCAAATTAACTGCAAGCAAGGATTTCATTTATTTACCTGATCATGAAACTAAAATCCTAAGTGGCAAAATCAATCGCACCGTTTTAGAAAGCGATACCACATTTGCCTGGTTCAAAGAAAATATGCAATGGGGCGAAGCAGACCCATCTGCTGTTATAGCTTTCAAAAAAAATGCTACGAAGTTTTCTTTAGTAGTTGTGTTCGGTACATGGTGCCACGATAGCAATAATTTGTTACCTAAATTATACCGTTTATTAGATAAATCTGGATACCCCGAATCAAAAGTTTTATTAATTGCTGTAGATAGAAATAAAAAGGCTTACAAAAATATTCAGGCTAAATATAATTCCAGTAATACCCCTACTTTTATTGTATTGCAGAACGGAAAAGAGGTAGCGCGAGTAACAGAATATGGCAAAACGGGATTTATGGAAAAAGAACTCGGCGAAATTATTGCTCGCTTATAACTACATCCATATTGGTTGCTGCTAATTCCATTTTTGCTTCTTCCAATTTTTTAATGATCGATAAATTAATAGTCTCTCTCAGTTGATTAAATTCATCAATGCTCATTTGCATTCCTGCAAATAAATCAATTGAAATCAAATGTGCATTCTTTCCAGTATCCGATAAAAAAACAGAAGAATTTTCAATTGCTTTATTCGCATGAATCATTTGCCTGATTGATTCCAAAAACGAAAATAATTCTGAGCTAGTTGCCCTCAAACTTAATTCTAATTTGATATCTGCTTTTCTTTGTGTACGCAAACTGATATTATCAATGATGGTATCAACCATTTGTTTATTAGGCACCGTAATAAAGGTCTTTTCAAGTGTTCGAATCCTGGTACTTCTTAATCCAATCTTTTCAATATGGCCTGAAAAAGTATTCCCTTTAACTAAATCGCCCATCATAAATGGCTTATCGAAAAAGATAATAAAAGAAGCAATCAAATTCTCCATACTTTCTCTTGTGGCCAATGCAATTGCAGCACCCACAATACTTAAGCTTGTTAAAAGATTACTTACATCTTTATTTAAAGCAAATCGGAATATCATTAATATGCCAATGATGACTAAAATAACTTTGAAAAAATCTTTAAAGAAAACAATCAACTGATTATCGGATAAATCTGCAGTACGATTCGCCTTTTCTTCTAAAACAATCGCAATAAATTCAATCACCCGAGTTAGTAACCAAATAAAAACAATGATCAAAGTGGCATTGGCTGCTGTATCTAATAACTGCCTGAATGTAATATGATAAATATTAAAATCAAGTGCTTTAGGAAATCGCAACTTGTCTACCGCAATCAGTGATACCAACAACACCAGAAAAACATCCATGGGTTGTACCACTAATTCTAAAAACGATTTTTTTCGAATGCTATCCGTTCTCTTTCCTACAATTCTATAAAGTAATGAAGCAAAATATTTTGATACCAACCTCTTACAAAAAAGTGCTAACAAGATGGAACCCATTACCCATAGATAACTTCCGATGGTATTGCTTAATAATTCCTGCTGTAAAAACTTTTCCATGAAACTTAATTAATGATGTTCGATGCTGAGACCCAATTTTTTAATTCCATCTCTTTGCCATCAAAACTTGCATAGGTAAAATTGCGGATCCAATCTCCTAAATTAATATACCGGCTCCGATCATTTAATACGTAATCAATGGGATAATGTCGGTGTCCAAAAACAAAATAATCTACTTGCTTTTTTTTCAAATATTCTTTCGAAAAAATAATCAGCCATTCATTATCCGGGCCCAAAAATAGTTCATCAGAATGACCCGTTTTTTCTCTACTCTTTCTACTGAAATAATTTGCTAAACCAATGCCCCAATTAGGATGCAACATGCCAAATAACCACTGACAAACTGGGTTTCGAAATATTTTTTTAATAAACTTAAAACCATGATCACCCGGACCTAAGCCATCTCCATGTCCGATAAAAAATTGCTTCCCATTCCATTCAAAAATGCGAGGCTCAAAATACACTGGAATATTTAGTTCTTGCTGAAAATAATCACTCATCCACATATCATGATTGCCCACAAATACATGCAATAAAATACCAGCGTCTGAGAGCTCTGCTAACTTTCCAAAAAGTCTGGTATATCCTTTTGGCACTACTGTTTTATACTCAAACCAAAAATCAAAAATATCTCCAACAATAAAAATTTCTGACGCACTATTTTTGATGCTATCTAAAAAAGCGACCACTTTTTTCTCGCGCACTAAACTATTCACTCGATCTGGCGCACCCAAATGAAAATCGGAAAGGAAATAAATTTTTTTACCAGATTCGAGCTCCATACTAACCTATATTTTTCTTTTGACGCATGTATTCTAACATATCACCCGAAGAGATAATTGGCTGATTTCCGATGGGTGCATTGTACCAATAAATCCATGCAGTAGTATTTCCATTGGGAGTATAAATTGTTGTGATATCTCTTCTATAAGGAATAGCCCCTTCCTCAGGATCAGCATGAATTCCTTCATAGGCATCCAATTGTTCTATTGCCCAATTGAATTCCGCTTCGTATTTAATTCGATATAATTCACCTACTAAATAAGCCTCCTCGTCAGTAGGTAGGGCAGCAGGAAATTCGCCCATATCATATAAATAACCTTTTGCCCTTGCATCGCTTACTAAATCGAAATAGCGACTGATATATTCAAATGCCGGCGCATGAAAACCACTTCTCAATGATCCATAAACAAATATTTGGAATACAGGCTCTTGCATAATGATAAAGATACAAGCTATCTTTTATTGCCTATCAATCAAAAAACAAAAAACTTCTTTGGGGCCATGTACGCCCACCACCAGAGTCTTCTCAATGTCAGCAGTTCTGCTGGGGCCTGAAGCCAGGGTGATTAATGAAGGAAGATTGAGGCGGTATTTATCAATTAACTGATTAAAACCATCCGCGATATCATACACCAATTGATCAGTATAGGCGATACAAATATGCACTGGTGCATATACGCTAACCGTTCTGCCGCTTGCTTGTGCACTACTTAATAATAGACTACCTGTTCGTGCAATCAATTGCTCGCAATAGGTGATGCTTGCTTCACAATCCGCTAAATCAGTACCCGCGATGTTTTGAAAACCTTTGTCGAATAATTTAGTTTTCAAGTCCTCTTCCACACAATAAATTTTTGACCACTTTCTTTGAGCAGCCAGCAAATTCAATTGTACCGCTAACTCACCTTCGTTGGCGCAAAACGAAAATCGTCCTTGTAATTTGGTAAAGTTTTCAGCAAACTCAATTTCTAAATCTTGAACGGGAGGTTGAAAAGGAAACGCATTATTTTCTACTACAGGAAAGGGAACAGGCACTGGTTTCTTCAGTGCCTGCTTAATCCTGTTTAATATTTTATCTCTAGAACTGTTTGCCATGTTCTACTGATTGATTTAAGGAAGAATAGTTGTTGGTGTTTCTTCTTGATCATTGCTTACAATTGGAATAATCGGCAAATCCAATGGAACCGGAGGTATAGGAACTTCCAAAATTTTCTTTTCTTCAAAAGGTCTTTTACCAATTAACTCCTCCACATCAGATTTATGTAACACTTCTTTATCTAATAATTCTTTTGCCAACAATTCTACCTGTGCTTTTTTCTCAGTTAACAAAGCAATAGTTCTCACATATGCATTAGCTACCAGTTTACGAACTTCATCATCAATCATTTTACCAGTCTCTTCACTAAAAGGCTTTGTGAAAGTATTCTCCTGTGATGGATCATAGAAACTGATATTACCAATCTTATCGTTCATTCCATATGTGGTTACCATGCTGTAAGCCATCTTTGTAATCTGCTGTAAATCGTTGGCTGCACCAGTAGATATTTTACCGAAGAAAATTTCTTCTGCGGCTCTTCCACCCAATGTCATACATAATTGATCAATCAACTGCTCTGTAGTATATAAGTATTGTTCTTTAGGTGTATACTGTGCATAACCCAATGCTGCTGTACCTCTTGGAACTATCGTAACTTTTAACAATGGATAAGCATGCTCTAAGAACCAACCACAAATAGCGTGTCCTGCTTCGTGATAAGCAATCACTTCTTTTTCATCAGGGGAAATGATTTTATTCTTTTTCTCCAATCCTCCAATCACACGATCAATCGCATCCTGGAAGTCGCTCATGTCAACCGCTGCTTTATCTTTTCTTGCGGCAATCAATGCTGCTTCGTTACAAACGTTCGCGATATCAGCACCCGCAAAACCTGGGGTCTGCTCAGCCAGTTTATGTACATCTAATGTTTCAGAAACTTTAATAACACCCAGATGCACTTTAAAGATGGCTTCTCTTCCTACAACATCCGGACGATCAATAGAGATCTGACGATCAAAACGACCTGGACGAAGTAATGCCGAATCCAATACATCCGGACGGTTGGTTGCTGCCAGGATAATGATACCAGTATCTCCACCAAATCCATCCATCTCCACCAATAACTGGTTCAAAGTATTTTCACGTTCGTCGTTGCTCATCATGGCATTTCTACCACGTGCTCGACCAATCGCATCAATCTCATCAATAAAAATAATACATGGCGCTTTTTCACGTGCTTGTTTAAACAAATCACGCACACGGCTTGCACCTACACCCACAAACATTTCCACAAAATCACTTCCACTCAAACTAAAGAAAGGCACTTGCGCTTCTCCAGCCATTGCTTTGGCTAACAAAGTTTTACCAGTACCCGGAGGTCCGATTAACAACGCACCTTTTGGAATCTTTCCACCAAGAGCCGTATATTTTTTAGGGTTTTTCAAGAAGTCAACAATCTCCATCACTTCCACTTTTGCCTCATCTAATCCAGCCACATCAGAGAAAGTAATATTTACTTTAGCGCCTTTATCAAATAAAGTTGCTTTTGATTTTCCAATATTAAATATGCCGCCTGGACCGCCGCCGCCCGGACCGCCACCGCCCATCTTGCGCATCAACAATACCCATGCTGCAATGATAATCAATAAAGAAAGGATGGTGTTAGCTACTGGCCCAAACCATTCACCCTCATCCATAGGATTGGTAGAAACTTCGGCTATATGATTAGTTGCATAAAACTCTTTCAGTCCATCATTAAAGCTTTTCCAATCGGTTACTTTGAACTCGAATAATGGAACGCCTTTATACTTTTCTTTAGATAGTTTGGATTTAAACTTTACAGTATAGTACTCTTTTTCAAGACTATCTCCTTTAATATAAACCCTTACCACTTGCTTATTGGTTACCAGATCCAAACGATCCACATCGCCTTTAGCAAGCATCTCTTTTTTGAATTCCTGCTCGCTTACTCGACTAATATCAGGAGTCATTTTCCAAAAATTGGCAGATAGTAATACCATACCAATGATGCCATAAATCCAGTAAATACTGAATTTCGGACCTTTACGTGGAGCATCACCTTTATCGTTCTGTATGTTGAATTTTTTATTTTCCTGTGACATATCTGTTTCCTCTATTATAAATAATGTTTTTTAAAATATCCTTATTTGGTTTTTTCTACTTCATCATGCATCACTGAACCCGCGTCGCTCCACATTTCTTCTAACTTATAAAACTTTCTGGCCTCAGGTTGCATTACGTGTAAGACTACTGTTACATAATCTATCAACCCCCATTGTCCTGTTATTCTTCCTTCGTGTTTATAAGGATTTTCTGAACAGACAATTTGTACTTGCGCCTCTACAAAATCGCATATCGCACGAACCTGTGTAGTAGAAGTAGCCTCACATACAATAAAAAAGTCGGCCGCGGCTTCAGGTATACTTCTAAGATCCAGACTTACAATATTCTCCCCCTTCTTATCCTGAATGGCTTTAATAATGGTCTTAAAAATTTTGGAATTCCTATTTATCCGAGTAATACGAGTACTAGTTGCAGTAGGGAGTTTGTTGAGTACGGAGAGCGTTGCCAATAAATTATGTTGTTTAAGTGTGATTGATTCAGTGCTACCTTCGTCAAAAATAGTAATTCTTTGTTACCTATAAATGCTAAAACTCCTATTGGAGATCCATTTTTTGAATTACATGAAGTAGATAGTACCAATATCTATGCCATTGACAAGGTTCAGTCTAATTTGGCTGCTCACGGTTCGGCATTCTTTGCAAAATCACAATATGCAGGGAAAGGTCAGCGCGGAAAGACCTGGATTTCCGAGAACGGTTCAAATATCATTTTATCGGTAGTAATTGACCCCTCTTTTCTGCTAATCAATCAACAGTTTGCCCTCAGCGTGATGGCTTCACTAGCTGTTTTTGATTTTTTCTCAGCTTATGCAGGCGAAGAAACGAAAATAAAATGGCCAAATGATTTGTTTTGGCGTGACAGAAAGACAGGAGGAATTTTAATTGAAAACCATATTCAGGGCAATAAATGGCAGTATTCAGTGATAGGAATCGGAATCAATATTAACCAAACCGAATTTTCACCCCTAGTTCAACATGCCGCTTCTTTGAAGCAAATTACCGGGAAAGATTATCATCCCTCTGAATTAGCAAAAGAATTATGTGCTTATTTAGATAAAAGATACAATGCATTAAAAGCAGGTCATCGATCTGATCAATTAAAAGAATACAATCTGCACTTATTTAAAAAAAACGAGATCGTTAGATTTAGAAAAGAGAATATCGCTTTTAGCGCGCAGGTTGAATCTGTAAATGAAATTGGAGAGCTATTATTAAAAGATGGATTGGAAGATCGTTTTCATTTTGGTGAGATCGTTTGGATAGTATGATGGTTGAAATCCAATTCATTTAAACTTAATTTGCAAAAAATAAATAATCGATAAGATGTCTGAATTCCGTTTAACCAAATTTTCCCATGGCGGTGGTTGTGGTTGTAAAATTGCACCTTCTGTTTTAAGCAGCATTTTACAATCAGACACTATTGTTCCTGAAAATAAAAATTTACTCGTTGGTAATGCCAGCAATGATGATGCAGCTGCTTACGATTTAGGTAACGGAACTGCTCTAATTAGCACGACTGATTTTTTTATGCCGATTGTGGATGACGCATTTTCTTTTGGCAGAATAGCATCTGCAAATGCTATCAGCGATGTGTATGCTATGGGTGGCAAACCCATCTTAGCAATTGCCATATTAGGATGGCCCATAGATAAAATACCGGCATCAGTTGCCCGGCAAGTATTGGAAGGTGCGCGTAGCATTTGTTTAGAAGCAGGAATCCCTCTTGCAGGAGGACATAGTATTGACAGCCCTGAACCCATTTTTGGATTAGCTGTAAGTGGATTGGTGAATATCGAACATTTAAAAAGAAATAATACTGCACAAGAAAACGATCTGCTTTTTATCACCAAACCTATTGGTGTAGGCATCATGGCGACGGCTCAAAAAAGAGAAAAAATTTCCGAAGCACATTTACAACAATTACTGAAACAATTAGGCACGCTGAACAAAGCAGGTGAAGCATTAGGAAAAATTGCAGGTGTTCATGCAATGACCGATGTTACTGGATTTGGCTTATTGGGTCACTTAACAGAAATGGCTGAGGGAAGTGGATTGAGTGCTGAAATTGAATATGCAAATATTCCTATTTTGGAAGCAGCTTTGGAATATCAAAAACAAAAAATAGGACCCGGTGCAACCGCACGCAATTGGAATAGTTATTGTTCAAAAGTTTCTATTGCTTCCAGCATTAACGAAGAAGAAGCCTTACAATTATTACCAGATCCACAAACCAACGGCGGCTTATTAATAGCGGTAGCTCCGGAAGCAGCTCATGAAGTAATAGCCGTATTTGAATCATTCGGAATAGCTGCTTATGCAAAACCAATTGGAAAATTGAAAGCGAAAACAGAAAAGGTAATTCACTTTATTTAAGAATAGTTATAGCTGTTAAAAAACCATATTACCTTTATTCTTGATCTGCTCATTTGTAAGCTCAACAACCAACTGCACACCAGCAATATTGTTGATAGTTTGTTTGATCCAGGTACATTTTTCATCATCCACAAAATCTCCTTTCATTAACCAAAGGAAATCCATATGCCTAAATTCGGGCAACAAATATTCTCCATCATACTGATTATGATATACATAGTGACTTAAAAAACTATTGGGCACAATTGATTCATACACAGAAAAATAATAACTCCTTTCTTTCTTGCGCAAATGAATTTCAATATCATTGTTTAATCTGAATTGATATCCCAATAAATTATTTAAATGCCAGCAAAATTGATAACTCTTGATGGGTGCTGTAATGCCCAGCAGGCGAGTATCTTCGAAGAAGTCTTCGTTTAATTCATCTACATTCAAACGGAGTTTTGACATAACTAACTATTTAAATTCTATGTCATAAGTTTTTTCTTCTTTACCTCTTAATGTGCGCAACTTAGTCTTATCCCCTTTTTCGAATTTACCTAATGCACCCATATAACTTTGCACATCCACAAATTTAATTTCACCTAATTGAAGTAATATATCCCCAGCTTGCAATCCAATCCTTTCGGCTAATTTACCAGGACTAACTCCATCGATTCGCATACCAGTTCCACTATATCCATAATCAGGAATCACACCTAAGCTCACTTTAAATTTTGAACTACGTCCGGCTGCTTGCTCTCTTGTTTTTGTAAAAACTAATTTTCCTTTGCTATCATTATCAATGATCAGCTGTTGCATAAACTGAACAATATTTTTTTCTCCTTCGTAATTAATCTTTTCCCAATCGTCTGTGGCTTTATGATAATCGGGATGGCTTCCTGTAAAGAAAAATAGAACTGGCATATCCTTTCTGTAAAAACTAGCATGATCACTGGGTCCACTACCGGAACTATCATACTTCAATAACAAATGCTCATTTTTCAATGATGAAAAATATTCACCCCATGTTGGAGAAGTGCCATAGCCACCAATCGTTAATTTATGTGAAGTATCATAGCGACCAATCATATCCATATTCAACATGTAATTTGCAGTGATTTTAATAGTAGGGTCATCTAACCAATGCTTGCTACCAAACAATCCCAGCTCTTCGCCAGAAAAATGGATGATTAAGTAATTGTTATTTTTAGGAGATGACTTAACCAAAACTTTTGCAAGTTCTATTAAAGCTGCTGTTCCACTTGCATTATCATCGGCTCCATTATGAATAATATGCCCGGTATCTAATGCGTTTTTATCTTCCCCATATCCTAAGTGATCGTAGTGCGCACCTAAAATAATTGTATTCGCTGCATGATTATCGATATATCCAATTACATTACTACAATTTCTTTTTTGTTCTACAATTTCAACTTGTGCGGATAAATCCAAACTTGCGGCATTATCGAAAAAATAATGTTTGAATCCCTGCTTAGTAATATAAATAACAGGTATTGCTAAAGTAATAGAAGTATCATTTTTATTGAACTGAACATTATCAATTGCTGAAGAACTATTATACAAAAATAAAGCGGTTGCCCCTTTGGAAGCTACACTAGTTGCTTCTTTTCGAATGGTTTCATCAATGTCGAAATGTGGATTTGTTTTGTTTTCTTCCAATACATCTTTCAAATCTTTAAACCAAGGTTGCCCTTTTTCATTTAAAGCCATTGCAGGAGTTCCTTTTACAGATTTCTGTGCACTATAACTCAAAGGAAAATATTCTGTGTTTTGCTCTAATTCATGTTCATTAATAGTAAGATTAGTTGCAGCTGTTATTTTCTTTCCTTCATTAATTTCAAAAGTCTGTACATAACCCTCTTTCCCTTTAGGCTGCAAACCAATTTGTTGATATTGTTGCACGATATAATTTAAAGCTAATTGCTCTCCTTTAGTACCTGTGCGCCTACCTTCTAATTTATCATCCGCTAAGTATTGAATATGTAATTTTAAATTAGCTACTAGTTCCATGCTGGCTTTTTCATCAGCCAATCTTTTTTTCCTTTTACTTTGTGCATGAGCAACAGTTGTAAATAGTAACACAACCAACAGTAGCTTTTTCATATATTGTTCTGAATTTGTGCTAACAAAAATAGACGATTTATGCATGCATAATAAATTAGTATGAACTGTTTACTATGATTTTGATAGGATTCTCTTCCCAATCTCGTAACAAAGCACTCTTATAAGACTTTACTTTTGCGTTCAATTTTAGAATTTGTCGAAACAGGAATTACATATAGCATTAGTGGGCAACCCCAATAGCGGAAAAACTTCGCTGTTTAATGCATTAACAGGCCTTAACCAAAAAGTTGGAAATTTCCCAGGAGTAACTGTTGACAAAAAAACAGGTACGCTTGATTTGGGTAATAGCACAAAAACTCAATTAATAGACCTGCCGGGCACTTATAGTTTATATCCAAGAAGAACAGACGAATGGGTAGCTTATAAAGTGTTGATGAACGCCGACTTGGAAGTGAAAGCGGATATGGTATTATTAGTAGCAGATGCCAGTAATCTTAAAAGGAACCTGCTTTTCTGCAGTCAGATCGTTGATTTAAAAATACCG
>CAIYLW010000091.1 GCA_903927185.1 uncultured Bacteroidota bacterium
GCAAACGATAAGTTGGTGGGAACTAATATCGCTTATACACTTCATTTTTATGCGGGTACTCATAAACAGGCATTGAGAGATAAAGCAACAGCTGCGTTGAACAATGGAGTGGCTTTAATGGTGACGGAATATGGCAGTACTGATGCTACTGGCGATGGGGTGGTGAACCAAAACGAAACCAATCTTTGGTATAGTTTCTTGGATGCTAATAAAATTTCATCCTGTAATTGGTCCTTATCAGATAAAGCCGAATCTTCTGCAGCACTATTTACGGGATCATCCCCATTTGGTAATTGGATGTCTAATCAATTAACTACCTCTGGTGCTTTTGTGCGACAAGAAATCAGAACTAAAAACCTGCGATTTAAATGATGTTTAAATTCACTAGCGTTTTGATATTAGTCGAAGATATTCAATTGGTTACGATTTAGCTCTTTGAAATTTTGTTGTATTGGGTTTGCAAAAAGTTCATTAATTGGCACTTTGTCAAAGACAGATATGCTGATAACTTGTAGCATTTCATATAGAGATTGTTTTAGGTTAAATCTTTTCTTTGCGATAGCCACAATTATGTAAACTGATATGGCAATCCATATCTGAACCTTCACTGCGTTTTCACTGGTACCCCAGAATGTTTTAATTTTTAAGTTCTGTTTAATCCACTTAAAAAACAATTCAATCTTCCATCGGTGTTTATAAAGCTTTGCAATTTCTGTTGCTTCTAATTCTAGGTTATTGGTTAGGAAGATAAGTACTCGATTATGTTCTTCATCATAGTATTTAACGCGTCTAATTTTTGCCGGATAATTTATAGATGCATAATGCCCTTGAACATTTATTAATTGGTCAGCTAGAATACCAAGTGCCCGGTTTTTCTTATTGGACTTTACGCATTTAAAATTCATATTTTCTTTTGCTCTAATAACGAAAAATGCTTTTGAAGTTTGGATTCGATACAGTCGTTCATAATCGATGTAACCCCTATCCAGTATGTAAAAGCTGTCAATCTGATAAGATATTGTATCAAGAATATTAACCTCATGAATTGCAGCCGGTGTAATTTGAATAAACTCTGGAATAGCCGATCTTAAATCAAGTTGAACGTGAAGTTTTATTCCAGCTTTTGTTGATCTAAAATTAGCCCACTGAAAGAGTGAAAGGCACATATCAATAGTTGAAGCATCAATTGCAAAAACAGGATTATCAATGGAGAGCTCAAGATCTTTTTCACCAACATATAATGTTTGAGCTTCTTTTATTAGTACCCAAGCAAAGTCAGCGAAAATTCGCCAATCTCTATTTTCATTGGCAGTGGATAAAGTGCTTTTTGCAATTGCTTCACCAATGCCAATGTGATATAATTTATTAGCATTGGCTTTTAAACAAAGGATGGTATCAGATAAACTTTCTCTATGAGTAAGTTGACCAAAAACCATACAGAGATATTGCCGCCAACAGTTAAAATGTTTTGTTTTATAATCACCATTATACCTTTTAACACAGGTTTTAAAACTAGTTGGCGAAATGATTGAAATAAGCTGTGAGAACAAATAAGTACCTTGATTCATATAAATTGATTATCAAGGTGTTATATTAAGAAAAAATCACAAACTTTTCAAATCGTGTTAGGCCCAAAAATACCTGAAACCCAATACAGACAAGACTTTCAAAGAACTTATATTTACAACATCAAAACACTAGTGATGTAAAATCATTTTTTACAAATCAGATGATAGCCATGAAACCCTCTCCCAGTTCCATTAGCAAAATAATTTAAATCCCATTGACCATTATTAAATTTTCCATCTCCTCCGCTAATTAATACCATCCCATCAATAGCAGTAATTTTTGCTGATTGAAATGGAATATTCATGGTTTTATTGATCAATGTTGCTCCAATTATAGAATCATACATACTGGGCTGTAACCATCCAAGATAACATTGACAAGAAGGATCAATTTCAAATAATACACCGGTATTACGAGCAACCGTATCAAACCTGGGTCTACTTATGAATAGCGTACTATCATCTGCAACTATTTTTTTTATTCTAATAGTACCAGAAACTAAATGACTTGAATAACGATAGGTATACGCTGGACCACCCTGATAAAAATATCCGTCTATTTTATCTCCAGTACCTGCTTTATCTTGAGTTGTATCATTAGCATAACCTGTATACTTAAAGATGCCGGTTAAAGAATCATCAGCCTTATAAATAGAAGCAACTTGTATGGAATCTACTATGTTTGGAACATTAGATTGACTTGTACATCCAATATTATATATAATGGTAAAAACCAATCCAAAAAAGACGAGAAGGAATTTCATTTCTTTAAAGTAATTTTTGGAACAAAATATATAATACTTTTTAAAAATACAACTAAAAATAAGTGGCTATAAAAACATTTTTGGGGGTTGTCAGAATTGCCAAACATCCTATCAAATAGGGCCTTTTAGGCGAATAATTAAATTAATCGGCTCATGCTATTTAATTAGCATCGAATCAAACCAAGTTTTCCATTTTGGAACAGCACGGCCATAAGTGATTCTGTGATTTGCATCAGATCCTGCAGAAAATACTTCCACAAGATTATTGCCAATTGCTTTTTGAAATTCAAATGGCATTCTTGCTAGTCCGATAGAAAGACTTTCATCAATATCACCATAGTACATATGAAGTGGTGTTTTTATAACCCATTGATAAGGATGCAACTCACTGATTAATCTTCCGTACGCCGATTGTTTATAATACAGCGAATTAAAATATTCTGGTCGTATCAACTTATGTAAATTAGTTGGAATTTCCTGAAACTTTACTGTTGTATCTTTTAAATATAATCTCTTGGAGATCTCGTATTGATCAGCTGTAAAGAGTCCTTGTGCAAGTCCAGGAATTTGATAGTATTCTTCATAGGCAAATGCAGTTAAAATAAACATGGTAGTGACCCAGGGAGCATCAATCTTTCTTGGAAAATTAAGAAAGCCATTTGTCATAATATAGCCATCACACTGAGCTGCCGCAGTTCCTGCAGCTTTTACTTTTACCCCAGATGCTTCTAGTTTTTCAAGAAACCCCATCGTTATTACAGCACCTTGTGACCATCCTGTTATAAAAAGATCGCCAGGTAAAATTCCTTCATTAGCTAAAATCACTTTCGATGCCTCATACATATCATAAGATGCCTGTACCTGACTTCTCAAAACCATATAACTATCTTTTTCCTTTGATGTACCCATGCCAAAATAATCCGTACCAATAACAATATACCCTTGTCCTGCAAATTGAGCAATCATTAATCTTGTTTCGAATGATTCCTCTGGAAAAGAAGGAACTTCCTGTTTTCCAAAAACAGTTCCATGCTGATAAGATACCATCGGCATTACTTTTGATCCTGTTTGAGGAATTGCAATAAGTCCTGATGCTATTGTAGGCCTATTATTCTGTTCGGGAACAATTGATGTATATTCAACACTATATAATTTCACTGAATTCTTGGGACTAGTATAGTTTACTTTTTCTCCAATTTCTGCAGGTATTTCTTTAGTCAAAATATTGTTCAACCTTGTAAGATCATAAGTTCCAATTAGTTTATAGCGCACTGTAGGAGATGCAATTCTAAAGTCATTAGATTCTTGTGACTTTGCAGCATTAGAGTAAATAATAAAAAGAAACATTGTAAAAAACGCAGATAATTTCATATTTTTTGAATTAGTGCAAATTTATGAGTAAATACTGTTAACTAGATGTTGAGTTCAGAGATATGTTTTTGAATAAAATTTCTCAATCTGCGGCGCCCCTGAGAAATCCACTAAGTTAGTACACCTAATCCCATTTGAGTTTGACCCCATGCAAAAATATTTCTAACTCAATTTTTAAGTTCGATACTGTAAATCGTCAGCATAAAGTAGACTAAATATAATTAATTTTAAGTTAGTGTTTCCATCATTCATTAATCACTAAACAAAATGACATGGAGCCTAAGAACAAAC
>CAIYLW010000092.1 GCA_903927185.1 uncultured Bacteroidota bacterium
CTCACCTCTCACCTCTCACCTCTCACCTCTCACCTCTCACCTCTCACCTCTCACCTCTCACCTCTCACCTCTCACCTCTCACCTCTCACTTCTCACTTTTTATTTTTTACTTTTTACTTTTTCCAATCCACTTTAGCAGCTTGAACTTCCGAAGAGTTTGTTCCAATTTGAATATTAAATTCACCTGCCTCCCATACCTTTTTCAAATCAGAATTGAAAAAAGATAATTGTTCAGGTGTTATCTCAAAACTAATAGTCTTGGTTTCACCTGCTTTCAATGAAACTTTTTGAAATCCTTTTAAATCCTTTACAGCACGGGTTACTGAAGCAACAGGATCACTGATATATAACTGCACCACTTCTTCTCCAGTATAATTACCTGTATTTTTCAAAACAACAGACGCCGTTAATTTTTCATTCCCTTTCAATTCTTTTTTACTTAATTGAATGGGGCTATACTCAAATTTAGAATAGCTCAAACCAAATCCAAATGGGAACAATGGATCATTTGATTCATCTAAATAATTTGATTTGAATTTATGCCCACCTGTACCATCATATGGTCGCCCGGTGTTTTTATGGTTATAATAAATGGGAATCTGACCAACTGATCTTGGGAATGTGGCAGTGATCTTTCCAGATGGATTATAATTTCCAAACAATACATCAGCAACTGCATTACCTGCTTCTGTTCCAGGAGCCCATGCATCTAAAATTGCAGTAGCATGTTCCTTTTCCCAAACTAATGTTAGCGGTCTACCATTAATTAATACAATTACCAAAGGCTTACCTATTGCAGATAACGCTTTTAATAATGCTTGCTGACTGGCAGGAATACTGATGTCTGCTCTACTGGATGATTCTCCAGACATGTCTGAAGATTCTCCCACAACAGCAACTATCACATCAGATTTTTTTGCAGCTTCTAATGCTTCACTAATCATTTCTGCAGGAGATTTGCTATCAACATCTACTTGTATACCTAATGCATTTACATTTTTGGCAAACTCAGCATCATCGGTAATATTAGAGCCTTTTGCATAAATAATATTAGCACTATTTCCAACTGCATTTTTAATTCCTTCATAAACACTAACCGATTTTTCCCAATCACCAGCTACCACCCAAGTACCTAACATATTTCTACGATTATGTGCTAAGGGTCCTACCAATGCAATTGTACCAGTTTTCTTTAATGGCAACACTTGATGATAGTTTTGCAACAACACCATACTATGAGCAGCCATATTTCTAGCAAGGGTTCGATTTTCAGCACTTAAAATATCTTTTGCAGGACGAGACTCATCTATATAACGATAAGGATCATCAAACAAACCCAATTTATATTTTGCTTCAAGAATACGTAAACATGCCTGGTCAATATCTGCCATGGAAACTTTTCCTTCTTTCAATGATTTCTGCAAAGTGGTTAGCATTCCTTCCCCTACCATGTCCATATCTAGTCCTGCTTTCAAAGCTCTTGCAGATACAGTTTGCAAATCGCCAATACCATGTGCAGTCATTTCAGTCACAGAAGTATAATCTGAAACTACAAAGCCCTTGAAACCCCATTGCTTGCGTAAAAGATCTGTCAACAACCACTGATTAGCAGAAGCTGGCACCCCATCAATTTCATTAAAAGAACTCATCATACTTCCAGCACCTGCATCTACAGCTGATTTGTAGGGAGGTAAATAATATTCATACATTTTGATCTTACTCATGTCAACTGTATTATACTCTCTACCGGCTTCCGCTCCACCATATAATGCAAAATGCTTAACACAAGCCATCATGGTATTATTTAATGAAAGCGATTTCCCTTGATATCCTTTTACGATTGCTTTTGCAATTTCACCACCTAAATACGGATCTTCCCCTGAACCTTCTGAGATCCTTCCCCACCGTGCATCGCGAGCGATGTCTACCATTGGAGAAAAGGCCCAATTCAAACCATCCGCTGTGGCTTCTTTTGCAGCCATAGCTGCTGCATTTTGTATCATACCCAGATCCCAGGATGCTGAAATAGCCAGTGGTATGGGATAAATAGTTTTATGACCATGTATCACATCCAAACCAAAGATCATGGGAATATGCAATCTTGAGTTTTTAACGGCAAGGTCTTGTGCCTTACGTACTTTTTCAGGAGTATAGATCCCAAATAATCCACCCACCAGACCCTTTTTAATTTTCCCCTCTACATCTGTACTCACTACAGAGCCAGTCGTAGCAGCGCCTCCAGGAATTATTAAATTTAACTGACCGATCTTTTCTTCAGTCGTCATTTTTGCCAACAATGCTTTTGCCTTTGCTGTAAAATCAGCTTGCGCAAAAGTTATTTGTGCAATTATTAATGTAGCAGCAATTGAAATAATTTTTTTCATGATTCTATATTATGGGTGCAATAATTTATGAATATAATTATAACTAGTGGTAATATTCTCAATCGGACTTGGAGCACCATCTTGTTCAATAAAAAAATATTTCATTCCAGCTTCTGAAGCATGATCAAAAATTCTTTTGAAATCAAAATCGCCTTTACCAACTTCAATCACTTTTTCTCTAGTCTTATCCAGATCTTTTACATGCCACAAATGGAATCTTCCTTTATTAGCTTTAAACATTTCAACCGGATCTATTCCTGCTTTCATAACCCATGCAAGATCTAATTCCATTTTCACTAAAGCAGGATCTGTCTGACTTAATAATAGATCGTAAGGAATCACTCCATCCACAGTTTTGAATTCAGCATCGTGATTATGGTAAGCAAATAATAATCCCGCTTTTTTAGCAGCTACAGATGCTTTATTCAAGACTTCAATCGATGCTTTAATCTCATCTAAAGTACCGATTGGTGTATTTGCACATACCAAATAAGTAACGCCACCTTCAGCAGCCTGATCGATTAATTCCTGATAGTTATCGCGCAAATTTTTCATAGGCGGAATCACCATTGGTTTTCCATCAGCCCCAAGTGGCATTTTAGCACCAGCTGGCATTTTAAAAGGAGCTCCTAATACATGGTGAGAACGCCAAGTCATACCAAGATCCTTTAATGTTGTAGCAAATTCTTTAGGCTTCATTCCATAATAACCACCCAATTTGCTGAATGCAGATTCAATTTCTCGATACCCCACTTTAGAAATTTTTTCTAAATATCCTTTGGGATCCTGATCAATTACTCCAAAAAGTGTAAACAATTGTAACCCTTCATTAGGATACCTTGGCCCAAATAAACCATTCGCAAGAAGTTCAGTCTGGAACATTACGGATCCTAAACCAAGAATAGCAGTTTGCTTTAAAAAATTTCTACGTTGATTCATTTAAGTTCATTTAAATATGGCTGGAGAATTTTAGCAAAAAAACGCTTCTATTGCGTCATTATGACACAATGCTACAGATAAATGTTCAAAATTGAAAATAAATCGGGAGGGATTTTATCTTATTTTCGAGTAATATGATACCCCAGAAAACATTTAGCGAAGTGATAGCCGACGGAGAAGGGATTTTTCAACCTTCCGTTTCACTCGATTGTGTCATTTTTGGATTTCATGAGAACGAATTAAAAGTCTTACTAATTAAAGCAAGAACTACTGATCATTGGGCATTACCTGGAGGGTTTGTTTTTAAAGAAGAAGATTTAGATGACGCAGCTACTCGCGTACTCAAAGAAAGAACTGGTATTAATGATATCTTCTTGCAACAATTTCATGTATTTGGATCTGCTAATCGCTCTGACTGGAATATCCATCGCAGCAATTTAAAAAAAGATGGCATTGAAATCGGACCCAACCACTGGTTACTCAAAAGATTTATTACTGTTGGCTATTATGCACTAGTAGAATTTGCACATGTGATTGCCACTCCCGATTCAAGCTCTGAAGATTGTAAATGGTGGGATATCAATGAAATTGATGAACTCTTCATGGACCACAAACAGATCCTTGACAAGGCACTTGATACCCTCAGGCTCCAATTAAATCATTTGCCCATTGGTTATAATTTATTGCCTCAAAAATTCACGATGCCCGAGTTGCAAAAATTATATGAAACCATTTTAAATAAAACTTTAGACAGAAGAAATTTCCAAAGAAGGATAACGGGTTTTGGAATTTTGAAACGTTTAAAAGAAACTCGAAAAGGTGGTGCACATAGAGCTCCATTTCTTTACTCTTTTGATATGCGTAAATACCGAAAAGCATTGAAGCAAGGCCTTCATGGTGGATGGTAAAATCAATTTTAAAAAATGACAAAACAATTTAAAGCGATCATTTTCGATTTAGATGGAGTGATAATCGATTCGAATCCAGCTATCATAGAATTCTGGAGTGCTTGGGCCTTAAAAGAGGGATTTACACTTACTGATGAATTGATCCGAGAATGGGTTTTTGGCAGAAGAGTTACCGCAACAATTGAAGGATTATTTTCACATATCTCAAAAGAGCGAAAAAAAGAAATTGAACAGGACGGTTATTTATTTGATCAGACCATGCAACCGGAAGGAATAGCAGGCATTAAACATTTTATTGAAGGCTTAACAAAAATACCTTTTACGATGGGTGTTGCAACAAGTTCACACCATGAACGAATGTTACAAATGTTAGAACGGGTGGGTGTGGCAGATCACTTTGTACATTTCGTTACAGCACATGATGTAAGCAAGGGTAAACCAGATCCAGAGCCCTATTTAAAAATGGCTGAGAAAATAAATTTATATCCTTCTCATTGTCTCGTATTTGAAGATGCAAATAGCGGCGTACAGTCTGCCATTGCTGCAGGTATGCAAGTGATAGGAATTGGGGATGAAGTAACTAAAGAAGAGTTACTTTTAAATGGTGCGCTGGAAGTAATTAGCAACTTTACAGAAATCGAGATTATAGGTAATCGGTTACAGACAAAAAATGGGAACTACTATCTATTGAATAGTTAACGAGATATATTAATTTTTTCATTAGCCCATTTCAAAACTATTTCCAATTGTTCTTCTCTTGTTAAATTACTATTGTCTAATTCAATAGCATCTTCTGCTTTTCTTAATGGACTGACTTCTCTGTGACTATCAATATAATCACGCGACTCAAGATTGTTCTTGACCTCTTCAATAGTAATAACCGGATTTTTTTCAAACATCTCTTTATATCTTCTTTCCACTCGTATTGCTGGATCTGCAACTACAAATATTTTTAACTCTGCATGAGGGAAAACAGTTGTTCCAATATCTCGACCATCCATTACAATCCCTTTTTTATTACCCATTAATTGTTGTTGAGCCACAGCAAATTCACGCACTTCTTTTACCGTTGAAACAGCACTCACATTATCACTTACAGGCATTTCTCTGATCAGTACTTCCACATCCTCATGATTTAAATACATATCGGATTTTCCAGTTTCGGCATTATATTGAAAATCTAATGTTATGTTTTTCAAGGCATTCAAAACTTCCACTTGATGATTCCAATCAATACGATGTCTCAAAAAATACAACGTTATGGCCCGATACATGGCACCTGAATCGATAAACACATAATTCAATTCATTGGCGAGTTGGCGAGCTAAAGTGCTCTTGCCACAAGAAGAAAATCCGTCGAGTGTAATAATTATTTTACCCATGATAGTTCGGACAAACCGTTGGTTATTTCATGCAAAGTTGCATTAAATAATAGGTGTTTTCAAATAATTGATTGGATGAAATTTTTACTTTAAATCTGTAAAAAGATTGGGAAAATCAGATATAATGCCATGAACTCCCATTTTCTTTAAAACTTGCATCCTCGGCAGATCATTTACTGTCCAAGGAATTATTTGAATTCCTGCATCTCTGCACTGCTTAATTAATAGATCAGTTACAAGCGTATGTGCAGGACTATAAATTGTAGGTATAAATCCGAGGTCTTTTAATTGTAAAGCAAAAGGTTTTTTATCAAAGTCTTCAATCAGGAGAGCCGTTTTAAAATTGGGATATTGCTGATGCAAATATTGAAGGGTTCTGATATCGAAGGATTGAATAATTACTTTATCCTCCATTTTTTTGGATTGAATCACAGCTACCAGTAAATCAACAAACTCTTCCGGACCTGGATGAAAAATCCCATCGGTTTTTGGATTCGTTTTAGTTTCAATATTGAATTGAGGTACGGGCTTATGTTGTTGTAAACAATAGGCTTGAACCGAATCAAATAATAGTGACAGTAGCGGTTTACAAGTGGCTATTTTTTGCTGCAAAGGAAATCTTGGGTGAGGTTTTAATCCCACATCAAATTTTTGAATTTCTGCATAATTCATCTCAAACATATTAAACCCTTTCTCAGCAGACTCTTCAATAAAACCACCATCAGGCTTTGTTGTTATTTCATGATTAAAAAATGGCTCATGACTTAAAAAAACTTTTTTGTCTTTACTAATCGAAGCATCCATTTCCAAAGTAGTAACACCTAGATCAATAGCTTTTATCATTGCAGGAATAGTATTCTCTGGCATTAAAGCCCTGCAACCCCGATGCCCTTCTTTATCAAATGCAGTTGAACCAAATCCTGCACTATGTGGCACTTTTGCAGTCATACAAGACAGACTTAAAACAATTAAACATACAGCTCCTAATTTCATTTATCAGAAATTTTATCAGCATTTTTTTTCATCTCTTCTGCTACAGTTCTAGCAGCTAAATCTCCCTTCTCTAATTCTCCAATTACATTATGATAGCTCTGTTTATTTCTATTCTGACTCATTTTAAAAACATGCTGCAAATCTGTTACTTCAATTTCTAATGCAATAATTGCTTTCATATTTGATTGCATATATTCATCCGGAAGATTTTTAACTTGAGATGAAGAGTCCGGATCTTTTTCAAAATGAGCAGTAAGATGTGTTAATAAATCATACAGTTCTTTTTCTGATAAGAAGCGCAATACTCCTTTAGCATGCACGGCCTGGTAGTTCCAAGTGCTCCCCCTATCGTCATTATGATACCAACTAGAACTTACATAGGCATTTGCCCCTTGAAAAATCACTAACACATTACCATTGCTTTCAAAAGCAATATGATGATCTTGCTTGCGCATGATATGAGCTTGCAAATATAATTTTTCATCCCGCTCCACTATCAATACTGGAATATGGGTGGCTACTGGTAAATTGTTTTTGTCAATACCACATATGGTTACAAATGGATGCGCTTTCATAAACGCCATAACCTCTGCGTTTTCGTTTGCTTTGAAATGAGGAACATGATACATGGTTCGAATTTAAACAAAAAAAGCTCTCTACATTTTTTGTAGAGAGCTTTTCAAAAAATTAATCCTTTATTGTTCTGTGATGGTGATTGTTTGTGTTTTAGGCATTTCTGCATTCCGCATGGCAATGTTTCTAACAGTTGCAGAAGTAAAATCACGAAATGCTTTTTTGCTAATTTCATCATCCCCCGCCATAGCTGGTATTCCAGCATCTCCACTTTCCTGAATTGATTGAACTAAGGGTATCTGCCCCAAAAATGCTAAATCATACTCATCTGCCAGTCGTTTTCCACCTTCTTTTCCAAACAAATAATATTTATTATCCGGAAGTTCTGCTGGGGTAAAATAACTCATGTTTTCCACAAGGCCGATTATCGGAACATTAATTTGAGCCTGACCAAACATAGCAATTCCTTTTTTCGCATCCGCTAATGCCACATTTTGAGGAGTTGTAACGATTACTACACCAGTAACAGGTACTGTTTGCATTAAGGTTAAATGAATATCTCCAGTTCCAGGAGGCATGTCTACAATTAAATAGTCTAATTCGCCCCAATCAACATCAGTTACAAATTGACGCATCGCACTGCTAGCCATTGGTCCACGCCATACCACCGCATTTTTTTCATCTACCAATAAACCAATACTCATTAAAGTAATGCCATGTTTTTTCAATGGTATGATCATTCCCTTACCATCTACATCTTTCATCATAGGACGCTCTCCACGAACGCCAAACATGATTGGCACACTAGGTCCATAAATATCTGCATCCATTAAACCAACGGTTGCACCACCTTCCGCTAAAGCCAGGGCTAAATTTGCTGAGACAGTGCTTTTACCTACACCACCTTTACCACTCACAACAGCAATTATATTCTTAACCCCTGCCAAAACCTCCTTATTATCTTTGCGAATAGACGAAGTATTGGAGGTGAAATTCACTGTTATTTCAGCTGATTTATTCACTAAAATTTTAATGGCATTTTCACTTGCAGTTCGCATCATGTCCTTCATTGGACAAGCTGGAGTGGTTAACACAATGGTAAAACTCACTTTGTTTCCATCGATAGAAAGGTCTTTAATCATGTTTAAAGTAACCAGATCCTTACCTAAATCAGGCTCCTGCACATTACTTAGAGCCTGTAAAATAGCCGCTTCAGTCATCACGAAAGTTTTTGTTAAAAAAGAAAATACCGCGCAAAGTTAACAGCTGACAGCCTTACTTTGTTCTAAATCCCATAGTTTAAATAAAGAAGTGGCTAAGTCTGGATTTTATGTGTAAACGCTTTTGTATTTTTGATACGATGAAGAAATTTGTACTTTTTTTTATATTCTTTACAGCGATTTTGATTTCCACCTCATCCATGGCGCAGGAAAAAAATCCTTATCGCGATTCTGTGGTTCAATTCAATGGAGTTGTCATGACTGCTGATAGCTTGCGAGGTATTGGCTCTGCTAGCATAATTGTAGAAGGTAAAGGAAGAGGTACCATTTCCAGTCCAGATGGTGTGTTCTCAATAGCTGTATTAAAGGGCGACCGAATTACCTTTTCCTGCATGGGATTTAAAAATTATAGCATTGCCATTCCGAGAGACTTAAAGGAAAATCAATATACCTGGATTCAGCTTTTGGTTACAGATACAGTTTACCTACCAGCCACCATTTTAAAACCCAGACCTACCAGGGAACAATTTGAACGAGATTTTGTGAATAATAAAGTGCCAGATGATTTGTATGAAATAGCAAGAAAAAACACAGATGAATCGCAGCGCAGGGTGTTAATTGCTAGTTTACCTGCAGATGGAAGAGAAGCAGTTAATTACCAAATGCGCCAACAAGCCAATAAATATTATTATAATGGACAAGTTCCTCCAATGAATATATTAAATCCTGCAGCATGGGCCGACTTTATTAAGGCTTGGAAAAGAGGTGACTTTAAAAGTAAAAATTAAGGTTTAAACTGATGAATTTTGAAGAGTGGATAGATTGTTTCTATTCACTTTTTTGTTTGTAGGAATTGACTGTAACTTTACTATCTATATAAAATTTACTTATGAATATTAAACATATCAGCGTAATAGGTGCCGGAACAATGGGGAATGGCATTGCACATATTTTTGCTCAAAACGGATTTATTGTTAACCTGATTGATGTGAGTAATACCCAATTAGAAAAATCAGTTCAGACTATTACCAAAAATATGGACCGCCAAATTGCGAAAGCTGTGTTAACAGAAGAAGCCAAGCAAATCGCCCTAAATAATCTACATGTTTTTACTAGCATTTCAGAGGGAGTGAAAGATGCTGACCTAGTGGTTGAAGCAGCTACTGAAAATTCAGAGTTGAAATTAAATATTTTCAAACAGTTAGATGAACATGCGCCAAAGGGAACCATATTAGCAAGTAATACTTCATCAATTTCTATTACAAAAATTGCATCTGTAACCAATCGTCCAAACTTAGTGATTGGTATGCACTTCATGAATCCTGTGCCCATCATGAAATTGGTAGAAATTATTAATGGTTATGCAACCGACCAAACAGTAACTGATACCATTGTGGATCTCAGTAAAGTATTAAACAAAGTTCCTTGCGTGGTTAATGATTACCCTGGTTTTATTGCTAATAAAATTCTTATGCCCATGATTAATGAGGCGATTAGTAGTTTATATGAAGGTATCGCCGGAGTTGAATCTATTGATACCATTATGAAATTAGGAATGGCGCATCCAATGGGGCCATTGCAATTAGCAGACTTTATTGGACTAGATGTTTGTCTTAGTATTTTAAATGTTTTGAACCAAGGATTTGGCAACCCTAAATACGCACCCTGCCCCTTATTGATAAATATGGTAACCGCTGGTAAATTGGGCTTGAAAACAGGAGAAGGATTTTATCAATATTCAGCAGGATCAAAAGATTTAGTAGTTAGTGCACGGTTTAAATAATAATTATGTTTTTTATATTCTCTAAAATTTTATTCTTTTTAATATCCCCTGTAACATGGATGGGGGGATTTTTTTTATTCATTTTATTTTCAAAGAATCAAAATTTAAAAAGGAAATTAACAAAGCTGATAGTTGCTATTGCTGTTTTATTTAGTAATCCATACTTGTACCGATTTGCTGTAATGCATTGGCAAACAAATCCTGTAGAGCTCTCTACTCAAAAAGTTTATGAAGCTGGAATATTGCTTGGCGGTTTCTCGGGATATGACAGAAAAAATCATGGCTTTTTCAATAATACTTCTGATAGGTTTATACAAGCAACTAATTTATACCACCAAGGGATCATTAAAAAAATTATCATGACAGGTGGGGATGGGTCATTATCACAAGATGTTCCTTCTGAAACCTTTTTTGTTTCAGAACAATTAATTAAAAATGGCGTATCTAAAGATGCAATAATTTTAGAAAATAAATCTAGGAACACCTACGAAAATGCCATTTTCACAAAGCGAATAATTGATTCTTTGCAAATAAATGGTCCATACGTTTTGATCACTTCTGCAGAACATATGCCTAGGTCTGAAAAAACATTCCGGCATGCAGGTCTTATGGTGCAACCATATCCATGTAATTACTTTGTATATGATGAGAAAATAGACTTAGAAAATACTATTGCACCTGATATTAGGTTATTGGTATATTGGAAATTTTTTTTAAAAGAAATAGTGGGTACAATTATTTATCAATTAACAGGGAAAGCATAATTATTTAGCCAATTTCACATCCACTGTATGAAGGTCGTGTAATTTAAAAAGTACTTCTTCTAATCTTGCTTTAGGAATACCAATTTTTAATAAACAAAACAATTGCTGTTCCTGGCCAATTACGTTGCAACTAAATTGTTTACAGATTGTCATCACTTCATTCAGTCTAGTATAATCAAATTGCAATTCGTAAATAATCTCTACTGCTTTCTCTACTATAGGAACTAATTGTAACGCCATCACTGTTGACGTTTTATAAGCATTAATTAATCCAGGCACCCCCAATAATGTTCCTCCAAAATAACGAACTACAATAACAGCCATATTGGTGAGTAATTTACTATCGATCTGTCCTAATATAGGTCTACCCGCACTTCCACTTGGTTCACCATCATCTGATACTCGAAAATTATTACCATCTAACCCAATACGATAGGCAAAACAGTGATGTACTGCTTTGGGATTTTCTTTTTTTAATGAAAGCGATTGAACCTTGAAATCATCAACTGTTTGAATAGGAAATGCATAAGCTATAAACTTGCTTCCACGATCTTTAAATTCAGCGAAAGCCGACTTTTCTATAGTTTGATAAACATCCAACATGATTATAAATTAGCGCCAAATGCAATGAAATAAATAGCAACAATCGACAGTATAATACCTAGCCAATTAATTGCCGACAACCGCTCCTTGAATAATACCCAAGCTACTACTGAACTAAATAAGACAATGCCCATATTGTTAACAGGAATACTAGCTGAACTTTGCCAAGGGCTTTGCTTTAAAAAATGAACTAAACACCAGATAGAAAAATAGTTCGGGATACCAATCAATATACCAGCCAATACATTTTTAGCCGAAAAAACTTGCATTCCAATCAAATATTGATATTCTAGATAAAGCATACCAATAATAGACGCAGAAAGAAAACCACTAATTAAATATGCATTACTGTTTTCTGCAGTTATATAAGTTTGTTGCACATGGTTGATCAGTGAATCTAATAATCCACTTCCAAAGAAAAGTGCTACGGGTAATAAATAACTCCAATTTCCCCGTACTTTTTTCTTGTTCGGTTTAGATTCAATTGGTTGGTAACAAGTAAGTATCACTGCTATCAAAGCCAGTATCACTCCAAATAATTTCCATCCTTTAACTGTTTCATGGTACAAGTAAATAGATAATACCACTGGAATAATTAATGAAAGTTTATTAGCAACAGAGGCAACAGCTACACTAATTTTCTGTGCAGTCATTCCCACAATATTAAAGATGGAAATAAAAAGAATACCCATAAACATTGCCCAGTGAAACCATGTTTGATGAATTACATCAGCATTAATTGGAAAAGCACCGTTAACAATTGACCCTGTTATTACACAAGTAATATAATTAAACACAATTGCTTGAAAAATCGACACTTTGTATTTCTCGCACACCTTAAAAGAAAGAGTGAGATAACTAGTTAAAACAATACTGCCAATTAAATATATCATTTAGCGTACTTATTATTTATTTAATTCATTACGATAAACGAAAATAGTATCCGTAGACAACTGAAATCTATCTTCCAATACATGCTCCTTTAGAATTGGTGCTACTAACCCAGCTTCAATATTCAGGCTTTCATTCTGAATAATTCTAGCTTCGTCCCAAATTCCTGAGTCAATAAAAGACTGTAATAATTTGGCTCCCCCTTCTACTAAAATACTTTGTATTGGGTAAGTATAACAGTAACTCATTATTTGCTCAATGATATTTTTGTTAAAATCTAATTGCGCATAAATAAGCTGTTCATCAGTTTCATTTTTCAAATCATTGAAAACAATTGTAACTGCTTCATTTTGTAATAGATGGTAAGTAGTCGGCACTTTTAAGTGTTGATCAATAACTATCCTAATAGGATTTTTTCCAGTCCACAATCGATTTGTAAGGGTTGGATTATCATTCAATGCTGTATTAGTACCTACCATAATGGCTGTTTCTTCACTACGCCAACGGTGTACCAAGCGATTTGACAATTCATTGCTAATCAGTAATCGTTCTTTAGTATCAGAAGCGATAAAATGATTTGCCGTTTCAGCCCATTTCAATATGATATAAGGCCTTTTAAATTGATGAAAAACAAAGAATCGTTTATTCAATTCTTTTGCTTCTTCCTCTAATACCTTAAGAACAACTTCAATCCCGGCTTCTTTTAATTTTTCAATTCCCTTCCCATTTACTTCCAAGAAAGGATCACTACAGGCAATAACAACTTTGGGGATATGATGATCGATGATCAATTGCGAACAAGGCGGTGTTTTGCCATAATGGGCACAAGGTTCCAATGAAACATAAAGCGTTGATTCCTGAATGAGGTGGTGGTCTGACACAGAAACTGATTTAATACAATTTACCTCAGCATGAGCTTCTCCATATTTCTCGTGAAATCCCTCTCCGATTATCCGGTTGTTATAAACCAGAACTGCCCCTACCATAGGATTAGGCGCTACTGACCCAGCCCCCTCTAGAGCCAGTTCAAAACAACGCTGCATATAATTTGTTGTAATATTAATCATCAGGAATTATCAAAAATAGCCAAATGGTAGTAACATTGCAGCATGACCTTAGAATTAGCCAATTTGCAACTTAAATATCAGCTGGAAATTCTTTATGATAAAAGAGAAGCTTCACTAATAGCAAATATGGTGATGGAAAATATTACAGGAGTCAAAAGAATTGACCGTATCGTACAAAAAGATAAAAAAATAAGTCATGAACAAAGGCAATTACTTGACTTAAAAACAAATCGATTATTGAATAACGAGCCAATACAATATGTTTTAGGGGAGGCTTGGTTTGCAAATAAATTGTTTCAAGTAAATTCATCAGTTCTAATTCCTCGCCCAGAAACGGAAGAACTAGTAGCTTGGATCATCAAAGACAATTCAATACACCAATTTAAAGAGATTTTAGATATTGGAACGGGAAGTGGTTGTATTCCTATTACTTTAAAATTAGCGTTTCCTGATGCTTCTGTAACGTCAATTGATATTAGTAGTGAAGCCCTCACTATGGCCCAAAACAATGCAATTGATCATAGTGTGGATATCAATTTAAAGCAAACAGACTTTCTGGAAGAATCGAATTGGCATGATTTGCCTTTATTTGATTGTATAGTTAGCAATCCACCTTATATCAAAGATTCTGAAAGGAGTAAGATGAGCAAACACATCATTAAATTCGAACCTAGTATTGCCCTATTTGTAAGTGATGATGACCCCCTAATTTTTTATAGAAAAATTGCCTTACTAGGAAATACACATTTAGAAAAAAACGGAACCATCTATCTTGAAATAAATCAAATTTTAGGTGCTGAAGTTATTACCCTTTTTCAGGAGTTTGGATACCAAGCCGAATTAAGAAAAGATTTGATGGGAAATGATAGAATGATTAAAGCAGAAAAGCAAGCAAGTTAATTGGCACCAGTATTATTGACTGCCATTACAGGTGTTGCACCCAATTTTTTTATGATCTGCATGACCTTAATAGAGGTACCTAAATGAGAAGTACTATCTCCATTGATAACAACAGAAGGTTTTTCGGTTTCTTTTGCTAAAAATAATTTCAATTCGGGTTCCAATTCATTAATCGTCATTTTTTTTGATCCCAAATATATTTGTTGATCTTTATCAATGGTAATGACAACAGTTTGTTTTGCCTTTGTATCACTTTTAGCTTTAGGATTTGAAACCTTGATCACATTCGGATTAGCCAATGTAGAAACTATCAGAAAAAATAATAACAGGATGAACAATATATCGTTCAATGCACCTGTATGTACTTCCGGATGATTTCTTAGTTTTTTGCGAATGTTCATTATGATTGAAATTAGAACAGATTATCGAGTTGGTTCCTGTAAAATGTCCATAAATTCGGCACTTGCCATTTCCATTTTATTAACAGTTTTATCGATTTGAGTGCTCAGAAAATTATACGCTACATAAGCGATCAAACCAATAATAAGGCCCGTTCCAGATGTAATCATTTTTGTATAAATACCACCAGCAATAGTATTCAAGGTATATTCCCCAGTGGATGCTATACCATAAAATAATTGCACCATCCCAATAATAGTTCCCAAGAATCCAAACATAGGAGCAATACCCGCTATTAATGATAGTATCGATAAGTTTTTCTCCATCTGATACATTTCAAGTTTGCCCACATTTTCCATACTCTTCTCAATAGCATCAATTGGTTTTCCAATTCTTTGAATCCCCTTATCAATCATTCTGGCAACTGGATTATTGGTATTCTTAGTTAAACTTCTCGCCGCACTAACGTTACCAGTAATGATATTATCACGAATGATCCGCATAAAATTATCATCTATTCTAGAAGCTTTTCGAATAGCAATTAATCTTTCTGTGAATACAAAGATGGCAGCAGCTAACAAGAAATAAAGTGGGTACATAATAAACCCACCCTTTTCCAATAAATTCCACATCGATATTTTTTCGGGTATAGGAATTGCGGCTGCCGCTTTTTGAAGTGTATCTATTTGAAGGAGATCAAACATCTCTTAAGTATTTAAAGTGAACTTAAAATTAATGGTTCTACAAAAGAACAGCTCTGCTGTGAATAAAAACACAAAAGCTTTCTATTTTAGGAAAGCTTTTGCACATCAAGTTGAAAAACCTTGTATTCATTAACTAACTAGTCTTTTTATCGGTATTCATTTTAACCATCCCCATAATCTGATGCATGGTATTTTGCATACCCTCAGGACTCCCATCAAGAAATAACATATTCCCCTTTCCTAATTCTGCAAAATTTTTGATAGCTTCCGTCCACATACTAAATAATATGACGTTCGTATCGAGATTTGCTTGCTTCATTTGTTCTGCAGCCTGGCTCATACCCTTGGCAACTTCTTCCCGGAATAGTGCAACACCCTGACCTCGTAAACGAGCCGCTTCTCTTTCTGCTTGTGCTGCAATTTTAATAGCATTCCCTTCGGCTTCTGCAGCTTTTGTTTTTGTTATTAATAAGGCTTGGCCTTCATTTTCAGCTGCTGCTTTCAGATTATTACTCGCAACAACCCTACTCATGCTCTCCATTACGGCTTGATCAAAAGTTATGTCATTGATTTGCAAATCTTGCAAGTGATAACCCCAACCTTCTAATGATTGGTCTATTTGTTCTTTTACAAACTCTACAATCTCTTTGCGTTGCAATAATATTTCAGCCTGCTTCTTGGTTGCAACAAATCCCCGGATACTTCCTTCCACGGTACGTATCAAAGCTTGCATCAAATCCTTATCACTGAAAAATTTAAATGCCACATTTTTGATCGACTCTTCATCCTGATTGATTACAGAATAAAGTAACATGCTTTTAAAATAAACATTTGCTTGGTCTAAAGTAACAGCTTGAAACTCCAACTCTACAGAGCGATTCTGTATGCTAATTGTTTTAAAAACCTGCTCAAAAATGGGAAATTTAAAATTCAGTCCAGGTCGAAGTATCCGCCGATACTTTCCAAACAATGTAATTACGGCTATAGTCCCTTGGTTTACGGTTACCAATCCACTAAAAACAATGACCGCCAAAACTATAACCCACCAAAAATCAAGTAGGAAATTCATACAGTATATTTTAATGTAAGTTAAGTAATAAATGAGTCGTTAACTGATTAATAATATTACACTAGCCATGCAATTCCCATACTTGCACCAGTTCAATTAAAACTTTAACGGCCTGTTCCATATCTCCAACACCAATCCATTCGTGCTTGCTATGTATCCCTTGCATACCAGTAAAAATATTGGCACAGGGTAATCCCATAAAACTTAACTTACTACCATCTGTACCGCCTCTAATTGGTGTATTGTTCATAGCAATTCCTAGTCTCGCATATGCTTCTTGCACATACTCGCTAACTGCTGGGTGATTATCCAATACTTCTTTCATATTACGGTACTGTTGTCTCACTTCAAATTGCATGAAAGCTTTGGGATGCTTTAGCAACACTGATTCAGCAATATTTTTTAATTTTTGTTCATGGTCTGCTAATTGATTGGTATCGAAATCTCGAACGATAAATTCAATGACTGCTTTTTCTGACCCACCTTCAAATGAAACAGGATGTACAAAACCCTCTTTCCCTTCAGTAGTTTCCGGACTCCAGGTATCTTTAGGTAAAGCTGCTAAAATCTCTCCTCCAATTTTTAAAGCATTCACTAATTTATTTTTACCATCGCCTGGATGTGCTATTACTCCGTTAATAGTTATGATCACTGCATCTGCACTAAAAGTTTCATCTTCGAAATCACCTAAATCCCCTCCATCTAGTGTATAACCAAAATCAGCTCTCAACTTTTGCATATCCAATTTCTCTGTGCCTCTTCCAACTTCTTCATCGGGAGTAAATAAAATTCGAATATCTCCATGTGGAATCTCAGGATGTTTGATTAAATAATTAGCCATATCCATGATAATTGAGATACCAGCTTTATCATCTCCACCTAATAAGGTTTTTCCACTCGCAGTTATGATAGTTTTATTTAAATGTTTCAACAAGTAGGGATATTTCGAACTGCTTATTATTTGTGCAGTATCATCCGGCAAAATAATATCCATTCCGTTGTAATGCTGATGCACCAATGGTTTCACATCAGTACCACTACAATCAGGGGCTGTATCAACATGTGAACAAAAACAAATTACAGGCACTTGTTTAGCAGTATTCGAGGGTATAGTAGCATATACATAACCATATTCATCTGCATGAACTTCTTGCAATCCTATCTCTTTTAATTCGAATGCTAATAAATTAGAAAGTATTTTTTGTTTTTCGGTACTTGGATTCGTGTGACTATTTGGATTGCTCTGCGTATCAATCTGAACATATCGCAGAAATCTTTCCATTACAGTAAAATTATATTCAAAAGGCATGATGATAATTTCTTGCAAGATAGTGTTTGAGATACGGGGTACAAAAAAAGGCAAAAATCAAAATTGAAAATTCAAAAAAAAAGCCTCCGATTTCTCAGAGGCTTCCATAATATCAGATTCGATTAAGGCATAATAATCAAACTTTTTGCATCGATAGCTACTAATTCCAAATCAAAGATCAGGTCTTGCCCTGCCAACGGATGGTTAGCATCTAAGATTACTACTTCATCGCGAACATCAACAATGACAACTGGAAAATTTTGCCCAGAACCATTACTCATATTTAATTGCATTCCAACTTCAGGAATCATGTCTTCAGGGAAACGATCTTTAGGAAACTCCATAATCATATCTTCCTGTTTAGGCCCATATGCTTCAAGATTTGGGATATTGATCGTTTTTTTCTCGCCAACAACCATTCCTGTAACACCGTCATCAAAACCCGGAATCACCATTCCACTACCCACTTCAAATTCTAATGGTTCGCGACCTTCAGAAGAATCAAATGTAGAACCATCAGTAAGTTTACCATGATAATGCACTTTTACAGTATCACCTTTTTTAACTTGTTGCATGTTTAATTTTTGTAATTGAAAAATGTGGAGCTCAGTTTACTGTAGGGGAATTCTGATTTCCGGGGCAAAAGTACAATCCTAAAACAAATGTTCGGAAGTATTTTTGGTTAACTTTCATCTTTAAAGTCAGTTTTAATGAAAAATTCAATCATCAGCTTTACTTGCCAACTTATAGTTTTAACGGCAATTTCACAAAGCGGTCTTTCTAATTTCAAGCAACAAATCAAACCAGGAGCATACCGAACTGATAAATATTTACCTCTTTTGAAAAATAAGCGGGTTGGCATATTTGCTAATCATACTGCCACAATTGGCAATACGCATCTAGTTGATACTTTACAGAAACTAGGGGTTAATATAGTAATTGCATTCGCACCTGAACATGGCTTTAGGGGTAATGCAGATGCTGGAGAAGATATAAAAAATGATAAGGATGCCTCCACAGGCATTCCAGTTATTTCATTGTATGGAAAAAAAAGCCACCCATCAAAGGAAGATTTGAAAGACGTTGATGTATTGATATTTGATATTCAGGATGTAGGCACACGTTACTACACGTATATTTCATCTTTGCAAGAATTTATGGAAGTTGCTTTGGAAAACAATAAACCATTGATTATACTCGATCGTCCTAATCCTAATGGTTTTTTTGTTGATGGCCCTGTTCTGGATACTGCCTACAAAAGTTTTGTTGGCAAGCAACCCGTGCCAATCGTTTATGGAATGACCATTTGTGAATACGCCACAATGATTGCAGGAGAAAATTGGCTTTCTGTAAAAGCAAATGAAATATATTCAAACTTTAATTTTAAAGAGAAGCAATCACATCTAATGGTAGTTCCTTGTGAAAATTATACCCATTTATCAAAATATGTTTTGCCAATAAAACCCTCTCCAAATTTACCAGATATGAGTTCAATTTACTGGTATGCCAGCACCTGTTTTTTCGAAGGAACAAATTTAAGCGAAGGCCGTGGCACTGAACATCCTTTTGCAATTTTTGGTTCTCCCTCACTTCCTAATACACTATATTCTTTTATCCCAACCAGTAGAGAAGGTGCGAAAGATCCAAAGCTAAAAGATCAAATTTGTTTTGGATGGAACCTAACTGGCAATAATGAAACAATTTTAAAACAGATTGATCATAAAGTTCAGATTCAATGGATCATTAAAGCCTATCAACAATATCCAAATAAAGAAGACTTTTTTCTTAAACCTTCTACTATTAAACCTACTGCCTATTATTTCAACAAATTAGCTGGCAACAGTGATTTGATGGAGCAAATTAAAGCCGGTGTATCGGAGGCTGAGATCCGAAAAAGCTGGGAGCCAAAACTGAAAGTATTTAAAGCCATCAGAAAGAAATATTTACTCTATCCCGATTTTGAGTAGCTAAGTTTATCTTTACAAAATGAATGCTGGTAAAGAAAAAAAAAGAATGCAAGATTTACGTATCATTTTTATGGGTACACCTGATTTTGCGGTAAGCTCATTGGCTGCATTAGTTGATGCTGGTTGCCAGATTGTAGGTGTTATCACAGCACCTGACAAACCAGCTGGAAGAGGCATGAAAATGACAGAGAGTGTGGTAAAAAAATATGCCCTTGAAAAAGGCTTACACATCCTTCAACCAGAAAAATTAAAAAATCCCCAATTCATCCATTCATTAAAAGTTTTGAATGCCGACCTACAAATAGTTGTAGCATTTCGTATGCTTCCTGAAATTGTATGGGGTATGCCCTCTTTGGGAACCATTAATTTACATGGATCATTATTGCCACAATACCGAGGTGCTGCGCCAATACATTGGGCAGTTATTAATGGTGAAAAAGAAACAGGGGTAACCACCTTTAAATTACAACATGCTATAGATACTGGAGATATTCTTTTGCAAAAAAATTTTCAAATTGGACCTGATGAAACTACTGGTGAGGTTCATGATAAAATGAAAGATATAGGTGCAAAAGTTCTGGTCGAAACAATTAAAGGAATAGCTGAAAATTCATTGCAAGAAAAGCAACAAGCCTCCATTTTAAGTGAATCATCGTTGAAGCACGCACCAAAACTTTTTACAGAAAATTGTCAGATTAATTGGAACCAATCGATTGATACCATTCATAATTTCATTCGAGGCCTTTCCCCATTTCCAGGAGCTTTATCAAAACTTGATGATAAGATTTTAAAAATCTATCGCAGCAAAAAAGAATCCAGTACTAATAAAGAACTTCCAGGCACAGTATTTAGTGATGGAAAGACTTATTTAAAAATTGCCGGATCAGATGGATTCATTCATTTATTAGACCTTCAATTAGAAGGCAAGAAAAGAATGCTTACCGAAGATTTTCTAAGAGGTTATCGTTTGGCAAATGCCCGGCTCTGAATTTAATTCGCCAATAATTTTTTTAATTCAGAGGCTTCCACCACACCTTGTTTGCGCCAAACTTCTTTTCCATTTTTATAAATAATAAAAACTGGCAAAGCACTTACCTGATTGGCTTTCATTACATCAATATCATTACCTCCATCAACTTTCACAAAGGAAAAATATAGACTTTTATCAGCTTGTATGTCTTTCAATATAGGCTCCATTTTTTTGCAAGGAGGACACCATTCAGCACCAAAATCAACTAGCACAGTAGCAGACTGTTTTGTGGAAGCAGTAAAAGCATCCATACTTAATTGCACAATAGTATTGGCAGATTCAACAGCCTTTCCTTCAAGCTTCCAAGCATTTAATCCACCCTTTAAATTCTGAACAGTTTTAAACCCGATACTGGTCAAATATTGAGCAGCATTGCCACTTCTCACTCCAGAAGCGCAGTATACTAAAAGAGGTTTCGACTTATCTAAGTATTTAATTCTATCAATAAACTGTTCTTGATTATTCCAGTCGGCTTGTAAAGAATTTTTTAAATGTCCTGATTGATATTCACCAGATGTTCTTACATCAAGTAATTGATAAGTTCCACTATTCATCGCATTCTCAAATGATTTGCTATCCATTGCAGCATTTTGTGCATCAGAACTGCAGGAATAAAAACTAGCGACAACTAATAATAATACAAATATTTTTTTCATTTCAATTGTTTAAAAGTTAATATTCTACATAAGTAATGGAAACAATAAAACGTTGATCTTCCATCCCCAAAGCAGCAGCAGCAGCGTTGTTCATTCTAATGACCAATCCAGCAGCACCTTTCGTTTCAGGTAAGGGACCTAATACTTTGGCGCAAATACTTTTCTTATTTGCAGATGTTATTCGAACAATGGTACCTGGAATAATTTCATTGATTAACACATAAAATTTTCGATCGTTCCATCCACTGATAGTTTTAAAAATAGAAGCATCCCCTGTAATTGCCTGATATGCACGATCCTTGATACGCGAATAATAGATATGTGCAAAAAAGCCTTCATCATTTGATCGGGGGCGATAACTAAAATCTCCTTCCGTTTGAACTAAAGTAGGAGCAACTAATGCGGGTTTTCTATTTATAAAACCAATATTATTGATTATTTCATGATTATTAACGACTCCCTTTTGTGTGGTTGTATTAGCAGTGATTACAGGCAAAACCGCAGGGGGCTGTGGCACAGGAACCTGTTTTGGTTTTAACTCGCCTCTCAATTCCTTAGCTCCAAACTTTGCTGCATCAAGTACATTTGGATTAGGTAAAGTGTCGTATGCAATTGCCTGATAAGCCGCAGTAGAAAATTGCGATTTTTTATTACTAATAAATCCAATGGTCAATGCTTTATTTTCAACCAAATTTTCATCCGAAAGATTATTCCAAACTTTGAGAGAATCAATATTTATTTTGTGATATCTTATCGCAAGATTATCGAGTGTTTCATCCTTTTTGAAAATATGATATACGGGTTGAAATTTTCCGGAAATATTTCTCTGAAAAAAATTATCCCGGATCAACGGAATTCTAATTTCTTCCCCTTTTCTTAATTCTAAATTTATACTTAAACTATTGAACTTGGCAAGAACACTAAGTGGAACATTATATTGGTCCGATACACTACTTAGCGATTGCGGGCCTGTCATTATTTTAGTTACAAAAAGGTTGGTTCCAGTACCCGACACGACCAAACGGTCCTGAGCTGTAGCAGCTAGGGTAACGAAACAGATGATGAACCAACCAAAACTCTTCATACTTGCAAATACTTAAATATAAACGTAAAATTACTCTTTTAGTATACGCCATTCAGCCGGATAGTAATTATTGATACGATTTGGCAATAGTTTAGCCCAGCCAATTGGCAACCCTCCAAAACACATTAAATTCCAACCTTTTTGTCCCTCTGCAGAAAATTCTTTTCTTTTCAGATAGGACAATGCATTATTTAGGTCTAAATCAACCGTTGGAAAGCCTCCTTTAAACCAACCGCTTAAAGCAAGTTCATGAGAAGGAATAATGTCCTTCCCTTTCATAGTTGCAATTTCTATACCTGCTTTTTTGATGTATAAATGGCTTGCCAAAATACTTAAATCTGTCAACCAAGTTGTTTCAATAGCTCTGATGGTATCGTTTTGATCGAAATAAGATAGATTTTCTGGCAATTTTATAGCAGATTGTAGTTGCTGGATTTGAAGCTTAGATGTGAAATGAAGACCTTTCATTTTAGATTTGACTTCAAATTCATTCCTTTTTTTTCTAAAACATGCAATAAAAAAGCCTTCTCCTTTCACTTGATCTGGATAAAATCGATAACCTACTGCATGCTTAGCTGGAGAAGTTGTTTCAACAATTCCCCAACTCTTATCAATTTGTAAGGATTGGGATTCCATTTCCATTTCATCCAATAACCAATCACAAATAACTTCATCTTCCTCTTGAGAATAAGAACAAGTAGAATAAATAAGGATCCCGTTTTCAGCTAGGCAAGGAAGTGCATCCGCCAAAATCCTTTGCTGTCTCTGACTACATAAACTAACATTCGCTTCGCTCCATTCGTCCACGGCAGCAGGATCTTTTCTAAATAACCCACTGCCACTGCAAGGTGCGTCAATCATTAACACATCAAAATAACCAGGAAGAGATTGAAAATGTGATGGGTCGTTATTGGTCACTAATAAATGACCATCCCCCCATTTGGAACAATTTTCGACTAAAATATTTGCGCGGTTTTTGATTACTTCATTTGCAACCACTAATCCCTCATTAAAATAGGAAGAAAGTAATGTTGATTTACCACCTGGTGCTGCACATAAATCCAACACTTTCTTTCCATATTTTTCTGGTACCAATTGTTGAATGGCTTGCCACAAAAACATACTACTCGCTTCCTGCACATAATAAGCTCCCGCATGCAAAAATGGATCGAAAGTAAAAAATGGGCGCTCTGTCAAATACCTGCCATACTCACTCCAGCCCACCTTGTCGGCTAAAGGCAAATGAGTAAGATTAAATGGTTTGGAGGGATTCAAACGTATAGAAACAATTTGTTCCCCAGATTCATGAACGGCTTCGAAGGCTTCCTTTTGAAACCCGGTTGCTGTTTGTAAAGATTGAATCAATGCCGCTGGAACTGCCAAAAGATATTTTTTTTCAAATATACACAATCCAAAATCAGGGCTAATTGTGAATTGTTGGGTAATTAGAAGTTAATCTGAAAATGTTGTTTTACTATATTCTCTTTACGAAAAAATACGAGACCAATAAAAAACAAGTCAATAGTAACAGTTACCTGGGGATGATTTTGAATTTCATTCCAAGCTAATTCCATTTCTTCGCTCCAATGAATATCATCAAATATTAAAATCGAATTCTCATCCGTTTTTTTAAGTAACATGTCAAAATAACTTAAGGTTGGTTTTAATCGATGATTACCATCGATAAAAACAAAATCAAGTTTGTTTTGTGTTGCCAAAAAAACAGGTAATATATCATCAAAATTACCTGTAATAATGTCAATATTTTTAAGTCCCAATTTTTCAAAATTCGATATCGCAATTGCCGCAATTTCTGTTGAACCTTCCATTGTGTGCACCATTGCTTCTACATTTGCCGAAGCCAGGTAGGAACTAGTAATTCCTAATGAAGTTCCTAATTCAAGAATATTTCGGGAATGATAATGGTTAACCATTCTAAAAAGTAATTGACTATATTTTTGGGGTTTCAGCGAAGAATGAGCAATTTCTGATACCGTTCTTTGGTTTGTTTTTCTTAACCGGGAGCCAGCTCCAAAATCCTCAATTTGCAATATGCGTTTATCTTTCAACATATTTTTTCTACATGATTCAATTGCCTCATAGGAATAAAAAGTTTTATTTTCCATCAGAACATGGCGAATAAAATCATATACAAATGGCGAATGTATCCCATGCCCTTTAGCATTAGATGCATGTATCTTATAGCTGAGAAACTTTGATAACAATTTTAAGGGAGAGTACATTTTATATGGTAAAGGTTGTAGTCGATTTTTTTAAGAGCCAAAGTAACGCATAAATAGCCGTGAGTAAACTGAGATAAAAAAGAATGGCGTTTATAAAAAAAATCCCGCCGCCTAAGAAAAACAATTCTTTTTGCATTTGTGCATGTGATAATATGAACCAAAGAATCAAACCCAGGAAGTACCCATTTCTGATTTTTTTAATTAAAAACAGAAAGGGCAGTATAATGATCAGTAATATCTCAAACATTGAAGAAACCAAATATTCCCTTTCGTTATGATTCATTTTAAAAAGTCTGGTTAGTTGATAGAGTCCAATTAACTGTCTTATTAAAAAAAATGAATACACAATTAAAGAAACCTGTATGGTAGCCCTTAATTTAATAACCACTTCTTTATATATAAGTGGAAGGATTTGTGCGGCAATTAACAGCACTGGAAAAAGCAAAATATAGGAGCCGAAAATAAATTCAAACATATTTTAAAACGCTTTTTGGTTTTTCCAAACCTGAAAATGAAATGGATAAGCGTGTTTGGCATCTGCCTGAAAAGATTCCTCTGAAATCAATTTCCATTCATCTCCCAATAATGGAAAAAAACTATCCCCTTCCAATACGGCATCTACTCGAGTTAAATAAATGGTATTAGCTATTGGCAAAGTTTGCTCATAAATTTCGGAACCCCCAATTACAAACACCTCTTTATAATCTTTTAATGCGGCAAGTTCAAAAGCAGCTTCTAAACTATTTACTACTGAAACATTTAACGCCTGCCAATCTTTTTGCCTTGTAACAACAATATTTAATCTCCCAGATAATGCTTTCCCGGAAAGTGATTCAAAAGTTTTTCTTCCCATGATCACAGGCATAGCCCAGGTAGTATTTTTAAAAAAGCGCATATCTTTTGGCAAATGCCATAATAATTGGTTGTTTTTACCAATGGCATTGTTTTTAGAAGCAGCTACAACAAGGCTTATATTCATCCTGAAAAAATTAAATTTTAAATTCGAAATTAAATCGCAACAGGCGCTTTAATGGGAGGATGGTGTTGATAATTTTCAAGTGAAAAATCTTCAAATTGAAAACTAAAAATATCTTTTACTGCTGGATTTATTTTCATGGTAGGCAAAGCAAAAGGCTCTCTACTCAATTGTAAAGCTGCCTGTTCCATATGATTGTTGTATAAATGAACATCTCCAAAACTGTGCACAAAATCACCATACGCTAAATCACAAACCTGAGCAATCATCATCGTCAATAAGGCATAAGAAGCAATATTGAATGGAACCCCAAGAAAAACATCTGCACTTCGTTGGTATAACTGACAGCTTAATTTTCCGTCAGCTACATAAAATTGAAAAAGGCTATGACAAGGCATCAATGCCATTTTGGGCAATTCCGCTACATTCCAAGCGCTAACAATCATCCTTCTACTATCAGGGGTATTCTTAATTTGACGGATCAAATCTGTTATCTGATCCACCACTACCCCATCTGCTCCTTGCCATGCCCTCCATTGCTTACCATAGACAGGGCCCAGATCCCCGTTTTCATCTGCCCATTCATCCCAAATACTTACTTTATGCTCATTCAGATATTTCACATTTGTATCCCCATTCAAAAACCATAATAATTCATAAACGATACTTTTCAAATGAAGTTTCTTGGTTGTTACCATTGGAAACCCTTTTTGTAAATCAAATCTCATTTGATAACCAAAACAACTTTTGGTTCCCGTTCCCGTTCGGTCGGTTTTAACTGACCCATTGTCTAAAATATATTGAAGAAGCTGATGGTATTGTTGCATGGCTGCAAGTTAGCATATCTGCTGATAAGCAAACATAGGCCACGCCAATTGGGGATTCTCTGTTAATTAATGTTAGCTAGTTCAAGAATATCCTTACCCAAAATAGAAATTTTTCTAATAGGAAAACACTAACTTTACCCTACTACCAAAGCAAAGATCCCCATTGAAACAATAAGAAAAATGGCAAAACCTGCCTAATTTTTAAAAGCCATATATTTAATTATGAAAGTTTTAATTGCAGATGACCATACTATTGTAAGAGAAGGTTTAAAAAGGATTTTGCTAGAAGCCTTCCCTTTTTGTGAAATCACAGATGTCTGCGATGGTGCTGATCTTCTAAAAAAGGCACTTCACGAAAAGTGGGATATCATTATTTCTGATATTACTATGCCTGGTCAATCTGGCATTGAGATATTGAAACAAATTAAAGAATATGCTCCTACTATCCCAGTATTAATGCTAAGTATGCATGCTCCTGAACAATATGCTGTTAGGGCAATTAAAGCAGGCGCTTCTGGTTATTTAACGAAAGAAAGTGCTCCTTTTGAATTAGTTAATGCAGTAGAGAAAATTTTAGGGGGTAGAAAATACATTACCGCTCAGGTAGCTGAAGTGTTGGCAGAATCTATTGAACAAAATATTGATAAAGCACCACACGAAATCTTATCAGATAGAGAATTTGAAGTTTTGAAGTTGATTGCACAGGGTCAAAGTATATCAAAAATTGGAGAAATACTTAGTCTTAGTGTTAATACCATCAGTACCTATCGTACCCGGATCATGGAAAAATTAAATATTCATAATAATGCCGATTTAGTAAAATATAGTATGAAACATAACTTAATTTAAGAAAATTAGTCACTGTTCATAGCAGCTAATAAAAAAAAAGTCCCTAAACAGCTATAGTTTTGGGGACTTTTTTTATTGGCAACCACGTAGTAATTACACTACGCAATAATCATTGAATATTGCCCATTTATTGAGCCTTCTACTACTGTTCTTCCTTTTTACAAGTATGACCTTGCTTATGTAAAACAAGGTTTATGCAATACCCCTTCATCCTAGATAGTACCTTATCTGTTCTAATTCAATCGAATATTCATTTTATCATCAGTACCGACATATTAGGGAATATCAATTATTTCAATGCTAAATCGGCACAACAATTAAAACTTGATGCTCTAAAACAACAGAACAATTCGAAATTCCCGAATCTACTGAGCGAGTTAGACAGAATAAATTATCGTAAAGCGCTTCTTAAGTGCATGGAAGAAAATGCGAAACCACAAAACGTACACATCAATAGTATTGCTGAGGTGAAATTTCAATTTGGCATCCAGTTTATCATTTCTATGATTGAAGATGAAAGCCAAGGCCCAATTGGTTTTCTTTTAATCGGACAAGAACTGAATAAACCAGTTGATCATCCAGTTGATTTAAATAAAAAGGATGCGCTTCCCTATGAAGACCTGAAAATTCTGTTGAGTAACAAACAAATCATGGTTTGGATGTTAGATCGAAATCAGCTTTGCAAGTATGCAAATGAAACCATTTATACAAGGTTTAAATCTTCTCATTTACAAGAATTAGAAAAAGCATTTTTAAACAGATTCCGACTTAGTGCATTACCTGAAACCTATCAAACATTCCTAAAATGCCTGAACGACCAAAAAGAATTTTCAATTGAAATAAACGCCAGTTCAGTTGGTGAACAAAAATTATGGCTTCAAATGATAGGTATCCCCAGAATTGATAACAATGGCTTTTTTGATGGGTTTATTTTATATGGAACCGATATTTCTATCATCCATGATGCGGCTAACTCAATGAAAAAACAAACTGATCTTATCAGCATCTTAAACAAAGAGTATACTAAGTTTAAAAAAATTGCGAGTATTTCCAATCAGGGTATTATCATTACCGATACTATTAATCATATTACCTGGATGAACGATGCTGTTAATAATATCATGGGATATAGTATAAAAGATTCTCTAGGCAAACAAGATTTTCAGCTATTCTGTGGATCAGAAACAAAAGAGGAAGATATTAGTGCTATTAAAATAAGTGTTTGTGATTTAACAAGCTTACACAAAGAAATGTTACTCTATCATAAATCTGGCAAAAAAGTATGGGTAGAATTAATAAAGGAACCTATCTATGATGAGAATAATAAATTCTGTGGTTTCTTTATTATCGTTAACGATATTCAAATCAAAAAAATATCCGAAAAGGAAATTGCACAACAGATACTTACTCTCAGAAAAATGTCTCTAATTACTTCTCACGAGATTAGGCATGAATTTACAAAAATTATGCAGGTAACACAAACTATTAAATTGCAAAATCCTGATATTGCTACTTATCAAAAATTGTTGGAAGAGATTGAGAAGTCTACAGAGCGAGTTAATAAAGCAATTTTTGAATTAAACGATCATATTAATTTTGCAACATCCAACACCCTATCATTGGATGCCTATTTGAATCAGGAAATTGAAGAGATTGTTTTGATTGATGATGATAAGTTGGTAAACGAAATGAATCAGATGGTGATTAGAAAAGTACACCCAGATATTCAAGTAAAAGTTTTCGATGATGTTGATTATGCACTTTCACATATTATTTCAAATCCAGATACTAGGAGGAAAACATTTGTGGATCTAAATTTTCCCTATAAATCTGGATGGTTCTTCTTAGATGAATATCAAAAATTATCGCAACCAGGTTCGGTTATTTTACTTACTTCCTCACTTCAACAAGAAGATATTGACTATTCAAAACAGTATCCCTTTATTACACATTATATGACTAAGCCATTAAATATTCAACAATTGAAAGAATTAAAAATTCAAAGTATACATCGGAAACAAATTGTTTAAAAAATTTCTGGACCCATTTAAAACAAAAGACCCCATTTCGATATTACGGAATGGGGTCTTCACATGTATGAATTTGAATTTATCCTTTTCTTCTTTCTAATTCTTGTTTAATTAAACTTAGTTCGCGTCCTGTTTGTCCACTCACACTGCTATTCTCCTGTGCACGACGCATCAAATAAGGTATTACATCTCTTATCGGACCAAAAGGCAAATACTTACTTACATTTAAATTTTCTTTAGCAAGATTGAAACTTATATTATCACTCATGCCATATAATTGAGAGAAATGAATATGAGGATGATTATGAGCAAGCCCCTTTTCTTCAATAAGATTTGCCATCAGCAAATTACTATTTTCATTATGCGATGCTACAATGCAGGATATTTTGTCGATATGCTCAACACAATAACGTACTGCCGCATTATAGTCTCTATCACAGGCGGCTTTGTCGATATGAATCGGAGATTCGTATCCTTTTTGATAGGCTCGCTCTCTTTCTTTTTCCATATAGGCTCCACGTACTAATTTCATTCCCAGATAAAATCCCTGTTGATTAGCGATCTTATAGGAAATATCAAGGAAATGTAGTCGATCGTGGCGATATAATTGTATGGTATTATAAACTACTGCTTTTTCTTTATTGAAGATTTCCATCATTTCCATGGTAAGCCTATCAACAGGATCTTGCATCCAACTTTCTTCCGCATCAATTAAAACCCCGATATTTTTTTCAGCAGCTGCTTCACAAATAATATACATCCTTTCGCGTACTCTATCCCATTCTGCAATTTCTGCTTCATGGTCGTGAATCCCGCTTCGTAATCTAGGTGCTTCATTAAGTGTTTCTAATAAACCATTTCTAGCTAAACCTGTAACCTTGATACTCATAAATGGAATATTCTTCTGGGAAGAAGCATAATTAATTACACGAATAAACTCATCTGTAGCATAATCAAAATTATCTTCCCCTTCTTTACCTTCTACACCATAATCAAGGATAACTTGAACGCCATATTTTCCAAGTGTTTCACATACCGCAGAAGTTTCTTCCAAGGTTTCTCCACCTACAAATTGCCTGAAGATGGTTTTACGAATTATTCCATCTATCGGAAGTCCGGTCTTCATTAAAAAGGGGGTGAGACGGGTACCTAACTGAACAAACAGTTGGTAACCCATTGTTCTGAAAAGAAATCTAGCGCCTTTCAGGTCTTTAGTAGCCTTATAAGCAAAGGCATTTTCGGTATTTTCAAAGGAGATATTCATTGCTAACGGATGTTCGTTACGCGAATATCGTATACATTAGCTAAGTAAAAAAGGAATTTTATAACTCGTTAGTAATTATTTATAACTATTTATTAAAAACTGAACTTCGTATATGCATATTTCAAAAATAGAGATCTATAAATACAGTATTCCGATGGCGCCATTTACTATTGCAACTGGAACCATGCATTTTGCACAGAATTTATTAGTGCGGATCCATACAAGCACCGGCTCAATTGGGATTGGCGAATGTTCTGCTTTTCCAATGATTGCGGGAGAAACACAGGCTACCTGCTATGAGATGGCAAAGGAATTTGCAGCAATTTGGAAGAACAAAGATCCTTTACAAATTGAAGCCAGGATGCAGGAACTTGACCTGTTTACTGCTGCGAATTATACTGCAAAAAGTGCTTTCGATTTGGCCTTATACGATATTGCCTCAAAGAATGCCAATTTGCCGCTCTATCAATTTCTAGGAGGTCAAAACAAACACATTGAAACTGATTTAACGATTGGTATTGATACCCCTGAAAAAATGGCTGCAACAGCAATAGATTATCAAAAAAAAGGGGTTAATATCATTAAAGTAAAACTTGGAAAGAAAGTTGCTGATGATATTGAACGTATCAAAAAAATCAGAGAAGCAATTGGGTATCAAATTAAAATCCGCATTGATGCCAATCAGGGTTGGTCGTTCGATGATGCAGTTATTGCATTAACTAGCCTAGGAAACTATCAAATTGAATTTTGTGAGCAACCAATGCGAAAATGGAACGACGAATTGTTGCCTCAATTAATGTCCATTTCTCCGATTCCAATTATGGCAGATGAAAGTGTTTTTACGCATTATGATGCAGAAAGATTAATCAGGCACAACGCATGTACTTATATTAATATCAAATTTGCAAAAAGTGGCGGTATTTTAGAAGCAACAAAAATTAATCAAATTGCAGAGGCTAATGGTATTGCCTGTATGCTGGGGGGAATGTTGGAAAGCCGGGTAGCACTTACGGCCAAAATGCATTTTGCTTTGGCCAATAAAAATATCTGCTTTTACGATTTAGATACTTGTTTGATTGGGCATAACGTAGATCCAGTTATTGGAGGCGTAACCTATCAAGGCATGGAACTTTCAATAGCTGAAACCCCCGGTATTGGGGCAGATGTAGACCAGGATTTCCTGAAAAAACTAGAACAGACCGTTATTTAGTTCTCCCCTATGTATCTTTGTAAAACATAAATTGAAATTGATGATAGAAGGAAAGAAAGCGAATGAGAGTTTTACAATCATGAACGAGCTTGTTTTACCCAATGATACCAACACTTTTGGGAATCTCATGGGTGGTCGCCTAATGTATTGGATGGATATTGCTGCAGGGATTGCGGCTGGAAAACATTGCAACACTCCAAGTATGACGGTATCTGTTGATAATATTAGTTTTAAAAACCCCATCAAACTTGGCAATGTGGTTCATATTGAAGCTTTTGTTTGTCGGGCTTTCAATACTTCCATGGAAATTTATCTCAAAGTTTGGGGCGAAGATTTATTACACCAATATAAATACGAAAGCAATGAAGCTTTCTTCACGTTTGTAGCATTAGATCCAAATGGTAAGCCAAGGCTTGTGCCCTCTGTAATTCCTGAAACTGAAACTGAAATCAAACTTTTTGATGGTTCTTTAAGAAGAAGGCAGTTAAGACTGATTCTTTCCGGAAAAATGAAACCAGATGATGCAAGTGAATTAAAAGCATTCTTTACACAATAGATAGTGGCCTGGATTTATTCAGGCCTTTTATTTGTCCAAGATATTCATTAAATGATGCTTACCCTTGAGCATATATTCTTTGCTTTGCTCGATTGCATGCATCACTTCGTCTAAAATTTCTTCAACTGGTTTAGTATAGTCAATCACCATTGGCTCTTTAAATCGTATAGAAAGCTTGGCTCCTTTCTTTTTAAATGAAAGCCCTGTTTTGCTAAATGCCCTCCAGAATCCATTGATTACTACTGGCACCACTATTGGATGATTGTTTTTGATGATGTGCCCGGTACCCTTTCTACCAGGTGCAAAAGGCTTTGTAGTTCCCTGAGGAAAAGTAATTACCCAACTATGATTTAAAGCCTCATCTATTTTTTGAGTATCCGTTTCATCCCGAGTCCGGTTAACGTCTTCTCCATTTGCACGCCAAGTTCTTTTAATAGTAAGTGCCCCCGCTAATTTAAACAACCTACTAATGAGACTCCCATTCATCGTTTCTTCAGCAGCTACAAAATATACATTGGTAAATGGATTAATCAAATAATATGGTAATCCCAATCTGTTTTGTTTACGCCATTTGACTGCGCAAAAAATATGTAAGAATGTAATTACATCTGCAAAATAGGTTTGATGATTACTTACAAATAGTACATTATGTTTGGGTAGTTTTTTTAAATGTTCTGTGCCTTCAATTCGAATACTATTCACTATACACAGCCCGGGATAGGATACTGCCCCTACTATTGCATAAACAAAGGACCGTATGAGTTTTATATGTTTTAGTTTTTCAACTAATTTCATTTACTGATTTTTTTTTTTTGGCTTCATTGAATTTGCCAAAAATTATTTTGATTACAAACACTCAAAATAAGAAATGTAACCAAAATGTTATTTTAAAAACTAAAAATAGGCGTTTTGTATCAGCATCTAACGATATTTTTGCGTAGCTAAAAAGGTAAGATGCAATTAAACACAGTAATTTTTGATATAGATGGTCTCTTGATAGATAGTGAACCTCTTTGGAATCAAGCTGCAGAAGAAGTACTCAAAGATTATGGAGTAAATCTTACTGAAGAGCAATATAAATCTACTACCGGTTTAAGAACTAAAGAGTTTGTTCAATGGTGGTTTAGATATTATCAAATTGGTGAACAAGAATATAGTAAAGCTGAAAAACGAATCGTTCAATCAGTTTTAATGAAAATTGAAATTCAAGCAAAAGTTATGCCTGGACTTGCATACATTTTCGACTTTTTTCATAAAAAACAATTTAAGATTGGCTTAGCCACTTCATCTCCTCAAGAGTTAATTGATTTGGTGATTAAGATGACAGGTATTGGACCATTTCTTAATGCAACATCTTCTGCCGAAGATTTACCTTATGGGAAACCCCACCCACAAGTATATTTAAACTGTGCTTCCAAAATGGATTCGGCGCCTACTTCTTGTGTTTGCTTTGAAGATTCTTTCAATGGTTTAATCGCTGCTAAAGCTGCAAGAATGAAATGTGTAGTAGTTCCTCATTACTCTCAATTAAAAGATGAACAATGGGGTGCTGCAGATTTAAAACTTTCCTCCCTTCAAAATTTTGGAGAGCTCCATTTCAATCTTGTAAATCAATAATTAATCTGGGTTGGATGAATAGAACACAGATGACACAGATATAACAAATTTTCGCTGATGCTTCTAATTTAATAATCCGTGTAAATCAGTTTTATCAGCGTTATCTGTGTGCAAAAAAAAGACAACAGAAATTAAATTTTGTTTTATAAAATAAAAGCCCGTCTGGATTTCTCAGACGGGCTTTTTATTAATAGAAATTAAGATTAATTCTTAGACTTTAAATTTGGATGAGGCGCTGGAACTGTGTTAGGACCATCTTCTGTAGTACCCATAAGATCTACTGTATTCACATCTCCATCCTGACCATAATTAAATAGTAAGCGGCTTTCAGAGATACCTTGTTTTTCAACTAGATATTTCATCACAGCATTTACTCTTTCCCAACTTAATTGTTGAGCCGATTTGCTAGATGCTCCATATCCGATTACTTTCACTTTACAAGCTGGATTCGCATGAATCTTAGCAGCTGCTGTTGCTAGAACCGCTTCATTCTCTTTTGATAATTTAGCAGATCCTTTGAATTGAATACTTGGTAAACCTCCAATTGTACATTCAACAGATGGAGCCAATTTCATATTAGACACCATATCCCTAATTTCTTTGCAACATGCAGGCTCAGGACAAGTTCCGATACCATCAGCATTTACAGGGAAACATTTTTGAGGAGTTAGTAATTCCTTATCTCTATAATCAGGTACACCATCACCATCAGTATCTTTTGATACACCATGACTATCAACTGGAGCACCTGAAGGCGTATTTGGCTCAAGATCAAACTGATCAGGAACACCATCTTTATCGCCATCAGGAAGTACCACTTTTGGCATCTTCATATGTGCTGGCTTATTTAACTCGCTATACACAAAGTTGTTTGGATTTATCCACCACAATGGCTGTACTCTTTTAGATTTATTACCTAAATTGAAATTCAATTTAAGCCCAGTATACCACCATGCATCATTTGCATTGCTATACGCACTGGTATAAGTTTCTAAATAATCATTATTGGTAATCGTATTTTTAATTTCAAAAGCAAGATTAATATCATCAGTAATTTTAAATGCAACTCCAACTCCAATATTGAATCCTAAATTATTTAAAGCAGATGATTTACCTGGTTTTGTAAAGGTAGTAAACGGACTGCCCGCAATGCTTTGAGTGATTTTTGTTGAATAATATTCAGCACCTGTTATTAAATAAATATTAGTTTTTGGATTTGCTCTATAATGACTAATAGTATTCAAAGAACTCAATACATCAACTGCAAAATGTAAAGAATTATTTTTATAGTCATTTTGCAAACCAGTATTAAGGTTGGTACCACCACCACTATTTGAATAATAAGCTATTGAGGGGCGAAGTGAAAATGTATGACTCAAAGCTTTTCTTAAAGTAATATTACCCCCAAACCCAACATCATTACTCCAATCGTTTGATAAGATGGCTGCACCTAATCCAATACCAAGTTCCCATTGGTCGCGCGGCTTTGTTGGATAAGGGTATTGATTATTAATAAACTCGTTGTATTGAGGTAATGATCTGGTAGGAATTTTGGAACTATCCTTCCAATCATTTGCAAAATCACTTTGTGCTAAGCCAATTGTCTGAAACAAAACAATAAGAGCAGCTGCTAAAAAAAACTTTTTACTTGCCATAAATGCTATTTGAAGATTAATAGATGATTTATTTAGAGAATGTACAAAATTAGGAATTGCTCCTCAGAACCCCAACTAATTAAGTTCAAATCAATTGTTAATAGTATTTTGACACCAATAAAATCATTTACGTTGCTTTGATTGAAAATATTATTCAGAACCGTGCTATATTGCAGATATTTTAGCGATGAAACTAGCCAAACAAGTCATATCAGCAGAATTGGTTCTTTTTGAGGCCCACTTCAGAGAAGCTGTTAAAAGTAGGGTTGCCTTATTGGACAGGATCATGCAGTATATAGTGAAACGAAAAGGGAAGCAATTAAGACCCATGTTTGTTTTACTCTGTGCACGTTTAGGAGGGGAAATTAACGACAGCAGCTATCGTGCCGCCTCATTAGTGGAGTTGCTTCATACCGCTACTTTGGTTCACGATGATGTGGTAGATGAAGCTTTAGAACGTAGAGGTGTTTTTTCAATTAATGCGATTTGGAAAAATAAAATAGCCGTATTAGTTGGCGATTATCTTTTATCAAAAGGATTATTGCTCTCCCTGAATAATAAAGATTTCCTCGTATTGCAAATACTCTCAGAGGCAGTAAAATTAATGAGTGAAGGGGAGCTTTTGCAAATCGAAAAAGCTAGAAATCTAAACCTGCAAGAATCTGTGTACTACGAAATCATTAATGGTAAAACAGCTTCATTACTTGCATCTGCATGTGCCGCAGGCGCTTCAACCACTTTCGAAGATCCAGCACAGGTAGAAAAACTTCGAAGCTTTGGAGAAAAAGTAGGTATGGCTTTTCAGATTAAAGACGATCTCTTCGATTATGGCAATGCAGATATTGGCAAACCTACTGGAAATGATATCAAAGAAAAAAAGTTAACACTTCCACTTATTTATACTCTTAATAATTGCAGTTCAGATATTAAGAAGAAACTTATTTATATTATTAAGAACGAAAATACCAATAAAGAAAAAGTGCAGTTTGTAATAGATACGGTGGTTTCTTTAGGTGGCATTGCCTATGCAAAAACAAAAATGGAAACCTATCGCAATGAAGCCCTTAAGCTATTACATGAATTTCCAGATTCTAAAATTCGCCAAGCTTTAGAAGAATTGGTTCTCTATACAACAGATCGTGAATATTAATGCAGAAGCGCTGGAATATATTAACCGCAGATGAATCCAAAGTTGAAGCACTGTTTTCCTCACTAAAAATTAATAGAACACTTTGTCGCATATTAGTTCAAAGAGGTTTGGATAATTTTGAACTTTCAAAAAAATTCTTTCGCCCACAAATAACTGATTTACATAGCCCTTGGCTCATGAAAGACATGGATAAAGCAGTTGCTCGTATCCTACAAGCTTTTAAGCAAAAAGAAAAAATTCTCGTTTTTGGTGATTACGATGTTGATGGCACTACCGCTGTGGCCTGTCTCTATCAATTTCTAAAACTAATTTATCAATCCGTTGAATTCTATATTCCGCATCGTTATCGGGAAGGTTATGGCGTTAGTAAAGCAGGAATCGATTACGCCAAAGAAAATGAAATTACACTGATCATATCTTTAGACTGTGGTATTAAATCAGTTGAGTTAATTGCTTATGCCAAAGAATTGGGAATCGATTTTATCGTTTGCGACCACCATTTGCCTGATCAAATGCTACCACCTGCTATTGCTATTTTAAACGCAAAGCAGGTCGATTGCAAATACCCCTATAAAGAACTCTGCGGTTGTGGTGTAGGCTTTAAATTGGCACAAGCAATAGCTGAAAAATTAAACCTTCCTGAAGAAAGTTATTTAAAATATATAGACCTGGTTGCCATTGCCATCGCTGCAGACATAGTGCCGATGACAGGTGAAAACCGTGTACTCGCATTTTATGGATTAAAAAAAATCAATGACAATCCTAGTCCTGGTATTCAAGCAATCATAAAGTTGGCAGGCGTTAATAAACAAATGTTTATTACGAATGTGGTTTTTATGATTGCGCCAAGAGTTAATGCAGCTGGTCGAATGGATGATGCAAAGAAAGCGGTACAATTATTTATTGAACAAGATCCTGAAAAAGCCATGCAGTTTGCTGAAATGTTGCATAGCGATAATTCAGATAGAAGGGAAATGGATAGCCAAATAACTGAGGAAGCACTAGAATTGATTTTAAAAGATGTAAAGAACGATAATAAGAAAACTACTGTTGTTTATCAAGAACATTGGCACAAAGGTGTTGTAGGAATTGTAGCTAGCCGATTGATTGAAAAATATTATCGCCCAACCATTGTACTTACTAAAAGCGGCGAAATTGTTGGGGGCAGTGCCAGAAGCGTTGCCGGGTTTAATTTGTATGAAGCCATACATGCCTGCAAAGAATGGTTACTTGGCTATGGCGGACATTTCGCTGCCGCAGGTATGACCCTTTTACCAGAACATGTTCAGACCTTTGCTGATGCCTTTGAAAAAGTGGTATCCGAAACTATTCCTGATGAATTATTAGTTCCTGAAATTATTATTGATGCACCTCTACAGTTCTCAGAGATCACTACAGCATTTTATCAAATTCTTTTACAAATGGAACCTATCGGCCCAGAAAATATGCGCCCGGTATTTATTACAAAAAAAGTAAGGGATACAGGCTATTCAAAAATTGTGAAGGACGCACATATTAGATTCGTTTTAAAACAAAATAATGCCAGTATCACAGGGATTGGATTTAATATGTCAGACAAATTTCCAATACTTCAAACCAATCAGCCTTTTGACATTGTTTATACCATTGATGAAAATGAATATAATGGTAATACAACACTTCAATTAAAAGTCATCGATATCAAATTATCTGAAAACTAATCATCACTGCATAAAAAAAGCTACTCAGTTTCTTGACCGAGTAGCTTTTTTTATTTTACAAACTGATTAGGCTTTATTAGTTTCCATTAACTCAACGCTCCTATTGATAAAATTGGTGAGCTCTGCGCCTTTCAATAATCCCTGCGACAACAAGGCTAAGTCTGCTAAAGAACGTACTTGCTTCTCTTGCACATCTTTGTTTTCTTGCTTTAATAGCGTTTGATAAATCGGGTGATTCCCATTAACCGTTAAAGTAACCTCATCTGGCATCTGCGCATAAAACGCTGTCATACCGCCACCTACAGCACCCATATCTTTCATCCTACGCATAAACTCAGGTCTGGTAGCTACTACAGGAGCCGAATCAACACTCAAACCCTTTACTTCTGTAGTTACATGTAATTCTGGAATTTGAATATTGAAAAGTTCTTTCAAACTTGCTTCCTCATCTTTACTTAGAACAGATTCACTGGATTCTTGTTTATCGATTAAATTATCCACTATATCAGCATCCACTCTTACAAAATGGGTGTTCTCCCATTTCATTTCCATATTGTTTATAAATGCAGCATCTACTAATGTTTCCATTTTTATCACACTATACCCTTTTTTCACACAAGCCTGTATATAGGCATCTTGCTGAATTGGATTCGTGGTATAGAGCACTGTATGCTTGCCTTCTTTATTTTTCTGTAAAGTTTCTGTAGCCATTTTATACTCTTCGAAAGTGTGAAACTTTCCGGTAGTATCTTCCATAACTAAAAACTTCGAAGCTTTTTCTAAGAACTTATCATCAGTCATCATACCATACTTCACAAATAAGCCTAAGCTATCCCATTTCTGTTCGTATTCTTCACGTTCCTTATTAAATAGCTCTTCTAATTTATCTGCCACTTTTTTAGTGATATGCGCATTGATCTTTTTTACATTAGGATCGCCTTGTAAATAACTACGACTAACATTTAAAGGAATATCCGGACTATCAATTACGCCCTGTAATAACATCAAGAATTCCGGTACGATATCTTTTACTTCATCCGTAACAAATACTTGATTACAGTATAATTGAATTTTGTCTTTCTGTATTTCGTAGCTCTGTTTGATTTTGGGGAAATATAACACTCCAGTTAAATTGAAAGGATAATCAACGTTTAGATGAATCCAGAACAGGGGAGTTTCATTAAAAGGATATAACTCCTTATAGAAATTTTCGTAGTCTTCCTTGGTTAAATCACTTGGTTTACGAACCCAGATTGGATTTGTATTATTGATTGATTTTTCTTCCTTTTTTTCTGTTTCCTCTTCTTCTTTTACTTCACCAACTTCTGTAAAGTATATTGGTATAGGAAGAAATTTACAGAATCGATTTAAAATACTTTTAATGCGTGATGCATCTAAAAACTCTGCACTCTCCTCATTAATATGTAATACAATTTTGGTGCCGCGCTGACTGTAATCAACATCATATAATTCAAATTCTGGGCTACCGTCACAACTCCAAAAAACGCCACTTCCCTCTCTATGGCTTTTAGAATAAAGCTCTACTTTATCACTTACCATGAAAGCACTATAAAATCCTAAACCAAAATGCCCGATGATATTGGCATCCTTATATTTCTCCATAAACTCTTCAGCGCCACTGAAAGCAACTTGGTTGATGTATTTGTCAACCTCTTCTCCTGTCATTCCAACCCCTCTATCTGTAATACTCAGTGTTTTCTCTTTGATATCCAAAACCACATCGATGCGTAATTCGCCTAAATCGCCTTTTGCTTCCCCAATAGAAGAAAGGGTTTTGATTTTCTGGCTTGCATCCACCGCATTACTTACCAGCTCTCGAAGAAAAATCTCGTGATCGCTATAAAGGAATTTCTTAATAATCGGGAAAATGTTCTCCGTCTGTACACGTATCTGTCCTTTTTGCATAGTTATCTATTTTGTTTCCAATGGTCAATAACAATACCAAAGAAGTCAATGCTGACAGGATGACGGCAATAGAACCCCCCAGCTTAGTATCCGTATTTTTTGACAGAATACTGGAGCCTCAAACCCGTATTTTTTTCAGCTACTCATTTACATCTAGCCTTATTCAAGTGCAAATCCAACTCATCGCGGATAACTAACTGCTTAGTAGTTCCAAATACACTATAAATGCCAGTTACTGCCCCATTCCCAGAAGGCGTTTTAGAATTAGCGAAACTGGCATAACCGCTTGTCCGCAATATAATCGTATTATTATTGCAGGATCGAAGGGTTCGATTAACTGATAGTTTATTGGCAAAATCTGCAAAGACTTTAGCTGAATCCAGGGGTACAAATTCCACAGAATCAAGCTGCACTAGCCTACTTTGATAATTATTATTTAAAGCCGTAATGCTTACTTTTATCGCAGGTATCGTATGAAGTATTTCTCCTTTTCGAATAATTTGGTCGAACAAAGTTTGTGGGATAGACACTAAACTAGGATTTGCAGGATCGCTTACATCAACGCCCGCACCAAGTTGAATTAATTTCCCATAGTCACCCAGCCACAACCCTTTTAAATTGATAGAAAGCTTTCTTCCAACCGGATAATCGGCACACAATTTAATACCGTCCATCCTGAGGGTAATTCCACCTGTACTATCTTGAACCACTAAGGTTTTGTAAAAATTATCCGAAGCATCATCTGCCACAACAACAGCAACAATCGACTTAGCTTCATTAATTTGTTCAAATTTTCCCATCACATGCTTTGCACGTAAATCTTTAATGCTGATATCTGCACTAAAAGCAGCTTCCAATTCTGTAGGCGGAGCATCGTAGACTTTCTCACAAGAATAAAACTGACAAATCAGTAGTAGTCCCCACATAATCCGTTTCTGAAAAATAGTAGGATAAATCATGACATTTGGTTTATTATCTAAAATGAATATCGAAATGACAGTAAAAAATTTCTTCCCATTGTGTGAACATATTTCGGCGGAAATTTATCCGGGTCTTTATTGTCAAAATCATATCTTAATTGTTCAAATCCCGCAAGTACCAAGTCTTGCCGATTCAACAGATTATTGATGCTCAGAGAATAAGAAAATTGTTCCTGCTTTTTTTTATTCCACCGAAAACTGTGACTTAAAAAACAATTAATGAAAGACTGCGCGGGCAATCTATCTACTTGCAATATCGATTGCCCTTTTTCTGTTAAAGGATCAATTGGGTAAATGGCTGCAGCTGTTCTCCTAATAGGATTCCATCCTAAATATTGCTGGTCGAATAAAGAAGCGCTCAAACTTCCAAACCATTGATTATTCGTTCTAACATTCAAAGTCAGGGAATAGGCAGATTGCGGACTATTGATGGAAGGATAATTTTTTGCATAGATGATATCTCTTTCTATTTCTGTAGCATTATTGTCGACAGTTACAATAGCAAATTGTCTTGTATTAAAAATGTGATTACCATTAGTTGCTGCAGTAATCAGAGAAAAATGATTATTGACTCTAGCTTCCATTCCAAATTCATACCCTACATGTTTTTGACCAATCCCACTGATCGCATAATTCACAAAACTATTATAGGTATCATGATAAAAACTAAGCATATCCATTCCATTGAAAGATTGGATATAATATAATGAAGCATGCATTTTCAAATTTTTATTTTGAACCATATAACCTAATTCTGCTGCAAAAGAGATTTCATTTTTAATCATTTCTTGTTCAGTACCTCTAGTGCTTGGCGAAATAAAAGAATTGTCAGAATTTGGAGCATCACTCCTGTTGGCTATACTGATATACAAATTTTGTTTGCCGTTAATGTTATAATTAATACCCAATTTAATGCCCGTATTTAAAAATTGGTTGATGATGGATTTTCCTAAAGAATTGTTGGGAAATAATCCATTTATTTTATTTCCAATTCTCCAGAATTGAGAACTGCCAATTAGTCCCGCTAGTGAAAATTGGAAATGTTTAAAGGGCAAAACTGAACTCATCCAGGTTTCCATTTTAGTGTTCAGTATCGAGTAATCGTAACCAAATGGATCACCAACTTTTACAATGCGATTAGGTAGTTCCATATCAAACTGAATAGCGTTTGCATTATTAGGGATTTCATTTTCAGCAAATTGATTCCAGTTCACAAAAAAATCTGCACCCAATAAATCGTTTACTGTTTTGTAATAATGTTGTTGCTGAAACAAAGTGGAGAACCCAATATCAAACAATAGGGTATTGCCGATTATTCCGTGAAAAGAACTGGCAGTACTTATCCGCTTCGAATCAGTTCTTCTATTTTCAACAAAATATTTAGCCATTTTTCCAATAATAGTATTACCTATAATGCCATTTGCATCATATATCTTCTCATAGCTATTCCTATTAATTTCAAATAGCTTATCCCAGTTTATTTGCCGTTGATTTAAATCCTGTTTCAACGTTTGTGTAATCCAGTCTTTCAGTATTGGATCTGATTGAAAACTAGGTAAATAACGATAATAATCTGGTCTGGGATCTGGTGCATGAAACCAATTTAATGCAGTATTATTTTTACCCCCCGTAGAAAAGGCAATAGCTGTTTGAATATAGGATTGATTGGAGAAATCCCACTCATGGGTAAACATAGCCACGGGCAATAACTGGGAAGAAATATTAGCGTTTCTGATTTGTTGGTGTTGGAATCCCCAATTGGGGTTATACAAAGGATTATCAAACATAGTAGTAGATTCTTTTAACGTATACCCTTGCCTGGCATTTTGAATATTGGAAACAAAAAAAGCCAAAGAGAACAACTGTTTGTTAAATCGTTTATCAACTCCCAAAAAGCCGTTTATCGTTTGATGAAATGTTCCTGGAATTTGGGGATTGCTACTTAACTGACCCCCAGCACTAACCGTAAAGGCCCAATTATGTTTTTGCATGCCCGTACTATGTATCACCTGAAATCGATGTGTGAAGGCACGATTAGAAAAACCATATTCGAAATTAGTTTCGGCTTTTTGCTTTGATGCTCTGTTATCCAAATTACTTGTAGTTCCAACTGTAGCAACTGAAAAACTGTTAGGAAGAAAGCCATTGTTATTTTCGTCAACTTTAAATAGACCATTTAATCCCTGCCAAAGATTCCCTGATCCAGATCCATTTGACAAATCAATCATGGGGATACCATTTAAGGTAATGGAAGAATAATTCCTGGCTAAGCCTTTAGCATTAAAATGCATCGCGCTAAATTGAAATAATAAGGCTGAAATAAATGGGTCTCTGGTGGCATGCAATTCTTCCGTAATAACATTTTCTGTATTCTCTTTTAACATATGCTCATCTATAATAGCTATTCCATTTAATGGCTCGAGTTGAATACCAAAATAAGATTGAAGGGAACTATCAATCTTATACGTTTTATCTAAAAACATTTTTGTTTTTTGATGCTTTTGAGCAGCTACTTGAATGGATAATATCAAGATGAAAATCATTCGAAAAATACGATTCATATACTAATATTATTATTACTAAGAATTGACAGAACTAAAGTATATTTAGCATTTCAGAAATACTAGTGAGTAAAATAATTTTAGGATTAGACTAATACAGATGAGTGTAATCCTATCTATTTTTAAAATAAAAATGAAACAACTGATATGCCTGATCATTCTAATGATTTTATTAAGTAATGTTTCTGCTCAACTTAAAAATCATCAGTATAAAATTTGCGTTGCAGCATTTTATAATTTAGAAAACCTATACGATACAGTTAATAATCCTTTAGTGAATGATGAGGATTTTACATTAAATGGAATAAAAAAATATAGCAGTAAAATATATTTAGATAAAATTGATCGGCTTTCAAAAGTGATTTCAGAAATCTGCACAGATAAAACTGCAGATGGTGCTGCTGTTTTAGGAGTTGCTGAAATTGAAAATGATACTGTGTTGAATGATTTGATTCATCATCCATTATTAAAAAAAAGACAGTATCAATTCATACACTACGATTCAAAAGATTTGCGGGGAATTGACGTAGCACTAATTTATAATCCTACCTATTTAAAAATTAATTCGAGTAAACCAGTACCCGTTTTGCTTTCGAGTAAAAACAAAGAAAAATACACAACAAGAGATATTTTATTGGTAAAAGCTGAATTAGATAGTGAGCCTATTTATATCCTGGTAAATCATTGGCCTAGTAAAAAGGGGGGCGAAGATCTAACAACAATATCAAGAAATGAGGCTGCGGCTGTTTGTCGCTCTGAGATTAATCGAATACAGCAAATAGACCCTACTGCAAAAATTATTGTGATGGGTGATTTAAATGATAATCCTGATAGCTATAGTGTACGAAAAGTTTTGAAATCTTCCGGTAATAGGTATCGATTAAAAGCTGGTGAATTGTTTAATCCTTGGGAAGAACTCTATGCAAGGGGATATGGTAGTTTAGCAAATCAGGATAGGTGGTCATTATTTGATCAGATATTATTATCGAGTAATTGGTTGAACAAGGTTCAGAAAGGATTCTATTTCTATCATCAAGATATATTTAAGCGACTTTATATGATAGAAAATCGTGGCAGATATAAGGGTTATCCCATGAGAGCCTGGGATGGAAATAATTACCGTGGGGGGTATAGTGATCATTTTCCTACCTATGTCATATTAATTAAAAACATTAACTGAAACGGCCGTGTTTGGGGAAACCCTAATTTTAGTAAAATAAAAGGCTGAAAAGGTTGTTATTTCTCATTTTTTTACCCTAATTACTTCAACAATTAATTCTATTCCCCTACCTTTGCAGCCCCAAATCAGTTTTGGCTGATTCATTCCGTAAGGAGTGTCCACTGGGAGAAACCAATTTATAACCTTAAAATTCAGTAAATGAACAATTACGAATTGATGGTGATTTTCACACCAGTTCTGTCTGAAGAAGACTTCAAATCTGCACAAAAAAAGTATGCAGACTTGATCGTTGAACTGGGTGGTGCCACAGTGCACAGCAACCCTTGGGGCTTAAAATCACTCGCTTACCCTATTCAGAAAAAAACAACCGGTATTTACTGGGTGTTGGAATTCACTGGCCCTTCA
>CAIYLW010000093.1 GCA_903927185.1 uncultured Bacteroidota bacterium
GCATTTAGTAAGACCGATTTTATTGATAACAAAAAAATGGCACCAGCTGCTATTGCTGCTGTTCAATTACATTTTCCAGCTCTAAGCGATTATGCCGCAGTTCACTATTTAATCAATCATGAAAACTTTCCGCTCTCCGATCAGATGCAGAAAAAGATTGAACAAATAGAAATAGACAATCAATTCAATCCTACTAAAACTCAGGCTGAAGAAATTGTGCAACGATATGGACATATCAGAAAGATCATGCAGAAAAATGTAAATGAGCCAGATCCTTTGGAACAAAAACATTTTTCAGATAAACTAGATGATCTTTTATTACACAAAATCTGGGGCTACCTGATTCTGTTGGGAGTTCTTTTTTTATTATTTCAAAGTGTGTTTTGGCTGGCACAATTTCCAATGGATGGTATTGATTGGTGCTTCAAAGAAATTAGTTTCTGGTTAACGCATAACCTTCCTGAAGTTTGGTGGAGTAATCTTTTAGTAAATGGTTTCGTTGCAGGCATGGGAGGCCTATTTAAATTCGTACCTCAAATCATGATTCTTTTTGGAATCATTACTATTCTGGAAGATACCGGATATATGGCAAGGATTAGTTTTTTGAGTGATCGATTAATGCGCAAAGTTGGATTGAATGGAAAAAGTGTGATGCCTATGATCAGTGGCTTTGCATGTGCTGTTCCTGCAATTATGAGTGCGCGGAATATTGAAAATAAAAAAGAAAGATTACTAACCATTTTGGTAACCCCACTCATGAGTTGTAGTGCTCGATTACCAGTTTACACAATTTTAATTTCATTAGTTGTTTCTAATAAATATTATTTTGGATTTCTAAGTTTACAAGGTATCGTTATGATGGGTCTATACTTATTAGGTGTTGTAATGGCCTTAATTGTAAGCTATACCATGAAATGGTTGATTAAAATTGAAGAGAAAAGTTTTTTCATCTTAGAATTACCCATTTATCGTGCACCAAGATGGGCCAATGTAGGAGTTACCATGGTTGAAAAAGCTAAAATCTTTGTGGTAGATGCAGGAAAAATTATTCTACTCATTAGTATGCTATTATGGTTTTTAAGTTCTTACGGACCAGGAAATAGAATAGAAAAAGTAGAAGCAAAATATGCTGTCTTAATACAACAGCATCCAATAGAAAAGCAACAACTTACCAAACAACTTTCTTCGGAGAAATTACAAAATTCTTATGCAGGCATTTTAGGAAAAGCAATTGAACCTGCAATTCGACCATTAGGATATGATTGGAAAATTGGTATCGCCATTATCACTTCTTTTGCCGCAAGAGAAGTCTTTGTAGGTACCATGGCAACCTTATACAGTGTAGAAATGAATGATGACAGTTCCTTACAACAGAAATTGATGGCTGCAAAACACGAAGATGGAACTAAAGTATACACGTTGCCAGCAGCATTTTCTTTGATGATTTTTTATGTTTTGGCCATGCAATGTATGAGCACACTTGCTGTAGTAAAAAGAGAAACAAGATCATGGAAGTGGCCAGTCTTTCAATTCTTTTACATGACGGGACTCGCTTATCTGATGAGTTTATTAGTGTATCAGGTATTTAAATAAAAAAGCCCCTGAAAATTCAGAGGCCTTTAGATACTTTACAAATATTATCCTTCCCAAGCTGCCAAAATCTCTTCTGTATGATTTTTGGTATCGGGCTTTGCAATAATTTTTACAATCTTTCCAGTTTCATCAATTAGAAAAGTAGTACGAGTAGTTCCCATATAGGTACGTCCCATAAACTTTTTCTCTCCCCACAAATTGTATTTATCAACAATTTTTTTATCCTCATCAGAAACCAAAGGAAAAGGAAGTTCGAATTTTTCTTCAAACTTTTTGTGGCTAGCTACACTGTCTGTACTCACGCCAACAACTTGATATCCTTTCTTAATTAATAAAGCATAATTATCCTTCAAGTTACAAGCCTGTGCCGTGCATCCTGGAGTATCATCTTTTGGATAAAAATATAATATGACTTTTTTTCCTTTAAAATCTGTCAACGAAATCGTCTTGCCATTTTGATCAACCGCTTTGAAAATCGGTGCTTTACTTCCCTCTTTTAATACTGCCATTTTATTTTATTTAGTGTACAATCTATATATATTAACCGTTTAAACCATTTTTTGTTCCAAAAGAGTGCCATCTTCCGAAAAAATTAATCCCATTTTCGCGAGTGGGCCTTACATTTGCACAATTTATTTTTTTGCAATTATGCCTAAAGACAATTCGTTACACTCCGTTTTAATTATTGGTTCGGGACCTATTATTATAGGCCAAGCCTGTGAGTTTGATTATGCAGGCACCCAAGCTGCCCGAAGCCTGCGTGAAGAAGGGATCAAAGTGATCCTTATTAACAGTAACCCTGCCACCATTATGACCGATCCAATGATGGCCGACAAGGTTTATCTGCTCCCTTTGACGGTTGAAAGTATCGAAAAAATATTAGATGAGAACCAGATTGATGCGGTTTTGCCAACAATGGGTGGCCAAACAGCCCTGAATCTTTGTAAAGAAGCAGATGAATTGGGCGTGTGGAGTAAGTACGGAGTTCGCCTAATTGGGGTAGATATTGCCGCTATTGACACGGCAGAAGATCGTGAAAAATTTCGCCAGCTGATGGTTAAAATCGGAATGGCTGTGGCACCAAGTAGGGTTGCCAATAGTTTTTTAGAGGGGAAGGAATTTGCACAAGAGATTGGTTTCCCGTTAGTTATACGTCCATCCTTTACCCTTGGGGGTACAGGCGGGGGCTTTGTACATTCTAAAGATGATTTAGATGCAGCTCTCGATAAAGGATTAAAAGCGTCTCCTATTCACGAAGTGTTAGTAGAGAAAGCAGTGCTAGGCTGGAAGGAGTACGAATTAGAATTATTACGCGATTGTAACGATAATGTAGTTATTATTTGTACGGTAGAAAATTTAGACCCAATGGGGGTTCATACCGGTGATTCCATCACGGTTGCTCCTGCTATGACTTTAAGCGATACCGCTTTTCAGGAAATGCGAAACAAGGCCATCTTAATGATGCGTTCAATCGGAAACTTTACAGGTGGCTGTAATGTTCAGTTTGCTCAGAATCCTGAAAATGAAGAATTAATTGCAGTGGAAATTAACCCTCGTGTAAGTCGTTCTTCTGCTTTAGCATCAAAAGCAACAGGTTACCCAATTGCAAAGATTGCGGCAAAACTGGCAATTGGCTATTCATTAGACGAATTAAAGAATCAAATCACAAAAACTACTTCAGCTTATTTCGAACCCGCTTTAGATTATGTAATTGTAAAAGTACCTCGTTGGAACTTTGATAAATTCAAAGGGGCTAATGATACTTTAGGATTACAAATGAAGAGTGTGGGCGAAGTGATGGCCATTGGAAGAAGTTTTACGGAAGCTATCCAGAAAGCTTGTCAGAGCTTGGAAAACGAAGCTATCGGCTTGGGCTATTATGGCAAAAGTTTGATGAAGAGCGAAGAAATTGTAGAATATATCAAGACTCCAAAATGGGATCGCATCTTCCGAATAAAAGATGCATTGATGCAGGGTTCTACCGTTAAATCAATTGCACAGGCAACTGGAATTGACCGCTGGTTTTTGTATCAGATTCAGCAAATTTGCAATATCGAAAAGGAAATTGCACACTATAGTATCGATAATATCCCTACGCCACTTTTAAAAGAAGCTAAAAAGAATGGCTTCAGCGATCTGCAAATTGTTCGAATTATGAACAATACTTGCACAGAAGATGAGGTATACGCAAAAAGAAAATCTCTGGGCATTACCCGTATTTATAAAATGGTAGATACTTGTAGCGCCGAATTTGAAGCAAAAACCCCCTATTTCTATAGCAGTTTTGAAGGATAAGTTAATAAATTAAATATTTCATGGAAAGGCCGCTTGTTAAAGGCGGCCTTTGTATTTACTTTGCATTGCTAGCATCCTTTTTGCTTGTATAAGAATACATGGAGTATACACATTCGGAACAAATTTTTCAAACCAGTAATCCCTCTCGTTGGCAAAGATTTAAATGGGGGGGCCGATTATTGCTTTTTATCTTGATATTGGTAGTAGCCATTATTTCTATTGCTATCAAAACTATGTTCCTACCAAACCTTCCAATGATGCAGGGTCAGGTAATGAAAGAAGTTTTACAAGCTGAAAAGCCAAGTAGTCCATTAGCAAAAAAATATCAAGGCTTCCGAAAATTTATAGATAATAGATGGGCAAAGGGTAAAGGTTGCGGTCAGGCAGATAGTGTTTTGGATCTTTCTACTTCTGCCTATTTTAGTGATAGCCTGGGTATACGTTCTGCATTCTATGTTGCCTGGGATGCGCAATCTTACTTTTCACTCAAAAGAAATATCTCTAAGTTAAATCTAGTAATGCCAGAGTGGTTTTTTCTGGATCCAAAAGGAGATTCTGTTTATACCAATATTGATAAAAGAGGTTTTGATGTGATAAAAGCATCGGGTGTTCGCGTAATGCCAATGATGACAAATAATGTCAAATCTGTTTTTAGGGGGGATGTAGTTCATCGCATCATTAACGATCCAGTTAAGAAAAAAAAATTAATCAACGATTTAGTTAAACTCATCAAACAAAATGGTTTTGTAGGTATCAATATTGATTTCGAAGAACTGATCGAAACCAAAAATGAAGTCCTTACTAAATTTCAGAAAGAGCTTTATACTAGGTTTCAGAAAGAAGGCCTTTTAGTATCTCAAGATGTGATGCCTTTTAATGAAGACTATGATTATAAATCATTAGGTAAGTATAACGATTATCTTTTCCTGATGGCTTATGATGAACATTCCGGAGATACTAAGCCGGGTCCGATTAGTAGTCAGAAATGGATCGAAGCTGCAGTAGATCAATTATCGAAAAAAGTACCCCCGAAAAAGATTGTTTTATGTTTAGCAGCATATGGTTATGATTGGATAAAAGGCGGACAAGGAACAGATGTTACTTATCAGCAAGCATTAACTATTGCAAGGGAGAGTGATGGAAAAGTAGATTATAATAACGACACCTATAATTTAACATATCAGTATTTTGATGATAATGAAAAACAGCATAACGTACATTTTACTGATGCTGCAACAAATTTTAACACACTTCGATTTGCTACTGAATATCCTTTAGCAGGAACTGCACTTTGGAGATTAGGTAGCGAGGATAGTCGACTATGGGATTTCTATAATCAACCCATGAGTCGTAAAGCTTTAGCAAAATTCAACTTCGCAGAATTTAATCGAGTAGAAGCTACAGATGATGTTGACTTTATGGGAGATGGTGAAATATTGGATGTTTTATCAACTCCTAAAGAGGGATATATCTCTCCTGAGATTGATTCTTCATTGATGTTAATTAGTGAAGAAAGATACGATTCACTTCCAAGTAGTTTCGTAGTGAAACAGATGGGACGTGGGGATCCAAATAAGAAACAACTGGTACTTACTTTTGATGATGGACCAGATCCTGTTTATACAAAACAGATACTCGATATTCTTGCGAAATATCATGTACCTGCTAGCTTCTTTGTAGTGGGTATTGAAGCAGAAAATAATATCCCTTTAATCAAAAGAATTTATAATGAAGGCCATGAACTAGGTAACCACACTTTTACCCATCCCAATATGGCTAAAGTAAGTAAGCAAAGAGCTTTTTTAGAGATGGATGCCACTCGTTTATTATTGGAATGTATTACTGGCCATAGTACCATCATGTTTCGTGCACCTTATAATGCCGATGCACAACCCGAAAAAATGGAAGAGCTGGTGCCTGTAGCATTAAGCAGAACCAGAAATTATTTAACTATTGGGGAAAATATTGACCCTGAAGATTGGGAAGCTAGTGAAGTGCCTCATTTTAATGCAGACACTGTTTATAATCGAGTAATGGCATTAAAGGATCGTGGTAATATTATTTTATTACACGATGCTGGAGGCGATAGAAGTGCTACTGTTGGTGCACTGCCAAGATTGATTGAAGATTTACAAAAACAAGGTTACACTTTCACTACAGTAGCAGAATTACTCGGTAAGAAAAGAGATGACTTGATGCCACGCGTTCCTATTGGTAGTGGCTATAGATTACTCCAGTTTAATAGTTTCATCGCCGAGTTAGCTTATTATATAGGTCAACTTTTATTTGCGCTATTTATCTTGTTTTTAATTCTTGGTTCTATCCGTTTAATCATGATGCTTAGTCTTTCTATTTTACAAAGAAGTAAGGAGAAAAAGCTAATGCAAATTCCTTTTACAGGCAACCCATTGGTTTCAATAATTGTTCCTGCTTACAATGAAGAAGTAAATGCAGTAAGCTCTCTTGAAAATTTATTAAGATGTGATTATCCGAATTTTAATATTGTTTTTGTTGATGATGGAAGTAAGGATAGTACTTATGAAAAAGTAAGTGCTGCTTTTGCAAACCATCCAAAAATTAAAATATTTACTAAGCCCAATGGCGGAAAAGCTTCTGCCCTCAATTATGGAATTGGCCATACTAATGCCGATTATGTAGTATGTATTGATGCAGACACGAAATTATTGACTGATGCTGTTAGTAAAATGATGCAGCATTTTAGTCGCGAAAATGTGGGTGCTGTTGCAGGTAATGTAAAAGTTGGTAATGAAGTAAACATTATTACCCGCTGGCAGAGTATCGAATATATCTCAAGTCAGAATGTTGATCGTAAAGCATTTGCTTATTTAAATGCTATTACAGTTGTACCAGGTGCGATTGGCGCTTTCAGAAAAGAAGCACTGGAAGCAGCAGGTGGGTTTAGCACCGATACTTTAGCCGAAGATTGTGATTTGACTATTAGGATACTCAGATGCGGTTATCAGATTGATAATGAGAATTCTGCTATCGCTATGACAGAAGCTCCTGAAACTATCAAACAGTTCATGAAACAGCGTTTCCGCTGGACCTTTGGAGTAATGCAAACTTTCTGGAAAAATAGAGATGCTCTTTTCAATCCTCAATTCAAAGCCTTAGGATGGTTGGCATTACCAGATATCTTATTGTTTAAATATATCATTCCATTGTTTGCCCCATTAGCCGACTTTATGATGTTAATGGGATTATTTACCGGGAATGCTAAAAAATTGGGATTTTATTAC
>CAIYLW010000094.1 GCA_903927185.1 uncultured Bacteroidota bacterium
CCATTTACTATGGCATATCCATTTACTATGGCATATCCATTTACAATGGCATAGCCATTAGATAATGGGAATCCATTCACAATCGCATAGCCACTGGCCATAACACCAATGTTAGCAAGTGTTTGCGGGGTTAATACGGTTCCACCCAATGCTTTGTCATCAGTTAGCCCAATCACTGAATCAACAATTGCTGCTCTGTGAGAACGCTTTATAAAGTCTAACAAATCTGCTTGTTCAGATAAAGGCACATTCGTATTATCAATAGCATAAGTATAATCAATCCCACTGATTTTACTACCATATACAATGGTCTTATCATTTGCAGTAATCAACAATGGCATTCTATTAATCTTAAGAATACCTTGGTTCAGTGTGAAAATAAATTTATCGTTAGTTGTTTGAATAGTACTTGGGGTATTGTCTAATGTGTCAATTACAGGTGTTATAGTAAATCTACCAATATTAGATTTACTGGTCGCAATAGTAGCAAAATGAATTGACTTAATATTGAAGGAAGCCAAGGTCAAACTAGGATTTGTTTGATCTAATGGAACACCATCTACTAAAATAGTATAAGTAAAAGTTGGAAGCTGCTCACCGTATCGCTTAAGTGCATCATTAACGGTAATTACAATATTTTGCCGAGGCATGCTTAATAAGAAAAGTGAATCGGAAATTCCCCCATCATTTCCATTTAATGAAACGCCAGCTGTTAAAATTCTTATTGCGGGATTATCAATAAACGCAGGTACGGGAGCAGTTAATTCATGATCACTAATATAGGTGGTAGTGATAGGTTGTCCTCTTAATAAAACAACAGAATTTGGATTCATGCAATTTCCCAATACATGCAAAACAACATCATTAACACCAATCACTTTCAGTGGATCTCCCGATGCGAATCTTAACAATTCTGGTTTGGGATTCGCAAAAGTTTTCATAGTAGAGAAACCATTCGCAAATCCATTGCCTTGAATATTATAAGGTGCAGATCCTCCAGAACTTGGAATACCAGACTTTAATAAATTTTTGATTTGAGATGGAGTTAGCGTTTGGTTACTATATTTTTTCAAACCTTCTATCAGTAATCCAATCATGGCACCTAAATGTGGTGCTGCTGCGGATGTCCCATAAAATAAAGGGTTGCCAGTTGGTCCAACCTTTGACCCCATATTCACTGTAGTTTCAACCCCATCTGGGGCTAGAAAATCTGGTTTATTTCTAATAATTCCATTAATAGAAGTTCCGCCAACAGAGGAAAAAGATTCAATATTAATATTACCTCCCATAATTTGTGCCGCGCCAGCAGTAATTGCTCCATTTGCATTTGCTTGTCCAACGATGGTGGAAGATCCACCATACCCTGAACCAAATGTGAGTTTACCACTAAACACTATATATTTAAAGTTTACATTAGCAGTACCTCCTGCCCTTGTAATCATAATTTTTGCAGTGGTAGTACTTAGTACTTGAAACGTAATGATTTCAATAGGATCATTTCCAATATTATTTCTATTCAAACCAAATAGCGTATCCCCTAAATTATTGGTTACGAACATATCTAAATCGGTGGTACTTCCTGTTTGACTTTGACCAGTAGAATAAATAAAATCCTGCCATTGTAATACTATCGTATAACTACCTGGAGCCAATGTGACCTGTTGATAAGGATTTCCACCTCCAAAATCATGTGCCGATCCGGGATAACCGAGTGGAGCGGGTATTGGAGAAAAAATAGATTGATATGATTTATTAGAAAAATTTCCAGCAGAAGTAACATAAGTAATCCCTTGACTGGTTGCATTGTCAACGGCTCTTGCTACTATTCCATCTTGAAAAAATGGTTCAGTTACAAATGTTACATCATCAATGATCACCTTACAACCATCTTGTTGTAAATCTGAAACGCCTTGCGCAAAATCCCCTGGAGAAATATATCCTGTTCTAAAATCGAGTAGAGCTTTCGGTGCAATATCATGCACTATTTGCATCATCGCCCTCCCTTCATCATGAGTACCTCCAAAAGGATTATCCAAAATTACATTAACAGGATTATTATTTACCGTATCATCAGCACTTCCCGGTAATTCATGATTAGCAACATCATTTTTTGCCTGACCTAATATATCATAGCTATCAGAAAGCACGCCTATTTTAATTCCAGCACCTTGTAAATTATAACCTGACCTAACAAAATTTGTGGCCATTGCGGTATCCCCTCCAGTCATTATTACCCCTGTTAAATTCGCTCCCCCATTTACTATCGGTGTGAACACTGGCCTAACAAATCTGATATACTGCGGAATTGTATTCAGTTTATTAAGATTAGCTATCGGAATTTTTCCTGTAATAAAAAGTGAATTAGCTCCATTGTTTACCAAATTGGTCATCCCATAATCTGGGCCTACTAATAATATTTTTAAATAATCTGCCTGACCAATAACTGCAATCACTTCTACTGATACACTATCATTAGAAATTCGCATGATTTTTCTTAGCGAGTCTGTAATAGTGCCTGTTAATCCACCCGGTAATGTACCTACAACCAAGGAGGGATTATTGGCAATTTGAGTTAGTTCTGCACCAATTAAATTATCTACTTTCCCACCTGGTGGTGTTGGCAAATAAGGAACAATACATGGGGTATAATTTACCAAAACGGTATCGTAAGCAATACAACCTCCACTTGGATTTGTTACTGTTAAAAAGTATAATCCTTTCATGGAAACAGTTGGTGTAGCAGTATTAGCGCCAGATACAATGGTTCCCGTAGAAGTAGTCCAATTAAATAAAACACCGGGAGTAGTAGAAGAACTATTTAATACAACAGTTCCAATTGTACAATCAAGGGTGGCCGTTTTAGTAACCGTTTCATTCGGCGTTGAACAAAGAACAAATGGGATATAATTTATTTTGATAGAGTCCCCGACTTTTACTTGAGTTCCACTCCAGAAAGCACCATTGATTGCAGCTTCTTTTGATCCTGAGCCAATATTAATAGCTGCAAAAGGAGCCCATACAGTACCCTCCCATTTTATATTCTCACCATAAGAATCTTTATCATCATAACCATCTGCATCATCAGATTTATCATCCAGATAGGTTCTATTACCGGTATTAAAGGCTACCGTTCCATTGGGTGAACTTGATCCATTTCCATGAGTTTCAAAATAAATTCTGGATGCATTACCTCCATTTAAAAATTTTACTGACTGAATATTAAAATCAATGTCGTTGTATACATAAATATAAAAGGACCCAGTTGTTGTATTTTTAAAGTCATAAATAAAATAATTTTTCGAACCCGTATTCTTGATCTGTTTAAATACATAAACACCAGGCCCCGATAAAGTTATTTTTTGCTTACCAGTTAATGCCACATTGCCATAAGATCCAGGAATAATAGTTTGTGTAGTTGTGATATCTACATTACCTGCTGCGGGAAAATTTGTAATGGAAGGTGTTGTAGGAAGAATAGGTAAATTTGGTGGGCCAGTTATATTTCCTCCTGTTGGTATCGGACCAGAATAAGTTGATCCTACCGAATGAGTAATCTTACCTTTCACAAATCCACTTGTAATGGCAATATTACCAGCCGCATCAAGATTGCCTAAAAGATTTAATGAAGTTCCAATGCCAACAACCGTTCCTAAATTTCTAACATTATTGGCAGCGGCTATATTTCCATTTACTTGAACACTATTTCCAAGCTGAACAGAATTACCACTAAGGATATTGCTTCCTATATTAACTAAGTCCCCTGATATTACAATATTATAACTACCTATTGAGCCTGATCTAAGTATAACTGATTTACCCAGTAAAACGCCACATCCAGGGAATAAAGGAGTTTTTTGTCCAATGCCAGATGGACAACTTCCATTGCCACCAAAAACCACAAAGTCTGTAATTTTTGTTTGTTGCGCAGATGTATAAATTGGCAATAGACCAACATATAATATGATTGGCAAAAAGAATTTGCACTGCATCTTTAGGGGTTATTTAGCAAAAAAATAAAGGAATATTTTCTTAGAAATTAAAACATACCATATTAAATGGATGTATTAGATAATTTCCTTCAAAGATAAACATACGATTATTTATTAACATATCTTAACGATTCTGTTACAGTGTAGTATTTTAATAATTTATTAATCTAGTGTTTAAACAAGAATAAAATTGGAGTAATTGAAGGAGTAATAAATTGAACAAATTAATGCACATGTCGCTTCTTCATGATACCTCCAGAGGCTTCCTTAATGGTACTAGCGAATACAAATGCTTTAGGATCAACATCTTGAATAAGGTTCGTTATTTTTCTCATTTCTAATCTGGAGATAATCGTAAAAATGATATCGCAATCTTCATGAAATTCAAATTTGCCAGGCAAAAAACCAC
>CAIYLW010000095.1 GCA_903927185.1 uncultured Bacteroidota bacterium
AGTCCCATAAAACAAAAAAGCAACCCTTACTCAGGATTGCTTCTTTATAAAAAATTAAAATCTAAATTGTTTCTAAATGGTGTTTTGTCAATTCGTTTTCGGTATTTCCAGTGTTTAAAGTAGAAGCTGGTTCAAACAGCATCACAGAAACTTCTTTGTCTGCAACTGGTCTATGTTCCGTTCCCTTTGGAACTATTAGAAATTCGTTTTTATGAATTTCTATGGTTTTGTCTCTCAATTCCATTTTCAAAACCCCTTCAATCACCAAAAACATTTCGTCTTCGTTGTCATGTTTATGCCAGACAAACTCACCCTGAAATTTTACTAATTTAACTTGTTGTCCATTTAATTCTCCGACTATTTTTGGACTCCAATATTCAGAGAATAATTTCAATTTTTCTGTGATGATAGTTTTTTCCATTTCCAGTTAATGTTTTATGACAAATCTAATTCCATAAACAATAAATACTGTCTAAACTCTTCCGGAATTTCAACTTCTGGATAAACAGGAATGTCTTTAAATCCAAAACTTCGGTAAAGAGCATGCGCTGCTTCCATAAACTTCGGGCTGTCTAGCCGTACTTTCTTGTAACCTGTTTCTTTTGCAGCATTTATTAAAGATTGAAGAATCGCTCTACCTGCTCCAATCTTTCGAAATGAAGGATCAACATACATGCGTTTTATTTCGCCAATTTCGGTGTTGATACTTTTAAGACTTCCAAGTCCGCATACTTTGTTTTCATAAACTGCAAGTACCAATCTTCCATGTGGGGGCAGAAATTTATCAATTAACAAAATGTCTTGTTCAACTGCTTCCTTGGGATCATGGGGATGAACTCCATACAGCGATTGCATTTCATTATTTCCCCAAGTCAAATAATCGAACCAAAGTTTTCTAACGGCTTCTAAATCGTTAGGGATTAACACATTTCTGACTAGTACTGGTGAATTATTCATGATTCTTTATAAGTTACTTAATAGGTTAATTAGTCAATTTTCAATGGAGCTCCTACAACTTTCATGTCGTGGTCTGCAAATACTTTTACAATTTCTTCTTTTGAAGGTGGCGATGTCCATTTGTCGGTAACCTTAAAAAAAGATTCCATTTTTCCGGCGGGTAAATAGGAAACTATCATCTTCCCTTTTTCTGTCAATTGTAAGAAGGCATGTGGTATATTTCTTGGAAGGAAAATGGTATCACCTGATTTCATTTGATACTTTACATCCCCTACTTGAAATAAATAAGATCCTTCTATAATGTAAAACCATTCATCTTGGAAAGGATGAATATGTAATGGGGGACCACCGTTTGGAGTAAGTCCGGTTTGCTCAAACACAGCCAAATCATTTTCTGTGTCAGATCCGGAAATTTTGATGTCTAAATTATTTAGCGTAACGCCTTTCATTTTATAATGTTCGCCAAATCTGGCTTCACCACTATTTACTTTAAATCCCTTTACTGTTCTCATAAAATTGTTGTTGTCTTTGCTTGAAAGCTAATTATACAATATAAGTAACTATTAATAAAAACATTATCAATTTATTTAATTTAATAACAAATTAATCGTTCTGGATTTTCACAGTATTTCGAGTTATAATGTGCACTTTATTTTCACTGTCCTTTTGGGGAATAGCTTTAAAACAAAGAAGCAACCCTTACTCAGGATTGCTTCATGTTAAAACTTATCAGTTTCAGCGGGGGCTGTGATAAAGCGGTAATTATAATAATTTATTGACTTCGTCTATAATTTCTGATTTGGTAATTGGAATACCCATCATTTTATTAAATGCAATAGCATCTACATTATAATGATCACGAATGATTTTTACAAGTTGGCCATTGTTGATTTCTGGTATCAATACTTTGTCAAAGTTTTTGATGATGTCTCCTAAGTTTTTAGGGAAAGGACGTACATAACGAATATGTGCGTGACTTACTGAAACACCATCTTCATGTAATTCCTGACAAGCACTCTTGATAGCACCATAAGTTGATCCCCATCCTAATACCAGTACCTTACCTTTCTCTGCACCACTATCAATTGTTTGAGCTGGAATATAATCAGCCACTTTATCAACTTTCGCCTGACGAACTTTGATCATGTGCTGGTGATTCTCCGGCTCATAATTTACGTTACCAGTAACATCCTGCTTTTCCAATCCACCAATGCGGTGTTCTAGGCCAGCAGTACCCGGGACTGCCCAAGGACGAACCAATTTTTCATCACGCTTATATGGCATGTACTTCGTATCACCTTCATCAATTGTGGTCTTGAATTTTACTTCAATCGGCTTTAAGTCGGCCGATTTTGGAAATTTCCAAGGTTCTGCACCATTAGCGATATATCCATCACTCAACAAAATCACAGGTGTCATATGCTCTAACGCAATTCTACATGCTTCTATTGCAACATCAAAACAATCGCTAGGGGTTGATGATGCAATAATCGGCATTGGACATTCACCGTTTCTTCCATAATAGGCTTGCATCAAATCGCTCTGCTCAGTCTTGGTAGGTAAACCAGTTGATGGTCCACCCCGTTGAATGTTTACGATTACCAAAGGGATCTCTAACATCATTGCCAGGCCCATCGCTTCTGCTTTCAATGCCATACCCGGACCAGAAGTAGTTGTGATGGCTAATGATCCACCATAGCTTGCGCCAATAGCAGAGGAAATAGCAGCAATCTCATCTTCCGCCTGGAAAGTACGAACGCCAAAGCTTTTATATTTTGCTAATTCGTGTAGGATATCTGTTGCTGGAGTGATAGGGTATGAGCCTAAGAATAATGGCAATCCGCTTTTTTCGCTCGCTGCAATTAAACCATAACTCAATGCCTGATTACCCATGATGCTGCGGTACAATCCTGGTTCCATTTTAGACTTCTCTACTTTGTAACGAGTAGTGAAAGATTCAGTGGTATCACCATAATTATATCCAGCTTGGAGAACTTTAATATTACTCTCATAAATCACTGGCTTCTTACCAAATTTCTCTTTCAAGAATTCTTTGGTAGTATCCAGATTACGATTGTACATCCAGTAGATTAATCCCAATACAAACATGTTTTTTGCACGATCGCGCTCTTTCACACCTAGCTCTGTAAAGTCTTTCAAAGACTCACGAGTTAATTTGGTAACGTCTACTTTTGTTACATCATATCCTGCCAAGCTATCATCTTCCAAAGGATTAACTCCGTCTGGATAATTAGCTAGTCTTAAGTTCTTAGTATCAAAACCATCAATATTGGCAATGATCTTCCCGCCCTTTTTGATGCCCTTTAAATTGGCTTTCAATGCAGCTGCATTCATGGCAACTAATACATCACAATCATCGCCGGGAGTGTAAATTCTTGCGCTTGAAAAGTGTAATTGAAAACCACTCACACCAGCCAATGTTCCGATAGGAGCACGAATCTCTGCCGGGAAATCCGGAAAAGTAGCCAGGTCAATTCCTAGCATCGCTGTGTTGTTGGTAAACTGTTGTCCGGTTAACTGCATTCCGTCGCCGCTATCTCCGGCAAACTTGATTACTACGTCTTGTAGTACTTCTTCTTTTCTGGTCATTAGCTACAATTCTAAACTGCCGCCTTAGCAAGCAATACATGATTATTTAAAGACTTTTTGTAAAACAAAAGATTGCTGTTTTGTAAAAAAGTATGCTAAGATACGTCCAAATCGATGTTTTAAACCTGATTTTTCGCATTTTCTCTTGCATTTATAGGTTTCCTAACAAATTGAGTAAATATAGGTATGATCCTTGCTTTATCTTAGCTGATTAATTATCAACTATATGTATCTGTATAAGAGCGGATTTCGATGGATGGCCATGGGGATTTTAGGTTTTTTTGGATTTATTTCTTGCAATAACACACCGAAAGAAAACGCATTTTCAGGAAAGGATCCAGTGGCAGATTCGGCTAAAAAGGCCTACCTCGCTAAAATAGGGGCTATCCCCAAAGCACCGGAACAGCCTTTTGTGGCAGATAGTAATAAATTATATGTCTATCTCACATTTGATGATGGGCCACAGCCAGGCACAGTTAGCTGCTATAATATATGTAAGGCCGAAGGGATAAAAGCTACTTTCTTCATGGTAGGATTGCATCAATTGAAAAAACGCGATGGTAAACAAATTGTCGGCATGATCCGAAATAGCTATCCGCAATTCTTATTGGCGAATCATAGTTACGATCATGCAAATGAAAAGTACAAGTACTTTTATCAGCATCCAGACATGGCTTTCGAAACTTTTTTAAGAGCGCAGGATTCTTTACAGGTTCCTAAAAAAATTATTCGCCTACCTGGTAATAGTGCATGGGTTTTGCAAAATCAAGTGAAGTCGAGCCACTTAGTGAGTGCCGTAACATATCAATTAGATAGTGCTGGTTTTAGTGTTATTGGATGGGATCTGGAATGGAATTTTAATCATAAAAATGCCCGACCAATTCAAACACCTGAAAAATTGGCTGCTCAGGTAGACAGTGCTTTTTCAAAACATAATGAACATACCAGAAAAAATATTGTAATCTTATCACACGACAGAATGTTTCAAAGATCTGCCGATAGTACGTCGCTGGTTCAGTTTATACAGATACTCAAAAAAAATCCGAAATATGTTTTAGAAACGGTGGATCATTATCCAGGGGCTAAAAAGTAAATATCGGTTATCAATTTTATGTTTTCATTGATGGATGAAGCTAGGTACTCGTAATAAGATTTTGTATATTTGTACTTATAAAAAATAAATTCTATGGCAATTTTTAAATCTGGTAATCCAACTTTAACGGAGAAAATGTTTGATAAAACTGCTTCTATGGAAGCCGCTAATCAAGGTGTGATGAGCGTTCGTGGTACGATTAACAAATTTGGTTTTCTAATGTTCATGGTTATTGCTGGCGCCGCTTATAACTGGCAGGTATTTGAACAGAAAGGTGCAGGTAGTATGCAAGTACTTTTAATGGTGGGAATGTTTGGTGGCTTGATCGCAGCCTTGGGGATTATGTTCAAACCTAATTGGGCTGGTTTTTTAGCTCCCGCCTATGCATTGTTGGAAGGTCTATTCATCGGTGGTATTTCTGCAGTGTTTAACGCAATGTTTGCTAAAAGTTATCCTGGGTTAGTAATGCAAGCTGTTGGCTTAACTTTTGGTGTGGCAATCGCGATGTTTTTACTATATAATTTTAGAGTAATTAGAGCTACTGAAAAATTCAAATCAGTAATCATAGCTTCTACATTAGGAATCGGGATTTTCTATTTGATTACTATTGTTCTGAATATGTTTGGTGTGAACGTAAGTTTCATGCATGACAGCAGTCCATTAAGTATTGGAATAAGTTTGTTCGTTGTTGCAATTGCAGCACTGAATCTGATCATGGATTTTGATATGATAGAACAAGGTGCTGAAAGAGGTGCTCCTAAATTTATGGAATGGTATGGTGCATTTGGTCTTTTAGTAACCATCGTTTGGTTGTATATAGAGATACTAAAATTGTTGAGCAAATTGGCTAATAATCGAAGCTAATCCAACCTAATCTATTTTTAAAAGCCCTAATTCATTTAGGGCTTTTTTTTGTGTGTATGCTTACAGGCAATGCCCTAACTTAGTTGTTCCAAAATCGCAAATATGCAATTCAATCGAAAAGACCTATCTGATAAAACTCTGATAGAACTATACCGACAATTATTATTTCCTAGAATGATCGAAGAAAAAATGTTGGTATTGCTACGTCAGGGAAAAGTAAGCAAATGGTTTAGCGGAATTGGTCAGGAAGCTATTTCTGTAGGAGTAACCATGGCATTGGATCAAGACGAATGGATCATGCCATTACATAGGAATTTAGGAGTATTTACTACCCGACAAATGCCTTTACAAAAACTCTTCATGCAAATGCAGGGAAATAAAGAAGGATATAGCAAGGGCAGAGAAAGGAGTTTTCATTTTGGCTCACGCGAACATCATATCTGTGGAATGATTTCGCATTTGGGTCCGCAGTTAGCAATTGCCGATGGTGTGGCACTTGCCTATCAATTAAGGAAAGAAAAAAAAGTGGCTGTGGCATTTTCTGGTGATGGGGGAACAAGTGAAGGCGACTTTCATGAAGCACTCAATGTGGCAGCTGTTTGGAATTTACCAGTGATTTTTATTATTGAAAATAATGGATATGGTTTAAGTACCCCTGTGAACGAACAATACAGATGCGAACAATTAGTAGATAAAGCCAAAGGTTATGGTATGGAAGGTGTGAGAATTGATGGTAACGATGTATTGGCAGTATATGATACTATTAAAGGCGTTCGCGAATATTGTATCAAAAATCAAAAACCTTATTTTATTGAGTGCATGACCTTTCGCATGCGTGGCCATGAAGAAGCCAGCGGTATTAAATATGTTCCCAAAGAATTAATTGAAGAATGGGGTAAAAAAGACCCCATCAAAAATTATGAGCAATATTTAATTGCCACGAATGTTCTTACTGAAATGAAAGTAGCCGAGTTGCGGCATCTTTTTAAAGATATGATTGATGCAGATCTACATCAAGCTTTTCAAATTGCAGATTTTAATTTTAATACAGAAGAAGAGTTAGCCGATGTGTTTGCACCTCTTACTGTTTCTACTATTCCAGATTTGAATCAGATCGATTCATCAACTGCGCCAGATAAAAGATTTGTTGATGCTATTCAAGAAGCGTTGTTACAAAGCATGCAAAATGATGAACAACTTATTTTAATGGGCCAGGACATTGCTGAATATGGTGGTGCCTTCAAAGTTACAGAGGGCTTTGTAGAAAAATTCGGAAAAGCAAGAGTGCGCAATACACCACTTTGTGAGAGCGCCATTGTAGGAGCTGCATTAGGATTGAGTTTGGAAGGATTTAAGTCGGTTATGGAAATGCAATTCGGAGATTTTGTAACGGTTGGATTTAATCAGATTGTGAATAATTTGGCGAAGATTTATTATCGCTGGGGTCAAAACGCCAACACTGTGATCCGAATGCCTTCTGGAGGCGGTGTAGGTGCTGGTCCTTTTCACTCACAAACAAATGAAGCATGGTTTGCTCATGTGGCAGGATTGAAAGTAGTGTATCCATCTTCACCTGCAGATGCAAAAGGATTACTCATTGCCGCCATTAACGATCCTAATCCTGTACTATTTTTTGAACACAAAGGTTTGTATAGAAGTATCAATGGACCGGTACCTTCCGATTATTATACCATCGAAATTGGGAAAGCAAAAACCGTGAAAGCTGGAATGGATTTAAGTATCATCACTTATGGTGCTGCTGTGCATTGGGCTCTTGAGTATCAGGGAAAAAATCCTGCAATCGATATAAATATTGTTGATTTACGCAGCTTGGTTCCATTAGATTATGAGGCCATCAAAGCAGCTGTCACTGCAACTGGAAAAGTGTTGGTGTTGCACGAAGATAATTTAACTGGAGGCTTTGGAGCAGAAATCAGTGCATGGATCAGCGAACACTGTTTTGAATTATTAGATGCACCTGTAATGCGTTGTGCATCATTAGATACACCCATTCCTTTCAATATGGAATTGGAAAGAAATTATTTGGCAAAAAGTAGGTTAAGCGCCTGCATCGAAAAATTATTTGATTACTAAATCATGACAGATTAAATAAAATATATGTACCCACGCAACACCATCAAATCCATCTTTTTATTCTTTTGTTTTTTTGCAATAACAGGGAATATTTTTGTAAAGGCTCAAATGAAAGCATATGCGGCAGCAAAATTTACAGATAGCTCACGCGAGAAAAAAATTGCTGCTTTATATCAATTAGTAGAAAGTTTGTATAAAGACTTCGCTGAAAAAAATCATATTCCAGGTTATTCATTTGGAATTGTACTAGATGGAAAATTAGTGTATGCAGGTGCGGGTGGGTATATTGATATTCCTAATAAAATTAAGGCAACACCTAAGTCGATGTTTCGAATTGCATCGATGAGCAAGAGTTTCACTGCAATGGCTATTTTAAAATTGCGTGATGAAGGCAAAGTAAAATTAGACGAGCCAGTTAAAACCTATATCCCTGAAATGAAGGGACAGCAATTAACTACTGATGCACCACAAATTACCGTACGACATTTGCTTACTCATTCAGCTGGTTTTCCAGAAGACAATCCCTGGGGCGACCGCCAGCTGGCTGTTACAGAAGATGACTTTCAAGATTTTATTGAAAAAGGGGTGAGCTTTTCGAATGTTCCTGGTGTTGCTTATGAATATAGTAATATGGGTTTTGCCATGTTGGGTATGATCATTAAGCAACAAACCTTTTCGCATTACAGCGATTATATCGCCAAACATATTTGGAAGCCATTGGGTATGACTGATGCTTCATGGGAATACAGTAAAGTTCCAGCAAATGTATTAGCAAAAGGATACCGTTGGTTGAATGATTCTTATGTAGAACAACCCATGTTACATGATGGAATTTATGGTGCAATGGGAGGGATGATTGTTTCTATCGAATCATTTGCAAAATATTTAGCGCTACATGAGCAAGCATGGCCCGCAAGAAATGATGTAGAAGATGGTATCATTAAAAGAAGTTCTATCCGTGAAATGCATCAGCCCTGGCGTCTTTCTGGTTTGAATGCAAACTATAAGTATCCTAGTGGTCGCCCATCACCCTTGGCTACAGCTTATGCCTATGGATTGCGTTGGAGCAGAGATGGAGAAGGTCGAGAAACTGTTGGACATACCGGTGGCTTGCCTGGTTTTGGCAGCAACTGGCAAATCCTTCCCGAGTATGGAATTGGTGTGATGTTCTTTGCAAACGCAACTTATGCTCCCACATCATTAGCGAATACGATGGTGTTAGATACATTGGTTCGTTTAAGTGGATTAGAAGCAAGACAATTACCTGCATCTAAAGTATTAACACAACGCAGAGATCAATTAGTGAAACTCTTACCAGATTTCAATGGTGCACAAAAGAGCGGCATATTTGCAATGAATTTTTTCATGGATTATTTTGTAGACAAAATGCAAGTAGAAGCGCGAAGCATATTTGAGAAAGCAGGTAAAGTTGTTTCTGTCGGAGAAGTAGTTCCCGAAAATCAATTACGTGGATACTTCGATATCAAAACAACAAACGGATCTGTTCGAGTGACCTTTACTTTATCTCCTGAGAAAGATCCGCTCATACAAGAGTACCATATCAAACTCAACTAGCCTGGTGCCTAAGGGCTAAAGCCCAATATCATCATACATTTCATCCCCTAGGCTGAAGCCTAGGGTTAACATTACTAGTAGAAGATATTCGTTAACCCCGCCCTTTTGGGTGGGGAAATGATATATAAATTTATTCGGGCTTTAGCCCTTTCTCTGTGGGAACATCTCCTGGATGATACGTTTTCTCAACATGATTTAATACATCCTCTTTATAAAAAAGCACATCTTTGAACACTCCATTCGTAAACATTTTTGCCTGATCAGTAAAGTGTTTTGAGGTGGAGTCACCACTTTCACCACCAGCGAGTAATGACTTAGCTTTTATTTTTTTACCAAATTCCACGGCACAAATAAAACTGTTGCCATTGTAGCCATAACGTCGATTAGTTCCATTGAACGACTTGCTAGTAAAAGAAGGAAGGCATCCCCAAGTAGAAGCAGCTAGACCAACAGGAAAACTTGGTTTTGAATCGTCGAAAACTTCTGTGATATTCCCGGTGAGTCTTTGAAAGCGATTAACATTTCCCCAAGTTTGTTTCCATGACCCAAACTTTTTTTCAAGATCTGTCATCACAATTAATAGTGGATCTAATAAAATTTTTGATTCTGCAGTATTGGCAAAATGAATGGTTTTGTCTACCTGATCAGATTCATCGTCTTCATCCATTCCTTTTAAAATAGTTGGCCACAATTTCTGTGCCCATTCAATGGCTAAAGTAGTGGCTATAGATGTTTCAGACACATTTCGGTCCCAATTTGCTAACAGTTGCATGGGTTCTAAAAGAGCTGAATAAGCGGGATTAGTTTTTTTTTCTTTATAGGCTTTTATTAAAGCAGGCATTAGCTCGTCAAATGCAGGTAAATGTTTATTGTAGGCAGTAGCAATAATTTTGTCGAGTGTAAAAGCACCATTGTTTTTAAATAAACGGACGGCATTTACTCCTCTAAAATTATCGCCATTCGGAGCCATGTATTTTGGAAAATCTGCTTTTTTCGGACTACTACTTCCAGAAACTGTAAAGGGAGAACTGTTGCAATTCTGAATCCAACCTGTACTTGGGTTTTTTACTTGAATCAATTCTTCTAATGAGTGTAACCCCTTCCAATCTGTGGCAATCGTTGTTCCATCTACTGGTTTACTCCAGTTATAAAATTCGTTGCGTTTAGGCATAAAATTTCCATGCCAGTATGCAATATTTCCTTGATCATCGGCATATACAGTATTGTTAGAAGTATTGGCTAAAATGGCTTGTGTTTTTTTATACTCAGTATAATTTTTTGCTTTGGTTCTTAACCATGATTGTATTAATCCTTTTATGTCTCGGTTATTAGCTCTAACCGAGATCCAATTGCCATCTCTTTTTGCCATCACTGGTCCGTGATGTGTATAATATGTTTTGAATGTTTTGGAATTGATGTTGCTATCAATTAAATATTGGATCCTGATATTTTTTTCTTTTACCGGGATTTGCTTTCCGTCGTATTCGTATTGAAGAATTCCGTTTACTCTTTTTATTTTTTCGATGTAGCTATCAGCCACATCACTATAACTCGATGTATGCATCCAGCCCAAGTGTTCATTGAAACCTTGATATACAAAGAATTGTCCCCAGGTTACAGCACCATAAGCGTGCAACCCTTCTTCACTTTCTACGGATACTTCTGGACGGAAATAATAAGTAGTATGTGGATTGATATACAAAATACTATTGCCTGAAACCGTTTTAAAAGGAGCCAGTGCAAATCCATTGGAACCACCGGGAAGTGGATCATAATCTTGTTTGTCGATTTTTGCAACCTCTTCATCAGGATTGCCCGAATAAAAATTCTTTAATTCCGTTACAGTAATATCTGCTATATCAATAGCGCCAATACTTCCATCGGTCCATAACAGAGGAAACCATGGTTCGAATCTTTTAAGTAATGCAGGTTTTATTTTTGGATGTGTGTATAGATAATAGTTAATACCATCCGCGTATGAGTTCATTAATTTTTTTAGCCAAACTGGTGCTGTAGAATAGTCTTTTTTGGCATCACTTGAATCGATGATCATTCGAATAAGCAGGTCATTGTATAATTCTGATTCACCTTTTATTTCAGACATTCTTCCAAGTTTCTCTACATAGTTCATCTCCACACGTTTAAAATCATCTTCACATTGAGCGTATAATAACCCAAATACAGCATCTGCATCTGTTTTGCCGTATACATGTGGAATACCCCAATTGTCTCGAAGGATTGTGCAATTGCCTGCCTTTTCTTTCCACTTCAAAATTTCAGCTGGTGAGAAAGATTGCGCAGCAATTGTTTTTACTACACAAAGAAAAGTAACTACGAAGAATATTTTTTGTATCATTTTCATACTAATAATATTTATTTTTTCAGTCTTATCTCTTCAATACTGGTACTTCCTAATTTTCATTTGATTTTAACACACGAAGAATATTCCCACCCAAAATTTTATAAATATCTTTTTTACTGTATCCTTTTTCTATTAAAGCTTTTGTAATCAATTCGTAATTGGTTACATCATCTAAGCCTTTCGGACTAGAAGTAATACCATCAAAGTCAGAACCAATACCTACATGATCTACGCCTGCCAATTTTACAATATATTCTAGGTGTTCCATTAACGAAGATAAAGGTGGGCGGGCATCTTGAACTTCTGACGCATATTTATCTGCTAATATGGATAATGCATATTCTTGTATCATTCCTTGCTTTTTTAATGAATCCAATTCGTGAGCATGATTTAAAGCAAACTTATTTTCTTTCATTTTAAATGTGCTGTCTACAAATCCTGAATAGAAATTAAGATCTATCACTCCTCCATTTTTTTTAACAGCCAAAATTTGGTCATCCTTTAAATTTCTAAAGGCAGGGCAGAGTGTGTATGCATTACTATGAGAAACGATAACTGGTTTTGTAGTTGTATGAATGGCATCCCAAAAAGTTTGTTCTCCTACATGTGAAAGGTCTACCATCATGCCCAAACTATTCATGCGTTTTACTACTTCTTTTCCAAATTCAGTAAGACCTTTATGCGCATGCGAAAGGCTATCTTTCTTTAGCGTTTCATCCATAGCTGAAGTTGCCCAATTGTTTGAGTTATTCCATGTAAGTGTCATGTAACGTGCTCCCCGTTCATAAATTTTATCCAATTTAGTTAAGTCGCCTTCAATCATATGGCCACCTTCCACCCCAAACATGGCGGCTAGCTTATGTTGCTTAAGGGCAATATTTAATTCGGCAAAATTTCTTGTAAGGGTAATCTTATCAGGGTTACGACTAATTACTGCATCGAGTGTATCCATTTCACGATTAGCCCATTGATATGGATTTTGTTGCGTGCCATCGCAAAAAACTGAAAATATTTGTACATCAACACCTGCTTCTTTAAAACGAGAGAGATCGCTTTGAGTCTTGCCTTTTAAATTATCATCCATGCGCACATTTTTTTCAATGCAGGCTGTAAGGATATCGTTATGAGAATCTACAAAGATTGCTTTCTGTTGTATTTTTTTATAATCCTGCGCATGAGCAGCGATGGGGAACATAGCAAGGAGTAATAGTTTTTTTAACATTTGTTCAGTTGGATTTAGGATACTTTATTTAAAATTCTTTTACATGCTTCAATAATTGCATTCATATTTAGTGCATCGTTATTAGTTAAAATAATCAATGTTCTATTATACAAAAGATCTCGCATAATCAAAGTCCTGTATCCAGGATTATCACCGTTATGCCAAACGATTTGTAATACTTTATTTTTATATACTAATTCTAATCCAAAACCATAATAGGATAAGGTTCCGTCATTTAGTTTCATTGGGGTGTATGCCTCTTTCATAGTTTCTTTCGACACTAGTTGATTATTACGAATGGCATTATCCCATATTAATAAGTCTTGTGCAGTAGAACTAATTCTTCCAGGCCCTTTTCGATTTCCTAACCATATTGTATAATTTGAAGAAGGAAAAGAATCTGACCTAATATAAGTTGATTTTTCATTCCCATACATATGGCCAATCGCAAAATTTTTAACTGCTGATTTTTCTTCTAATGTGCGTATCCCAGTATGTTTCATAACCAACTTATGAAATATTTCAGTATTACAATATTCAATAAAATCTCTGCCACTAACTTTTTCTGCTATGCTGGCAAGAAGAACATAACCAGTATTGCTATAAGTATATTTTTCGCCTGCTTCAAATAAGCGAGGAGGGTGGTATCTGTTAAGGTATTCAATGATGTCGTTGTTGTTTGCCACTTTGCTTTTGTCCCAGTTTTGATCCATGATTTGCTGGTAATCTGGCAAGCCACTTGTATGAGTAAGTAAATGACGAATTGTAATTCCTTTGTAAGGTATATCAAGATATTTTTCCACAAGATCATCATACTTTAATAAACCCTTTTCTTTTAACTGCATGATTACGGTTGCGCAGAATTGTTTGCTTACTGATGCAAGTTCGAAGATGTCATTTTTTTTTAAAGTTTTTTTATCAGCATATGTTCTATAGCCAAATGATTCTTCATAAAGTGATTTTCCATTTTCGGCATAAAGTATTACTCCATTAAAAGATTTATTAAAAGTAATCGTATCAATAAGTGCTTTCAATTGGTGTGCACCAATACTTTGTGCAATGGCAAACTGACCTATCACAATCAATAGCAGGCCTGTTAATATCTTTCTCTTCATATTAATTGAGTTTTAAAATTGTACCAGCACGAGCACCGGTATGTTTTGAATCTTCCACTGTAACAACTCCATTTACCAGAATATATTTGAATCCACTTGAATATTGGTGTGGGTTTTCGTAGGTAGAATTGTCTTGTACCGTTTTTGGGTCAAATAGTACAATATCTGCAGCAAAACCTTCGCGTAACAAACCACGATCTTTTAATTTGAATTTCTGTGCTGGGAGGGAAGTCATTCTACGAATGGCTTCTTCTAATGAAATAACTTTTTCATCCCTTACATATTTGCCAAGAACTCTTGCATTTGTTCCGTAACCACGAGGATGTGGATTTCCTGATCCATAAACACGAATGCTTGCATCACTGGCAAACATGTTAAAAGGGTATTGCATAATATTTTTTACATCATCATCACTCATTCCATGAAATATCATTGCTGCACCACCTTGTTCCATCATTTCAATAATAGTCTCAGCTTCCTCAGTGGCTTTATGTTTTCGACCTTTTATTAAATTTACTTGCTCAATACTTTTTCCGTTATAAGAACTATCTGCTTTAAATGTGGCAACTACCGGATAACTGAAATTTTTAAGCTTTCTTTTTTGTAATTTTTGAATCATGTAGGCTACTACTTCTCTACGAATAGTTGGACGAACGAGACGAGATTTAATGGAATCTTGTCCGTCTGCTAAAACCCAATCGGGTAATAGCGTACTCAACGAAGTACTACTTGCGGTATAAGGATATTGATCAATGGTAACATCTAATCCTTCTTTCCTAGCTTGGATAATCAATGGTATTGTTTCTTTGCTACGTCCCCAGTTTTGTTGACCGCTTAATTTAAAATGTGAAATCTCTACGGGCATTTTTGCTTCTCTTCCAATATGCAAAGCCTCTTCAATTGCAGCAGTTACACTATCTCCTTCGTCGCGCATATGACTAGCATAAACCCCATGATAAGCAGCCGCAACTTTAGCTAAACGAACTATTTCAATTGTTTTAGAATAAGTACCCGGAATATAAATGAGTCCAGTTGATAAACCCACCGCACCATCTTCCATCCCTTTTTTTACAATGGCCTCCATCTGTTGTATTTCTGCTTCTGAGGGATCGCGATTAGCTGAGCCCATTACTGCTTTGCGAACATCATTATGTCCTACAAGAGCTCCCACATTGATACTCAATTTTAAGCTATCGATCATTGCAAAATACTTTCCGATGTTTACTTCAGATAAACCACAATTACCTGTAATGACACTTGTAACACCGTCATAAATAAAATTGCTAGCAATAGGATTCTTTTTTTCATCCCCTTCAATATGGGTATGGACATCGATAAAACCTGGTGCTACTATCAAGCCTGAAGCATCTATAGTTTTTGAAGCGTGCCAATTTTTAAGTGACCCAATCCTGATAATTTTACCATCTTTTACTGCAATGTCGGCATAGAACCAAGAATTTCCTGTGCCGTCCAGTACTTTTCCATTTTTAATGAGTACATCTGCATCTTGAGCCAATAATTTTAAGGGTGCTTGGCTACTGATGCAGATCAGAAAAATGATAAGTATTCTCATAAACGTAAAGTATCCCATGAAATTAACTGAAAATCCGAACTCGTTCAAAGAAACCTGAGACTGAATTTGCGCTCTAAAACCTTACCTTCGCAGACTGAAAATTTTTATAAGACATGTTAGATAAATTGGATGCGATCAAAGCCAGGTTTGAACAAGTAGGCATAGCACTTACCAATCCTGAGATTATTAATAATCAAAAAGAGTACGGTGCCTATAGCAAGGAGTACAAATCTTTGGAGAAGATCGTTATGCCATATGAGACCTATAAAAGAGTCTTGGCGGATTATGATTTTGCGAAAGTAAGCTTGAACGGATCTGATGATGACATGCGCGAATTGGCAAAAATGGAATTGCCAGAACTAGAAATTAAAAAAGACGAGCTAGAAAAAGCCTTAACAAAATTATTGATTCCTAAAGATCCTCAAGATGATAAAAATGCAATACTTGAAATTCGTGCAGGAACTGGTGGTGACGAAGCAAGTTTATTTGCAGGAGATTTATTAGGCATGTATTTACGCTATTGTGCTAAGAAAGGATGGAAAACTAATATTGTAACTGAGAACGAAGGAACAGTGGGTGGATACAAAGAAGTAATTGTAGAAGTCACTGGTGAAGATGTATATGGCACATTGAAATTTGAAAGTGGTGTACATCGTGTACAACGTGTTCCAAATACCGAAACTCAAGGTCGTGTGCATACTTCGGCTGCTACTGTTGCAGTAATGCCCGAAGCAGAAGAAGTAGATTTTGAGTTGAAAGAGAGTGATGTTAAAATGGAGACTGCAAGAAGTGGTGGTGCGGGTGGACAGAATGTAAATAAAGTAGAGACTAAAGTATTCTTAACGCATATTCCAACTGGGGTTGTTGTTGTTTGTCAAACCGAGCGTTCACAGCTTGGAAATCGTGAAAAGGCGATGACGATGTTGAGAACCAAATTGTATGAGGAGCAGGTACGTAAGCAGGAGGATGAAATATCCCGTCAACGTAAAACATTGGTGAGTACAGGGGATAGAAGTGCAAAGATCAGAACCTATAACTGGCCACAGGGAAGGGTTACAGACCATCGCATTGGATTAACATCGTATAATTTAGATGCCGTAATTAATGGCGAGATTGAAGATTTTATTGAAGCACTTCAAATGGCTGAGAATGCGGAGAAGATGTTGAATCAATAATAAAGTAAGTGAAGATATGAGAATGATGAAACATTCATCTTTTACTAATATTTTTTAAACCTTAGACTTGTCTAGGGTTTTTTCTTTTAGAAAAGTATTTGTTATTAAAAGGTACCCTATTGTTCGCTTGCGAATAGGAGGGGAAAGTCGAGCGACTGAGCGATGACTGGGGTGGTTGTTCTCTTAAAAAAACATGCAAGTTTCTCTTATAGACAACCACCCCGCCGTATTCCGCATTCGCAGAATCGGCTGCCCCTCCTATCCCGAGAATCGGGACATGAGGGGTATATTTCTTCATTTTTACTCTCTTAACTAAATTTAGTTGTTCAACGCGGCTTCTTCCTCTGATTTGATTTTTAATTCCCAAGCCCAGGCTGTGCGCATCATGTCTTTTAAATCGTATTCGATTTTCCAGCCAAGTTTATTTACGGCGGCATCATTATTTGCATAGATCGCAATTACATCGCCTGGGCGGCGTTCTGCAATTTCGTAGTTAAGTGTTACACCACTTTGTTCTTCGAAAGTTTTAATGGCTTCTAAAACTGTTACGCCTAAGCCAGTTCCTAAATTAAAAACATCACAATGCGATTCGTTTTTTCCTTGCTCTAAATATTGGATGGCTAAAGTATGTGCATGAGCGATATCGCATACATGAATATAATCTCGCACACAAGATCCATCGCGCGTAGGATAGTCTGCACCAAACACTTTCATTTTTGGTAATTTACCAATGGCAGTTTGTGTAATGGCTGGCACTAAATTTTGTGGACGACCGATGGGTAGTTCACCCAAAATTGCGGTAGGATGAGCACCTACTGGATTAAAGTAGCGCAATAAAATTACATTACATAAGCCGTTCTTAGTAAATGCTTGTAACATTTCTTCTCCCATTTGCTTGGTAGCACCGTAAGGTGATTCAGCTTGTTTAATGGGAGACAATTCAGTAACTGGAATAGCGTCAGGGTTTCCGTAAACTGTGCAAGAAGAAGAGAATACGAAATTAGGCACGCTAAATTCTTCCACACATTTTAATAAATTTACTAAAGAGAATATATTGTTTTCGAAGTATAATAAAGGGGCACCAACCGATTCACCTACTGCTTTATAAGCTGCAAAATGAATCACACCAGCGATATCAGTATTCTCTTGAAACACGGCTTGCGTTTCATCGAAGTTTTTAAGGTCAACTTTATAGTTCTTGATTTTTTTACCTGTAATCTGCTCAATTCCTTTGATAGAAAAATTTGAAGAGCGAGAGTTATCATCAATTGATATCACTTCGTAACCGTTGTTTAATAAATCAACGATGGTATGAGATCCAATAAATCCACAACCGCCAGTAACCAAAATCTTTTGCATAATTCAATTATTATATATCAAATATAAATTGAACTATTCAATAAGTAAGACTACTAGATGAATTAGATAATAATTTTCAGAAGATAGAATATAGATGCTGCCATTAAAGCAGAAATAGGGATAGTGATAATCCAAGCCCATAATAGGTTAATTGTTACCCCCCATCTTACTGCACTCAAACGCTTTGTTGCACCAACACCAATGATTGAACCAGTAATTGTATGGGTGGTAGAAACAGGAATTTTAAAGTGTTCAGTTAAAAACAAGGTAATGGCACCAGCAGTTTCAGCAGCTACTCCTTCTAATGGAGTTACTTTGGTGATCTTCGTTCCCATAGTCTTTACGATTTTCCAACCACCACTCATCGTGCCTAAGCCGATACAAAAAAAGCTGGTAAATGGCACCCAGCTGTACTGGTTGGCAAATGTATTAAAGTCCATATGATTGCCCTTTGTTCCTTCATAATAAATCATAGCAGCACCGATGATACCCATTACTTTTTGGGCATCATTTCCACCATGACCAATACTAAAAGCGGCAGATGAAACTAATTGTAAACGCTTAAACCAATTTTCTGCTTTATATGGATTCGATCGTTTGCAGAGATGCACAATTCCAATCGTTATAAAAAAGGCGATGAACATTCCAATCAATGGTGCTAAGAAAATGAATAGGAAAGTAGGGACTACTTTTGCATAGTTGATAACTGCCACACCAGCCAAACTAAATCCCTTTGCGTTGGCTAAAGCGGCACCTATGAAACCACCCATTAATGTATGTGAAGAGCTAGAAGGAATCCCAAACCACCAGGTAATTAAGTTCCAAATAATAGCCGCTATTATTCCAGCGAGGATTACTTGTAAAGTGATGAATTCAGGATGCACCCATTTGGCTACTGTGTTACCAATACCGAATTCTTTGAAAATATATTTTGAAATGAAGTAGGCAGCAAAATTAAAAAATGCAGCCCATACCACTGCCTGAAAAGGAGTTAATACTTTGGTTGAAACTATGGTAGCAATGCTATTTGCGGCGTCGTGAAATCCATTGATAAAATCAAATACGAATGCCAAAACTATGATTAGAATTAGTAAGGTTAACATGATAGCAGCGGTTTACGCGTATTTGATGATAATGGATTCAATTACGTTTGCAGCGTCTTCACATTTATCGGTTGCAATTTCCATCACTTGATAAATCTCTCTTTTCTTAATTACTTCTTTGAAGTCATTCTCCTGCTGAAATAAAATTTCAATACTCATATCAAAAACATCGTCTGCTTGATTCTCGATGCTATTTACTTTTACCATAGCTTCTGTCATGGCACGTAAATTTTTCATATCACGTAATCCGAAAACGGCTTTCTCAATTTCTATCGTTCCTTGTAAAATCAAATCTGCCATCTTTTGGATACCAGTATCATTTGGGTTTACATTATAGAAATTTATTTTCTTAGAACATGCATAGATATAGTCTGCAATATCATCTAATGCTGTTGCTAAATAGTGAATGTCTTCACGATCAAATGGGGTGATGAAGTTTCTACCTAATTCTGTAAATATTCGATGTGTATTATCGTCGTTTTTGTGTTCAAGGTCTTCGATTTGTGCTAAGAAACCAATTCTTTTGTCGGCATCTGGCTCACTAACCATCTCTTTTAATTTAATTCCCATTTCATGAACTTTTCTTGCAACATCTTCAAAAAGTTCATAAAAAACTACATTCTTTGGCATGAAAAACTTTCCAATCGAATTAATACCCATAGCTAAAAATTTAATGCAGAATTTACATTACCATAGAAGATATGAAACTGATACGATTTG
>CAIYLW010000096.1 GCA_903927185.1 uncultured Bacteroidota bacterium
ATAATGCAGCAGCTTCTTATTTTAAAGGTGGATGGGATGTACTAAATTATCATGGGCAGATTTCGCTGAGGTACCAGTTATAAAATGGCATTTAATTTTTAATATTATAGCACCCCGCCTGCCGCTTGCGGATAGGAGGGGAAAGTCGAGCGACTGAGCGATGACTGGGGTGGTTTCTCTTACTGACAATCATGCATGTTTTTCTTAAAGACAACCACCCCGCCGTATGCCGTAGTCACGGCATCTGACTTGTCCTGAAATAGGTTTACACAAAACAAGTGTAAAAATGAGTCAAGAACTGATTAAAAGACAACGGGAATTTTATAGCGAAGTTGAACAACATGCTATTATTCAAGAGTATTTAAAAAGCGGCAAATCAAAGGATGAGATATGGCGCCAGTATACAGGTAAAGCAGATCATGGGTGTTTAATCCGATGGATGCGTAATTTGGGTTATTTGACTTCTGGTCAACAATTAATGCCTAAACTTGCGTCAAATGGTTATGTCATGCCTAAAAAAAAGGATGATTCTAAAATGTCTCAAGAGCAAATTGAACAACTTCAATTAAAGAAGCGGATTGCGGAGTTGGAGAAACAGCTTAAGGATGCTGAGCTCAAGGCTATTGCCTTTTCTACCATGGTAGATATCGCTGAGAAAGAGTTCAAAATCCCCATCCGAAAAAAGTTCAATACCAAACAATAGAAGCAGTGAAAAGCAATTTTCGGCACATCAGCTTGGCCAAGCTATGTGGTTGGTTTGGTATTACTAGACAGGCCTATTATCGTAATAATCAGGAAGCGATACGCACTACCATTGAAGAGGAGCTGCTGATAAAGGAAGTGAAACACATCCGTATCAGTCACCCAAAAATGGGTGTACGTAAGCTATATAAAAAGCTGATTCCTTTTATGGATGAGCATCAGATTAAAATGGGACGAGATGCATTGTTTACAATGCTCTCAGCCAATCACCTGTTGATACGAAAACGCAAAAGACAGATAAAAACCACCAACTCTTTCCACTGGTTTAGGAAGTATCCGAACCTAATCAGAGACTTTGTAGCTACAGCTCCCAATCAACTTTGGGTGAGCGATATTACTTATTGGAAAATAAACAAGGATACGCATGTGTACATCAGTTTAATCACAGACGCTTATTCACGTAAAGTGGTTGGATACCAAGTAGCTGAAACATTAAATGCAATCGAAAGTATCCAGGCTTTGAACATGGCGCTTTTGGCTTTAGGGCCAATGCGCCCCGTTCAGCTCACGCACCATAGTGATAGAGGACAGCAATATTGTTGCCATGAATATGTAAAGCTATTGCAGGATTATAACATTAAAATCAGCATGACGGAGAATGGAGATCCATTGGAAAATGCGATAGCCGAAAGAATAAATGGCATCATTAAAGAGGAATATCTGAGTGCTTACGAAGTAGAAACGATACAACAGGCAAAAGAGCTCCTATCATTAGTAATAGATCTCTACAACAATGAAAGACCGCATATGAGTATCGGAAACCTCATGCCAAATCAATTACATCAAACCATTGAGCTAATAGAAACTAAAAGATTATGGAAGAATTATTACAAAGAACGTCCTACGTTTGTAAACCCATCCTAGGACTAAAAAACAACTGTAAACCAATCTTAGGATTAATCTAAAAATCTGTAAACTTTTCTTAGGACGAGACAATCGGCTGCCCCTCCTATCCCGAGAATCGGGACAGGAGGGGTACTTTCTTTCTAGCCAAACTCTTCTCTTAAGACAAGGAAATTTTACTTTTCAATTTTCCACCACCGACTTAATTGTCAACTTCATAGTAATTGGAGAAGACATTTCATTTGTTTCGGTACTTCCAGAAATAGTAATGTCTGTTGTTTCTTCTTTTAGTAAACCATTTTGTTTATTATAAATTCTGTTACCAGTACTAAACCCTTTTAAATTCTGTTCAATGGTTACCTCTCCCTGTGTTACTATATTATGGTTACTAAAGTCAGAATTTACATTCACAGTTACGGTTGAATCAGTTATTTGAATAACTGTATACTGATTAGAAACTTTTGATTTTTCATTGACAGCAGAATCAGCCCATTGAAACCCACTATGCAAATTTGAAGCTGCAATATTTAAAAAAAATTTAGTAGGGTCGTCTTGTATTCCTGTTTGGTTAAATTCTGCGAGTTGAGAATTTTTGATGACTATATTATCTTTTACTTCTATAGTTTGAGAATGCCCCATTAATTCGAAGATCTTCGCATAGATTGGATTATTTCTATCACTGGAACTATCCGTATCAATCTTCTGGTCCCTTCCATTCACCATTATTGTTGAAACTAAATGATTGGGAGTTATCTGCATCATGTAACCATTAGGGTTTACAGACATTATTTCATATACTAATTTCACCTTACCATCACTATGCATCTGCATGTGCTGATCCATCATGGTGATTTCCACAAGGTTATCGGTATTCGTTAAAATTTCAAACTTTGATCCAACTGGAAGCTTGATGCTTTGTGCTGATCCAATATTTATTTGAACAAATAGGACCGTTATGAAAAATAGATATTTCATAAAAAAAAAATTGAATTACCAACTACCGCTGGCACCCCCGCCGCCACTGCTTCCTCCGCCAAAACCACCGAAGCCTCCGCTATCACCGCCACCACCACTATCACCTCCGCCCCAACCGCCGCCTCTGCCACCGGCAGTTAAAAGTGAAGTCCAAAATAAAGTTTCTGCTAATCCACCAACACCTGTTCTACTCATCATTCCGCCACCACCACCACCTCTACCCGCAGATACAATAGCAATAACTATTGCAAGAATAATTAAAAATGTAAAAATAGATCCGCGGCCTGATCCAGATGCTGGTTTCTGACGCGCCACTTTGTATTCACCCACTGCAGCTTTTGCAATGGATGTTGTTGCAAGATCAATCCCATTAAAATAATCGCCTGTTTTAAAATTAGGTGCGATATCATTTCTAATAATACTTGAAACGGTAATATCTGGAATGGCTCCTTCTAAGCCATAGCCAACTTCAATTCTTATTTTATGATCATCAATAGCAGCTATTAATAAAATCCCATTATTTGTTTTCTTATTTCCAATACCCCAATCGCGAAATAGTTTGGTGGAGTATTCTTCTATCGGATAATCATTTAGGGTTTTGATTAATACAACAGCAATTTGATTAGAAGTACTATCATCTAATGCTACTAATTTTCTTTCCAGAAAATCTTTTTGCTGTTGAGATAATACATTAGCCATATCCGTCACTAATTTGGGCGGATTAGGTTTTGGCAAAATATTTTGGGCTGATACCATTGAAATGGTAAA
>CAIYLW010000097.1 GCA_903927185.1 uncultured Bacteroidota bacterium
ATTAAAAATCAATCAGTTATATATGATTTTGTTATATTTTCATTAAATATTCTTTATTTTGTCACGAAATCATCTAAATATGAAGCATTTAAAATCAATATTCTTGCTTTTAGCAATTGTTCTTTTTGCGCAAATTTCATTTGCTCAGGTGAAAACAATTAGCGGAACAGTGAAAGATAGTAAAGGTCAAGGCCTTGAAGGAGCTGTCATAAAAATTAAGAATAAAACAACCACAAGTACAGCTGATAAATCTGGAGCATTTTCAATTGCAGTTGGCAATAAAGATATTTTGTTAATCAGTTCTGTTGGTTTTCAATCAACAACTGTAAAAGCAGATGCAGCTAATTTTGCTATTGTTTTAGCAGAAGAAACTAAAGAATTACAAGAAGTAGTTTTATTAGGTAGTAGAAGAGGTGGAAGAGTTAAAACCGAATCACCTGTTCCGGTTGATGTAATTAATATGAATGCTGTTGGTCAAAATACGGCTCGTGCCGATTTGGCTTCACAATTAAATATGGCAGTTCCTTCATTCAATTATAATAAACAAAGTGGTGCTGATGGTTCAGATGCAATTGACTTTGCTAGTTTAAGAGGATTGGGATTTGATCAGACTTTAGTGTTAATTAATGGGAAACGCAGACATTTATCTGCTTTTGTAAACGAATTTGGAACACGCGGAAGAGGAAATAGTGGAACAGATTTAAATGCGATTCCTGAAGCTGCTATTGATAGAGTAGAGATTTTAAGAGATGGAGCATCTGCACAATACGGTTCTGATGCTATTGCAGGTGTCATTAATATCATTCTAAAAAAGGATGTGAAAAAATTCACTGTGAATGCTGGGTATAGTGGATATTATGATCACAAATACAATACTTTGAATAATGTAAATCCTTCGCAATATTATACGGGCAATCAGTTAGATGGTAGGACTTTTAATTTTGGTATTAACTATGGGTTGCCAATTGGGAAAAATGGGGGCTTCATTAATTTTGGAGCTAATTTTTTAAATCAAGGCAAAACATTTAGAGCATTGCCCGATACCAACTTTACAACAAACCCAAATTCACAAACAGTTGCACCTTATATAGCTGAATATAGAAGAGCATTTGGTGATGGATCAGTTACTACAGGTGGTGCAATGTTCAATGCAGAAATTCCATTAGCAGGAACAAAAACTACTTTCTATTCTTTCGGTGGATATAACTATAAGCATTCAAATGTGTATGCATGGTCAAGAAATTTTTCAGATCATCCTGAAAAATTTCCAACAGATGCAAATGGAAATTTAATTTTTGTTCCAGGTATCATGCATGAAATTGATCCATCTGGTAGTACTGTAAATCCAGCTAATGTTTATTATAATCCTCAGGAAGATGTCTATATTAAAGATGTTTCTCTTTCTTTTGGATTTAAGGGAACTAGTAAAACTGGTTGGGATTGGGATTTAAGTAATGTGGTTGGGTATAATGATTTCCATTATTTTGGAAACAATACTTTTAATGCAACTCTTGCAAACCCTGCTGCTAAAACACGTTTCGATGATGGAGGGTTTAGCTTTTTACAAAACACCACTAACTACGATATCAGTAAACGTTATAATAGTATTGCACAGGGTTTAACATTATCCTTCGGTGCTGAATTCCGTTATGAGCAATACAAAATATATAAAGGAGAAGATGATTCTTGGGGTTATACAGTTGCACAAAGAAATTTCCCAAATGTTGGAGAAACTAGAGATATTGCTTCTGGTTCACAGGGCTTCCCTGGTTTTAGACCAACAGATGTAGTAAATGCAACAAGAACAAATTTGGGTGGTTATGCAAATGCTGCAATTGATCTTACAAAACAATGGTTAGTTGATGCCGCAGTTCGATTAGAAAATTATTCGGATTTTGGTTTTGTAAATACTTATAAACTAGCATCACGTTATAAAGTAACTGATAATTTTAATTTACGCGGTTCAGTAAGTACAGGGTTTAGAGCTCCTTCATTACAACAAATTAATTTCAGTAATATTAATACCAATATCGTTGCTGGAAGTTTGCAATATATATGGTTAGCTCCTAATACAAGTCCAGTTGCAAAAGCTGCCGGCATACCAAAATTAAAACAGGAGACTTCTGTAAACGGAAGTTTGGGCTTCGCATACAAACCAGTTAAAAATTTAACCATCACTGTAGATGGTTATTGGATTCAAATTAAAGACAGGGTAATTTTCTCTGGCCAATTCAATGCTGGCCTTCCTGCTTTAGCTCCCTATATGCCAGTAGTTTCACCTCCACTTAACTCAGTTCAGTTCTTTGCAAATGCAGTGAATACTACTAACACAGGACTTGACATTGTTTTTGATTATACTAAGAAATGGGGTAAGAATGGCTTTAAAGCTTTGTTAGCTGGAAACTTGCAGAATATAAGTATCGACAAAATTAATATTCCTGCTCCTTTGAATACTAACTATTATGATCAGCAAACTTTCTTTAGTACAAGAGAGCAGTCCTTCTTAATTGCATCTGCACCTAAATCTAAATTCTCATTATTACTAGAGTACACTGCTGATAAGGTAACTTTTGGTACACACCTTACTTATTTTGGTAAATTAACTACGAAAGGATATGGTTATGCAAGCTTACCGAATGCTGCAGCAGGTGGACCTGGCGGTACAGGAATTTCTGATGCTGGATTAGGTTATGATCCATATGTAACAACTGATAATGGAAATTCTGTAGTACCAGAAAATTTCATTTATAATGGTAAACTGACTACTGATCTTTATACTTCTTTTCAATTAAGTAAAGGAGTATCTTGGGTACTAGGCGTTGACAATATTTTCAATGTGCATCCAGATATCTCTGCAACTGCTGGCGCGAAGATGAGTTCTTGGGGAGATAGCGAATCAGGCGGACCATTTGATGCTGTTCAAATGGGATATAATGGTATGAGACTTTTTAGTCGAGTAGTATTACGATTCTAATATTAATATGCTTTCAATAATTAAAAAGCCGGATCAAATTTGATCCGGCTTTTTTGTATCTTTTATTTTAATAAAGATTGAAGTGTTTGAATGTCTTCGGGTGTTGTTCTGCAGCAACCCCCAATTATTTTTGCTCCAGCAGCATGCCATTTTTTTGCATCATCAATAAAGCGACTATTTTGATGGGTTCCGGATAGCCAGCATTTAGTTATTGGATCATAAATCTCACCTTTATTTGGGTAAACTAATATGAGTTTTGAAGAAGCTATTGCGGCAATTTTGATTAAGGACTCAATGAATTGAGGCGAGGTACAATTAATACCCACAGCAATAATTTGTGGGGAATCGTTTAATAATGCAACTGCTTCTGATAAAAGTTCACCACTACTTAAATGCATTTCGTCTTTGCAACTAAAACTTATCCAAGCTTGAATAGATGGAAACTCAAGAAATAATTCCTTTAGTGCTATGGCTTCGTCAATACAAGGGATAGTTTCGCAGGCAATTAAATCAGCTCCTGTTTCAACCAAAATTTTCAATCGATATCTATGAAAGGTTTTAAGGTCTTCAATACTTACTCCATAGTTTCCTCTATATTCTGAACCATCTGCTAAGGAAGCGCCATATGGGCCTACAGAAGCAGCCACCAGTGGTTTCTGCTTAAAACTCTTCATTTTTATGGCATCTTCTCTTGCTTCAAAAGCCAAAACCACACTGTGTTTCATTAATTTAATAGCATCCTCTTTTGTATAACCCTGTTTTGTAAAACCATCAAAACTAGCTTGGTAACTTGCTGTTGTAATCACATCTGCCCCCGCCATCAAGTAATCAAAATGTACACTTTGAATAAGCTTTGGATCTTCTTTCAAAATCTTTGCCGACCACAAGGCATGATTCAAATCTGCACCCCTGCTTTCTAATTCAGTTGCCATCGCACCATCTAATACTACAAATCCTTTTTCGCAAATAAAAGGGTAAAATACATTTTCCATTAATAAAAATTCAACCTGCAATTTAGGAATTGTAAATCCCCAGAATAAAAATCATTTTTTATGATGTGCAAAACAGCGGTTAAATTTACTTTCCAGTTATATTTAAAATATTAAATTCCCAATATGCAGTTTAAGAAATTTACGTTAGTTTTTATACTCAGCTTTTTAATATCCAACTTGTTTGCTCAAAATAAAACCGTAGTATTTCAGTCGGATTTCGGTTTGAAAGATGGAGCAGTTTCTGCAATGAAGGGTGTGGCAATGGGCGTAGCACCTGATTTAAAGCTATACGATTTAACACATGAGATACCTGCTTATAATATTTGGGAAGCTGCTTATCGATTAGAACAAACTGTACCGTATTGGCCTGCAGGAACAGTATTTGTATCAGTGGTAGATCCGGGAGTTGGCACTAATCGCAAATCGGTAGTTGTAAAAACCAAGACCGGACATTTTATTGTAACACCAGATAATGGAACCCTTACATTGATCGCTTCATCATTAGGAATTGCAGAAAGAAGAGAAATTAATGAAGCTGTCAATAGAAGAAATGGGTCACAGAAATCCTATACTTTTCACGGAAGAGATGTATATGCTTTTACCGCAGCTAGATTAGCATCAGGAACCATCACATATGATCAAGTGGGAACTTTATTGCCGAATGAAGTAGTTACCATTCCTTATCAGAAAGCTATAAAGCAAGGTAATCAGTTAAAAGGAAATATTACCATTTTGGATATTCAATATGGTAATGTATGGACTAATATACCTGCAGAAATGGTGCAGCAAATAAATTTAAAATACGGACAAAATCTTGGCATCCGAATTTTTCATAAAGGGGTAAAAGTTTGGGAAGGTCAAGCTCCTTATTGCGAGACCTTTGGAGCAGTAGCAAAAGGTAAACCACTTGTTTATTTAAATAGCTTGATGCAATTATCAATTGCATTAAACATGGGAAGTTTCGCTGATACCTATCATGTGAGCAGCGGAAGTGAATGGAGTATTAACGTAAATGCAATCGATAAAAAATAGCTAGGCTTTCTTTTTCGAAAAATAATAAATGGGAATTCCTATACATGTAATTATTGTTCCAAGTAAGGAATTGATGATGGGTGTTGTTCCATTTTTATAATTAGTAATATCCGTATAGAGTGTAGAACATAGAAAGAAAGCAACAAAAACTACAAAGAGTAAAGGTACTATTGGGTATCCCCAAACTTTATAAAAACGGGGAGTATCGTGCAATTTTTTTCGAAGTAAAAAAACGCCAAGAGTGCTCATACCATAGAAAAACCAGCTAACAAAAATGAGCATATCAGTCAACATATCAAAAGAACCGCTGAATATAAGAACACAGGTCCAGATAGCATTTAATATCAAGGCATTTCCAGGTGTGTTGAATTTTTTTTGAGGTTTACCAGCCCAAGCAAACCATCGATTTTCTTCGCTCATTGCATAAGTCACTCTTGCTGTTGCAAGTACATTTGAATTGGTTGTTCCAAGTGTGGAGAGCATAACCATTGCAGCAATTATTCCACCTCCAATGAGTCCCCATGTTATTGTAGCAGAATCAGAAGCTACAAAAGGTGAAGCTGCCATTTTATCGATAGGTAAAACGTAGATATAAGCAAGGTTTACCAATACATAAATAACTATACAAAAACTTAAGCCCAAGAAAAGACTTTTCGGAATATTTTTTTGAGGGTCTTTTATTTCACCTGCAACAAACGTAATATTATTCCATCCGTCATAAGCCCAGAATGCACCTGCGATGGCAGCCATATAGGCACTCACCAATACCCAACCATGTGGCATACTAGGCATAGAAGTAACAATATTATGTAAGCTCCCTTTACCAGAAAATAAAATGCCACCAATTAAAAGTACGATGGCTATTGCTTTTAATGAGGTAAGAACTCTTTGTAAAGCACCGCTATAAGAAACACTTAAATAATTAACTAGCGTTAATAATACTATCAGTAAAACGGTTAAAATTTTTACGCCAAAATTTTCAAGGGGATAAATATTACCTACGAATGGAATGTGAAAAAAAATTGTTTTTTCAATGGCAGCACTAAAATGAGGTAGCTCTACAAAATAATTGGTGTATTGTGAAAATACGTAAGCTATAGAAGCGTTACCAGCAGTATTAAAAACCGCAAAAGATGCCCATCCATACAGAAATGCAAAAGCGTCGCCATACATTTTTTTAAAGAAAACGTATTGTCCGCCTGTTTCAGGAAACATGGCAGCAACTTCTGCATTACTCAAAGCACCAAAAAGGGTTATGATTCCGGCAACGATCCAAACACTAATAAGTAAAATTGGTGAACCCAATTGTGATGCCATCAATGCAGGTTTCATAAAAATGCCTGATCCGATTACGCCGCCAATAACAAGCGCGATTGTTGTGTTTAGTGATAAACTTCTTTTGAATCCACTCATGAGTTCAAAGATTCAGCGAGCAATGTATGAAAATGATGAGTCCCCTGCTCTCTATTCACAGCATACCTACCATGTTTATAAAATCGAGAACGGATACCACGTTGAACATTTTCCACCACTTCTTCATCTTCTGCTTCAACTGTTGTTAATCCATTTCCAGCACCTTGATCTAATTTAGAAGCGTCATACACAAATGTTAGAAAACGAACTTTTGTAGTTGATTCAGTTTGAGGTTCAATGATATTTAATGATAATCCCCAGGGATAAAAATTGAACATCATATTAGGGTATACCCAAAAATAAAATGCAGCTACTTGTTTGCCATAGTATTTACTTTCTGTAGGAATTTCAAAAGCACTAACACCTTCTTTTGCAATACCAACCTGTAGATTTGAATATTTAAATATTTCTGTAGTATAATTTTTAAATTCAATTACGGCATTCAATGTTGGATGTACAAATGGAATATGAAATCCTTCGAGATAGTTTTCACAGTAAAGTGCCCAGTTGGCATTAACCATAAATTCATTACAAAGATCCTGTCGGTATTCCATCTTATCTAGAGGTAGCCAACCAATAATTTCTTGCATTTCTTTAAAAAAATCAGCTACTGGAAAAATAGGATTCAAACTGGTGAACAAAAGTTTACCCCATTCAAAAAGCGGTAACTGTTTTAAATGATTATTCTCTGGAATGAAATTTTCAACTTCATTAAATTCAGGCATCGAGATGAAACGGCCATTTAAATGAAATAAACGTCCGTGATATTTACAACGAAGTTGATTTATTTTGCAAGACTCATATACCATTAAATTTCCACGGTGGTTACATACATTCGACAAACAATGTAATTTGTTTTCTTTATCTCTAGTAATAACTAAAGGCTCGTTGATATAATTTTCTAATAAGTTTAAGGGATACGCAGACCCAGTTTCCTTCACTTGGTCAGAGTGGCCAATATACTGCCAGCTAGGTACAAATATTTTTTCTTTTGCCAATTCAAAATACTGTCGATCAATGTAAAACTCCTTTGCAATCGTTTTTGCCCTGGCAATATTAGGGTCGATATAAAATCCAGACATGAAAAATTATTTGTTTAAATGTAGGAGATTTAATGGATATTAATTGACAATGATGATCTGTGAAGTAAACTATGTTGTAAGGGCTAAAGCCCGAGTTGTTTACTGACTTCTAACCCCAGCCTAAAGGCCGAGGTTAACATCTCTTGATAAAAGAACTAAGTATCAGCGTAAGCCAAGTAATTAGTCTAGAATAATTTATTCGTAAAACATAATAATCCAATGTTTCAGCCAAGTGAATTGCCTTAATTAATTTATTGATAAAACATATTAACCCTAGGCTTCAGCCTAGGGGCTAGGATAACTGATAATATTGGGCTTTAGCCCTTACTGCTATTCATTCAAAAAAAATCCCCAGCTTGAAGGCTGAGGATTACTATTTCTAAAATTGATTTATTTTGATAAAACTAAAACCTGGAAACTTCCCGCTACCATTTTAGGTCTGGTTCCTTTAGGTGCATCAGCAGGAACGGCTTCCATATCAGCAGCTGGCAAATATAGCTTATGCGTTTTAGTATCGATAGTCATAGTACGAGCAGATCTTTTTGTTGGCACTGTTTCTAAAACAACAAAGCTATTGGCACTTTGTTCTTTTACAATAGTTATAGTGCCTGAACCATTGGAAGTAAATATTAAATTAGTACTAGGATCAAAACCCGCGCCATCGCAACCATCACCAATGGGTAGTTGCGCAACTATTTTTCCGTTAGTTGCATCCATCGCCACTAATAACTTATCGCAAGTTGCAAAAAGTCTTTTCGTTTTTAAATCAATCACTAATCCTGTAGGTTCTTCACCTGGCAGTAATGACCAATGATTTAAGACCGTATATTTTATTAAATCAATTACTACAATTTCATTTTTGTCTTCGCTATTTACATAAAGCTTACCCATATTGTCACTTACTGCAGTTTCTGGTTTCCCGCCAACAGGTATTGTTGCAACCACTTTTTCTGTTACTGCATCGATGATAGTTAAATCTTTACTGCGTCCATTACAGGTAATAATTTTTTTAGTGTACTCGTCATACATGATTGCATCAGGATTTTCTCCTGTGCTAATTTGAGATAATACAGCAGCAGTTTTTAAATCAAAAACTGACACATTATTTAAACGGCCATTACTCGTATACCCCTTTCCAAGTGAAGAATTAAATGCAATACCGTGAACACCAGTTGTATTAGCAATTACACCCAAAGAATCGCCAGTTGCTTTATCTAAAATATTTACCTGGCCACCATGCGATACATACAATCTATTTGAATTTTCATCAACAGCTATATAGTCCCAACCTCCAGTACTAGCAATGTGAAAGGTGTTAGTTAATTTATAACCACTTGGTTTTTGTGCGGAAATTTGATTCATTGAAATTGTTAATGAGACAATTACAGTTAATCTGATGAACAAATTTTTCATATTTTTTTGTTTAGTGTTTATTTATATCAAACTTAATTAAGCATTTTGTAGCAATTCTGAATCCCAGGTAATTGAATTCTTATTTTTGTAAAATAAACGAATCAAACTAGGCAATACAATTAATAATAGGGGAAGAGCTATTATAAACCCCCCAATTACAGCTATTGCCAGTGGTTGATGTAATTGGGCTCCAGTTCCAATACCCATTGCTATTGGAAGCAATGCAATGATAGCACCAAGTGCAGTCATTAATTTTGGCCTTAACCTGGTTGAAATACTATAAATAATTGCTTCATCCACATTGTTTGAAAGTTTCAAAGATTCTCGGAATTGCAAGAAGGTAAATATGGCATTTTCTCCAATAATACCCACTATCATAATCAAGCCAGTATAGCTACCTACATTCAAAGCAGTTCCTGTAAAATATAATCCCATATAACTTCCACTTATACCTAACACAGAGATTAATAAAATGATCATGGAAATGCTAAAGTCTTTGAATAAGAATAAGATTACACCAAATACCAATAAACTTGAACTGATTAAAATGATTAGAAGTTCTTTGAATGACTGTTGTTGATCTGCATAAGACCCGCCATAAACAATCGCATAGCCTTGCGGTAAAACAATATTATCGTTGATTGATTTTTGAATGTCTTTAATGGTACTTCCCAAATCACGTTTTTCCAATCTTGCGGTAACAACTCCCATAGATTGCAAATCCTCCCTTTGAATTTCTGCATCACCATTATTTATGTGAACGTTTGCTAATTGATTAATTGGATGCAGTTTCCCACTTGGTAAAAAGATGGGAGTTTTTTCAATATCTGCTACACTGAGCGTTTTACTTCCAGGATAAATTAAACGTAGGTTGCTTAACTGATCTTTATCATACACAGTTCCCACTAAATTCCCTTCTAATGAAGATTGCATTTGAAATTGCAAATTCGAAGCTGTAATACCATACTGAGCCATAGCACTGTAATTCGGTTCAATATTAATAGATGGCCCGGCTATTACAATACCATCGAATACATCTGCGGTACCTTCTACTTTACCAATGATCGATGCAATTTTTTTAGAAAGTGTTTGAAGTGTTGCTTGATCATTTCCAAAAACTTTTACTTCAATAGGTTGTACAGAAGTCATTAAGTCGCCTAACATATCTCCAATCACCTGACCAAAATCGATTCTTAAAGCTGGTTGAGTAGATTCTACTTTCTTTCTAATATCACTGATAACTTCTTCTGTAGTTTTTGTTCTCGACTTTTTTAATTGAATCAAATAATCACCTCTGTTTGGTTCTGTAATAAAGAAGCCCATTTGTGTTCCAGTTCTTCTACTATAGGCTTCGACTTCTGGAACTTTCACTAAGATCTTTTCTACTTCCCGTAAGATCCTATCCGTTTCTTCTAAGGAAGTTCCCGGGGGCGAATTATAATCTAATACAATACTGCCTTCATCCATTTCAGGTAAGAACCCTGTTTCTAGTTTTGGATAAATATAGTATACCGAAAATGCAAGCGCACCAATAATTATTAAACTTAGATAAGGCTTAGTTATAAAAAATCCCACCCATTTCTGGTTAGAAGCTTTGTGTTGAACTTTATTTTTCTTAATTATATTAACCTTGCGGGATAAACGTAAATAAATAACAGGTAAAGCTATCCATGTTACGAAAAAGCTACAAACTAAAGTAATGATCATGGTATCTGTCATTACTTTAAAATAAGCACCTGCCACTCCACTCATCAATACAAAAGGTAAAAAAATAACAATGGTACTTAAAGAAGATCCCACCATGGCAGGAAGTAAATAATCTAGTGCTTTCTTAACTAGTTTATTGGAGGGTTCTTCAGGATGTTCTTCGTGCGTTCGATGAATTTGTTCAACCACTACAATTGCGTCATCAATAATTAATCCAATGGCAGCAGCTAAAGCCCCCAATGTCATAATATTTAAAGTTTGACCAATAGCGTATAAACATATAATCGAAAGGCATAAAATTACTGGTATGGTAATAAGAATTACTGAACTAGCTTTTAAAGATCGTAGAAAAATAATGGCAACAATAATTGCTAATGCTAACCCCACAAACAAACTATCCGTTACACTTTTAATACTGTCTTTTACAAAATCTGCTTGTACATAAAAGGGTTGAATAGTAACATCTTTTGGAATTATTTTTTTAAGCTCTTTCAGTTTTTGGTTCATCCTTTCGCTTAGATCAACCAGATTTGAATTGGGTTGTTTAATTACTGCCAATAATATTCCTTCATGCCCGTTTGCATTAACTTTAATATATTCTTTAGCTTCCTGAATTTGAACGTCTGCTATGTCTTTTAATAAAATAATTCGTTTCCCATTATTACTGAGAACTATATTACTTAATTGTTCTTTTGAGCTTACTGCTGCATCAGTTACAGTTAGATAAAGCAAACGATAATCCGAAAGGTATCCGTTTGATTTAATAAAATTGGTTTGTGCTAATGCAGTATTCACCATATCTGGTGTTACTCCAAGAGAACTCATTTTCTGTACATTCAAAACCATCCAGTATTCTTTTTGTTTACCACCAATGATGCGTATTTCAGATACGCCTTCCACTTGTGATAAAAAAGGTTTGATGGTATACATCGCCAGGAGTTTCATTTCTATAGGCGATCTATTTTTACTTTCCAATGAGAATCCAGTGATTGGAAGAATTGAAGGATTCATCCTCTCAACAGTAATTTGAATATCTGGCGGCAGTGTATTTTTTATTTCATTAATCTTAGATTCAATTCGCTGCTTGCTGATGTCGATATTTGTATTCCAATCCATATATGCCGAGATCTCACAGGAACCTCTGCTAGTGGTGCTTCTGATTCTTTGTAAATCCGGAACTTGTTTGATAGCATTTTCTAATTGACGAGTTACAGTAATCATCATTTTCTTAACTGGCTGCTGACCAGCATCTGCAATTATTTTTATTTTCGGAAAAGTTATTTCCGGAAATAAAGCAGTTTGCATTTTACTATAAGCAAAGAACCCGCCCAGTATAATTATAACAACTAATACCGTTACTGGATTTTTATAAGAGTTAAAAAAATTTCGCATAGGGATCATTTTTGAATGATAGTTACTTTTGCAGTATCGGGAAGGCCATAATTTCCAGTCAATAAAATTTTATCACTGGTTTTTAAAACGGGTGATAAAATCTCTACACTTGTTGCATTTTCCAATCCTTTTTTAATTGGAACTTTAACTGCCGTTACACTATCAATCAATTGCATGATCCAAAATTCAGATTGTGTTTCATCCGATAATACTGCCGTTTTTAATAATGATATTGTATTTGATTTAGCCGTTTTAACTAAACTTACTTTTGCAATTAAGTTTTCAGGAATTTGTTTGGAGCTATTAATTTTAATTACAAAACTTTGAGTTTGAGAAACTGCATCTACTGTTGGCATTGCATTGCTTATGGTACCATCAAGTATTGTTCCATCTGGTAATTTCAATTGTAGATTCTGATTAATAGATAAGTAAGGCTTAAGTTCATATGGAAGATCTAGTAAGAACACAAAACTTTTGGTGTCGGTAATAACTGCCATTTGCTCGCCATCCTGAACATAGTCGCCGGCACGATAATTAATTTGAGTGATATATCCCGTTCCAGGGGATTTTATTGCGATTGCACCAGAAAAATGTAGCGAGGTATCTAATTTGCTGATGGTATTCCCAAGACTTTGCGACTCCTTTGTTTTAATTAAAAATAAAAGATCTCCCTTATTTACAAATTTGCCTAAACTGGCATTTACTTCTTGAAGATATCCGTTGGAAGAAGATTTTACATAGCTTTTTAATAAAAATGCCGAAACTGCATTTAATTCTACTGTCTCACTTAGGTTCCCATTAATTGGAGATGTAACTGTTACAGGTGTGCTTATAGCTTCACTTTTTTCTTCAGTTGGTTTTTCTGCTTTTTCAGGAGATGGCTTGCAAGCTGCCATAAAACAGATGCATGCAATTAAAGAGTACTTGAACGTGGATACTATCATAAGATTATTTTCTATTCCAGTAATTGATCTGGTTGATGATTTGTAATTGATTGATGCTATTTATAGTAATCGTATTTTTTGCATTCATATAATTTCCAATAGCAAGAATATAGTCTGCCATATGTGCATCTCCCGTTTCTAATAATTTCTGATTCGCTTCAATTAGCGTTTCTGCATATTTAATTTGACTCTCAGATTGATGTATGAGATCTTCTGTAGCATGCAGTTGCTGAAACAGTTGGGCTATCTGTTGGCTATACTGAGTTTTAAAATAGTCCCTGTATTGTTGTCTACTTTGTTCTGCAATTCCAATTTTATCATGTTGCATTTTTTTCTGTTTCCCATCATAAATTGGAACAACCAGGTTTACACCGAAACTGAATCCGAAATTTTTATAAGCTTGATTAGAAAAAGAAGTTAGATAGCCCCCGTCGCCATATACATTTACTTTTGGTTTATAACGATAATCAATTAGGGCATCACTATTACGAAGTTTTAAGCTATCATTTAAAAACTGCTGATAAAAAACAGAGTTCTCTGCATCAGGCAGTATTGATAAAAATATTTCTGGTTTTTTTAAAGGTATTGCTGCTGTATCTTTTATTCCACATAAATAATTGAGCGTAGAGAAGTCGTTTTGAAATACATTTTTAATTTGTGTAATCTGAATTTCTTGTTGTTGCATAGTAACCAAGAAACTGAGATAGTCAGTTTGTCGATAAATCCCTTTTTCAGTAAGACTTTTTAAAATACTTTGTTCTTTCTTAAATAACTGAAGTACTTCTTTGTTAAAAGAATACTGTTGATAATTTCCATAAGCAGAAATATATTGCGCTGCGATGGTCTTTCGTAAATCTTGTTCTGAGATCTTTCCAGATGTTTTTAATGATTCATTTAACAATTGAATTGCTTCATGTTGATTTTTCAGATTTTCCTTACTAACTAATTGCTTTGAAACAGTTACTAACTGGCTAAAATTAGAACCATTTGTAATAGCACCATCATAACCCCAGCCTCCAAGGGTAGGTGAATAACTGTTAGAGCTTACTGCATTAACTTGGGGAAGATATCCAGCAAGAATACGCATGCTGTCAATCAAATTGGTCCTTTGTTGATTTTTTAAATCTTTCAAAAATGGACTATTTTCAATACCAGCTTGAATATAAAAATCAAGAGAACGTTCTTGCGTAAAAGCAATTAAATGAATTAGAAGTATAAAAAGAAGTGAACTAATTTTTTTCATCAACACAATTTTTATGCTTGAAAACCTATGATAAAATGATGCATGTTTTTTTCATAAACATACGATATGCTAAACCCGGCACTAGTACAAATTTCTTTTATGATAGACAGCCCTAAACCGGTACCCGTATCTGATGCTTTATAAAACCTGGTAAAAACTTTATCTAAATCTAAACTACCAGTTGTTCCGGTGTTTGATACAATCAATTGTTTTTGATATAAAGAAATTGAAATAGTACCCCCAATAGCTGTGTATCTGATAGCATTATTTAAAAGATTGCTTATTAATATTTCTGCTAAGTGTTGATGAAAATGTATTTCAAAATTAGCGGCATCTATTTGAAGTTTAATATGTTTTGATTCTAATAATTCCGTTCTTTCCTCACATTTTTGTTCAAGAATTGATTTAAGTTGAATCAATTCATTTAATATGAACTGTTTGTTTTCGAGTTTTGTAAGTAATAATAATGATTGATGAAGTTTTGAAAGTTTGAGGCAAGCGTCTTCAATTGACAGCAATTGTTGCATCATAATTTCTTTCCCTTCAGCTAACTGATATAGCGATTCAACTTTAGTGCGAATTATTGCAAGAGGAGTTTGCATTTCGTGTGATGCATTTTCTGTAAATGAACGGAGCGCATAAAAATCTTTATGTATTTGCTCAGTCATTTTATTGAGGCTTTCATTTAATAAGTTTATTTCATCAATTGGTTCTTTGCTGAGAGTTAATGATTGTTGGTTTGCAGCGTAGTCTTTGATATTATTAATGGTATTGTAAAATGGTTGCCAAATAGAAGTAATCAGCCTCCGATTGATGAGGTAATTAAATAAAAGTATCAGAGCTACCATACTTAAGGTAAGTGGGATAATCAGTTTTAGTAATTCATCAGTTTCAGTTTCTGATTTATTAACAGCTACTAAATAGTTTTCTTTATTTACAGTAACCATAAAAATTAACTGCCTGATATATTCTCTTTCATTTTCAGATTTATTATAAGCTGGAATTGTTTTTGTAATGGAATTGGATATTGGTTGGCTGGCTTTAGTAATCTGAATCCATTGTTCTTTTGTATTTTGAATTTCAGGGAGTTGTTGATGCAATTGAATATATTCTGTAATTTCTTGTTTTTCAGATCTTAGTGAGGCATCAAGCTGTCTGATTAGCACATAATCTAAAACAAAATAGAAAGCAACACTACCTGCTAAAAAAATAATGATAGTTGCAGTTATATTTATTCGATTATATTTTGTGAATAGCTTCATGCGATTTGCATTTTATATCCTTCACCATAAATAGAGCGAATACAATCCTCACTTCCCGCAGCAACTATTTTTTTTCTAAGATTTTTTATATGGGCATAAATGAAATCGTAGTTATCTGGAAAATCCATATCGTCTCCCCATAAATGTTGTGCTATAGCATTTTTTGATAAAACCCTGTTTTTATTAATTGCCAAGTAAATTAGAAGCTGATACTCTTTTTGAGTCAGATCCAATTCTTTATTTTCTATTGTAACGCGTTTTCCTTGTATGTCGATTGAAATGTTACCAATAATTAAATTTGACTTGCCCTGAAATTTTTTTCTTCTAATAATGGCTGCGACGCGAACTGCTAATTCTGATAAGTGAAAGGGTTTGGCTAAATAGTCGTCGGCGCCCATTTCAATCCCGTTGATTTTGTCGCCTAGCTCACCCTTCGCTGAAATAATAATGATACCGTCTGTTTTATTATTTTGTTTTAAATTTTTTAATAAATCCAATCCAGATCCACCAGGAAGCATAATGTCTAGGATGATACAGTCGTAATCATATAATTCAATTTTTTCTAATGCATCTTGATAGTTGGAACATGACTCACATAAATAAGAACTTGAAGTCAAGAATTCAATCATGCTATGCCTTAAAGAATATTCGTCTTCTACAATAAGCAGTTTCAAGCCCTGAATTTTTTACAAAATACCACTTTAAATCTGTAGAGAATCTGAAAAAATCATCATGCAATTATAATCATCACCTTAAAAACTTAGATTTAAAATCAGACTATTTATTGTGTGTCTCAAATAGATTGCTCAAAAACATCTTGTTTTAGAAAAATTTGACGAAATCTTACATTTCTTTAATTGATTTTTAATCATTTCACCGTTTTTATCAATCTTATAACTTTTGAAAGGCAACTAAACTCCTTTTATCTAACTCTATTTGTAAAATATTGAATTCTAGATGCTTAGGTTGAAAGATTTCAGAAAGTGATGTAGTAATGGCGGTAAAGAATGTATATAAGAAGGGCCTTCTTTTGATGGGTAACAACTTTGAAATAAGTGTTGTTGCTGAAGATGAATTATGGGCTTTAGAAAAAATTGAATTGGGTGTGCTAGAAATTCAACGAATTGAAAAACTATTGACTACCTATAATGATCAAAGTGAGACAAATCTGATCAATGTCAATGCTGGAATAAAGCCAGTTAAAGTGTCGATGGAAACCATTCAGTTAATTCAGCGTTCTATTCGTATTTCCGAGATTACGCAAGGAGCTTTTGATATAAGTTATGGCTCAGTCGATAAAAGTCTCTGGAATTTTGATACAACCATGCAATCATTGCCAGATGCAGGAACAGCCAAAAAAATGGTTCGGTTGATCAATTATAGAAATATTGTTATTAATATGGAAGAAGGTTCTGTATTTCTAAGGGAAAAAGGGATGAGAATAGGATTTGGTGGAATAGGAAAGGGATATGCAGCTGAACGGGCAAAATATATTTTGAAAAAAGCAGGGGTTGCGGCTGGAATTGTGAATGCTTCAGGTGATTTAACGTGTTGGGGGCTTCAGCCTGATGGTACAGCTTGGACAATTGGGATTGTGCACCCGAATTTGGCAAACAAGATATTCTCAACTATGAATGTTACCGATATGGCAGTTGCTACTTCCGGTAATTATGAGAAATTTATTATGATTGGAGGAAAAAAATTTTCGCATACAATTAACCCTCGAACAGGTCTGCCTGTGACAGGAATTAAAAGCGTTACTATAATTTCACCAAATGCAGAAATAGCAGATGCGATGGCAACTCCTGTTACAATTATGGGAATTGAAGCTGGATTAACAATGATTAATCAGATCAAACAAATTGAAGCCATCATCATAGACGACAACAATAATCTTTACACTTCAAGCAATTTACATTTCAAATAAAATAGCAATCATGAAAAATCGAAACCCTTTATTCTTAACCATTACCGTGCTCGGATTTATTCTGATATTCGATTCCTGTGTTCAGGTAAAAGAGTATCAAAAAAATAAATTGAACGATGCAGACATGGTATTATCAAGTAGGAGATCTCAAAAAAATGAATTGAATTTTCAGACTTATCGCGAAGGTTCTGCTGGAGCCAATGGTGGTAAAACTGGAGGCGGATGTGGATGTAATTAAATCAATTCAATCGATTAAGTATCAAGAATGAAAAAATTAAGTTTAACCGTTATAGGCCTTTATGCGCTTTTTCTCCATGCATTTTCACAAAACAGTGGATTGGATACGGTCATTTATAAAACAAAGCCATTAGCTTTAGAAGAGATAAATCTGGTTTCGAGTTATTATTCTCAAAGTGGGAATCATTCAGCAGTTACTGGTGGTATTGGCGATGAGCATGTGGTAGATTTTGCCAATGGATTGGATTTGAAATTTGTTGGTTGGGATCAGAATCATAATAAGCACAGTATTTTAGCAGGACTGGGTTTCGATCACCATACCTCTGCTTCTTCTGCATATGTATCTGCAACAGGTGCATCAAAAACAGGTGGAACTAGGATTTATCCATCTTTGGATTGGACAGTTGAAAACGAAAAAGGAAACACCTTTGGTTTGGGCGCATATTTCTCTACTGAGTATAATTATCAGTCTTTTGGTTTGGATGTGCATTTTTCTAAGAAAATCAATAGCAATTCAGAATTCAATGCAAAATTTAGTGCTTATTTTGATCAAGTAAAATTGATTTATCCATCTGAATTGATTCCGAAATCATCTGTTGTTTCTTCTACACCTACTTATTATACAACTGCAAGCGGTAGATCCTATTTATCTGGCGGGGGTGGAGGCGATGCAAGTGGAATACCAAGCAGTCCTCGTAATACATTTACTGGATCACTATCTTATGCGCAAGTAATTAATACTAGTCTACAAGCAAGCTTAATGTTGGATCTGGTTGGTCAGTCGGGTTATTTGGGACTACCTTTTCACAGAGTTTATTTTAATGATGGTTCAGATCATATCGAAAATCTGCCTTCAAGTAGAATTAAACTGCCAATTGGTTTTAGGTTGAATGCTTTTGTAAGTGATCAAGTAGTGATTAGATCTTATTTCAGGTATTATCAGGATGATTGGGGAATACAATCTAAAACAGCTGATTTTGAAATTCCAATCAAAGTATCTCAATTTTTGTCATTCTCTCCTTATTATCGATATTATACGCAGACTGCTAGTAAATATTTTGCACCTTACAAAGCGCATACCGCTGCAGAAGCATATTATAGTAGTAATTATAGTTTATCAGAACTGACCAGTCATTTTGTTGGAATAGGTATGCATACTGCTCCACCACAGGGTGTAATGAATAATCAACATATCACTAGCTTAGATATTCGATACGGACATTATTCACAATCAACAGATTTAAATTCGAATATTATCACATTCGACTTTACGTTCAAATAGGTTAGACTAAAAAAGTAAAAGAGGCCGGATTAATCCGGCCTCTTTTGAAAACATACAACAACGCTATACCATACTTGCCAAACGATTTTTCTTAGATATAAATAATAATTGGTTCTGTTTTAAGATGATTATTATAACCATTTATCTTTTTGATATATGGAGAAGTAGAAGGACTTAAACTAAATTCTGCAGTCATAATACCCAAAGGTAGTCCTGCAATAGAAAATGAATTTCTAATCAAATATTTCAAAAAAAGGAAAAGGTCATTTTTAGGGTGATTTTGATAGCTATAATAAGTTTGCATAAAGTTAGTTTTAGGGGGTTCTTTTTGGTAACCTTGTTAACCATTTTGTTATACAAAGCAAATCATTTAGGGATGCCTATGCAATCGCAGAAACTTGAAATATTATGTAGTAATGCAACTACTTTCCAATGCATGTATTAAATTGTACTGCTAAAAACTATTTTATATGGAATTCTTGAAAAGTATCAATCAAGTGAATCTATCGGGTGTTTTGTTCAAGAACATGAATTTGAAAAAAAACATCATTCAGTTTTTGGATAAGCATGATCTGGCAACTATTTCTGAAATCGGAAAGGAGTTAAATGTTAGTACTCCGAAAATCATTAGTACAATCAATGAATTATTAGAAGAGAATCTTTTGCATGATAATGGTAAAATAGAATCCACTGGAGGAAGAAGGGCAAATCAATTTAAACTAGCAACGGGTTCAGTTTTTTTCATGGGCGTTGAAGTATCAAAATATCATATCAGCTTAGGCATAATGGACCTGAATAAAAATTTGTTACAAAAACCTAGTAACATTCCCTTTAAACTTAAAAACTCTCAAGACTCTTTAGAAAAATTAATTGATATTATTAATGATTTTATAAATGGTACTAGTATCCCTAAATCAAAAATTCTAAGAATTGGTATTAATCTTACAGGCCGGATTAATCAAGTAACAGGTCACAACTACAATTTCTTTCAATTTACTGATTTGCCTATCAGAGAGTTTATTGAAAATGCGATCGGTATAAAAACTTTAATAGATAACGATGCGAGAGCAATGGCATTTGCAGAATATTGTTCTGGAATTGTTGAAAAAGAAAAAAATATTCTATTCATTAATCTAGATTATGGTATCGGATTGGGTATTATTATCAATGGTGAAATATATTATGGCAAGTCTGGATTTTCTGGGGAGTTTGGGCATAATCCTATTTATGATAATGAAATGATCTGTCAGTGCGGTAAAAAAGGCTGCCTTGAAACTGAAGCATCTGGCTTTGCTGTTGTTAGAAATATCCAGGATAAATTGCGAGCTGGTTTTGGCTCAATTCTTCAGCGAGATCATAAAAAAATTGAAGACATCACTCTAGAAGAAATTGTCATTGCTTGTAATCAGGATGACACACTCGCAATAGAATGTGTTTCTGTAGTAGGTGAAAAATTGGGTAAAGCCGTTGCTTCGCTCATTAATATTTTTAATCCAGAATTAGTAATTCTTGGTGGACTTCTTTCCACTACTAATGAATTTATCAGGGTACCTATTAAAAGCTCACTTAATAAATATTCTGCAAGTCTAGTTAATAATGACACCCAATTAAAGACTTCAAAACTCGGGTTATCTGCTGGGGTAATGGGTGCATGTTTACTTGTTCGAAGAACTATTTTTTCAACTGAATAAAAAAGCAGGAATCACTTCCTGCTATAACCCCGCCTACATTAAAAAACTATCTTATTGCTGTACTATTAATTTCTTAGGAAGATATTTATCTGTATCTCCTTCGATAGAAAGTATATAAACATTTGTATTAATAGATTGATTTAATTCAATATTTATATTATTAGCACCCTTATTTGTATTTATTACTTTACTCATTATTTGTCTGCCAGTATTCGCATCTAATAATTTTAAAGTTACTGTGCTTGAAAATTCTGCATTAAAGCATGCAACGAATCTTCCTTTGGAAGGATTAGGATATAGCTGAACATTTTTTGTAATGATAGTATTTGCAGCAACTATACTTTGTTTGGTAAAAGATGCCTTACCAATAGAAGCCTTCACTGCTGTTGATTTTCCGGTTCCAACTTCAAAAGAAAAAACAATAGTAGTAATATCGTTAGGATTAAATGCTTTATTACTTGTTGAAGTAAAATCACTAAGATTAACACTATAATCTTTTGAAGTATTAGAAATAGGCAGGTAATAACTATATTGTTCATTCCAATTTGTGATACTACTCTTCACTAATGTAATACGCATATTAGATCCAGTAGCATTTGCAGTAAATTTAAGCGCTTTATAAACACTTAAATCTTGTTCAGCCCCACCGCCCTTTAACAGCTTATAAGCTGTTACGTTATCGCTTGTTGTTGCATCTACAGTAATATTTCGAAACACTGGAAGATCATCATTAATTACATTATTATTAGATGAATCGTTTGTGATATTAAATGAATTTACAACTGTTGTATTCTTATTAAAGTCAATATTCCAACCTCCATCAGCCATGAAGACTTCATCTTGTAATTTATTATTTAAATACAAACTTATAGTGGCTTCATAATTATCGCTTACTGGTAATGAGGTTGTAGATTTACCATTTGCAGTTATAATAACCGGTATTTTTCTTTTTGTCGTGAAAATAGATTTTTCAGATTGTCTTTCTTCAATTTGAAAATAGCCAATTGTTGAACTCGTATTATTATTAATCTCAAAATTTAAATTCTTTCCATCTCTTATTCCAGAAATAATATAAGATTTTGGTAATTCTGTTACTGGATATAAAGCTTGAACAGGCATTATTGAATTTAATTTGTTCAAGATTTCTAAACTTATATCAACAGAGAGATAAGGAGTTGCTGACCATACTTGAACGTTATATAAAGTTTCTTCAGGAATATAATCTTTGTTCAACCAATTTGATTGAAAACTAAAACTGCTCCTTCCGATTTTTGTTCCAACAGAAAAACAAATTGCATATTCTATATGCCCATTAGGTTGTAATAAAGTATATCGAACAAGATTTAGTCCGTTTAGTGTAAAATTGTTTAATCCTAAAAGTTTTGCACCTTTAAGTCGATCACAAACAGCTTTGCTATGATCATACATTTGATTCTGAGTTTTAGTAGCAAATACTACAGCTCTGCATTCATTTTTATAAGTAAAATCTACAGACACAACATCAATTGCATTTGTAATACTGGCGATATCAGCAGCAGTGCTTGAATAAGTATTATAACCTGAATCTAAAATTTGAACAGGTAAAACATCTTTAAGTTGCAAACCTATATAGTTTCCATTACCTAATCCAGCTTTTTGAGTTGTTGGTTGCTGAATTTGATTTAATTTTTTATAATTAATTGGTCCTTGTGTACTATTTATTGCATTTGTATAAACCCTTTTTGAAATAGCATCTCCCAAACTTTTACTTTCTAATCCACCAGTGTTACCAGAAAATGAAATATTTCCGTCTTTTGAAATTATAGGAATATTTGTTAAGTTTAAAACATTTTGTATAGGAGAAACAGTAGCATAGAATAATAGGTCATTAAAGTCATTATCACTATTAAAACCAGCATCTCTGCGAGTTTCTTCAAAGCCTAAAAGAATCCTATTGGTTGTAGTATCGTAAATGCTTAAAAAATGCTTTTTTAAATCTGAATTTGCTTCTGGATTGAAGGCGCTATTTGAAAAGATTCTCCAATTCCCAATTCCAACTTTATTATTGGCATTTTCCCAGCCATTTACAATAATCACAAAACCTATAGAAGTATTAGCTGGAAAATTCCCTAAGAATACTTTATCGCCTGGGGTAAGGCTACCACCAGACCCTGTTTTAGAGGCATTGGCAAAAATTATTTTTATATCAGCATTTTCTGGGGCTGTTGCAAGTGGGGCATTAGTAGGATAGGTATAATATCCTAATGCATTTTGATAAGAAGAGCCCTCATCCAAAAAACTTATCCAAACATCAGAACTAGTAGATAATGAAATAGTTTCAAGGCGAGAATCCGAAATAAATTGGGGATTATAAAAAGCAACAGATCGATTTTCAGGTAATGAAGAAGCTATATCAATTTTAAAAGTGCTTGTAATTAAATCGCAAACTGTAACAAGATTATTGGGTTTGCCATCCTGATTGTAGGTTCCAACATACTGATATTGTGCTAAAACGGGGGATCCGGTTAGTATTAAAATGAACAATAAATGATAATAATGTAAATATTTTTTCATCTTTTGCTGTGTAATTCAGGAAAATTGCCGCTTACCATTTTTAGAGAATAGCTATTTGCTTATCAAAGCTATTTTCTAATATCCGCTGAGAGTGTAAAGGGGTCTTGAAAGAACTGTAGTTTAGTAACTACAAATTCTTCTGACTTTTTCTAGCTATCTAACGAAAAAATGACAATAATTTCTTGAATTCCATCGTTTATCCTTTCGATAAAAGTAATCAGCAGTAGGATTAATAATCGCAGTTAAAACACCCTATTTTATCGTTGAAATCACTGAGTTATAGGCCATTTTGAATGCAGATTGTTGTAAATTTTCATTATGTATCCAAATAATGGAATGCTTTAATCAAAAACTATCACAAAATCTGAACATATAATCAATTATATAAAACTGAAAGTCTTATCAACTACTTATCTTTAATACCAAGTAGTTTGTATATTTTTTTAAAATGGTAATAGGTTAAAAAATGTCAATCCCAGAAAACGAAAAAATTAGAATAATGCTGGCGGATGATCATCCATTATTCATTGAAGGTTTATCGATGATGCTTAGAAGAGAGCCCGATTTTGAGCTTTGTGGTATCGCCAATAATGGAAGAGAGGTTTTAGAAATGTTGCCAACTACAAAACCAGACCTAATTCTATTAGATATTAATATGCCTAAAATGAATGGTTTGGAAACGATAAAATACATCCGGCAATCTTATCCTAGTGTGAAGATTGTGATGTTATCAGGCTATTTTGATGAGGCAATTATCAAAGAAGCAAAGATCAAGGGGGCTAATGGGTATCTTTTAAAAAGTAGTCAGCGGGATGAATTAATCCACACTATTAAAATGGTTTATTCTGGCGCTTTATTTGCAACTCCTCAACCTGATCAGCCTGCTCCGGGTGAATTCTTAGTAAATGATAAATTCCTGGCACAGTTCAACCTCACAAAAAGAGAAAGAGAATTGATACAGCTGATAAAAAATGGAATGACAAATCAGGATATTGCACAGAATTTACACTTAAGTGTTTATACAGTAGAAACACATAGAAAAAATATCATGCAAAAATTAAAGCTAAATTCTCCTGGTGCTCTAATGAAATTTATTATTGAAAATCAAATTTAGTTTTCTATACGCATTTTAAAAATAATTCGCTTAATCTACTTTAATTACTTCTGTTCTTTTTCCGATACCAGATTCATTGAAAGCCTCTATTTGAAAATAGTAAGGTTGATCTTTTTCCATGGATGAAAAATAATATTCATTATTTCCCAAAACCATCATGCTAGTATATAATTTGTCTGGAGCAGTTCCAGTATAAATCATATAGCCCGTAGCTTTCTCGTTTACTTGCCATTTTAACCAAGCATTTCTTCTCTCTGTATCGCCTCTTAATACTACAAAATGCCGCACTGGTTCGGGTACAGATCCTTTTGTTAAACCAAAAACACGTAACCCACTAATCGCAAATTTACCAGAAGGCATATGAATGTTTTCAAGTTTGATAAATCTTGTTTCCACCGGTTTGTTGAACGTGATATAATCGTGTGGCACATCTGTTTTATTAGCGCTCTTATCAAGTAAAAGGCTCCAGTTTTTTCCATCTTTCGAAGAATACAATTTATATTGATGATATAAACCTGCAACCTTACCCATAGTTTCTGCATCTTGGTCAGCATAGTTAATTTGTATGGCATTTATTGTGCTAATGGTACCCAAATCAGATTCAATCCATTCGCCTGTATTTCCTGTAACAGCGCTCCAATAAGTTTTAATATTCTCATCATTGGCTAGATTAGCATGGAATCCACCAAGTGTGGAAGAAACTCGAATCGGTTTATTATAATTTAAAAGCATCCATCCTGTAAACTGACTATTGGAATGATCCGCATTTGCATTTGGAATGAAGTGCGGATAATCGCCATAAGCGGTATTGGTAGAAAGTATTCCGTCTTTGTCGATTTGAGCAGGCCAAATCCCAATTCTTCGCTCGAAATTATTTTTAGTAGATAATACAATAGTTGAAACATGCCACCACTGTTTAAATAAATCTTGATAAGTAGCTCCATGCCCTGCTCCATTTGCAAATCCTCCAGGTTTATAAGAAAATGGATTATGTGATTGATAAGTAAACGGACCAAGGGGATGCTCAGCAGTATATACACCGTCACCATAACCGCTAAACTCAGTACCTGGGGCTCCGTATTGTAAATAATATTTTCCATGGTATTTGTTCATCCAAGAACCTTCGATAAATGGATTTAAAAAAGTATTATCATGATATTCTCCAAACCTTTCCCACCCATGAATTTTATCATTCAGTCTTAACAGTTCTTTTCTTTCACCAATGGGCTGAAAAGTTTTTCGATCAATTTCTTGTCCGTATGTGGGATAAAAATTGCTAGATCCAAAATAGATATACAAACGATTGTCATCATCTAAGAAAAATCCCGGATCCCATGCGCCTACTTGAAAAGAATCTACCGCTTCTTTCCATTCATCTTTTTGTGGATTGGTACTCATCCATAATGGAAAATTCTTTTCATAAGTAGAACCTATTACTAATAATGTATCACCAAGCACAATTGTTGCAGGTGCACATAATTCATCATATACTTTATTCCAGGGCTTTAAAAATTTACGTGGTACAAAATTCCATTTTACCATATCAGCACTCCACCAATAACCCCATTGGTTGGTGGAAAACAAATAATAGTTTCCTTTAAAAACAGTAATCACAGGATCTGCTGTAGCACGGTGCTTTCCTTGCTCTACAAAATTTGGAATTGGGCAATATCCATAATCAATATTAATAGGATTACAATAAGTTTTTGTTTGTGCATTTATAGTATTACTTAAAAACAATACAAATACCAGGTAAATTAATATGCGCATAGAATTATTTTGAAAATGATTGTATAATAACATTAATTATTTTTTTTGTGGAACTAATTCAAACTGCTCTTTGGTAAATTTAAATATTTTGTCCTTCGAATAATAAGCGGGGAAATATTGATCATTAGCCCAAAGTGGAAACAGATTTCTATAATATTCGCTTTTAGAATCGCCAGATTGCCCTGGTGTATTGATCATTACGGCTTCATCCCAATTACCAGTATCAGTGATAAATCTAAAGCTGGCACCACTTAATTGATTATCTGCACCACCCGTTGAACCTGGTGTATGACTATTGCCACCTCTTGGAAGTGGCCCTAAATTTAGTTGATCTCTCAATGGTTTATTAACAATACTAGTTAATGGATGTGTAATGGTGATATGTTTAAATTTCTCCTGACCGTATTGCCAATGATCTAAATTACTTCCTAACTTCTTTTCTAATTCTTCAATGGCATTTTCAAAACTAAGTTTTAAAAATGCATCTCTTCCTTTTATTGGATCTACTCCGAATTTGCTATCTGGTTTTTCTAACCAACCAATTAATTTCGACAGTTGAATGCTCACCTGATCTTTTATATTTTCTGTTATAAATTGTTTTGTGGCTTGCTTCATCAATTGTCTTTCCCACATCGCATAAATAGATGCTGGAATGCTTTGTTTATCTAAAACAAAATTCCAATTCTTTAATTGTTTAATAGATTCTTGCGTTAGAGTTTTATCAAATGCCAATGGTAATAGCATAGGTAAAAGACTGCGAGCGGGTAATGAATTATAATCAGTTTGCAGAGATTGCATTTTTGCAATAGTCATTTTATCATCCTTTGCTAATACTTCATTAATTCTATTACCCCTAAATGGATCTGCCCAAGTGTATCCCACAGCATCCCAATGAGTATAATCTTCTGAAGTTACATTCTGATTGGCTGTTGCTAAAAATCCTTTGGAGGGATTCAATTGATGGGGTCTTTCTTTGATAGGTAATAAGCCCTGCCATTCATATCTTCCATCGCCTGGAACAGGAACAAGTCCACTGAAATTTTTTCGAATAGGGATAATCCCCACAGTTTGCCATCCTATATTTCCTGTTGTATCTGCCCAAATCATATTCTCTCCAGGGATATGACTATAACTGCAAGCATCTCTAAAACTTTCCCAGTTTTTTGCTTGATCAATTCTTAAAGATGCCATATAGGGTGCGCCTCCGGGCTCAAGCCAGGCACATTTTACTGCATAAGCTTTATGGTGTACTGAATCGATATAAGTAACTGGTCCATGTACGGTGTATCTTAAATTAATAAGTTCGTCCCTGTTTCCTTTGATCATAATTCTTTCTTGTATCAATTGCATATTTTCCCAATGTCCCTTATAAAAATATTGAGATAGATTTTTCGGATTCAAATCATAGACATATAAATCTTCGCCATCAGTTTCATAGATTGTTAATCCCCAAGCTCCGGCTTCATTATGACCAATTGATACACCAGGAATTTCAGGTTCACCACCACCAATTACATTCCACCCAGGTGCTACTAAGTGAACCATATAACGTAATGAGGGTACTGCAATTTTTCGGTGTGGATCGTTTGCAAGCATAGTATGACCACTCTGAGTTCTTTTACCACTCACAACCCAATTATTGGATCCTTCAATACCATGTTCGAAGGCAGGCTGATAAGCATTTGAAATAGGCTGTTTCAATAAATTCATCACTGCATCCGGGTCTTCGTCGGCTTTGTTGATATCGCTTTCTTGAAAAACAATTTCTTTTCTATAAGCATTGTATAATTCCAGGATATTATCATTCAGTAATTTTTGATCAATCACTGAATCGATATGTAGATCAGGATCTTTCGGATGAAACCACATGAGTTCTTTTACTTTTTTAGCTCCAACTTTCGACACTGCTTTGCCTATCTTCAATTCTTCCGTAATATTTCCTAACAAACCTTGATGTCTTGAGATCACTACGTCCGGTGTCCATTTGCCGGGTAGTATTTTCAGCAATCGAAATTCTATAGGAAGTAATTCTTGATGAGATATTACTTCGTCGATATAACTATTTACACCTTCAGTATAAGCATTTATGATGGCCTCACCCTGGGGATGATAATGATTGAGTTCTGTTTTCAAATCCCCTCTGTATTTGAAAAGTCGGGTACCAATATCTCTTTTTAATTCTCTTTCACCTAATATTTCAGCTACAGTTCCAGTAGCCTGTCTTCGCCAGATTTCAAACTGAAATAAACGGTCCTTTGCAGCGCAATATCCTTGCGAAAAAAACAGGTCGTGCTGATTCTCAGCATAAATATGATTTACACCCCATTGATCTCTTAACACTTCAACAGAAGCATAGAGTCCTTTAACTGGGAGTAATTTTTTTGTTTGTGCAATTCCTAATAAAAAAAGGCAATTAAAAATCGAAAGACTAATAAGTCTGAAAGAAATTCTCATAAGGCAGAAGATAAATTCGTTTTGGAAGATAAGGATTATCCAATAAATTTTCTATTGAGAGTATAATGCAGTAAATTTCTAATCTAATACTTGCCATATGACAATTAAAAACAATACGGTTAATCGCCGTTCATTTATGCAGACATCCATTAAAGCTGCAATTGGATTTACTATTATTCCCCGATTTGTAATGGGGAGAGGATTTCTTGCTCCAAGTGATCGAATCAATTTGGGATATATCGGTACTGGTAAACAGGCAAAGAGTTTGATTAGTAGTTTTAGTTCCATCACTCAAGCAGTAGCAGGTTCTGATGTTGATTCTCAAAAGCTAACAGCCTTTCAAAAAATTGCAGAGAAGATTCATACAGTTGCAGCGCAGAAAGGAGAATACAAAGGCTTTAAAGGGTATAGTGATTTTAGAGAATTATTAGAGAGAAAAGATATTGATGCAGTAGTTATAGCAACACCAGATCATTGGCATGCAGTAATGACGGTGATGGCTGCGAATGCTGGTAAACATGTTTATGTTGAAAAGCCAATGGCACATTCAATTGAAGAAGGTAGGGCGATGGTAAATGCTGTGCAAAAAAATAAAGTTGTTCTTCAAGTAGGAAGTATGCAACGCTCTTGGAAAAATTTTAGACAAGCATCTGAATTAGTGCGCAATGGCTACATTGGAAATATCAAAGAAGTATTAGTGAATGTAGGTGATCCTAGTATTGCATACAATCTAACTCCGATGTCAACACCATCAAACCTTGATTGGGAAGGTTGGGTTGGCCCAGGTGTTTTTAATCCATATAACACAGAATTATCCCCACCTGTTGAACGGGATATCTATCCGAATTGGCGTTCTTATAAAGACTATGGTGGGGGTGGCGTGAGCGATTGGGGTGCGCATATGTTTGACATCGCTCAATGGGGTTTGGGTATGGATCAATCTGGTCCGGTTGCATTCAATCCACCAAAGGGTAATGAATTAAAAGGATTAGAAATGATTTATGCGAATGGTATTGTGATGAAACATGTTGATTTTGGAAGAGGGTTAGGTGTCCGTTTTATTGGTGAAAAAGGAACTATCGATATTTCTCGAGAATATCTCGATAGCAATCCTAAGAATATTGCAACAGCTACTATTCAACCAAATGAAATAAGACTTTATAATAGTGCTAATCATTATCAGAATTGGTTAGATGGAATTAAAACTGGTGTTCAACCAATCTGTGATGTAGAAACAGGCCATAGAACTAGTTCGGTATGTTGTTTAGCTAATATTGCTTATCAAACCAGAAGAAATTTAGTATGGGATCCAATTAAAGAACAAATCAAAAATGATGTTGAGGCAAATCAATTGGTGAAAGCGAAGATTCGGGGATCATGGAGTTTAAAAAGTAAAAAATAAAAAGAGCAATCTATTAACCCTAGGCTTCAGCCTAGGGTTAATAGATTCAAGTAAAATTGGGCTTTAGCCCTTATGCTGTGTTACATCTAAGAGAATATTTATTATTGCGCAAGCAACCAGCCCTTTAAATCAGAAAAATTAGGCTCCATTAAAACTGATTTTTTCTCTAATTGAAATAATGGTTTTACCGATTCAGGAATCTCAATTGATTTCCCTATTATTTCTTCTACTGTATCGGGAAACTTTACCGGATGCGCTGTTTCTAAGATCATTCCTTTTTTTGAAGGGTTTGATTTTAAGTAATCTTCTAAAGCGTAATATGCTACTGCTCCATGTGGATCTAAGATGTAGTGGTCCTTTTGATAAACATCATCTATGGTTTGTTTAGTAATCTCATCGCTTACTGTGTACCCTGAGATTTTTTCACTGATGTTTTGATAAGAGCTTTGAAATAATTCTAATATTCTTACAAAATTACTCGGGTTACCAACATCCATTGCATTAGAAATAGTTGGTATAGATTTTTTTGATTGATAGTTACCTGTTCTCAAATATTCGGGTATCGCATCATTTACATTGCATGCTGCAATAAAATGATCAACGGGTAATCCACTCACATATGCTAATAAACCTGCACAAATATTTCCGAAGTTGCCACTAGGTACTGAAATAATTGGCGCTGTATCATTCTCTTTGATCCATTGTTGGTATGCAAAGAAATAATATAATTGTTGTGGTAACCATCTTGCTACATTGATACTATTTGCGGAAGTAAGTGTAAGATGATTATTTAAATCAACATCTATAAATGCATCTTTTACCATGGCCTGACAGTCATCAAAACTTCCTTTCACTTCAAGCGCTTTGATATTTTGTCCGCAAGTAGTTAATTGTAACTCTTGCACTGGACTCACTTTACCTGAAGGATATAATATGATTACTTCTACTCCTTCCACTCCTAAGAATCCGTTAGCAACTGCCCCGCCTGTATCACCAGAAGTTGCCACCAATACCGTAATTTTCTTTTTCTGTTGTGTAGAGAAATAACCCAAACATCGACTCATAAAACGAGCGCCTACATCTTTAAAGGCCAGTGTTGGACCGTGGAATAATTCTAATGAGTAAATTTTTTTATTGACTGAAACAAGTGGGAATGGAAAGTTGATGGTTTCTGAAACTATTTTTTGTAGATCTGATTTTGTAATTGTATTACCAACGTAGGGCAACATTATTTCTAATGCTAATTCTTCTTTAGAATAAGCATGTATATTTTTAATAGTATCATTTGCTACTCTTGGAATGGTTACTGGAAAATACAATCCCTTATCAGGAGCTTGTCCTTTGATAGTTGCTTCACGGAAATCTACATTTGCCGCTTTTTTATTAAGACTATAATAATTCATGTACTAAGCTATTTTAAACGAATTGAACACCCTGATGATTCATGGTTGTTACATAAGTATGGTGATCCAAACCTAATTTTTCGTAAACAGATTTCATTTCTTTTTCAACTTGTAATGCAGCTATTTCATCTTTACTCAGCATAAAAATAGATGGGCCGCTACCAGAAATTCCTCCCCCTAATGAACCTGCTTCCTTACTTTTTTGTTTTACCAAATCAAAACCTGGAATAAGGATACTTCGAACGGGTTCAATAATTACATCTTCCAAAGAGCGACCAATTAATTCATAATCCGATTTTAATAAGCCTGCTACTAAACCTGCAATATTGCCCCATTGTTTGATCGCGTCTTTCAATAATACCTTATGTTTTAAAATACTTCTGGCATCTGAAGTTTTTACTTCAATTTGTGGATGTACAATTGTAACAAATAAGGTAGGTGCGGTTAGTGATATAATATCTAAAGGAAAAATTGAACGAATAAGTGTTACTCCACCATAAATGCATGGTGCAATATTATCTGCATGCTTAACACCTGATGCTAATTTTTCTCCATTCATTGCAAACCGAACAAGCGTTTCCTTGTCAAAACGATCGTTGAGTAATCTGTTAGCAGCAACAACAGCGCCTGCAGCACTTGCAGCGCTTGAACCCACCCCACTTCCTGGTTTAATATTTTTTTTGATAGTTAATTCGAAACCAAAACCTGATTCTATTTCTTCCATCAATGCAAGAAGTGCTGCACCAGCTACATTTTTTGCTGGTTCAGTTGGTAAATTGTATTCGTCATCATTAATAATTGTGATACCAGGGATATCAGAAAAACGAATCTGCATTTCATCGTATGGTTCTTTAACAGCAAAACCTAATACATCGAAACCGCAAACCATATTTGCTACGGTTGCTGGCGAATGAATTTTTACTACCTTATTCTGGTCAAGCCCTTGATAAATATTGTTCATAAAATATCGTTCATAAAGATGATAAAATTATACTCTAGCCACACGAATGATGTCGGCAAATACACCTGATGCAGTTACTTCTGCGCCGGCGCCTGCTCCTTTGATCACTAATGGTTGCTCTGGATAACGTTCTGTAAAGAACAATACCAAATTATCCTTTCCATATAAATGATAAAAATCGGAGTTGGAAGGAATATGTTGTAAGCCAACAGAAGCCTTTCCGTTTTCATAAGTAGCAACAAATTTTAGTTTGCAGTTTTTTGCTGCCGCTTCTTCGTAGATGGCTTTGAAATGAGCTTCCTGGTTTTCCATTTCGGAATAAAAGTCTTTTACAGAACCTTCGAAACAAGATGCTGGTAAAAAGTATTCATTGCTGATATCTTCCATTTCTAATTTCTGTCCAGCTTCACGCGCCAGGATCATGATCTTACGCATCACATCGGTTCCACCTAAATCCAAACGGGGGTCTGGTTCGGTATATCCTTCATCCTGAGCTTGTTGAACTACTTTAGCAAATGGCATCGTACCATCATAATGGTTAAAAACAAAATTGAGGGTACCAGATAATACCGCTTGAATTTTTGTAACCTGATCACCACTCCGCAATAAATCATTCAATGTACCAATTACTGGGAGGCCCGCGCCAACATTGGTTTCATACAGATACAAAGCATTGAATTCGCGAGCAAGGGATTTTAAATTCTGATAAGCTGCAAAAGAGGAAGAGCAGGCAATTTTATTACAAGCAACCACTGAAATGCTTTTACCTAATAATTTAGTATAAACCGACGCTACATCTGCATTTGCAGTAACATCAACAAAAACACTATTTCTTAAATTCAGTTTTCGAATCACTTCTACAAAATCGTGGATACTACCTTTTGGCGCTTCTGTTAATTTGTCTTTCCAAATACTTAAATCAATACCTTCTTCATTGATCAAATTGTTCTTACTATTTGCTAATCCAACTACTCTGATTTGTAATCGAAGATTATCTTGTAAGTATTGATATTGTTTTTGGATTTGAGCTATTAGTTTTCCGCCCACATTTCCTGTACCTGCGATAAATAAGTTTAGTTGTTTATAAGTGGTTTCAAAAAATTCTTCGTGTAAAACGTTGATGGCTTTCTGAACATCTGAGGCTGATAATACTGCAGAGATATTTTTTTCTGAAGAGCCTTGTGCAATTGCTCTAACATTGATACCGTTTCTTCCCAATACACCAAACATTTTACCGCTGATACCCGGGTGACTTTTCATTTGTTCGCCAACTAAGGCAACAATTGATAATCCTTTTTCTACTTTTAATGGCTCTACTTTTCCACTCTGAATTTCAAAACTAAATGCATGGTCAATAGCACGTTTTGCTTTAGCAGTTTCTGCTTCATTGATACCTACACAGATAGAATGCTCAGAAGAGCTTTGTGTTATTAAAATAACATTCACAGATTCATTAGCCAATGCTTCAAACAATCTTTTTGAAAATCCAGGTATTCCCACCATACCACTACCTTCTAAACTTAGAAGGCTTATTTTATTGATTGATGAAATTCCGCGAATGATATTATCTGTGTGAGCAGAAATGTTTTCAATGAGTGTTCCATATTCTTCAGGCGCAAAAGTGTTTTTAATCCAAACCGGGATATTCTGTTTCATCACAGGCTGAATAGTAGGAGGATAAATAATCTTCGCTCCAAAATGTGATAATTCCATTGCTTCCTGATAAGATATGCGATGAATAGGTCTGGCATTATTAACTAGCCTAGGGTCTGCAGTCATCATACCACTTACATCAGTCCAAATTTCTAAAACAGATGCTTGTAATGCTGCAGCATAAATAGCACCAGTATAATCAGATCCTCCTCTACCTAAAGTTGTGGTATGATTATGTTGGTCGCTTGATATAAATCCAGGAGCCACATAAATCTTGGCAGCATTAGTGTTATAAAAGCCAGTAATATTTTCTGTAGTAATTGAAAAATCAACGGTAGCTTTTCCATGTTCAGAATTAGTGCGAATCAGTAAACGTGAATCTACCCAAAGGGTTGATGTTTCGATTGATTTAATTTTCGCAGCAATCATTAATGAAGAAAGTAATTCTCCATAGCTAACCATTTTATCATTCGTTCTTTCGGATAATTCACCCAATAAGAATACCCCATCACTAATGGCTTCTAGTTCGTTGAATTTTTGTTTAACCTGACTAAGTGTAGCACTTTGTTGTTGAATTGGTAATAAATCTCTTACGGCATCAAGGTGCTTATTTTCAAGTTCTTTCAAAATAGTTTTGTAAGACTCATCTCCTGATTCGGACAATTTTCCAGTATTGATTAAGCTATCAGTTACGCCCCCCATTGCAGATACCACTAAAATGGTTGGTTCTTTTATGGCGGCTTTCAAAACAATGTCTACTACTTTATTGATGTTAGTAGCGTTTGCTACTGAACTGCCACCGAATTTTAAAACTTGCATATCTATTATTTCTTATTCCTGAAAGGAAGATTTTTAAAACGATCTTTTCTTTTGATAACAGCTGTAAGCAACAGCCCATGGATGATATGGAAATTACAACCCCTTACAGGGTCGTAGTTGTTGTTGTAAATGTTACAGCAGCAAACAACAGCGATGCTATTGATGTAGGAGTATAAATATGTTTTTGCTGTAAATACATATATTAAGGAACTGCTAAGATAATTAATTTTAGCAGTTCCTATCTGATTTTTTTATCAATTGATATTAAGCGGTAGTACTGATGGTCTTCATATCAGTCATAGCTCTGCGCAATTCAGCACCTACAATTTCAACAGGATGGAAACGAATTACTTCATTCACAGCAATGATTACTTTATTATCAACGCCTGCATCGCTTCCTGAGTTAAAGTTTTTGCCAATAACATTGGTATCCACTTTTTTCATGAAATCGGCCAATAATGGCTTACAAGCATGATCAAATAAATAACAACCATATTCAGCAGTATCAGAGATTACCCGGTTCATTTCAAATAATTTCTTACGAGCGATGGTATTAGCAATTAATGGCGTTTCGTGTAATGATTCATAGTACGCAGATTCTTCTTTGATACCAGATTCAACCATTGTTTCAAACGCCAACTCAACACCAGCGCGAACAAATGCAACCATCAACAAACCATTGTCGAAAAATTCTTGCTCAGCAATTTTTACATCTCCAGCAGGCGTTTTTTCAAAAGCAGTTTCACCCGTTGCAGCTCTCCAGGTCAATAAATTCTTATCATTATTAGCCCAATCTTCCATCATGGTCTTAGAAAATTCGCCGCTCATGATATCGTCCTGGTGTTTTTGGAACAAACTACGCATAATGTCTTTCAATTCTTCAGAAAGCTCATATGCTTTGATCTTTGCAGGATTAGATAAGCGATCCATCATCGCAGTAATACCACCTTGCTTTAAAGCCTCCGTAACTACTTCCCATCCATATTGGATTAATTTTGAAGCATAACCTTTATCAATTCCTTTTTCTACCATTTTGTCGAAACATAGAATTGATCCTGTTTGCAACAAACCACAAAGGATGGTTTGCTCACCCATTAAATCAGATTTTACTTCAGCCACAAAAGAGGATTGTAAAACACCCGCTCTATGTCCACCAGTACCAGCGCAATATGCTTTAGCGTATTCCCAACCTTTTTCTTCAGGATCATTCTCTGGATGCACAGCAATTAAAGTAGGTACCCCAAATCCACGCTGGTATTCAGCACGTACTTCAGAACCAGGGCATTTAGGAGCCACCATGATCACAGTGATATCTTTACGAATTTGCATTCCTTCTTCTACGATATTAAAACCATGCGAATACGAAAGCGTAGCACCATGTTTCATCAATGGCATAATTGCATTGATAACAGAAGTATGTTGTTTATCTGGCGTAAGATTGATTACTAAATCGGCTGCAGGAATAAGTTCTTCGTAGGTACCTACTTTAAAATTATTCTCAGTGGCAGATATCCATGATTGACGTTTTGCTTCTATAGCTTCTTTACGTAAAGTATAAGAAACATCTAATCCAGAGTCGCGTAAGTTTAAACCTTGATTCAAACCTTGTGCGCCACAACCAACAATCACTATTTTCTTTCCTTTCAATTTGTTTACGCCATCTGCAAATTCACTTTTGTCCATGAATTCACATACGCCTAATTGATTCAGCTTTTCTCTTAATGATAGTGTGTTAAAATAATTGCCCATTTGTTTTGTTTTGTTTCCCAAAAATCTTATAGACCTTGGTTTTGTTGATGAATATTTTATTCTATTTTAAATTTACATGGTAAAGACACTGTCCTGTTTATTAAGGAATTCATTTTCAACTTGTTCTTCACCAGGCATTGCTTCTTCGAATTCTCTTAATTTTTCGTGGAAGCCAGGAGATGCTTTAATGATTGCGACTCTAGCACTTCTTACAAATTCAATTAAACCATAAGGAGCCAAAACTGCTACCAATTTATCTGTTTCTTCTCTATGTCCACTGGTTTCAAAAACAGTATAGTCTTTTCGAATCACTACAGCTCTTGCACCGTGTTCGCGAAGTAATCTTTCTACTTGTACCTTTTCTGCAATTTCATCAGTTGATACTTTATACAATGCTAATTCCTGCCACACTATTTCATCATTAGTATTGTAATAAGCTTTTAATACTTCAACTTGTTTTTCAATTTGGCGAGCCAGTTTTCTTACTACTTCTTCAAACTCATTGATCACGATAGTAAAGCGATGAATACCTTCTTCTTCAGAAGGTGAGGTATTTAAACTTTCGATATTAATTTTTCTACGAGAAAACATCGTAGCAATACGAACCAATAAACCAATATGGTTTTCGGTGTATACAGTGATGGTAAATTCTTGTTTATTCATAGCCAACCCAAAAGGGAATTTTTAATGAAAAGTTATACTTACTTTAATCTGATTTCGCTTACGCTACATCCTTGAGGTACCATTGGGAACACATTGTTTTCTTTACCCACCATGACTTCTAGTAAATAAGATCCTTTGTGGTTCAACATGGTTGATAAAGCGTTATGAAGATCTTCTCTCTTACTTACACTTTGTCCTTCAATTCTATAAGCTTTTGCAAGCGTTACATAATCAGGACTGGCGATATCTACAAATGAATAACGTTTATCCATAAACAATTGCTGCCACTGGCGTACCATTCCAAGGAATTGATTATTCAAAATGAGAATTTTTACATCCACTTCATTTTGCATGATCGTGCCTAATTCTTGCAAAGTCATTTGAAAACCTCCGTCTCCTATAATTGTAATTACCTGACGATCGGGTGCACCAAATTTTGCTCCGATAGCAGCAGGTAAGCCAAACCCCATGGTTCCTAAACCACCCGAAGTAATATTGCTTTTTGATTTATTAAACTTCGCATATCTGCATGCTACCATTTGGTGTTGACCAACATCCGTTACAACAATTGCATTGCCTTCTGTTAACTCATTCAAATTACGAATCACTTCACCCATGGTTAAAATTTCACTAGTTGGATTTAATTCGTCGTAAATAACTTCTTTCACTTCTTCCGCCATGTAATCTTTGAACTTGTTAACCCATGCTGTATGTTTTTTTTCTTCTACCAATTTGGTTAGAAGTGGAAGTGTTTCTTTACAATCGCCCCAAACACCTACAGTGGCTTTCACATTTTTATCGATCTCAGAAGGATCAATGTCTAAATGAATAACTTTGGCTTGTTTAGCGTATTTGTCTAAACGACCAGTAACGCGATCATCGAAACGCATACCGATTGCAATTAATACATCACAATCATTGGTTAATACATTGGGTCCGTAGTTACCGTGCATACCCAGCATACCCACATTTAGAGGATGATCTGTTTCTAGTGCGCTTAATCCCATTATTGTCCATGCAGCAGGAAGTCCGGCTTTCTCAATAAAAGCTTTGAATTCTTTTTCAGCTTTACCCAGAATAATACCTTGACCAAAAATCACAAATGGCTTTTCAGCTTTATTAATCAGTTCAGCAGCTTCTGCCACAAATTCTTTTCGAACTATTGGTTTAGGACGATAAGATCTGATATGAGTACATGCAGTATAACCTTCGTATTCGAATTGTTGTAATTGTGCATTCTTTGTTATGTCGATTAAAACAGGACCAGGGCGACCAGTTCTTGCGATATAAAATGCTTTTGCTAATACGGCAGGAATTTCAGTTGCGTCGGTTACTTGATAGTTCCATTTAGTAACAGGTGTGGTAATATTGATAACGTCGATTTCCTGAAATGCATCAGTACCTAATAAGTGTGCAAATACTTGACCAGTGATGCACACAAGCGGTGTACTATCGATCATAGCATCTGCTAAGCCAGTCACTAAATTTGTAGCACCCGGACCACTTGTGCCGAATACAACACCTACTCTTCCTGAAGCACGTGCATAACCTTGGCCAGCGTGAATACCACCTTGTTCATGACGCACAAGAATATGTTTTAGTTTATCATGGTAATCATACAATGCATCATAAATAGGCATGATTGCACCACCTGGATATCCAAAAATGGTATCTACTCCTTCTGCAACAAATGCTTCCAGTACTGCTTGTGAGCCGCTGATAGTTTGCGTTTGTTTTGCTACCGTTTCTTTTTTTACTTCTAAAGTTTCCATCAGTAAATATTGAATGTTGAACTTAATTATTTTAGGCTTCGTCGGTTACGCAACCTTCAGAAGCATCTTTTACACATTGCGCGTATTTGAATAACAAACCTTTTGTTGCTTTCAATGCTGGTTGTTTCCAATTAGCTCTGCGTTGAGCGATAATTTCATTGCTGACTCGAAGATGGATTGTATTATTTACGGCATCTAATTCAATTACATCATCATCTTCCACTAAACCAATCAATCCACCAACAAATGCTTCGGGTGTAATATGACCCACAACAAATCCGTGGGTTCCTCCACTAAATCTTCCATCAGTAATTAATGCAACTGATTTACCTAAACCTGCACCAATAATGGCGGAAGTAGGCTTTAGCATTTCAGGCATTCCAGGAGCACCTTTGGGTCCAACGTGTTTGATCACCACTACATCTCCGTGTTTAATTTTACCAGAGTTAATCCCTTTGATCAATTCTTGCTCGCCATCGAAAACGCGAGCTGGTCCAACAAATTTTTCACCCTCTTTACCACTGATCTTTGCAACAGAGCCTTTTTCAGCAAGATTGCCGTAGAGGATTTGTAAATGACCAGTAGTTTTTAGGGGTGACTCCAGGGGGAATATAATTTTCTGCAGATCAAAATCCAAATCAGGCACATTTTCTAAATTTTCTGCAAGAGTTTTTCCAGTAACAGTTAAGCAGTCGCCGTGCAAGAACCCTTTTTTCAATAAGTATTTCATTACTGCAGGAACGCCACCATATTGGTGAAGATCTTGCATCAAATATTTTCCACTTGGTTTGAAATCAGCAAGTACAGGAGTTTTATCGCTGATAGTTTGAAAATCATCTTGTGTGATACTAACTTCTACACTTTTTGCCATGGCAATCATGTGTAAAACTGCATTGGTTGATCCACCCAATATCATGATTACCGTAATTGCATTTTCAAATGCTTTACGGGTCATGATATCTTTTGGTTTGATATCTTTTTCCAATAACAACTTAATTGCAGCTCCAGCGTCTTCACATTCTTTTTGTTTTTCTACACTAAGTGCTGGGTTAGAAGAAGAGAAAGGAAGGCTCATACCTAAAGCTTCAATTGCAGCTGCCATGGTATTTGCAGTGTACATACCACCACAGGCACCGGCGCCGGGACAAGCATGTTGCACAATGCCTTTAAAATCAGCTTCACTCAAATTTCCTGCGATCTTTTGACCCAATGCTTCAAAGGCAGAAACAATATTTAAGTCTTGACCTTTATAATGACCTGGTGCTATGGTTCCTCCGTACACCATAATAGCTGGGCGATTTAAACGGCCCATTGCAATTAATGAACCAGGCATATTTTTATCACAACCAGGAATGGCGATCAATCCATCATAATATTGTGCACCGCAAACTGCTTCAATAGAGTCTGCAATCACATCTCTGCTCACTAAAGAATAACGCATACCGTCAGTACCATTACTCATTCCATCACTCACACCAATGGTGTTGAAGATTAGTCCCACTAAATTATTTTCCCAAACACCTTTTTTAACTTTTTGAGCTAACTCGTTTAAGTGCATGTTACAAGTGTTTCCATCATAACCCATGCTCACTATACCCACTTGTGCTTTTTGCAAATCTTCATCGGTTAAGCCAATTCCATAGAACATAGCCTGGGCTGCAGGTTGTGTTGCATCTAGTGTAATCGTTTTGCTGTACTTATTTAATTCCATGATATCCTGATTTCCAAATCTTAATGTTCAAATTATTTGTTAGCTACAATTATTGCTTTATATGCGTCTTGTACTTTTTTACTCAATGAGTCATTCCAATCTTTTTTAAATGCAATACCATCGAGGCTTTCCCATCCAATTACTTCTGCAGCAGTACCACAGAAAAAGGCTGCGTCTGTTCCATAAACTTCTTCTTTTGTAAAAAATTTCTCTTCCACAAAAATTCCTAAGTCTTTACAAATTTCTAATACAGTTGATCGAGTTATACCTGGTAAAATATTGCCTAGAGCAGGAGTAAATAGTTCTCCATCTTTTTCGAAAAACATATTTGCACCTGGGCCTTCAGCTACATAGCCATTCATGTCAGTTAACAATGCTTCATCATACCCCATGTCTTTTACTTCGTAGCTGGCTAGGATGCTATTCACATAGTGACCGGAGGCTTTTGCTGTAATTTTAAATCCTTTTGGATTAGGACGTTGAAAAGTAGAAGTGCCGATGCGTAATAATTTATCACCCAAGAATGCAGCCATCTCCCAAGTTTGAATGGTCAAGTGAGATTCAGTATTGTGGTTGAACGACATATTTGCTGCTCCATAAATCAAGGGACGGATATACGCGTTCTGTAAGTTATTTTGTTTTAAAACTTCGTAAGTAGCATCTATAAGCTCTTCTGAATTAAATTGATAGGGAAGTCTTAATGAATCAGCAGAATGCTTTAAGCGATCGAAATGTTCTTTTGCTTTAAAAATTTGTGTACTGCCATTCGTAGTTCTGTATGAGCGAATGCCTTCAAAAACAGCGAAGCCATAATGTAGCGATTGACTATATAAATCAATTTTTGAATCAGTAGCCTTCACAAATTTACCATCGAGATAAATTATAGTGTTTTCGTTGTAATAATTTGCCATAATCTTTTTTGTTCTTTAAATTTTTCGGATGTAAGTAAAAACTAAGCCCCGCTCCGAGAACTCGGGGCGGGGCTTTTATATTTATTTTATAAATAACTATTAAAATGCACAACCTCCGTTCAAAGCAGGAATAATAATGACCACCACAATCGTAAAGACTGTGTAAATGGTAATGACATTATTTAATTTGCTTTTAAACATGGTTTTTATTAATGCGAATTTAGTACTGTCATCCGAAATAAACAAAGAACTCTTCTATTAAATAAAATCTCAAATATTAATTGTTGAAATATTTAAGATTGAATCGATTTAAAAAGCGTGGCGCAGAAGCGCCACGCGTAAAAACTAAAACTATACTTATGAGAAAACCCTAATTAGTGGCTAGTTCCGGGCTATAAGCCTTGGCCAGCGTATGCAAATCGCTTTCAACTACTTCCTTTTTGCGATCAGCAACTTGCAAAAATTTTTCATACAAAAAGTCTATATCATTTCGATTAAATTGATAACCAATTTTTTGAAAACGATGTGCAAGTGCGCTTCTACCGCTTCTTGCTGTTAACACAATTTTACTTTCCCCAGCACCAACTACTTCAGGATTAATGATCTCATAGGTTTGGGCATCTTTCAAAAATCCATCCTGATGAATACCAGATGAATGTGAAAACGCATTTGCCCCAACTATTGCTTTATTAGGTTGAACAGGCATGCGCATGATATCTGAAACCTCACGACTCAAAGGATTCAATTGTTTGCTATCAATATTTGTATAAAAACCAAGGTCTTTATGCGATTGAATAATCATAGCTACTTCTTCCAACGCAGTATTTCCAGCCCGCTCGCCTAATCCATTAATGGTGCACTCTATTTGTCTGGCGCCACTAATAATGCCAGCAATGGAGTTAGCAGTAGCTAACCCCAAATCGTTGTGGCAATGGCAAGAAAGGATTGCCTTGTCAACGTTGGGAACATTGTTGATCAAGTAAGCAATTTTCTCACCGTATTGGTTTGGCAAACAATAGCCAGTGGTATCTGGAATATTTACAACGGTTGCACCAGCTTTAATTACAGCTTCTACTACTCGCGCTAAATATTCGTTTTCAGTTCTACCTGCATCTTCTGCATAGAACTCTACGTCATCTGTAAAATTTCTGGCCCATTTCACACATTGAATGGCCCTTTCCAAAATATCTTCTCTATTTGAATTGAATTTACTCTTGATATGAAAATCAGAAGTTCCAATACCTGTATGAATGCGAGAACGTTTTGCAAATTTCAATGCAGCACCAGCTACCTCGATATCTTTTTGTACAGCACGACTTAATCCACAAACTGTGGCATTTTTAATTATTTTGGAAATTTGAAAAACCGAATCAAAATCTCCGGGACTGGAAACAGGAAATCCAGCTTCAATAATATCAACACCTAAAGCCTCGAGTTTAAGGGCTAGTTCTAGTTTTTCAGAAGCATTTAGCTTACAACCAGGCACCTGCTCTCCATCGCGCAATGTAGTATCGAATATATAAACCTTTTCACTCATGTATTACCTTTTTAACCATTTTATACAAGAAAACAGGCGACTAAATTTGTTATTGAGTTCTCTTTATAACAAAGAAGCCAACCTGCCATATTCGAATATATATGCAAACAATGGCTTATTTTGATCAAAATAGAGAGGTTTTTACAGTCCTCAAATTGTCATATATTTGATGAAAGCCTTACTGTTATTGATTTTTGGCCTAAAAAAATTACGATGCCTAACCGTTCTACTGATGCTTTATTTTTATTGATTCAGTCGCTAGAAAGATCAGAAAAGCGGAATTTTAAGCTATTTGTGAAACGTAATTCCGCTTCGAGCGACCTAAAAATTATTCAGTTGTTCGATGCTTTGGACAAAATGGAGATGTACGATGAAGAGGCATTATTTAAAAAGAACCCTACTCTACAAAAACAGCAATTATCCAACTTAAAAGCGCATTTGTACCGTGAAATACTCAATAGTGTGAGGCTATTGAAGCAAGAAAATAATATCGACATACAGATTCATGAGCAGCTCGACTTTGCCCGCATACTTTATAATAAAGGGCTTTACCACCAGAGTCTCAAGATTTTAGAAAAGATCAAAGAATTATCAAAGGCTAATAATCAGGTAACCTACCTACTTCAAGCCTTGTTTCTGGAGAAAAATATTGAAGGCTTGCATATTACCCGAAGTATGCAAGATAGAGCAGATCGACTGGCCGCTGAAGTGGAGGAAACCAATCAAAGACTTACCATGATTGGTGCTTTATCTAATTTGTCGCTTCAATTATACAGTTGGTATATCAAAAATGGACTGGCCCGAAATAGTAAAGATGCTGAATCGCTAAACCTATTGTACAATACTGGATTATTAGAAGCTTCAAAAGATTGTAAAGGTTTTTATGAAAGATTATATCGTTATCAGTGTAAAAGTTGGTACGCTTTTATTAGTCAGGATTTGATCATGTATTACAGATATTGCCAAAAATGGGTTGACTTATTTCATCATGAGCCAAAGATGATTGATGTGGAAACGGCACATTATATTAAAGGGCTACATAATTTGATGAGTGCGCATTTCGATTTAGGTAATTACCAAAAGTTTCGGGAAACAATTCATTGTTTTGAAAATTTTTCTCAAACTCCAATCGTTCAGCAGAATCATAATAACCTGATACAAGTTTTTGTATATATCCAGATCGCAAAACTGAACCAACATTTTATGGAAGGAAGTTTTACGGAAGGATTAGTAGTTGTTCCTTTAATCGAAGAGAAACTCAAAGAATATGAATTGTATCTTGATAGGCATCGCATATTGGTATTCTATTATAAAATTGCATCCTTGTATTTTGGAAGTGGTGATTTTGATAGAAGTATAGATTTTCTCAATAAAATTATTAATTGGAAAGTTGATTTAAGAACTGATCTGCAATGTTATGCAAGGCTATTGCATTTGATAGCTCATTATGAATTGGGAAATTATGATATACTTGAATACTTACTAAAATCTGTGTATCGATTTATGTCGAAAATGGAAAACTTGAGTACGGTAGAAGTGGAAGTATTTGCATTTATCAGATATAGCTTTAGGCTTTCTCCAAAAGAATTAAAGCCAGAGTTTGAAAAATTACTGTTGCAATTAAAGAAACTCGAGCATGATAGATTTGAAACTCGAGCATTTATGTATCTCGATATTATCTCCTGGTTAGAAAGCAAAATCTCAGCTATCCCAGTTCAAACTGTGATAAGAAATAAATTTCTCGAGACACAGAAAAAAGTAAATGCCCGCAACGCGCAAAGTGTAAATTAAAAAATTGTATTTTTCATTTCAAACAATCGGTATGAAGATCATAAGTAAAAGGGTAATGGTATTTTCTATTGCCATGATTTTAGTTGTAGCCAACTATGCCCAAATAGCAAAAGCTCCAGAAAGAAATGAAGGGGGAGGACAATATTCGCAATTAATCATTAGAGGTGTTACTTTAATCAATGGTACCGGGGCACCTGCGTTTGGTCCTGTTGATATTGTGATTGAAAAAAATAAGATTGTACAAATCGCTTCATTAGGAAGCCCAGGAATAAAAATCGAGGAAGGCCGTAGACCAGTTTTGAAAGCTGGGGGTAAAGAGTTGAATTGTGAAGGGATGTTTGCAATGCCTGGTTTAATTGATATGCACGGACATATTGGTGGAGAAGAACAAGGTACCCCTGCAGAATATGTTTTTAAATTATGGCTGGCACATGGCATAACTTCGATACGTGATCCATCTGCAGGTAATGGATTGGATTGGGTATTGGATGAGAAGAAAAAAAGTGCAGCTAATTTAATTACAGCACCAAGAATTTTTGCTTATACCGCTTTTGGAATGGGAAGTAATACTCCCATTGTTACAGCAGATCAAGCTCGAACTTGGGTGCAACAGAATGCTAAAAATGGTGCAGATGGAATTAAATTTTTTGGTGCATCACCAGAAGTCATGGATGCAGCTATTAGAGAGAATAAAAGATTGGGATTAAGATCTTGTTGCCACCATGCTCAGATTGATGTGGCAAGATGGAATGTACTAAATTCTGCAAGAGCTGGCATGACAAGCATGGAACATTGGTATGGGTTACCTGAGGCTTTGTTTGCAGATAAAACGGTGCAACAATTTCCCTTAGATTATAATTATAATAACGAACAAAATCGTTTTGAAGAAGCTGGTAAATTATGGAAACAAGCAGCAGCTCCGTATAGCGAACACTGGAATAAAGTAATGAATGAATTACTGGCTCTTGATTTTACCATCGATCCTACCTTTAATATTTATGATGCCAATCGCGATTTGCAAAGAAGCAGAAGAGCCGAATGGCATGAGTCTTATACATTGCCTTCGCTTTGGAAATTTTATGAACCAAGTAGACAATCACATGGATCCTATTGGCAAAATTGGGGAACCGAACAGGAAGTAGAATGGAAAAATAATTATCGTTTATGGATGACATTCATCAATGAATATAAGAATCGTGGAGGAAGAGTTACTGCAGGATCAGATAATGGATTCATTTATCAGTTGTATGGTTTTGGATATATCAGAGAGTTAGAATTATTGCGTGAAGCCGGATTCCATCCTCTCGAAGTAATTCGCTCTGCAACCTTATACGCAGCTCAAGCATTAGGTGCTGAAAAAGAAATTGGATCAGTTGAAGTAGGTAAGTTAGCTGACATCGCAATAGTGAATGCGAATCCTTTAAAGAATTTGCAGGTGTTATATGGCACAGGAGCCATTGAATTAAATGCAGATAATAAAGTTGTAAGAACAGGAGGAGTGCAGTATACTATAAAAGACGGTATTGTGTACGATGCCAAAAAATTATTAGCTGATGTAAAAGCGATAGTTGATGCAGAGAAAAAGAAAACAGGTTGGGTTCTAAAACAACCCGGAATTGAGTAATATTATTTGGTCCAGACTGTTTTTATAAATACTGCTTTAGCACTAAAAATATCTCCATTGCAGAGTATTAAATTAGGACTAATCAGCCCACCTACTGAACAAATTAAATTACATTTTTTGTCATAAACCGGCGTAGTAGCAGAAGGTATTGGAGTAGCTGGCTCTAAAAGATAAACCGTATCATTTTGAAAAGTGTAGGACAAAATCTTACCAATAGCAAAGCCGTTCATTTGTCCATCTTTTATAGCCTGTTTGATGCAAGAAGGGGTAGTGTCGGGAACGGTCGACTTGATGCAAGCAACCAAAAGAATTAGGCTTAAATAAATTTTTATAGATTTCATTAATATTATTTATTAAAATAGGGCCGGTCAATTTAGTAAGTATGCTGCACAATTGACCGGCCTCTAAATTAATTACTTCTTTTCTACTGTAGGATATTTTATTCCAAGTTGCTCAAGATAAGTACCGTATTTACTTGGATCGTAATAAAATGGCTTCATCTTTTCGCGATACAGGCTCATCGTTTCCTGATTTAAATAAATAGCAGGCGGGTCTGTAGCACTTATGAATGGTTTGTATTGAACGTCTTTTGTTTGAACATTTTTGTAGTAGTCTTTTGCATCAGCCAAAATTTTTGGGTTTGTGAAAAGATCTATTAATGTGAGTGCAGTTGCTTTTGCGCCGGCCAAAGAACCTTTGTGTGCGATGGGAGTTGCCATTGCTATAGCATCAGCCCAATGATGCCCTTTAGTTCCGGGAATATTTGCAGGATATCGTAATACTATGGTAGGAAGATTCCATGATATATCAGCGATATCATCTGAACCACCACCCCAAGAAAATGGTACAGAACCCTTTAGTGTATCAAGGGTTTTTCTTAAACCATTAATTTCTTTACCATTATTATCTTTTTTAGGAGCTTCCACTAACTTTTGAACAGCTAAAGCCATTTGCTGATCTGCTTCAGACCAATCGGGGAATCCCACTTTTTTAATATTACTATATAAAGCTTCCGCTAGTGCTTTATTAAAGTGCCCTGGCCAAGCAGTACCTAAGATCTGATATTTCATTTTTGTATCTGTCATCATTGCAGCCCCATTAGCTATCTTGATTCCTGCATCATACATACTTTGAATATCAGTATAAGTTCTTTCTCTAAAATAATACCATACACTTGCTTTAGATGGAACAACATTGGGTTGATCACCTCCATCGGTAATAACATAATGCGAACGCTGTGTTGGCTTTAGATGTTCTCTTTTAAAATTCCAACCTATATCCATTAATTCCACTGCATCTAAAGCACTTTTGCCCCTCCAAGGTGCACCAGCTGCATGGGCTGCATCGCCATCGAAAGAAAATTTTACAGATACTAAACCGTTTCCACCATTGTCGCCATAATCACATCCAAAGTCGCCGCTTACGTGAGTGAAAATACAGGCATCTACATTTTTAAAATATCCATCACGGATATACCAAGCCTTACTTCCCACCAATTCTTCAGCTACACCTGGCCAAATCATTAATGTACCAGGAATTTTATTTTTGATCATCGCTTCTTTTGCTGCGATTGCTGCAAAGATGATCACTGCCTGACCGGAGTTATGTCCTTCTCCATGTCCCGGAGCACCTTCTACGATTGGGTCTTTATAAGCCACGCCAGGTTTTTGA
>CAIYLW010000098.1 GCA_903927185.1 uncultured Bacteroidota bacterium
GTATTGTATTGCAAGAAGGTAGTCCAAGATGTTTTTGTGTTGAAATTATATTCAATTTTAGGAGAAAGTAAAAACAATTCAGTATTGCCATATTGATCAGGAAAAATCAGCTTATCGTATTCTGCTTGAAGAATCAGATTAAAATGTGGACGGCTTCTATAAATAATACTACCCGTAAATGATTGAATAGTTCCGTTATAAAACTGTCCAGCTGTAAACCCTAAAGTATATCCCAGCATTTTTCTAGAATCAGAAAAATAGTTGAATACCAAATCTGAATACCGATAGTTTTGTGCTGGTATTGGGGTTTTATTGGTAAATGAAATGGGATATAATAAATTCAATTCATTATGATTCAACTGAATTTTATACATAGAAGTATTTTTATACTCCGATTGAACATTAAAATTTAAATCATTTTCATTAAAAGAATAATCAGGATTTACTACTAAGTAATTTTCTATTTTATAGGTTACTCTGCCCAGTTTACTATTTCTAGGATATGTTCGATAAGTGATATTGGTATATGAATGTTTGAAACCTACTCTTATCGAAGTATCTCGTAATGCATCATAATTTAAAATCCTTTGAACATATCCCATATCAGTATAGTAATTAGTACCCATTGATACCACATCGGCCATTACAGAAAGATTTTTACCACTATAAGAGAAGCCTGCTTCCTGATAAATATTATCTCCTTTTATTCCCGGCTTCATTGATAAATGATAACTGTACGATGCTTTCCATTTACCATTTAAACTACCATACTCAAAAGTTAAACCCGCATTTCTTCCATATGCATTTATTGGATTTTGTTTTTTCTGTGCATCAGTTTGAAAATTCTCCCGATCTAAAAAGTAACCTTTGATAGAGGACCGTCCAAAGAGGTTTTTAAAAACAGACACAGCAGCATAATTTTCTCCAGAATAATTTCCTTTTGCTCCAGTTTGAATATCCATAATTCCAATTCTTGTTGTTTTATCAAGACTTCCCGAAAGCCTTGCTCCACCTATAATTGGAATTGGATTATTATTAGAGTCTAGTCCGATTTTTCTAGAATAAAAAGGAGTCATAAAACCTGGTATTCCATACTCTCCAAATATGTCTGAGTTTTCTAAAAAGAAGGATCTCTTTTCTGGAAGAAAAATATTGAACCTTGTTAAATTGGTTACCTGTTGATCTACTTCAACTTGAGAAAAATCGGGGTTTAATGTGAGGTCTAAATTCAAAGAAGAGTTCAAAGCAATTTTACTGTCTAATCCGGCACTCAAGCCTGCATTTGTTTTAATACCATTTTCTTGATCTCCCTGCAAATTGCCGCTGATAAATGGAATCACTACTATGTTTTTACCGGCACTTGGGGGTGGCTTATCCCAAATTAAAGATCCAGTAAATGCCATATTATAGATCTTGAAATTGGAAGGAACATGTGTCCATCCTGAATACTCATTATTCTTCATATCTACCCTTAAAAAATTAGCTCCCCATAAGGTACTTCCAGGAGGGTAACGTAAGGATTTAAAAGGAATTGCCATTTCGGCAGTCCAACGATCATCATACTGATGGGTATCGGAAAACCACTTGTTATTCCAACTCCATGATAATTCTTCATCTTGATTTGAGCTGATTTGATCTTCTGATTGCGCATTCATTGCGTTAACTACAAATAAAAATCCAGTGGTTTTACTATTTAGTGGATCAACCATAAATCCTACTCCATCATTATCAATATGACCCACATCTCTTTTAAGACTCTGTATTTGGCTTTTCCCGGAATCGTAACAAGTATATGCTAGATATAAAAATTTATCATCGTAACAGATCTGTACTACTGTCTTTCTCTTTGGCTTTCCATCATCTGTTGGGAATTTTAAAAAAAAATCAGTTTTCTTTTCTGCAACAGCCCAGATACTATCATCTAAAATACCATCAATTTTTACAGGTGTTGAAGTATGTGTAATATGTACCTGAAAGTTTTTTTGAAAGTCTTCAACATTGATATTTTGGGCATGAATTAAACATGTTGAGAGAATAATAAAAATTAAGGAAAAGAAAAATTTCATATTGCCAAAAATAAAGAAACTTACTGATTATTTATATCCTTCGGGATTTAGATGAATTTTGTAATTAATATATCATTTAAATCAATCATTTAATAATTAAAGGGAAATTTAATAATTTAACTATTTTCTTTTTATTAGTTAAATACAAATTTTTTAATATTAAAATTATTAATGAATAGGCGGATGTAAAATCAAAAAAATAGATTTTAATTTTTAAAAACCGTTTTTCCTATCATCACTTTCTCCACGTCTTCACGTTTTGAAAGTTCAGGGCGCTTGCCACCCTTTGCA
>CAIYLW010000099.1 GCA_903927185.1 uncultured Bacteroidota bacterium
AGAAACCTGATATCAAATGCAATCAAGTTTACCCCATTGGATGGTAGAATCGAAATAACTAATCGCGAAGATAAAGACTTCCATTATGTGATGATTCGCGACTCTGGAATTGGTATGAGTGAGGATGTACTGAGCAAAGTAAATGCTCAAAAATATTTCACCAGAACCGGAACCTTACAAGAGAAGGGTAGCGGATTTGGTTTAATACTATGCCGCGATTTATTGCAAAAACAGGGAGGCAATCTTCTAATTGAAAGTGCCAAAGGAGAGGGCAGCGTATTTACTGTACAACTGCCCAAAGCAATTTAATTTAGTCTTCTTTATTTCCAGTAGAAAAAATCTGATCTACAGCTCCACCTAGCATAGGAAATTTTTCTTTTACAAATGCCGCAATAGTTGTAACCGCTTGCTGTGCTTGTGCTGCGTCTAATCCTGCTTCTTTAGTAAGACGTTCAATTAATTCGTTCATATAGGTGATTTTGTATTTTAATATTAATTGCAAGATACTATAGGGGCATAAAAAAACAGTGAGAACTTATGCCCACTGTTTAATATTAAATTATAATGATTAAGCCACTTTTAAGGTGCTCAATTTGCTTTTGCTAAACTTACTTTCTGCATAGTCTAAAGTAACTATCAATTCTTTGGTATCTGTTCCAGGTAATTCAAACATAGCATCCGTTAAAATACTCTCACAGATACTCCTTAAACCGCGCGCACCTAATTTATATTCCAGAGCCTTGTCAACCATAAAATCCAATACTGGTTCTTCAATGATTAGTTTGATCTCTTCCAATTCAAAAAGCTTAGTAAACTGTTTGATTAAAGCATTTTTAGGTTCGGTAAGGATACTTCGTAATGTTTCTTTATCCAGAGGATTCAAATGTGTTACAACTGGTAAGCGTCCTAATAATTCTGGAATCAAACCAAAACTTTTTAAATCAGTAGCATTAATAAACTGTAACAAATTTTTGCGTTGGTGTTCTTGTTCGTCTTTGTTAACACTGAATCCAATAGCATTGGTATTGATTCTTCTAGCGATAACTTTATCAATCCCATCAAATGCTCCACCGCAGATAAATAAGATATTCTTAGTGTCAACTTTAATCATTTTTTGTTCAGGATGTTTACGGCCACCTTGTGGGGGAACTAATACTTCTGTCCCTTCCAACATTTTAAGTAAACCTTGTTGAACGCCTTCGCCACTAACATCTCTGGTGATAGAGGGGTTATCCCCTTTTCTTGCAATCTTATCTATCTCATCAACGTATACTATACCTCTTTCTGCAGCGGTTACATCATAATTGCAGTTTTGTAATAATCTGGTAAGCATACTTTCCACGTCTTCACCCACATAACCTGCTTCTGTAAAAACTGTAGCATCTACAATTGCAAATGGAACATTTAATAAACGAGCGATCGACTTAGCCAATAAAGTTTTACCGGTACCAGTTTCACCCACCATGATAATATTGCTTTTTTCAATCTCAATATCGTCGGTAAGTTTTTTCTGAACTATTCTCTTAAAGTGATTATATACGGCAACAGAAAGTACCTTTTTGGCATCATCCTGTCCAATAACGTATTCATCCAGAAACTTTTTAATTTCTGCAGGTCTGCGTACGCTTAATTTGAAATTTGCATTTGCTGAATTGGAATCGTTTTTAAGATTCAGTTCTTGTACAATAATTTCCTGGGCGTGTTCTACGCAATTTTCACAGATATGCCCTTCCTGCCCAGCAATCAGGATCTTCACTTCATCGCGGCTGCGGCCACAAAAGGAGCAGTGTAATTGAGCTTGTTTCGCCATAATAATATTTTAAACCATCCCAAAGCAATCAACTTGGAAGCCCAAATCGGTTGCTATGGAATGGTCAAAGGTAATACAGTTCCCGCTTTTAGAGGGATAAGTACTGCCAAATCTTCTATAAAATGCTTTTAGATCTTACTAAGAACCTGGTCTACAATGCCATAAGCAACTGCTTCGTTGGCATCCATCCAGTAATCACGGTCGAAATCTGCCATGATCTGATCTACTGTTTTACCACAATTATCAGCCAGGATTTTCGCACCTAGTTCTTTGGTTTTTCGAATTTGAGTTGCCTGAATTTCAATATCTGCAGATGTTGCCTGCATATAACCACCCAAACTTGGTTGATGAATCATCACTTCGCCATGAGGGTAAATATAACGCTTGCCCTTGGTTCCAGCACTTAGCAGTATCGATCCCATGCTTGCGGCTAAGCCCATACAAATAGTACTAACCGGACTTGAAATCATTTTTATGGTGTCATACATCACCATACCACTTGTTACTACACCACCGGGGCTGTTGATGTACAATTTTATTTCTTCGCCAGGGATATCAGCATCTAGTAATAATAATTTACTTACAATATCGCGTGCTGATTTATCATCTACTACTCCCCATAAATAAATTGCTCTCTTTTCAAAAAACAATTTTTCCATTTTCTTCATCATAAATCCGCCCACCGGTTCTTGCTTTTCTTCTTTTGGTTCGTTTTCTTCTTCATCATCCATTCGAAAAGGATTGATAATATATTTCTGATCGATCATATAATTTGTTTTATACAAGTTCTTAATTAGTCTTTTTTAGCTTTTCTTGGATTTGTTAATAATACTTCATCAACAAGCCCGTATTCCTTTGCCTCAATAGCTTTCATCCAAAAGTCGCGATCGCAATCTGCTGCAACTACTTCAATTGATTTGTTGGTATGTTCGGCAATAACTTCGTACAATTCAATTTTTAATTTCTTGATTTCACGAGCCGTGATTTCAATATCGGTTGCTTGGCCACCAATTGCGCCGCTTGGCTGGTGAAGCATAATGCGACTATGTTTTAAAGCCGTTCTTTTGCCTTGTACACCTGCACAAAGAAGTACGGCACCCATACTTGCAGCTATACCTGTACAGATAGTTGCTACATCAGGACTAATAAACTGCATCGTATCATAAATCCCTAAACCTGCATAAACAGAGCCTCCCGGGCTATTGATATACATTTGAATATCGCGGGTACGGTCAACACTTTCTAAAAAAAGTAATTGAGCAGTTACGATATTAGCCACATAATCATTAATACCTTCACCCAAAAAAATGATACGGTCCATCATCAATCTACTAAACACATCCATACTGGCTACATTCATCGGGCGCTCCTCAATAATATAAGGGGTAAGATTGGTGATCCCATGTTGCTGATAATTATGTAGGGTAGCACTGCTAATGCCTCTATGTTTTACCGCGTATTGTTCAAATTCTTTTCCAAGATTCATATACTATGATTTTCGCTTTGAAGATAAGTGTTTTGCAATTTCTGAATAGGTGAATATTCAAATACTGTGCAAAGATTTTTTGGCGGACAATCAGTCAGTTGTTTTATGGCCTGATTTAACCCAAAAAAAAGAGGCTAACCCAATCGGACAGCCTCTTTTTTTGATATTTTGAATTTTTATTTTGACTTACTAGTGATGGTGATGGTGCAATTTTTCTGCAAAAGCCTCCATGGTGATGGCTTCATCAGTTGCAATAACCTGTCCTTCTAAACTGGTAAACAATTTATCTGCGCTAATGCGGTGATAGCTATCTTCTACGAATTTTTTGTCTTGCATCATACGATTCGCATAATCGTCAACCCATTGTTGGTTATCGCCCAAAGCGCCTAATTGGCCACCCATATAGCTGAATAACTGCATTTTAGCAAAATCACGAATATCATCCGGCAAAACTTCAATATTGTTGTCGTTGATAAGCTTGCTGCTAATTAAGGTCCATTTTAATTGATCAACAAAAGTTGGATAGTCGGCCTCTGCCTCTTCGACAGTTTTGGGTTTATCACCCCCAATCTGTAACCAACGCTTCAGGAAGTTTTCAGGGAATTCCATCTTGGTATGATCGATCAAATGATGATAAATTTGATCATGTATTTGGTTACGGGTTTGCTGAGCAAAATGCGTTTCAATTTCTGTCTTCACAGCTGCACGGAAATCTTCTTCTGTGGTGATTTCGTTATTCGGATACACAGTAGCAAAGAAAGTAGCATCCAAAGCTGCTTTTTCTACAAAACCAATCTTAGTAATAGTCATTTTAAAGGTCTTATCTGCAGAACCAGCTTCGTCTTTATTCAAACCTAAATCTGCCATTACCACTTCTCTTTCTTTGTCTTCAAAAGCACTAGCCAAATGAACGTCTACAATATCATCGATTTTTTTGCCAAACAATTGCGATCTAAATCCTTCTGCAAAATATTTAACTAATAAGCTGTTTGCTTTATTGATACCACCTTCCACCATATTGCCAGCAGCATCTAACTCTGTAAAAGTTACATTCAATACATGGTCTTCACTGGAAGCTGTTTCTGGTTCTGTCATGTTGCCGTTGCGTGTTTGCAATCTTTCAATTTCTTCATTTAACATGGCATCGGTAACAATCACATTGTATTTAGTGACATTAATTTTAGCAGCGTCTACTTCAAAACTTGGTTTTAAACCGATTTCAAAAGAAAAATCAACATCAGCAGGATTATTCATATCCAATTTGCTGCCTTCATTCTCTAAAGGAATAGGTTGTCCAAAAATGTCTAATTTTTCTTCGTTCAGGTATTTGTTCATTTCATTTTCCACCGTCTTCAAAACTTCGTCTTGAAAAACACCCTGACCATGCATTTTTTTAACCATTCCAACTGGTACCATCCCTTTACGGAAACCCGGGATATTGGCAGTTTTGGCATATTGTTTTAAATTTTTTTCAAAATTGCCATAATAGTCCACCTTGCTCAGCTTCACTGTAAGTTTGTCGTTCAGCAATCCAATATTCTCTCTGGTGATAGTTGCCATTGTTATTTTTTTGTTTTCTTAAAATTTGGGCTGCAAAGGTAAGGTATTGGCCGAAAAGCTAAACATAGATTCTTTTGGCCTGCTTAAGTTCCAAAAATAATAAAGCCCACTGAAGTGGGCTTTATGTAACTAACTGATTATCAGTTTGTGCGGATGGAGGGGGTCGAACCCACACGCCTCGCGGCGCTAGATCCTAAGTCTAGTGCGTCTGCCAATTTCGCCACATCCGCTTCCTAATCGATAACAGAAAATTACTTAGGATATTTTCTGGTAGAGCGCAAAAGTAGGGGTTTTGCAAATAAAATACAATGGGATTCACTACAAATAGAAAAAACTTATAAAATACTTGGTTCCCAATTGATTATAAATTAACCTGGAGAAATATATTTTAGGGCTTTTTTTTTAGAGTAGTTTTGTTAAACTAACAATTGTCAGCATTTCTACTGATTAGAATCATATAAATCATTGACGCTCATCATGTAATGTTTATACATATTTCAGAATTTTGTGTTAGTTATTGATAGTATTAGAAATTATCATTTAACAACACCTAAAAACCATTTTATGATAAAGCGCAGCAACACCCATTTTTACAAATTATTTTTTACGAGCATTTGTGCATTACTTTTTTTTAATGCCTTTTCACAAGTAAACTACAGTGCGAAAAAGAACATTTCTTTAATATTAAGTGGTACTTCTACATTGCATGATTGGGATATGACATCTAATCAAGGAACGTTTGAAGCCAATATTATTATAAATGCTTCAAAAGTTATCACAACTGTTAACGCACTAAGTTTTTCAACAAAAGCAGAAAGCCTTAAGAGTGGCCATGATGCCATGGATAAGAATGCATATGTTGCTTTAAAAAGCGATAAGTCGCCAGTAATTTCATTCACCTCAAATCAGTCAACCATTACTAAACTGGATGCAACAACTTATTCAGTTAAATCATATGGTAAGTTAACAATTGCCGGTACAACTTTAGACCAGGAGATCAATGCAACTTGTAAAGTAAATTCTGATAGATCGATAACAGTAATGGGTTCTAAAAAAATCAGTATGAAAGAATTTGGGATGTCTGCGCCTACATTTATGATGGGAACAGTTCAAACTGGAAATGATGTGGAACTGAAATTTGATCTTAAATTAGCGAAGCTTTAAGAAAGTAAATGATTTTTAAAAATACTACTGCCAACAATATAGAAGTATTCATGGCAAAGTATATAAGATAAAGAAGGTTTTTTATGGTGTATAATAGCCGAATGGAATTTCCATTCGGCTATTATTTTTAATATCTATTAGCAGATTGATTGCCAGTATGTCGTCTAGGATCACCACCTCTGAAAGATCTTCTTTCTTTAGCTTGATAATGACGTTGAACTGGTTTTTGTTTTGCAGATGTAGAAATATTATTTAATGAAGTATTGGCCATTGCATAAGGATGCTCTGCTTCCAACGGAATTTGAATACCAATTAATTTCTGAATATCTCTTAAGAATTCTTTTTCTTCTGCATCACAAAAGGAAAAGGCAATACCACTTGCGCCAGCTCTACCTGTTCTACCAATTCGGTGTACATAAGTTTCAGGAACATTTGGTAATTCATAATTAATTACGTGCGAAAGGTTATCGACATCAATACCTCTGGCAGCAATATCAGTAGCTACTAAAACTCTGGTATGTCCGGATTTAAAATTTGAAAGTGCTCGTTGACGAGCATTTTGTGATTTATTACCATGAATAGCTTCAGCTACAATATTCCCTTTGTGGAGGTCTTTCACAATTTTATCAGCACCATGTTTAGTTCTTGCAAAAACCAATGCTGATTTAATATTGCTATCCTTTAATAAATGCGCTAATAATAATTTCTTATTTTCTTTTTCGACAAAATAAATGGCTTGATGAATAGTTTCTGCTGTAGAAGAAACGGGAGTTACTTCTACTTTTACTGGATTATTTAAAATACTTCCAGCCAGATTACTAATTTCAGCGGGCATGGTTGCAGAGAAAAATAAGGTTTGTCTTTTTGCTGGTAAGAGAGTAATTACTTTTTTTACATCATGGATAAAACCCATATCAAGCATACGATCTGCCTCGTCTAACACAAAGAACTCAACATCATTTAGTCTGATAAATCGTTGTTGAATTAAATCCAATAATCTACCAGGTGTGGCAATTAAAATATCTACGCCATTGCGAAGTGCATGGGTTTGAGCTCCTTGAGAAACACCACCAAAAATCACTAATTGCTTTAGACCTAAATTTTTTCCATAAGCCGCAAAGCTTTCTTCAATTTGAATCGCTAGCTCGCGTGTTGGTGTTAATACCAGGGCCTTGATGCCACCTTTTTTAGGCTGACCTGTATATTTTTCTTTACATAATAACTGAAGAACTGGGATCGCAAAAGCAGCCGTTTTTCCAGTTCCGGTTTGAGCACATCCTAACAAATCTCGGCCCTCCAAAATACTTGGGATGGCTTGTTCCTGTATGGGTGTTGGTGTTGTGTAACCTTCGTTCTTGAGCGCATTTAATATGGGCTCAATGAGGCTTAATTGTTCGAATAACAAAATAAATAATATTTAAAATGAACACCTGAAATTGCTCAGGTGGTATATAACCTTTCCGGATTTGACTTGATGAAACTTTGTCACGGAAGTAGATAATCAGTCGGTAGAGAGTCTATATGAATACTGCAAATCTATATTAAATTTTTTAAATCACATGTTATGACCAGTATCTCTATTGATAATCAGCATTTTAAAGTTCAATTAATGCGAGTATCTGTTCTAAATAAAATTGGTCTATCTGATCGAATTGATTCAATAATTCACTATCAACATCTAATACCCCCCAAACAATTCCATTTTTTAATACAGGTAAAACTATTTCTGATTTTGAAAGGCTGCTGCAGGCAATATGG
>CAIYLW010000100.1 GCA_903927185.1 uncultured Bacteroidota bacterium
AAGGTAAAAGCCGCTGGCGAAATGGAACTTAAAGAAAAAGTAGTTTCTATCAACCGCGTAGTTAAAACCACAAAAGGTGGACGTACCTTCAGTTTCTCTGCTCTTGTAGTTGTAGGAAACGGAAATGGTGTTGTTGGCCAAGGATTAGGTAAAGCTAAAGAAGTACAAGAAGCAATTGCCAAAGGTATTGATGATGCTAAAAAGAATCTTACTAAAGTTCCAGTGATGCACGGTACTATTCCGCACGAACAATGGGCTAAAGAAGGTGCTGCCAAAGTATTAATTAAACCAGCTGCACACGGAGCGGGTGTAATCGCAGGAGGAAGTATGCGTGCTGTTCTTGAAAGCGCAGGTATTACTGACGTTCTTGCTAAGAGCCTTGGTTCTGCTAATCCTCATAACGTGGTTAAAGCAACTATCAAAGCACTAGGTTTGTTAAGAGAGCCAATACAAGTTGCAAAAACTCGTACGGTTAAATTATCGAAAGTATTTAACGGATAATACCGAAAAAAATATTCCATGAAAAAGATTAGAATCAAATTAGTTAAAAGCGGCATCGACAGACCAGAGCGTCAGAAATTAACTTTACAAGCTCTTGGCTTGAATAAGTTGAACGCTACAAAAGAAGTTGAAGCTACTCCACAAATTTTAGGTATGGTTAATAAAGTTAGCCACCTAGTTACTGTGGAAGAAATTGCATAGTAAACGTTATTTAAATTAGGAAAGAGCTTTAGTGGTATTCACTGTTGTTTCTTTCCTATTTTTTAATTTTTACTTTCGAATTTTAAATTTTAAAGCGAGGGGTGATTCCCCGCATAAGTACAAAATCAAATTAAGATGAAATTACACACACTAAAACCAGCAGCTGGTTCAGTTCACAAAGCAATCCGAATTGGTAGAGGTGAAGCATCCGGTAAGGGCGGTACTTCTACAAAGGGTAATAAAGGTGGTCAGAGCCGCGCAGGTTACAAAAGCAAAATGGCTCACGAAGGTGGTCAAATGCCAATCCAACGTCGTATACCTAAACGTGGATTCAAAAATATTAACCGAGTAGAATATAAAGTATTTAATCTGGGTCAGCTTGACCAATTAGTTGAGAAATACGGATTCACTGAAATCTCTCTGGAAAACCTTTATATCAATGGTTTGATCAGCAGAACTGATAAAGTAAAAATACTTGCAACTGGAGAACTGAAAGCTAAACTTTCGTTCAAAGTGAACAAATTAAGCGACAAAGCCAAAGCAACAATTGAAGCTGCTGGCGGAAGCGTTGAAATAGTAAAGTAATTTTACTGTAACTTTCCAGACGCATCGGTGATGCGTCTTTTTTGGTTTTGAGGCATTAACTTCTAACAAACGTTATCAGTGAAAAAATTAGTACAGACTTTAAAGAATATTTGGGCAATTGAAGAGCTGCGTAATAAGATTATTATTACTTTGGGGCTCGTTCTAACCTATCGTATTGGTAACCACATAGTATTGCCAGGCTTGGATCCAAATGGCATTGAAGCAGCTCAAAGAGCTTCTAAAAGCAATGGTCTTTTAGGAATCTTCGATATGTTTGCGGGGGGTGGTTTCTCTCAGGCTTCTATTTTAGCCCTGGGGATTATGCCTTATATCTCGGCTTCCATCTTTATGCAATTAATGACCATCTTGGTTCCTCAATTACAAAAAGTTCAGAAAGAAGGAGATAGTGGTCGTAAAAAAATTAATCAATGGACTCGTTACCTTACCGTAATCGTAACCATTTTCCAAGCTGCTGCTTATGTAGGTTATTTAAATAGCCCTGGATATGCAGAAGCAATCCTGGTTGCTTATAAACCTTTCTTTTGGTTTTCTACAATCTTAACCTTAACGGCAGGTACCCTGTTTGTAATGTGGTTAGGCGAAAAAATTCAAGACAAAGGATTGGGTAATGGTACTTCTATCATCATCATGGTAGGTATCCTTTCTCGTCTTCCACAAAACCTGATTCAGGAATTTGGAAGTAAACAACAAAAAGGTGGCGGAGGTTTGTTAATCTTCCTAATTGAAGTTGCCATTCTGGTAGCTGTGATTATGGCTTTGATCATTTTAGTACAAGGTGTTCGAAAAATCCCTGTTAACTACGCAAAACAAATTATAGGCAACCGCCAGTTTGGTGGTGCTCGTCAGTTTTTACCCGTAAAAGTAAATAGTGCTGGTGTAATGCCGATCATCTTTGCTCAAGCAATCATGTTCTTGCCTACATTGGTGTCTTTTACTAATATTGATTCTGCTCAAGGTATCGTTCGGATTTTTAACGATCATAGCAATGTTTGGTACATGGTAATCTATTCTGTAATGGTTATTGGATTTACTTTCTTGTATACTGCTTTAATTTTTAATCCTAAGCAGATTTCTGAAGATCTTAAACGAAATAATGGTTTTGTACCTGGTGTAAAACCAGGCCAGCCTACAGCAGATTATATTGGATCAATCATGGATAAGATTACTTTGCCTGGTGCTATTTTCTTAGCATTGGTGGGTATTATGCCTGGTTTTGCTCAACGTTTGGGGGTAACTCAAGGCTTTAGTTCATTCTTTGGCGGAACATCTTTATTAATTATGGTTGGTGTAATTTTAGATACTTTACAACAGATCGAAACCCATTTGTTAATGCGTCAGTATGATGGATTGATGAATAGCGGTCGTGTTCAAGGGCGTCAAACAGTGTCTACTTCAACTATTTAATTACGTTATAGAATATTTAGTAAACCTGTCTGGCAAGTGCCTGACAGGTTTATTTTTTTTAATCATGAGTAGAAGACCCAATATGATTTATTATAAAACAGAAGCGGAGGTTGCTTTAATGAAAGAAGCAGCGTTAATGGTTAGTAAAACATTAACGGAAGTAGCTAAAGTATTGAAACCCGGGATGACAACTTTAGAAATCGATAAAATTTGTGCAGATTTTTGTAAGGCTAATAATGCCATTCCATCATTTTATAATTATCGCGGATATCCGCATCATATATGTGCATCAGTTAACGATGTAGTGGTTCATGGTTTTCCAAATAATGAACCTTTAAAAAATGGTGATATCGTTTCTATTGATATGGGAGTGATTTTAAATGGATGGCATGGCGATCATGCTTACACTTTTATCCTTGGTGAGGTTAGTCCGGAAGTATTGCAACTTGTAAAAGTTACCAAAGAATCTTTATACAAAGGCATTGAAAAAGCAACAATCAATAATCGAGTAGGAGATATTTCATTTGCTATTCAAGACCATACTGAACGCAAATATGGTTATGGTGTAGTGCGCGAATTAGTGGGACATGGCTTGGGTAAAAGTTTACACGAAGATCCACAGGTTCCCAACTATGGGAAAAGAGGCAGTGGGCCTAAGATGAAAGAAAATTTAGTATTGGCTATCGAGCCAATGATTAATCTGGGTGTGAAAGAAGTATATACCGACGATGATGGTTGGACCGTAAGAACTGCTGATGGTAAGGTTTCTGTGCATTTTGAACATGATGTTTGTGTGAAAAGAAATCAAGCTTTGATATTGTCTGATTTCAGTATTATCGAATCTGCTGAAAAAGCAAATCCACAGTTGAACAGTTCTTATTATTAGCTTTTGTATCTTACAGCAAAACTGTAGATCGATGCAAAAAATTATTGTTGGATTTTTTTTATTTCTTTCAGTATTTGCTGCTTCCGCACAATCAAAAGAAGTTTTAAATATTCGAGCTTTCCGTGAAAAAAAGATGCACCAATGGTTAGAAGAGTATACTGCTTTTCTAAGTATTCCCAATATCGCATCTGATACCATTCATATTCAAAAAAATGCTGTCTTCATTCAACAAATGATGAAGCTTAGGGGCATTACGAATGTGCAATTATTGTCACCCAAAACGTTAGGAATACCTCCTGTGATTTATGGAGAAGTAAATAATCCAGGAGCTACTAAAACAATTATTTTTTATGCGCATTACGATGGACAACCTGTTGATTCAACTAAATGGGCAAAGGGGCTATATCCTTTTAAACCTACTTTATTAAATGGGTCATTAGAAAGTCAAGCAAGTATTATTCAATGGCCAAATCAAGCTGATCAAATAGACCCCCAATGGCGGATATATGCAAGAGGTGCATCAGATGATAAAGCTGGCGTCATGTCTATTTTATCTGCTTATGAATCAATCAATTCGTGTGGCTATCATCCTTCCTATAACTTAAAATTTTTCTTTGAAGGAGAAGAGGAAGCTGGGTCAGATCATTTATATGAGATCCTTGAAAAATATGCTCCTCAATTAAAAAGCGATCTTTGGATTATCTGTGATGGACCAGTGCATCAATCAGGGAAAAAAATGGTTTCATTTGGAGTTCGTGGCGACACCCATATAGAATTAACTGTTTATGGAAGTAAACGCCCCCTGCATAGTGGTCATTATGGTAATTGGGCCCCCAATCCTGCAATGATGTTGTCGAAATTATTGTCAAGTATGAAGGATGATAATGGGAAGGTTTTAATAAAAGGGTTTTATGATGATGTTATCCCACTTTCTATAAAAGAAAAAGAGGCATTAAAAGATATTCCTTCACCAGATGTTACATTAAAAAATGAATTAGGATTTTTAGTACAAGAAAATAATCAATTCACATTGGCTGAATCAATTCTTAATCCTTCATTAAATATTAACGGGTTACAAAGTGCGAATGTAGGAAAGTTGTCGAGTAATATTATTCCTACAATAGCTACTGCATCACTTGATCTTCGTTTGGTTTTAGGAAATGATTTTAGAAAACAACATAATAAAGTAGTTGCACATATTAAAAAGCAGGGCTATTTTGTGATAGATCGAGAACCCACAGAAGCTGATAGAAAAATGTATCCTAAAATCGCTAAAGTTATTTTAAGTGATGGATACAATGCTCAAAGAACTTCTATGGATTTACCAATAGCACAAAAAGTTATTGCCGCTGTAAAATCAACAACCAATGATCAAATTGTCTTAATGCCGTCAGTGGGAGGCAGTTTGCCATTATATGTTTTTGAAAAATATTTAGGCGCAAAGACTATCACTGTTCCGATAGCGAATCATGACAATAACCAGCACGCAGAAAATGAAAATATTCGTTTATTAAATTTGTGGAATGGTATCGAAACATTTGCAGCAATAATGTTGATGAAATAAAAAGTATGCCCAATAAATTAATTGTAATAGGAGGAGGTGCTGCAGGTTTTTTTTGTGCAGTTAATGCTGCAAGGATGAATCCAAATTTGGAAGTAATTGTAGTTGAGAAAAGCAATAAATTATTAGCAAAAGTAAAAGTAAGTGGCGGTGGAAGATGCAATACCACTAATGCTTGTTTTGAAATACCTGAATTAGTTAAAAAATATCCACGTGGTCAGCATTTTCTAAAAAAAGCATTTCATTATTTTAATACTACCGATACCATACAATGGTTTGCAGAGAGAAATGTAGCATTGATTACAGAGGCTGATGGTAGGATGTTTCCAGCAACTAACGACTCACAAACTATTATCAATTGCTTATTAAATGAAGCTGATAAATACGGCGTTAAAGTTTTATTACAAACAGAAATTAAAACGATCGAAAAAAAAGCTGAGCTCTTTATATTAACTACATCAAATTATAGAAAATTAGAAGCAGAATTTCTATGTATTGCTAATGGTGGCTATCCAAAAGCTGCAATGTTTGATTGGTTGTTAGCGCTGGGACATACTATTGAAAATCCCGTACCTTCCTTATTTACCTTCAATATGCCTGGCAATAAAATTATTGCTTTAATGGGCCTTTCAGTACCAATGGCAACAGTAAAAATAATGGGTACTAAATTAGTGGAACAAGGCCCCATACTAATTACTCATTGGGGGATGAGTGGCCCTGCTATTCTTAAATTATCTGCATGGGGGGCTAGAACCCTAGCAGATGCTTCTTATAAATTTACCATTATGGTAAATTGGTTGAGTGATTATACGGAGCAAGGTTTACGTGCGTCATGGCATAACTTAAGAAATGAACTTGCTGCTCAAAAAATGGCCAATAAAAATCCATTTGGGATGCCTAATAGACTTTGGAATTACCTTTTGGTTTTGTCTGAAATAAAAGAGGAAACCAGGTGGGCTGATCTTCCCTCGAAAGAGCAAAATAAATTAATTAAAAATTTAACAGCAGGTGAATTTATAGTGGATGGTAAAACCACATTTAAAGAAGAGTTTGTTACCTGTGGAGGAATTAAATTGAGTGAAATTGACCCCAATTCCATGCAGAGCAAAAAAATAGAACAGCTATATTTTGCTGGAGAAATTATGGATATCGATGGGGTTACCGGCGGATTTAATTTTCAGAACGCCTGGACAAGTGGTTGGATTGCAGCAAATGCCATTTCTAAATCATAAAAAAGCGCCCGATTCCGATTGCTCAGAAGGGCGCTTTTTATAAGCCAATTTCGGTTATCCTTTTTTCTTAGGAGCAGCGTCTTTGTTTGCTTTATAACGCATATCTGGTGTGCCGTCTTTTTTAGTTGGACCAGCTGGTTTTGCAGCTTCTTTATTTTCTTTATAACGCTTATCTGGGGTACCGTCTTTTTTAGTTGGACCAGCAGCTGGTGCAGCAGCAGGAGCGGCGGCTGGTTTAGCTGCAGGGGCAGCTTTTTCAGTTTTAGCTTTTTCGGCTGGTTTTGCTTTTGCAGCTTCTTTTTTCTGAGCGAAAGTGAAACTGGTGATGAATACAAAAGCCATTAGGGCAAGTAACATTTTTTTCATATTGCTTATTTTTAAAGTTTTATGACTTTAAGTTAGGGAACATGTTTGAATACCCCAATTTGTTTGGAATAAATTTTCATTAAAATATGGGAGTCATCAGCTTCTCCAACTCTAGGTTTATTTTAGGCACATTGATTGGCAAAAAAAATCTTGTAAAAATCCAATAGAATACTTAAATTATAGATTCAAAACCAGCTTATGAGAAAAGTAAACGACATACTTAAAAGGAAAGGAAATAAAGTAAGTACCGTGTCTCCCAATTTGTCTGTAATTGAAGCATTAGAGATAATGTCGGAGCAGAATATTGGTGCTTTAGTGGTAGTTGAAGATGAATCGTTTATTGGGATCATTACAGAAAGAGACTATTCCCGTAAAATTGTTTTGAAAGGGAAAAGTTCTAGTGATACTCCTGTATCAGAAATCATGTCCACAGAATTTCCCCCAGTTCAACTAAACGATACAGTTGAGAAATGTATGCTGCTGATGTCGTCTATTCGTATTCGTTATTTGCCGGTAATAGAAAAGGATAAGTTAATAGGAATCATTTCTATGAATGATGTGATAACAGAAACCATTCTTACGCAGCAAGAAACAATTTCTCATTTGCATACTTATATTCAGTCGTAAAAATAATGATAGCCCCAAACTCACGCCTGGGGTTATCAGTTCTAATTTTATTTTGATGGAATCGTAAACGAAACCGTTGTACTCGGTTTATTACTTAGACTTGGAAAAATAGTTTGATTACTAATAGGGTCTGTATAAGAATCTGCTAAGAAGCTATCACCATAAGCATTCACATAAATAGTTTGGCCTTTATTAAAGCCCAGTGATTCAAACCATCTGGTTGTCATGTTATAATTATTAAACTGATTTGCAGCACCAGAAGTTTTTATTTTGTAATCGGCTTGGTAATTAGAAGCATTCACATTGGCATTGGCTGAAAAAAATAAGTGAACCCATTTTTCTTTATCTGAAGTATTATCAAATACAGGAACAATATGCAAACCATTGGTGCCTAGTTGTTGGATAGCAGGTTCAAAAGCTTGAACAATTATATTACTAATTGCAAGTGTTGAATTTACTGCCATCGACTCACTTTTTTTAATTAATGTAGGGGTATGATTAGCTGCTTCATGATATAAGCCCATGATTTTACCAGTTCCAAATCCGGTTTTAGAATAACTAATATCATAAGTGCCGGAAGGAATAGAATCCAATTGGAATTTACCATCAATAGTTGTTTGGGTACTTACCGAACTATGATCAATGCTAACTGTTATTCCACTTTTATCAGAAATCGCTTTTCCATCTTCGTCGTATAATAAAATAAGGCCCACAATATTTCCCCGAGTATTATTTGCTTGAATAACATCTGGAACAATGATGGAATGATGATCACTGTTTTTACCGCATCCCAATAAGATCAGTGTTAGAATAGTTATTGCTTTTTTCATGTATTTTTTTTGGGAATAAATATAATCTTTAGATAATATCTAGGAGGGATTGACGAAAAAGTAACAAAAAATGAATTTAGTCGATATATAAATGAAGGGAAAACTTGTGTTTTTAAGCTAAAAACCTTGTTTTAAGTGCTATTCCCTTACCTTTGCAGCCCCGAATTATAAACCCTCGGGGATATATTATGCAATTTTTCTTGAAACAATTAAACGCAGATGCACAGGAGAACGCTGCAGCTTTAGAAGCTGTTGAAGTTCCTACTGCGACAACAAATGCACCTGTAGCAGAAGAAGTGGCTGAAGCCCCTACTGCAATCGTTGAAGCACCAGTTGCTGTTGAAACTGCACATGATGATTTCGATTGGAGCATTGACAAACGTAATGTTAGCTCTTATGCGGAAACTGAAAGAATGAAGTACGATAAAGTGTATGATGACACTTTTGTACAAATCGCTGATGGCGAAATCGTAAGAGGTTCTGTAGTTGCTTTAACTAAAACAGATGTTGTAATTAACATTGGTTTTAAAAGTGATGGCTTGATTTCTTTGAACGAATTCCGCGATGTTCAGGGATTGAAAATTGGTGATGATGTAGAAGTAATGGTGGTTGAAAAAGAAGACAGAGGTGGAAATCTACACTTGAGCCGTAAATCTGCAAGAATCTTCCGTGCTTGGGAGCGTATTGTAGAAGTTCATAAAACTGGAGAAGTTATTACAGGTACCGTTACAAGCAAAACCAAAGGTGGTTTGATAGTTGACGTATTTGGAATGGAAACTTTCTTACCAGGATCTCAGATCGATGTGAAACCTGTAACTGATTACGATCAGTTTGTTGGTAAAACAATGGAGTTTAAAGTAGTTAAGATCAACGAAACAATTAAGAATGCCGTTGTATCTCATAAAGCATTAATCGAAAGCGATATCGAAGCACAACGTGCAGAGATCATGAGCAAACTAGAAAAAGGCCAAGTATTAGAAGGTGTAGTAAAAAATATTACAGACTTCGGTGCATTTATGGACTTAGGCGGTTTGGATGGTTTATTATACATCACCGATATTTCATGGGGTCGTATCTCTCACCCAAGCGAAGTGGTGAAGATGGATCAGAAATTACAAGTGGTGGTTTTAGATTTCGACGACGACAAAAAACGTATCAGCCTTGGTTTAAAACAATTGACTCCACACCCTTGGGATGTGTTGCCTGAAGGTTTAGCTGAAGGTTCAGTTGTAAAAGGTAAAGTAGTAAACATTGAAGATTACGGTGCTTTCTTAGAAATTCAACCTGGTGTTGAAGGTCTTGTTCACGTATCTGAAATTACTTGGGCTAACACTCCAATCAACGCTAAAGAATTCTTTAAGTTGGGTGATGAGTACGAAGCAAAAGTGGTTACTCTGGACAAAGATGCACGTAAGATGAGCTTGAGCATCAAACAAATGAGCCAAGATCCTTGGAGCACTATTGAAACTAAATTCCCGGAAAACAGCAAGCATAAAGGATTAGTAAAGAATATTACTCCTTATGGCGTGTTCGTTGAATTAGAACCAGGTATTGGTGGAATGATTCATATCAGCGACTTGAGCTGGTTGAAGCGTTTCAATCACCCAACTGATTATACTAAAGTGGGTGAGTATATCGACATTATTATCTTAAGCATTGATAAGGAAAACCGCAAATTGCAGTTAGGACATAAGCAATTAGAAGAAGATCCTTGGAATGCATTAGAAGATACTTTCGCAGTAGGAACTATTCATGAAGGAACTGTTACCCGTAAAGACGATAAAGGCGCATTAGTACAATTACAATATGGTTTAGAAGGATTCACTCCTAACCGTCACTTGAATAAAGAAGATGGATCAACTGTGAAATCTGACGAAACTACTCAGTTTGTTGTGATCGAATTTGATCGTAACGAAAAACGTATTGTATTGAGTCATGCACGTATCTGGGAAGCAGCTGTAGCTGAAGTGAAAGAAACTGCAAAGAAAGAAGCAAAAGCTGAAACAGAAAGCACTAAGAAAGCAGTTAAGAACATTCAGGCTAAAGTAGAAAAAACTACTTTGGGCGACTTGAGTGCACTTGCTGAAATTAAGGCTAAACTGCAGGAAGGCGAAGGAGACAAACAATAATTGTAAGTTTTCAATACAAAAAGGCTGTTCCGCTCAGGCGAAACAGCCTTTTTAGGTAAATCTTAACGAGCGGTAAGGTTAAACTAGAATACGAGTTTATATATTGCCCGATATTAACTAATTTTGTCCACTTGTATGAATAGGATTCTCTCATTTTTGATTTTGGTTTTACTTTTTAGCTCATGCTCGAACAAGTTTTCGAAAATTGTGAAGAGTAAGGATTTTGAGTATAAACACAAAATGGCGGATAAGTATTATGAGGCGAAAAACTATAATTACGCACAGCAGCTTTATGAGGATATTTTTCCTTTTATAAAAGGTACTCCAGGATATGAAGAAGCTTATTACAAGTTTGCTTATTCTTATTACTACGAGAAAGACTATTTGAATGCGGAGAATTTATTCAAAAGTTTCGTAGAAAGTTTTCCGAACAGTACTAAAGTTGAGGAGTGCGATTATATGCGGGCAAATTGCTATTTTAAGCAATCACCTAAAATCGACTTGGATCAGACTAATACTAATAAAGCTATCGGTTTGATGCAAACATTTATCAATACACATCCTAATTCTTCAAAGAGTAAAGAAGCAGCTGAAATCATTGATAAGTGTAGAGAAAAATTGGAAGCTAAAGATTTTAAAAGCGCAGGTTTATATTTCGACCTGGGGTTTTATAAAGCAGCTGCCATTGCGTTTGGAAATGTTTCTGATAACTTTCCGGATTCAAAGAAAGCAGATGAGTATAAATTACTTGTAATCAAGTCGTACTTTAAATATGCTGAAATGAGTTTTGAAGATAGGCAAAGAGAGCGCTACGAAAAAGTGGTGTTTGAATGTGCTGATTTTAATGAACGTTTTAGCGGAAGTAAGTACTTACAAGAAGTAGCGAAATATAAAACACAATCAAATAATTTTTTAAAAAACCTGAAAAAATGAGTAAATTAAGAAGGCAAATGAGCGCTAACACTGCCAGCGTTGTGGAAACTAAAAGCCTGATTGAGATCAAAGCAAAAACAGGTAACTTATACGAATCCATTGCAATTATTGCTAGAAGAGCTAACCAGATAAACATTTCTTTGAGAGAAGAATTGCACAATAAACTGGAAGAATTCGCTTCTCATACCGATAGTTTGGAAGAAATTCATGAAAATAAAGAGCAAATTGAAATTTCAAGAGCTTATGAGAAAATGCCTAACCCGGCCATTCTTGCAACTCAAGAATTCATGGAAAACAAAATTTACCATAGAAGAAATAACGAACAAGATTTGTTCCGTTAATATAAAATTGTTCTAAAATATAGAAAACGACAGCAACTGCTGTCGTTTTTTGTTATTTTCAAGTTCTAATTAGGTTGATACCAGACCATGAATAAAAAAAATATTCTCTTTGCTCTATCTGTTTGTCTCATTTCAATCCATGCATATTCGCAGGAGTTGAATGCACGTGTAACCGTTATGTCGAATAAAGTAGGAACCTCTGTTGATAAAAAAGTATTCAACACATTACAAAATCAACTTACGAATTTCCTGAATACCAGAAAGTGGACAAATGATAACTATCGAGTAACTGAAAAAATTGATTGCAGTTTCATTATCAATATTGAATCGGTTGTTGAAACCAATGTTTATAAAGGAAGTATAGCAATTCAAGCAGCACGACCTGTTTATAATTCATCTTACAAAGCTGCCCTCATCAACTTTCAGGAGCCTGACTTTTTATTTAAATACATAGAATTTCAACCTGTTGAATTTAATGATTCAAGGGTTCAGGGAACAGAGGCAAGTGTAGCAAACCTAACTGCTGTATTTGCATTTTATGCGTATACCATTATCGGAATGGATAATGATTCATTTAGTCCAAAATCGGGTGAAGTGAATTTTACAAGGGCTCAGAATATAGTTACAAACGCACCGGAAGGGAAAGGGATTACTGGTTGGAGTGTATTTGATGGATTAAGAAATAGGTATTGGCTCAATGAAAATATTGTGAATAGTAGGTATAATATTATCCACGATATTATCTATTCTTATTATCGTACTGGATTAGATAAAATGTATGATAATGAAGCTGAAGCGCGATCTAATATATTACAAGCACTTATTCAACTGAAGGCTTTTAATAGAGAGAATCCTAATACTATGATCCTTCAGTTTTTTATGCAAGGGAAGTCTCAGGAAATAATCGGCATATTTAAAAATGCCATGCCACAAGAAAAATCAAGAATAATAGAAATTGTTAGTGAAATAGATATCGTGAATGCAGCGAAATATAAACAGGAATTACAATGAGAATGAGGCGTTTAATGATTGTGATGTTTACTGTATTTATTATGGTTGCTTGCAAAACAAAAAATACCAATGCTAAACTATTACCTATTAGTTCCATGAAACTGGTATTATGGGATATTCTTAAGACTGATGAATGGTATACACAAACTAGTATTCAGGATACTTTACATAAAAGATTGAATGAAAATTTTCAAATTTACGAACAGGTTTTTCTAATACACCATATCAGTAAAAAACAATTTTATGATAGCTATAAATTCTTTGAAACTCATCCTGATCAGTTTAAAACCTTGATCGATTCTGTAATTGCTGTGGGTGATAGAGATAAAGTAATTCAGAAATTTACCCCTACTCGTTTGTACCCTAATTAAACCTACTTTGTCTAGATTATTGGATAAACCTCTTTTTCTGTTATTTATGAACCTTTCAATTAACCAATTGTTGTGATTTTTATGCTTCCTTTCTGATGAAGCTTTAGAATGAAATCGTATTTTGCAACACTAAAAACCAAATAAATGAGTATTCAAGTTGGCGAAAAAGCCCCCGTTATTTCTCTGTATGATACAGAAAAAAATCAAGTATCTCTAGGAGGTACAGATAAAAATACTGTTATCCTTTTCTTTCCGCTGGCATTTACAGGAGTTTGTACAGCAGAACTATGTAATATTAGAGACAATATCGGGTTATACAATAACACTAATGCACAAGTATTAGGTGTTTCGGTTGATTCACTTTTTGTTCTAGGTAAATTTAAAGGGGAACAAAATCTAAATTTTCCTTTGTTAAGTGATTTTAATAAAGCAGCTGCTAAGGCTTATGGAGTTTTATATGAAACTTTTCCTGCATTTGAAATGCAGGGTGTTAGCAAAAGGGCGGCTTTTGTGGTAGACAATACAGGCGTGATTCGTTATGCTGAAGTATGTCCAACACCTGGCGATTTACCTAATTTTATTGCTATTCAAGAATGTTTAGCATCCTTAAAAGCTTAAAATAGAAGAGTCGGTCATACAACGTTTTCGTCAGTGGCCGACTCTTTTCTTATATCATTTGCCTGATTAACTTGATATTCTCGAGTTTATTGCTTTATTTTGTTATGTGATTATGCGTATGAAGTATTTATACACCATCCTTTTAATTAGTATATTAGTAGTTGGTAGCAGCTTTGTTACAACTATTGGCGGAGGTGAGACACTTATCACCACTAAAATCACAAAAGCATACCCCAACCCAGCTACCTCTTATATCATCTTCGAATTCGATAAATCGGTAGATCGAACGTACTCTCTTCAGGTTTTTGCTTTCTACGGAAAAAAAATGACTGAAATACATATTAATGAGAGTAAAATAAATATCAATTTAGATGATAATTACATGCGTGGTCTCTATATCTATCAATTGGTAGATGTCAGTGGAAAGATTGTAGAATCTGGTAAGTTCCAGGTAAATAAATAATTCTTTACCTATCGCATACCTCAACAATTAAAAACTTTAAGTAGTTAGTATTTTCCATACCCCATATAATTGGATGATCGCTCGATTGAGCTTGGAATACTACTTGTCTAATTCGTTTTCTGGCATCCTTTGCAGCTTGATCAATACACTGTAAAAACATTTCGGGATTTACCAAATTAGTACAACTGGAAGTAACCAGAAATCCTCCGTTTTTAAGAAGCTTCATACCTCTTAAATTTATTTCTTTATAACCAGTTAATGCTTTGGCAATGTTTTCTCGGCTTTTGGTAAATGCAGGGGGGTCCAGCATTACAACATCAAATTTCTTTCCATCCTTTCCCCACTGTTTCAAAACGTCAAAAGCATTCATTGCTTCGAACTTACAAATTGCATCCAATCCGTTCAAAGCTGCATTCTTATTAGCTTGTGCTACTGCTTGTTCAGAAATATCGAGACCTAAAACACTTTTTGCCCCATAATGAGCTGCCTGAATTTCAAAAGTTCCTGTATAGGTAAATGCACCTAATACATCGGCTCCAACTACAATATTTTTGATGGCTCTTCGATTATCCTGCTGGTCTAAAAAATAGCCGGTTTTTTGTCCATTTTCGATTTCAACAAAAAAATTCAAACCGTTTTCTATTATTTGAATATTGGTATCGAATGGCGCTGTCAAAAATCCTTTTTGTTGAGGTAGTCCTTCAAGTCCTCTTACTGGAACATCATTACGTTCATAAATTCCCTTCGGTTGAAATATGGATTGTAAACTTTTTACAATCGCATCTTTCCATTTATCAATGCCCAAAGAAAGCGTCTGGATAACAAAATAATCGTTGAACTTATCAATAATTAATGCGGGTAGTTCATCGGCCTCTCCAAAAACGAGCCTACAATTTTCGGTATAACCAAGTTTTTGTCGGTACTGCCAAGCTTTTAAAATCTTGCTATAAAAAAAAGCTTCATCGATTGTTTCTTGTTTGCGCGTTAATAATCTTACAAGAATCTGCGACTGTGGATTGATATAGCCTCTTCCTGCATATTTTTCGGCACTATAATAAACATCTACAATATCTCCGGCAATAACTTCTCCATCAATTTTCTCTACTTCATTTCCATAAACCCAAGGATGACCATTTGCTATTCGTGGTGCAATTTTTTTTCGAAGAAATACTTTTGTCATTGGGCAAATATAGGTGAATGCAATAGCTAGTCCAATTAGCCCTTTCATTTGCTAAATGCATCTTCTGTCAAATTAAGTGCGAATTGTGTCCAAATTGCTATTATTGTTAGTTTTCCCTGTCATTTTTTCCCTTTCCCTTGCTTGGCAAAATTTTTGACAAAGTACAGAACAATGTTTTTTTATGACTCAAGACGAAAAAGTGGTGCAGCAGAACGCCGAAAACGAACAAATAGATATTAATACTGACGAAAATGCAGCTGGTAGTTCCAAATTAAATGAACCATTAGCAGAAGAGTCGGAATTGGAAAAATTGCAACTAGAATTACAGGAGCAAAAAGATAAGTATTTACGATTGATGGCGGAATTCGATAATTTTCGCAGAAGAACGGCAAAGGAGCGTCTTGATCTGATTCAAACAGCTGGTAAAGATGTAATTGTATCATTATTAGATGTTTTAGACGATTGCGATCGTGCTGAAAAACAATTGAATTCAAATGTTGATATTGCTTTACAGAAAGAAGGCGTTCAAATAGTGTTCAATAAAATTCGTTCCACCCTTTATGGAAAAGGTGTAAAAGCGATGGAAAGTATCCATACCGAATTTGATGTAGAAAAGCACGAAGCCATCACAGAAATACCAGCACCAAAGCCTCATCTTAAAGGCAAAATTCTGGATGAAGTAATGAAAGGATATTACCTTAATGATAAATTGATTCGTTTTGCCAAAGTTGTTGTTGGTAATTAATTGCATACTTATTAGCACATGAAAAGAGACTTTTATGAAATACTAGGCGTAACTAAATCAGCTACTGCAGATGAGATTAAAAAAGCTTATCGTAAAGTGGCGATGCAGTTTCATCCGGATCGCAACCCTGGCGATAAAGAAGCCGAAGAGAAATTTAAAGAAGCAGCTAGCGCTTATGAAATATTAAGTGACGCAGATAAAAGAGCCAAATACGATCGTTTTGGGCATGCAGCTTTTGGACCTGGTACCGGTGGCGGTAGTGGTTTTGGCGGCGGCATGAATACCGATGATATCTTCAGCCAATTCGGCGATATTTTTGGCGACGATATGTTTAGCAATTTCTTTGGTGGAGGAGGTCGTTCAAGAGGCGGCGGCGGCGGAAGAGCTAGAGGTCAGAGAGGAAGCAATTTGCGAATCAAGCTGAAACTCAATTTTGAGGAAATGGCGAAAGGAGTTACTAAGAATGTGAAAGTTAAAAAGCACGTTTCTTGTAATACTTGTTCTGGTAGTGGTGCAAAAGATAAAGGAAGTGTTCAAACTTGTAATACTTGTAATGGCAGCGGTCAGGTTAGAAGAGTGTCTAATACATTCCTCGGACAGATGCAAACTGTTACAACTTGTCCTACCTGTAATGGAGAAGGTACTACAGTAACTGCAAAATGTACCAGCTGTAAAGGGGAAGGAAGAGTTTACGGTGAGGAAACAATTAGCATTGATATTCCTGCGGGTGTGCATGAAGGCATGCAATTGAGCATGAATGGAAAAGGAAATGCAGGCGAAAGAGGTGGCGCAAATGGAGATTTAATCATTCAAATCGAAGAAGAAGCACATGCAGAATTACAACGCGATGGATTAAATGTTGCTTTTGATTTACACATCTCATTTCCTGATGCCACATTTGGAACCCAGGTAGAAGTTCCAACCATTGATGGCCGTGCAAAAATTAAAATCCCCCCTGGAACGCAGAGCGGAAAAATTTTCCGTTTAAAAGGAAAGGGGTTTCCAGAAGTACAAGGATATACAAGAGGCGATCAATTAATACATGTAAATGTTTGGACTCCGCAACATCTGTCTTCAGAGGAAAAAGCAATACTTGAAAAATTAAATCATAGCGAAAACTTCAAACCTAATCCGAATAAAAGTGACAAGAGCTTTTTTGATCGGGTAAGAGAAGCATTTAGTTAAAATATAAGAGCCGTTGAATATTCAGCGGCTCTTTTTTTGACTTATTAATTTTGACTTTTACTTTTTCCCCTCTTCAATTATTTGATATATCTCTTTAATGTTTCTTCCGTATCCGTCATAGTCTAATCCGTAACCTAATACAAATTTATTCGGTATAGAAAAACAGCAGTAATCAATTTTTATATTAAATTCTGTAGCATTTGGTTTGTGTAATAAGATGGCCACTTTTAAAGATGCTGGTTGTTGATTGAAGAGCTGCGGAAGAAACTCGTTCATTGTTTTGCCTGTATCAATAATATCTTCTAATATAATTACATGCCTATTATGAATGTCTGTATCAAGTCCAATAGCAGTAATAACCTGACCAGTTGATTTTGTTCCTTTATAAGAAGCTAGTTTGATAAAGCAAATTTCAGCTTCAATAGTAAGATATTTAAAAATGTCTGCGGCGAACATAAACGAGCCGTTCAATATCGCGATGAACAAAGGCTTTTTATCAGTATAATCATTATCTAATTGCTCAGCTAATTCTTTTACTTTTTCTTGTATTAAAGCTTCGGGCAAGAACGGCTCAAATGATTTGCCGTGCAAATGTATTATAGACATGGTAATATTATTTCGGTTGTTTAACGTTATTGCTATTGACTAATACATTTGGTGCTCTTAAGTTTATTTTATCCCCATCGTGCAATGGAGCATCTTTCTTTAATTTATTATATTCCAATAAGCTTTCTAATCTAATTCCTTCTATTTGACTAATGATAGCAAGTGTTTCATTACTTGTTGAAATATGGAAATCGGAAGCACCCTTTTTTAATTTCTTTTCTAAAAAAATCAATTGGTCTTCTGATAAAATATCTGATTCGGAAATCTCATTGAATTCAATCAGTTTACCTAATGAAATATTATAATTGTTGGCAATACTTAGCAATGAAATACCCGCTTCAGCATAAATTACACGGGAATGATTTATTGTGAAAACAGATGTAGGATAGTGAGAAATCTTTTTTATTTCAGCTTCATTGTTCACCTGTTTTTTTACTTCTATTTCAGCTTCATTTTTTTCTTCAGGCTCTGTAGCTTCAATTGATTTTTTTACAACTGCGGGTTCCGTTTCAGCAACTTGAGTACTTGCGTTTGTTTGGGTATCAGGTTGATTTATAATTCTTTGTTTTTTTAAATTCTTATTACTTGCAATGTTACTTGAGGTTGTTTCGGTAAAAGGTTTACCTAAGGCAGCCAAACTGTATTGTTGCAACTGATAATCATTGATCAACTTTAATAATCTTTGCGGATAATCTTTTTCAGTGGCATAGCCTGCTTTTTTTAATCCATAGGCCCAACCAGAATCATCAGTTGGTTCTAGTTTAAATAGAAAAGAATACCATTCACGAGTCATTAAAAAATTGGAATGGTCTTTATACGATTCTGCTGCAGAAGGGTAAACTCGGAAGCATTCTTTTTTTAAATCGTCATCATGATAAGTTTTTTGACCTGTCCATTCAGTTTTACATTTAATCCCAAAATGATTATTCGCATTAACAGCTAGATCACTTTCGCCAAATTGAGATTCCAATATTCCCTGGGCTAAAGTAATTGATGCTGGGATTCCAGTTCTTTGCATTTCTGAAATTGCGAGGTCTTTATATTTATTGATATAAGCTTCTGCTCTTTCACTTTGTGCGTGAAGACTAGAATTGAGTATCAAAAATATATATAGAATAATTCGCTTCATGAATGCTTCAATTTAATTAGAAATAAACCATCTCTAATTGTTAATAATATCTGTTCAGTTCTTTCGTCGGCCAATACGTGTTCATTAAATGCATGTATTGCTTTAGCGTTTTTACCTGATAGGGGCTCTTCCAACACTTGCCCGTGGAATAATACATTATCTGCAATAATCCAGCCATTTTTACTTAATCTAGGCACAATTAATTCGTAATAATCGATATATCCAGTTTTGTCTGCATCTATAAATACCAAATCCCATTCATAAGGAAGGGTAGGTATGATTTCTTTGGCATTTCCAATATGCAAATGTATTTGCTTATTCATATTGGATTTACTAAAATTTGATGCAGCTGTCTGGGCATCTTCTGGTCTTAATTCGATGGTATGAAGTTCTCCTGAATTAGTTAAGCCTTCTGCTAAACATAGGGCACTATAGCCTGTAAAGCTGCCAATTTCAAGGATTCTTTCCGGGTGGATCATTTTACTCAAAAAAGAGAGCATCTTTCCCTGAACCGGGCTGCTGAGCATATGCGCATGCGGATGCGAACTATTTGTTTCGCTTTGTATTAGCTCTAATAAACCAATATCGGGCGAACTATATTTTGCAGCGTATGCTTCAACAAGAGGATGGACTAATTCCATCGGGCGAAATTAATCTATTCTATGACTTTTTGAGGTTTGGACACCATTAAAAGTCCTAAAAAGGTAATAAAGCCATTGATGATTAATAATTCTGGTCCTAATTTAAAGCTCTTTAACAAGCTATCTTGATTATAATCGATAATAAAACAGAGGAATGGGGCTGCCAAACAAATGAATGGAACTAGTTTATCTTTTACATTTCTTTTTAATAATATACCAAATGAAAACAATCCTAAAATTGGACCATAAGTATAACTAGCCACTTTTAAAATTACAGTAATCATGCTGGCACTATTCACTTGTTTAAATAAGAGGACAAACAAAAGAAATACTAATGCAAAAGAAAGGTGTACTCTTTGACGGATCTTTTTCTTTTTTTCGTCTGTTAGAGCATCGTTTCTTTGAATACCTAATATGTCGATACAAAAGGTAGAGGTTAATGCAGTTATAGCCCCATCAGCACTTGGAAAAAGGGCAGAGATAAGTGCAATAATAAAGATTACAGAAACAAATGGGGGCATATGATGTAATGCGATAGCTGGAAATAATTTATCACCAATTTCAGTAACCCCTTGTTGACCCGCAAACAGATATAATAATCCACCTAGGTATAGAAAAATTAAAATAGAAAATGCAAGAACGATTGACATGCTGATAACATTCTTTTGAGAGTCTTTCAGATTTTTAACTGAGATGTTTTTTTGCATCATTTCTTGATCCATGCCTGTCATCGTTACTGTAATAAATGCTCCAGCCAATATTTGTTTAACAAAATAAAGGCGGTCCATAGGGTTCGTAAAGAAAATTTTAGAATATCCTTTTTGCGACAGGGCTTCAATACTTCCAGCGAATCCGATGTGAAGATTATTTAAAATATATACTACGCAAATGATTAGACCTAATAACATACAGCTAGTTTGAAGTGTATCTGTCCAAACAATCGTTTTTACACCTCCTTCAAAAGTGTACAAAAGAATCATAGATAATATAATGAGTGTGGTTACCCAAAATGGCACACCAAAGCTATTAAGGATGGCATCCTGTAAAATATTAACTACTAAATATAAACGGGCCGTGGCGCCTAGAATTCGGGATAAAATAAAAAACGAAGCACCTGTTTTATATGATTTAAATCCAAGGCGCGTCATCAAATAATTATAAATAGAAGTAAGATTTAATCGATAATAAAGGGGTAAAAGAACATAAGCAATTAGAATATAACCTAGAATATATCCGATGGTTAATTGAAAGTAGGCAAAGCTTTCTTTAGCCACATTCCCAGGTACACTTACAAAAGTAACACCGCTTAAAGAGGTGCCCACCATCCCGAAAGCTACTAGCATCCAATTACTACTTTTATTACCAATAAAAAAAGATTCGTTGGTACTATTTTTCCCAGTAAACCAAGCTACAGAGAGTAGCGTTAAGAAGTATATAATCACAAATGAAAAAAGTAGCAATGGCGACATAAAGAATTGGTTAACGTTTAAAAAAATGAAAACTAGTAAAAATAATTAAGCTATTTTTCAGTTGTAAATTTAGTGTTATGAAAATTAAACGCTTTGCAGTTTTTTGTGGATCTAAATCCGGAAAAGATATGGTGTATGAAAAACATGCTAGTGATCTGGGGAAAATGATGAGTGAAAATAATATTAGCCTTGTTTATGGAGGAGGTAATAAAGGATTAATGGGTACGGTTGCAAATGCAGTGATGGAAAATGGTGGAAAAGTAATTGGTATTATTCCTGAAATTTTAATGCAATGGGAACATGGGCATGAAGGAATAACAGAACTTATAGTTGTAAAAGATATGCATATTCGAAAAAAAATGATGTACGATCAGTGTGATGCTGCTATAATACTTCCAGGTGGAAATGGGACGCTTGATGAAATGTTTGAAATGCTAACCTGGAATACTCTCAATATTCATGATAAGAAAATTGTTTTACTAAACTCCAATGGATATTACACTCATTTAATTGCACATATAGAAATGATGGATAGCCAGGGATTTTTATATGAAAACTGGCGAGAGCGGCTCATAGTTTGTAAAAGTCCAGAAGAAATTATTTCTTGCTTGGTTTAAGATACATACCAAAGCCAGCTTTGAAAACTGGAATGGGATCATTAAATTGATCACGATAAGGCGAATTTTTATTTTGTAAAACGTCAATCATCAGAGTCACATAGGAATAGCGGTTCCCAATGAAATGTGATCCATAACCAACTCCAACTAATAGGCTGCCAACATTATAATTGTATTTGAGGGTATTTCCAGTTGACATATCTTTCTGATTAGAATTAATCCAATTATATTCTGGCTGAATTTGAATATGAAAGAAACTAACAGGCCAGATCCTAATAAAACTACCTGCACCATAACTTAAGTTTTGGTATTTCACAGAGCTATACGGAGATGTGTTTTGAGAAAGATAATTCAGGTTAAAAGCAAGTCCCGCATCCAGCCATTTAGTAATACTATAACCAACTTCGGGATTAATACCCACATTGAAAGAATTATTGGCAATCCCTAGGTTTATTCCTGTTCCAATAAAAAGATTCTCTTTTTTAAATTTCCCATTTTCCTTATTGGGATCTGTATTTTGGGCCGATAGAAAATTGCAAAAAAGAAGCACTGAAAGGAGAGCTATTACTGTACGCATAGGTGATGGACTTTGTACAAACCTAAGAAATGGCTAGAAATTTTCGAATCTTTGTTTTATAAATTATTGTTAGATATTTTGTTTAATATATTCTCACGTAAAATTAAACGGGATAATTCGCTGATGTTTTGAAGCATGAACGATAACGTGTAAATATTACACATATCCTTTGTGAGTTAAAAGGAATCAATTATTTTAGCATACTACTAACGATTGCTTGTTGTAGGTTTTATACCCATTTATTGGGAAACCAAAGCTTACTAGTTAATTAGCCGCCAATTTAATAGGCGGCTTTTTTATTGATAGGGTAAGCTGATGGTAAAGATGCTGCCACTTTCTGGATTTGATTGGTATTGGATAGAACCTTTGTGTAATTCAATGATCTGTTTTACTAAAAACAAACCAATGCCAGTGCCTCTAATATGGGCAACATTATCAGCTCTTTCGAAAAGCTTGTACAATTTTTGAAAATAGGTTTCAGGAATTCCAAGACCATTATCAATTATTTTTATTTGTAATTTCTTTGATAAAAATGTAACGGTAACACTTGGAGCTGGCATTTTTTGGGAGTACTTAAAAGCATTTGACAAAACATTGTCTACAGCAATCGTTAATTTTAATTTATCTCCTATAATTAGGGTATCCTTTCCAATAATTTTAAGCTTTGCTTTTCTTCCATCTTCTTGAATTCCTGATTGCCTCTCAACCAAGGTTAGAATTAGATCCTTGAAACTAAAAGGTTGCTTTATTAATGAGTAAGCGCCGGATTCGATTTTTTCAATGGATATTACCTCACTAATAATATTTGTTAGCCGTTCAATTTCAGAGGTGATTTGTATAAGTTTACCATCAAACTTCATCTTTAATGTATCGGGAAGCATTTCACAGTACATCTGCATAGCTTCTGCACTTAGACTTATTATAGAAAGTGGGGTTCTTATTTCATGAGACACTGTTGTTATGAAATTAGATTTAGATTCTGTTAGTTGTTTTTCTTTTTCAAGATTTGCCAATATTTGCTTTTCTACTCTTTTTCTATTAGTAATATCGATACCATATCCAATCACTAATTCAATCTCTCCCTGATCATTTAATAATGGATAAAAGTTTCTAAGTACATATTGACTTTCATGGTCTGTAATTTTTATTTCATCTTCCCAGGAAAATATTTTTTTACTTTCTAGGGCCTGATTAAAATAGTGTCTTCTTGTTTTAACTAATGTGCTTGGCTTATTTCTTAATTGAGCATAGTCTTCATCCTTTTTGCCAATCATCCATTCTCTCAGTTCTTCATTTTTTATACCATGTTTATTTACAAATAAATAGGTATGATCTTTACTGAATACCGCAATATCTGCAGGTATATTATTCAACACATTTTGATAAAAATTTCGTTGAACTTCGATCCCTTTTTTTAATTCAATATCTAATGTAATGTCTTTATAGGTCCACAAATGGCCTCTATATTTATTATTGATAAAAACAGGATGGTAATTTCTTTCTAAAGTTTTGTTAGTAACTGTTTCAAGAATCTCCCTTTCTTCAGGTAATTTGTTATGTAATAAGATTTTGATTCTGGAAACAAAGAGTTCTGGGTTTTTAAAAAATGCCTTGCTCTGTTCAGCAGATTCAGAGCAGTCAACTCCAATCATTTGTTCTGGAGTAGCGGGAATGCCAAAAAGGTCTATAAATTTTTGATTAGTGAAAATGATCTTTCTGTTTTCATCTTCCATTAACAGACAATCTTCACTATTATTCACCAAGATGTCTAACTGATTTAACGTTAACTCATTATTTTTTTCAGCTTCTTTTGCTCTAGTTATATCTGAGCCATTTAAAATAATTGAATTATCTGAACTATTTATTTGTATAATAAATTCATAGAATTTTTTATTTGCATAAATGTGTAATAGATCTGAGGATAAAGGCTGACAAACTATTTCAGTAAGTAATAATAAGAAAGTGTTTCTTGTAAGATTTTTCTCATTAATGATTATGTCTTCAAATGATGCAAAAATTTTATTTTGGTAAAGCAGTGATCCTTCTGCCGAAAAAACAGCAAATGGATGTGTACTTAATTCTAAAATATTCTCTTGCATATTCAACATTCTATAAAAAATTAGCTAATAACAATAGGAACCGAAAAAAGTTTGATTTGAAGAACGATACTTCCATATTTGGACTTAGTAAATATGCTTCCAAAAATCTGCTTAATAATTGGTTTAAATTAATTATTAACGATTAAGTTATATTATTTTGCAAATTTGTATGGAATAAAAAAAATATTTGGTTAATAAGTAATAATAATCGACTAAATAATTTTAATATCAAACTAAATAAGCGGTTATTTTTACTTTTTAGCCATTCATGTTAACCCTAATGACTAAAGAGATTAATTTAATTAATTATTTGTGAGCAAAATCAAAGTGTTCTTAGTTGAAGATGAGCAGTGTTTAGTTGAAACTCTTCAAGAGATCTTAGAATTGAATGGTTTTGACACGATGGTTGCTTTTGATGGATTGGAAGCCCTTGCGAAATGCGTTGAATTTATGCCTGATATCATCTTATGCGACATCATGATGCCTAGAATGGATGGATATTCATTTTTTAATGAGTTTAGAGAAACTATCAGCTCCGAAACCCCCTTTATTTTCCTGACAGCTAAATCGGAGTATTCGGATATCCGTAAAGGAATGTCGCTAGGTGCTGACGATTATTTGGTAAAGCCAGTTAAAGGGATCGAAGTTATTAATGCAATTAAAACCAGGCTTTTAAGGCAAAAACAAATATTATCTCCCGAACTAAAACGAGTTGAAAGATTAGAACATGCAATTGGGTTAATTACCATGCATGAATTTAAGAACCCTCTTACTGGAATCATAGGTTTTTTGGATCTTATTAAGGTTAATATCGATACCATTGATAAGGAAAATTTAAAGGAGTACTTATCATATATTGAACAGGCAGCCAATAGAATTATCAACTTATTAACCAAAGTGACTACTTGGCATCAAATGCAAAAAATTGATAATCAATTAGTTGAGAATTCAAGTAGATCAGAATTGAGTGGAATTGTTGAACAAATTGCGCAGGAAATAGCAAAAAAATATCATCGATTAAATGATTTAACTTTACAACTTAAGGTTAATCCATCGATTGATCTCTCACCCGAATTGATTAAATCTTGTTTCTCAGAATTAATTGACAATGCCTTTAAATTCTCTTGTGAGGGAGACCTTGTGCATATTTCAGTTAGCTCAGAAAAAAGTACTTGTATTGTAAAATTAGCGGACAATGGTAATCGAACCAATGCAACCGAACTAATGGAATATCAACCTTTTACTCAGTTCGGGAAAAAAATATTTGAGCAACAAGGGTTAGGAATAGGTATCAATATTGCCAGATCTATTGCAGGTTTAGTAAAGGGAGAAGTTGAATTTTTAAATAATAATCCGAGGGGAATAATAACAAAAGTTAGTATCCCATTAACCGTATAATTCTTATTCTATGATTTTAGAGAAAAACAACATTTTAATAGTAGAAGATGATGAAAAATTAAGATCTACGCTAATAGAGTTATTAGAGCCTTATTATAATATTGCATCTACAGATAATGGGGAATCAGTACTGGCTTTAGTGGATAGGCATAAACCCAAAGTGATTATTCTTGATATAATGCTTAGCGGCTTTATGGATGGATTTTCTGTGTTGAGGTTATTAAAACAAGACGACAGATTTTTGGATACCCCTGTGATTTTTATTTCTGCTTATGGTCAAGAATCTCAAATTCAAACAGGATTATCACTAGGAGCCAACGATTATATTGTAAAGCCATTTAATGTTAAAATGCTCCACCTGAAATTGGAGAGTATGATTAAGCTTCGTTCTGCCATCCAGAATAAAGTAATTAAGACCGAATTAAGTAGTCATATCGATCCTGGTTTTGCTAATAATCAATTGCAAGAGTTTGAAAAAATTATTGAGGAAATTTTATTGAAAGACGCAGATCTTTCCATTCATGATATTTCACAACGTTTGAATTTAAGTGTAAGCACTTTCGAAAGAATAATCAAGAAGGCTTATCAAATGCCTCCTAATCGTTACATCTTAAACAGAAGACTGGAAAAGGCTAATTTGTTATTGTCAAGTACAGATTTGCCTATTAAAGAAATCTCTATGACCATGGGATTTAATTCTGTATCTTATTTTACCAAATGTTATAAGGCTTTATACGGGTTTTCTCCATCTACAAGAAGGAAGAAATAGAAATTAGCAAAAATTAGTATTTTAAGCTATTTTCGTTACCCTTTTGGCTCATATATGGATAATAACGGTAAATTTCTGGAATATACTTTGATAATAGCAGATGATGATCCTATTCATCGTTTGTTATTGAATATTCATTTTCGTGAAATGAAATTGCCGATTGTGGAAGCTGCTAACGGACAAGAATTATTAGAATTGTTTGAGCGCTTTGAAAATAAGCCAATCATATTGTTACTTGATCTTCACATGCCCGATTTAGATGGGTATGAAGTAATTCAAATGATGTCGACTGATCGAGAGAAATATAAAAACATTAAAACAATCGTACTTAGTGGTAGTAGCGCGCTAGATATTGATAAAGATTGGATACACGAATATGTATACGGATTTGTGGAGAAGCCAATTAATAAAACCGCGATGATTGAAATGATTACAGAAGCGGCTAATTAGTTGTAAGTACTAATCCCTCCAGGTTGAATTTTTCTGGAAATTTTCCTTCAATGGTCCTATAAAAAGCTTTGATTTTATTGGCGTCTATTAATGGGTCACCTGATAAATAGATTAATGGACCAAAACCTGCAATTTTTTTCTTGTAATCAAGATATCCTAAGAGTAGCGGCACATTGGCGCCGAGTGCTACATGATAAAATCCGGTTTTCCATTTTTTTACTCTGCTTCTTGTGCCCTCAGCCGGAATAGCTAACATCAGTTTTTCATTGTCCTTGAATAGTTGGATCATCTCATCCACTAATTTATTTTTTGAATGTCGATATACTGGCATACCCCCAGTCTTTTCCATAATGCCTTTGAATGGCCATCTGAATAATTCTTTTTTGGCTAAATACTTTACAGGAAGATGATAATGAAAAAAAACAGCCAGACTATATAAGAAATCCCAATTCGATGTATGAGGTGCCGCAATTACTACACAGCGATCACAGTTGGTGGGTAGGTTTACATCCATTTTCCATCCCTTCCATTTAAATAACCACACAAATACTTTCCGCATGCAAATCTTTTGGCAAAGAAAAGAATTAAAAGGATTAGTGCCTATATTTAATATTCATGGAAATCGGTTTTATTATTATCCTATAAAAACAGGAAAATGAATGCTATCAATACTTCTAAATTAACAAGTCGCTTATCTCAGTTAGAATTTGCAATTCCAAAATTTGAAAAATTTGATTCGTCGATTTCAAACTCAAATATTGGTTGGCATATAGAACATTCGCTTTTAGTTTTCAATGGTATAATTGAAACTTTATCCAAGTCAAATCCCAAAGACTATACCTGGAAGCTTAATTTTAAAAGAATAGTTGTTTTTGCAAAGAGAAAAATTCCAAGAGGAATTGCAAAAGCTCCGAAAGTAGTTATTCCTAAAGAGAATTATTCGATCGAGAGTTTATTGCAGCATATTGAAAAAACAAAGATTAAGTTAGAGGAATTAAGAAAACTTAATCCCAAACAATTTTTTAATCATCCTGGCTTTGGAAATTTGCGACTTAAAAAGACTATTCAATTTCTTGAAATACATACGCAACATCATTTGGAGATTATAGCAGACATTGAGAGGGGTGAGGAGTAAAGAGTGAAGAGTGAAGAGTGTGTTGTTTATATATGCTTATGGGGATGACCTATCAATCTTTGCATGTATGAAAGATAAGGGCTAAAGCCCAATTATGCTTTACACATTCAATCCCTAGGCTGAAGCCTAGGGTTACTTATCTGCTTAACATTCAATATTGAAGGGTTGATGTTAACCCCAGATTTTAATCTGGGGTTAAAAGAGGAAAATACGAATGGGCTTTAGCCCTTAGAATGAGACATTATAAGTAAGTAATGGCTTCAATAAGTTTCTAAAATATTGTTAGGGCTAAAGTCCGAATCTTCATTTATCAGTTAACGCCCGGCTGAAGCCTAGGGTTAACAAGAATACACTTAAAATTTGATTACTCTTTTTTAGGAAATTTCGAAAGAATTGTTATTGGTAAAATACAAACTAAGATAGTCATAACAGTTTCAAAAGTAACTTCATGTTTGAGAATATATTTCTCAAAAAAACAAAAAATAATTATAGAGATAGAAACTAATGCAATTTTTATTTTTAAACCTCTTGACATGATATTTTGTTTTAAAAATTTAATTCGTAAGCCAATCTACAAATTTATCAACTGCGGTTTTTGCAGAATTTCCTAATCCGCCAGTAAGAGCTCCTAATGCACCAACTCCTGCACATCCAGTAACAGTTCCAATACCAGGGAGTATTATACTTCCCCCAAATGCACCTAGGCCACATCCTATTACGCCACCATAAATTATACCAGAAACATCAGCTTTGCCAATATCGTTTCCTGTTTTATTCGGATTTGCTGGTACTGACATATTTGTTTTTTCCACGTAATTATTATTTAATAAATAATTCCATTTTCTAAGATTAGCATTCCAATAATTAGTGGAGTTAAATGCAATGCTCGCACTTGCAATAAACTGCATTTTTTCAAAATTATCGTCAAGCGATTGTAAGTTTTCTGTCACCAAAATATTGTATGCATATTCTTTTGCATTTATATTTATTAAACTATCGACTTTATTTAATAATGCCAGATAAGTTGGTGAAAAAAAAATATTTCTTTTTGATGTTGTTACTTGTGTAACAATATCTTTCCCATAAAGATTAACTGTATTTCCATTAAATAAACTATTCAATATGTCATCAATATTTGTTTCGGTATTGTGTAGATGATCATTTATGAATTTATGAAGGGATTGATTAATCAACGAGTAAATCAAATTCCGCTTTTCAATATTATTAGAGATACTATTGATTAAAGCTTTTTTGCTTTCTAGAAAAGTATATATAGAATCTAAACCATCATTGTGAAATTTTCCTAAAGAAGAAAAAATTATTACTAATTCAGAATCAGAATATTTTTTTTCTTCAGTATTTATAGCTCGAGTATTCATTTCTCTTTTACATGAATGAAAAAAAATGAAAGGCATAACTAAAAGTAGTGGTATAAAAACTTTTTTCATTTTTAAATAATTAATATTGTTTCCCCTGTCTAACACCATGGTTCAAATGTTCAGCGGTTTTTGGCTTGCTATTACTGCAAGGTTTCCAGGTTTCAGAATCCTGCTGGTCTGGATTTATTTAGCCAGTTTGGTTTTCGTACCAACAGCCGTCCTTTTTATTTGTACCTGTGGCCTACAGGTCTGGGAAAAAATGGGACCAAAATCCAGAGTTGCGCTGATTAGTTACTGTCCTTTATGTCGGAAAAAACAATTCTTCTTTTGTGTGGGATAACAATTACTGAATTAAAAGTAAAAAGAGAAAATGAAAAATTATAACCCTTTCTTTTTGGAAAACACCTTTTTTTGATGGGCTAAATCTATTTGAGTGTAAACCACCCCGGCCATTGCTGCGCTTGGCCTTCCCCTCCTATGCGCAAGCGCACAGGAGGGGTGCTAAATATAAATAGCGCTTACAAAAAAACCGGCTCGAGGCCGGTTTTTATAAAAGATTTTAATTGATTAAAATAGTCCGAATAACATACTATCTACTTTGCTGATTATCTCTCCAAAATGTTCTTCGTTTTCAGCGAATTTATTTTTGTCGCAATCGATGATTAATAACTGCCCTTCTTTATATCCATCTACCCAACGAGAATAATGTTCATTTAATCGCTTCAAATAATCCAGTCGAATATTCTCTTCATATTCACGACCTCTTTTCTGAATTTGTGAAACCAAAGTAGGTACCGAACACTTCAGATAAATCATTAAATCTGGAGGCTGTACCATGGTTTTAAGTGTCTGAAAAAAATTGAAATAATTATCAAAATCACGTTTACTCATGAGCCCCATTTCATGCAAATTGGGAGCAAATATATTCGCATCTTCATAAATGGTTCGATCCTGAATAACAGTTTCCGTTCCATGATGGATCTCTAATAGTTGCGTAAGCCGAGTATTTAAAAAGTACACTTGCAAGTTGAAACTCCATCTTGGCATATCCTCATAAAAATCCATTAAATATGGATTATGTTCAACATCCTCGAATTGTGGAATCCAACGATAATGTTTACTCAACATTTCTGTTAAAGTTGTTTTTCCGGCACCGATATTACCCGCTATTGCTACGTGTTTTGGTTTCTTAAGTTTGGCCATATTAATGAATGTACGAAAAAGGTTATGCCATCTGCATTTTAATCAAATATTTTTTAAAACTGTTTTTAATTCATGCCCATCGCATCCCGCACCAACTTCAAAGTTGTTCCAGCACTTATCCGCGCTTTTTCTGCACCCTGTCGAATAATTTTTTGTAGGAGTTCCTTATTCTGCTGAATTTCTGCTGCTTGAGTACGAATAGGTCTTACAAAATCTACCATATCTGCAGCTAATTGCTTTTTCAAATCTCCATATCGAATAATGCAATTTCCCTTAGTACTTGTATTAAAATCAACTTCAAATTTTGCTACAGTATCTGCCGAACTAACCTGACTTAATAAGGTAAATAAATTCTCAATATAATCAGGTTTACTACTATTGGGTGTTAGCGGACCGGCATCTGTCTTAGCTTTCATGATTTTTTTTCGGATCTGCTCATCATCATCAGCCAGAAAAATAGTATTCATCTGGTTTTCGCTTTTACTCATTTTGCCATTGCCATCCAAGCTTAAAATCTTTACTAAATCACCACCAAAATTAAATGCCTGCGGCGAAGGAAGTACATCTCCATAACGATGGTTAAAACGTTCTGCAAAATTCCGGGCCATTTCCAGGTGTTGCTCCTGATCCTTGCCTACAGGAACTTTTACTGCCCGATGGATTAAAATATCTGCCGCCATTAAAACGGGATAAGTTAATAAACCGGCGTTTACATTATCAGGACTCAATCTTACCTTTTCTTTAAAAGTGGTGGTTTTCTCTAACTCCCCCTTATACGCCATGGTATTTAAATACAGATATAATTCTGCAATTTCAGGCACATCACTTTGCACATAGAGCGCAACTTTTTCAGGATCTAATCCGCAAGCTATATTTTCTGCAATTACCCTATGCACACTATTACGAAGTTCACTGGTGTCGGGATGTGTAGTTAAACTATGCCAATTGGCTACAAAGAAATAGCAGTTGTATTCGTCCTGCATTCTTACATAATTGCGCATTGCACCAAAGTAATTACCCAGGTGCAGAAAGCCAGTTGGCCTGATTCCACTTAAAACAACCTCTTTTGCCATCCGGCGAAGATAAGAAATGCATGATAAGTTTGTAACACGAACTAAAGGCAGCTTTGTAGTAACATTGCAGTATATTTTTAAAGAACCTTATCAGTCAGAATAATTACATATTACAATCTCCCATCGAATACCTCAAAGGGGTGGGTCCCTTGCGTGCCGATATGCTCAAAAAAGAATTGGGCATCTTTACTTTTGGCGACCTGCTCAATCATTTCCCGAATCGGCATATTGATAAGACAAAAGTTAATAAGATCAAGGATA
>CAIYLW010000101.1 GCA_903927185.1 uncultured Bacteroidota bacterium
CCTTGTTTAGCTTCATTAGCTGCATAAGCATCTAACTGAGCTTTTGCTGTTCCCCAACGAACTAGATCAGAGAAACGATGTCCTTCGGTAGCCAATTCGATTTTACGCTCAAATTGAATTGCTTTCAAAGCATATGCAGCATCAGGGAATGATGCATACAATCCAATTTGATAATTAGCTGGAGATACTAAACCAGCGTTGTTAGATGGTCCAACAAAACCTGCAGGATTAGCAGCGCGAGCACGAACTTGGTTTACATAAGTCATGGCTTGTGCTAAAGAACCACCACCATTTACTTCAGCTTCTGCAGCCATTAATAAAACGTCTGCATAACGAATGATATGATAGTTATTAGCTGTAAAACCATTCGTCCAAGAAGAAGCATCAGTATAAATACCTTCTTGTGTTTTATAAAACAAGTGCTTGATTGGCTCATAAGGACCAGCAGCAGCTTGGTTACGTACCCAAATAGATCCTGGCATAATACCCCAATCTAAGAAAGGAATGCCACGACGTCCAATTGTCCAATCAATACGAGGATCCAATGGAGTAGTACTATCAGGCGTATACGGTTGAGATGCAGAAATACCCATATCATTTTTCAACGGAACTGTGTTATACGATTCATCTAAGAAAGGTAAACCGTTCGCATCTACTTTAAATGAATTAGACAAAGTAAAGGAAGGCTGGTCAAATCCGCAACAACCTGTTTCACCACCATAAGGGAAGTTTAAGCCGTCACCTGTGTTTGCATTTGCAGCACCAGTTCCATCATTTGCTGTCATTTGAACAGTAAATACATCTTCAGAACCATTCTTCTTTGCAGGGTTAAATACATCTGCAAATTTTGGTAACAATGCATATTTAACACCTAAAGATGTTTTACCACTTGCAATGATTAAGGTGTACAAAGCTTTAGCTTCAGCATATTTCTTTTCAAACATATATACTTTAGCTAAATAGGCAGCAGCAGCCCATTTGTTAGCACGACCTACACTAGACATAGTCTCAGGTAAGTTAGCATACGCATAAGCAAAATCAGCCTCAATTAAAGGTAATATTGGAGTAGCGTTAGATACTAAAAAGTTACCTGCTGTATAAGTGACTGATTCGTCGATAAATGGAATTTTGTTGAAAAGCTTTGCTAAATCAAAATGGTAATGACCACGCAAAAACCTTGCTTCAGCTGTAATACGACTAACATCAGCAGCAGTAACATCTTTTGCTAATTTTAGTACTCTTAAAGCTTCGTTAGCACGTTGAGCGCCATCATATCTTTGTTGCCAAATTTGATCTAAATATCCATTCGCTGGAGTTGCATTCCATTGTTCAATTGGAGTGATTAAGTTTTGGTCTCCTGGATCAGATCCTTTATGCATATCACCACCTGCAACTGATTCATATACCCAGTTACTCGAAGAAGTTGCCCAAGGTCCATTTCCAGTTCCGGCATTACTACCTTCACCATCCAATAATGAGTATGCTCCTACAAGTAGGCCTTCCACACCAATTTTATTTGCCAAAACGGTCTGGCTTAAAGCACCTGCGGCAGGTACTTCCAAGAAGGATTTTTTGCAAGAATATAAAAATACCAGTAAAGAAAGTGCTCCCGGTATGATTAGTTTTAAATTATATTTTTTCATATCGTAATTATTTTTCTATTTATTTAATTAAAAAGTAAGGCTAACTCCAAAATTGAAAGTCTTTGAAGGAGGATAGTTACCATAATCAACTCCAAAAGATACAGAGCTACCAGCTACTTCTGGATCTAACCCACTGTATTTAGTAATGGTAAATAAGTTAGCTCCTTGAAAATAAATACGTGCTTTATCAATACCATATTTCTTCAAAGCTGCAGGACTAATTGTATAGCCCACACTTAATTGTTTAACTCTTACATAAGAACCTTTTTCATTGTAAAAGTCATTAAGAACACCATTGGTACTGAAGTAAGAACCATTCTCAACAATTGGATACTTTGCATTTGTTCTTGTAGGTAACCAAGATTGAGTTAACAATGGAATACTTTTCGCATTTTGGAACTGAGGATAGAAGTCGTTGAAATAACGAGTGTAGTTCAACACATCATTTCCAAAAGAACCATAAATAACTGCAGATACATCGAATGATTTGTAACTAACACCTAAGTTAATACCAGCTGTAAATTTAGGATTTGGATTACCATAGAAAGTTCTATCCTTATCATCGATTTTGCCATCATGGTTAACGTCAACATACTTGAAACGACCAGGAGCAGCATCAGTTTCAGTAGGAGAAGAAGATACATCAGCAGCACTTTGGTAAATACCTGCAATTTTGTAACCGAAGAATGCACCTACTGGATGACCAATAGCGTCTCTTACTTGGTTACCAGTGTTGTGTGTTCCAGCAGTTTCAAAGAATCCAGCAGCACCAGGAATACTAACAATCGTGTTCTTATAAGAACCAATATTAGCACCAATTGTGTAAGATAAATCCTTATTTATTTTTCCACGATAAGTGATACCTAAATCGATACCAGTATTCTGCATGTCACCAATGTTAACCTGAGGTAATTGAGAACCTACCCCAACAACTGCTGGTGCCTGATCTTGGAACAATAAACCATTAATGGTCTTTTTGTACCAATCAAAAGTGATATCAACTTTATTATTTAAAATAGAAATGTCTGTACCAATATCTAAGATCTTATCTTTTTCCCATCCAGTTTTAGTGTTACCTAAGTTTGTAGCATAGAAACCTAAAACTGTTGAATTACTGGTACCGTTCAAGTCATAGTAAGATGATCCACCACCACCACCATATAAAGTGTATTGGTTTAGTGCACTTACGTTAGAGATTGAACCTAATATACCATAGCTACCGCGTAATTTCATTGAATTAATAAAATTCACATTCTTCTTGAAGAAGTTTTCTTGAGAAATTACCCAACCAGCTGAAGCAGACCAGAAATTACCATGACGAGTGTCTGGACCAAATACTGAGCTACCATCACGACGACCATTTAATCCAATTAAATATTTGTCTTTGAATGCATAGTCAACTTTAGCCAAGATTGAATTACCAGTTTGTAGATAGTAGTCCGAATAGTTGTTTTGTCCAATTGGAGAACCCGTATTCAAACTTAAATAGTTCACATTATCAGAGAAATAGTTTACTCTTGAACCACCTACTTGACGGCCATTCACTTGTAAAACTTCATAACCAACCATTAATTTCAAAGAATGATTTTCTTTGAAGATATTAGAATAGCTTAAAGTATTTGTCCAGTTCCAGTTTTGATTGTAACCAGAATATTCACCATAGCCATTAGAAGAACCATTCTCTGCATTCTCATAAGAACGATAGTTATGATAGAAACCATAATAATTATTCAAATTTCCACCAAAAGAAGATCTAACTAAAAAGTGTTTAGCAATATCAACTTCAGCAAAAATGTTACCGGTAATTTGCCAGCTATTGTTTTTATTGTCCTTTGAGCGAAATTGATTTGCATAAGGGTTTGATGAGTTACCTAACTCAGAACCAGCAGTACCACCAAATCCACCACCTGCATCATGAACAGGGATAATTGGTTGTTCCCAAGCAGTAAGATTCACCGCATTACCTTCTTGGTTATTACCAATTCTAGGATTATCCTTAAATAGAATTGATAAATTTTCACCAACTCTAATATTGTTTTTTACATTAAAAGTAGTATTCAAACGAGCTGAATAACGCTTTAAGTAAGTGTTCATTAAAGTACCTTCTTGATCAAAATAGTTTAATGAAAAGAGGTAACTAGATTTGTCAGAACTTCCAGTTGCAGTAAGACTATGACTAGTTATAGGAGCTGGTTTGAACAGTTCATGATACCAGTCTGTACCTGTTTTATTTGCAGGCACAATCAAATAAATTGAACCTTTAGAATAGTCGTTATTGTACTTACTTAAATCTGTAGCCGGATCACCTGCTTTCACTCCTGATTGAGTACCAGCTTTAATAAAGTCTGGAAGAACAGCAGTTTTGCCAGTACCATATTGACCAGATACTACATCACCGTTTGCATTAACCTGACCTGAGTTTTTAGCTGCTAAGAAATATAGATCAGCCATACCTTGAGGATCCAACTTGTTCCAAATGTTACCTTGTTTAACTGTTTGGGTACCATAGTATGAATCGTAAGTAATGGTAGCTTTACCTTTACCTCTTTTGGTGGTAACGATAATTACACCCGCAGAACCACGAGAACCGTAGATCGCAGCCTGACCATCTTTCAATACTTGTACTGATTCAAGATCGTTTGCATTTAAATCATGAAAAATACTAAGATCACCTGGTGCAGATTGAACTCCGTCAACAATTACCAAAGGAGTTTAGTTACCAAAGGAAGTAATACCACGTATGAAAATGTTACTATTTTCTCCTGGGCTACCAGAACCAAGAATTGTTACACCAGATGCTTGACCTTGTAACATTTGTTCTGCAGTTCCTGAAGGAACAGACTTCATGTCTTTTACATTAACTACTGCAACCGCACCAGTTATTTCCTTTTTCTTTTGAGCAGTGTAACCAGTTACTACTATCTCATTTAAAGCAGCGTTTGTTTCAGTCATAGTAACTGATACGCTAGATGTACTGCTGACGTCTACTTGTTTGTCTTCAAAACCAACATAAGATACAATCAGTGTAGTTCTACCTTTTGGAACTACAATGGAGAAGTCTCCAGTAGTGGTAGATGTTGTTGCGATAGTTGTGCCCTTTACGGAAATTGTTGCTCCGGCAGCAGGTCTTTTACCAGAATCGGTTACTTTACCAGTAACTGTCTTCTGTGCAAAAACCGATGCAGTAAGCAAGAATAGGATAAAGGTTAACGCAAATTTCTTTGGAGTTAATTTGTTCATCATAAGCAATCGAATTTTTTTGCAATCGTTTGAAATATTGAATGTTTGAGGGCTTAAATTGTAAAAAAAAATTAACATTAACAAAATTATTTCTAAATAATTTTTAAAACAATTTATATCTGATTGATTTTCAATTAATAATAAGTTTACTTACGAACATTAGTTTAGTCAAAATTCATCATAATTTAACACAGTGTAAATTTTACACTATCCATCTAACTGCTTGACTTTTAGATGATTTCACAAGGGTTTTTGTTGTGATTTTAGGGTATAAAAAAGGAGGCATTTATTAAAAAGAAATGTTAATGACCGAACAAACAGCCTTCGAGAAAAGGCGTTTTTTTGAATTTCGAAACCAGGGCATATGACTCCCCCCCTAACGAGAATCCATTTTTTGAAATAGATTTCCGTCGAGTAAACTCCTGATTTTTATAGCAAAAAATTAGGGTTAATCCATAAAATAACTGCAGAAAACTCTTTAAAAATCGCGGCCAATTACCTTGAAGTTCTTGTCAATCTTTGCCTTCATAATCCCAATAGTATCAACTTTAGGCGTATCATTAGATGAAATAGCATTGGTCATTCGTACTTTAAATTCACAGACGTAATAACTAGTTTCTTCGAAATGTGTCACTGATTTTACTTCATAATTAATCTTGCCTTTAACACGTGCATTTGAATTTAAAAAGTCAGACATAGCAGACTTTAAATACCCATCAATATCCGATGGATTTTTCTTAGGTACACAAGAAAATAAGGCAAGGCACAAACAAAAAGTGAATAATTTCTTCATACTTATAGCATTCTGAAAAAATAAAATAAAAGACCTCTTTCAAGGTGGATTAACAGATTCAATGTAAAATTAGAAAGTTTCTTGAATATCTCATCCATTTTTTTTAATGAATTATAGCAAACTATATTTGCGCCTCAATAATTATCCTATGTATCCAATTGCCCGATTAAAGCCTATATATTTTATTATTTTTATCTGCTTAATTTTCTCTAATAAAAATTTTAGTCAAACTAAAACATCAGATAGTACTTACAAGCTGGAAGATGTAGTAGTTACAGCCCAGAAAAGGGCTGAATTATTACATAATGTTCCACTTGCAATAAGTAGTTTAAATGCAAAACAAATTGAATATTTTAGAATTGATTGTATAAAAGATATTACTTCTATCATTCCCAATTTATACGCTGCAGATCCTGGTGACGGTAGAGATGTTACTTCAATCAGAGGCATTGCAACCACTTCTTATGATCCTGCAACTGCGGTTTATATTGATGGTGTTAATCAGTTTGGATTAGATACTTATATCCCAACGCTATTCGATGTAGAAAGAATTGAAGTATTAAGAGGGCCTCAAGGAACGCTTTACGGAAGGAACGCAATGGGAGGTGTAATTAATATCATTACCAAACAACCAACAAATACCACTTCCGGTTTTGCTTCTTATACCATTGGCAATCACGGACAAAACAAATTAAATCTCAGCATTAAAACGCCTCTAATAAAAGATAAACTTTTTTTCGGCGCAAGTTTTTTATATGATGCGAGAAATGGATTCTATACCAATAAATTCAATAACCATTCATACGACGATCAACATGGATTTTCAGGAAACTATTTTTTAAAATATATCGCTAACCAACAATGGTCTGTTTTATTAAATGTAAAACATCGAAATCAAAGTAATGATGGGGCGTTCCCATTAACATTTAATGCTGCAAAGTCAATTACAAATCCTTATGTTTTAAACCAAAATGCAATTACTACAATGATGGATAATACTTTAAATAGTTCTTTATCGGTTCATTATAGTGGGCATAATTTTGACTTTGTTTCTCAAACAGCTTATCAAAATAACTACCGGTATTACACTAAACCCATCGATGGAGATTTTTCTCCTTATGATGCAGTTAGCATTATCAATAATTATGGAAATCAATGGAATAATATTAAAGTATGGACCCAAGAATTTAAAATAGCTTCGCCAACATCTAGTAACAATCCACTAAAATGGACTGCAGGCACCTATTTATTTCATCAAGATGCACCAGTAAAACAAGCAACCCGATTTGGTGCAGATGCCAACAGTATCATGCAAGTAGGTGATTCTCTTTTCTCCTTGATTAATATAACAAAGACAACAAAACAAGGCATTGCTTTTTACGGACAAATTACTTATGCCCTAACTAATCAATTAAACTTTACTGCAGGTCTTAGAAACGATTACGAACATGTTTCTCAATCTGTTGTTGGTGAATACCAACACGATCCAATGCCTAATCCAATTACCATCAGACCAGATACGAGTGCCACACTAAGTTTTAATGCATGGTCACCAAAATTGGTATTAGATTATCATTTCAATCCCCAAACCATGGGCTATATACAATATAGTAAAGGATTTAGAACGGGAGGTTTATCAGCATTGGGTTCTGACCCTTCACAGCCTCCATTGGCAGGGTTCTTACCGGAGCATAGTAATAACTTTGAATTAGGTATTAAAAACAATTTATTACAAAATCGATTGAGTTTGAACATTTCTTTATTCTATACAAAAGTTACTGATGCGCAAGTGCCAACACTCGTTCTTCCGGATGCCATTACCATTACTAAAAATGTAGGAAAATTAAATAGCAAAGGAATAGAACTGGAATTAAAAGCAAAAGCAACAAAAAATTTATTGATTGAATATAGTTTTGGTTATACCAACGCCAGCTTTGAATCGCTTCAATTATCATCACAGGGATCAACTGTAAATTTAGATGGCAAGAAACAAATATTCAGTCCAGATTATACTTCCATGCTGGCCGTTCAATACACACACAATATTACTCCAGGAAAAATAACAGCATTTGTGAGAGGTGAATGGAAATATGTAGGAACTACTTATTATGATCTTGCAAATAATATTAAACAAACACCGTATCATTTGATCAATGCCAGTGCTGGTTTAAATTTAAAAAATGTAAGTATTCAGGGATGGATAAGAAACGCCTTAAATCAAAAATACATTTCTTATGCGTATGATTTTGGAGCAGTGCATTTAGGAGACCCATCTACCTTTGGATGCAGCATTTCTTATCGCTTTTAGATAACAGTAACAATTACTCTTTTGTATCTGGTTAAATTAGGTGAACCATTATCGTTTCCTTCAATGATGAAATGAAATGTTTCACCTTTTGTAGCTGTTACTGGAATTGCAAATGAGGCTAGTTTATTATTCAATACAATATCCGTCTTACTACTACCCGCTTCAGGATAACACCAAGCTTTGAACTGAATAGAATTTTTATCGGGATCATAACCATCAAGGTGCAAATAAATTTTTTGCCCGGCTATTGCATTTATAGAAGTCCCTTCTTTAACACTAATCTCTGGAGCATGATTACATTGCGAAAAAGGTTTAATACACCAATCCGCCCGCGCTGCTAAATCTTCCTGAATCGCTTTCAACCATCTTGTTTGCGGAAAATTATTATCCACCTTCCCGGTTTCCATATTAAAGTCGCCTGATCTTGGTCCGTCTTCATATCGATATGGATTTTCTGTGGACTTTACAAAACGTCCACCCCATCCGCCATAATTAGGATGCGCTAAATTATCTAATCCAATATCTACTAATTGTAAGAAAGCTGGTGAATCGCCTTCTGAAATAAAATCATATTGATTAAATGAGCCCCACTGAGTATTTTTTATTTTACTAAGATCCCCGTGAATATGTTCTGGATCGCCAACTTGTTTTTTGCCATCCCCATAAGAATAATACATATCCAGTAATGCACCATGATTCAAGATGATTTTAGAAGACATATAGGGGCCTTCAAAATAAGATTGCATTGATGGAGGGACCTTTTTTTTCCAAGGGTAAGCAAATGCAGCAAATTGGATTGAATTATAAAATGTAAGCACTTTAGGCCAGTGTATTCCTATATAATTTTTATAGGTAAGATCCTGATCTAAAATCGTATAGATAATGGCCTTATGTGATATTTTCTCTTTTAACTTTTCCCAATCAGATTTCTTTGAATATTCGTCTTCAATTGATTTTAATGCACGTGCAATAGTATTAGTTCCTCCCCATGCTTGTAAGTAAATAGGTTCGGGATCTGCATCTAATAACTTTGCTTTAATCCATTCTGAGCCATCCGTGATTTTATCCATCTCCCCTTCAAAATCAATATTGCCTACTTTAACAAGGCTCATTAAATAGGCTGGGGTTGGATAATTTTTCGAGTTCAACTTCAAATTAGGATACACTTTTTTATATGCCTCAAGAAGATCTTGAATCCATTGAACACCTGCCCATCTTAGGTCTGTCTTTTTCCCATACATTGCTTTGGTCATAGGCATTTCAGAAGTAAATAAAGTTCCTTTACCATCTCCTTTATAATGCCACATCGAACTAGAATAGACCAATCCTTCTACTTTGTATTCATTAGAGTAAAGTAACATTCTGATAAACGTATCCACATCATCAATTTCGCCGTCTGTGGTAATAATGGTGCGTGGTAACTTATCATAGGCAAATACCTGCTTAAGCCCTATTAATAGAGCAACCAGTAGAAGAATTTTTTTCATAGTAGGATTTAAATATTCCCTTTTTTCAATTCTGAAACTGCAAAATCAGCAGCTCTAGCAGTTAAGGCCATATATGTTAAAGATGGATTTTGGCAAGCAGAAGATACCATACAAGCACCATCAGTTACGAATACGTTTTTGGCATCCCATACTTGATTGTTAGCATTCAATACTGAAGTCTTAGAATCCTTACCCATTCGAGCAGTTCCCATTTCATGAATACCATGACCCATTGCATGGCCAGTATCGTGTGTTTTAATTTCTTTCACACCAGCAGCTTCGAACATAGCCACTAAATCATCTACAATTGCTTTACGCATTTTCTTTTCATTGTCTTTCAATTCTGCATCCATAGATAATACAGGTAAACCCCATTTATCCTTTACCGTTTTATCCAATGTTATTTTATTCTCATGATAGGGTAATATCTCGCCAAAACCACCAGCACCAATCGACCAACCTCCTGGTTCTGTCAATGCTTCTTTAAATCCTGCACCGATATTCATTTCAGCAATTTCCCTACTCCAGCCTGATCTACTTGCTGAACCTTGATAGCCATAACCACGAAGAAAGTCCCGTTTATCACCAGATAAATTTGCAAATCTTGGAATATAAAATCCGTTAGCTCTTCTACCTGAATAATAATTGTCTTCAAATCCTTCTACCTTACCAGATGCTCCAAGATTATAATGATGGTCCATAATATTATGGCCCAATTCTCCGCTGCTACTGCCTAATCCATCTGTCCAAACATCTGTAGCCGAATTCATTAATACCCAAGCCGAATTCAAAGAAGAAGCATTTAGGAAAACTATTTTTGAAAGGAAGGTATAAGTCTTATTTGTTTCTGCATCCAACACTTCCACACCTGTAGCTTTTTTAGTATTCTTATCATATAAAACTTGTGTAACAATACTCCAGGGGCGAACAGTTAAATTTCCTGTTTTCATCGCTGCAGGTAAAGTGGAAGATTGGGTACTAAAGTAACCCCCGAATGGACAACCTTCCCAACAACGGTTTCTGAATTGACAAGCAGTTCTTCCAGGAATAGCAGCAGTTAAATTAGCTACTCTACCAATGATCAAGTGTCTGCTATCTTTATACTGAGCTTTAATTCTTGCGGCAACATCTTTCTCCACGAAATTCAAATCCATAGGAGGTAAAAAATGTCCATCGGGCAAATGTGGTAAGCCTTCTTTTGAGCCACTAATTCCGGCAAATTTTTCTACATAATCGTACCAGGGTGCTACGTCTTTGTATCGAATAGGCCAATCAATAGCAACTCCATCTTTTGCATTTGCTTCAAAATCCAAATCACTCCATCGATAGCTTTGTCTTCCCCATAGAAGCGATCTTCCTCCTAATTGATAACTTCTCCACCAAGTAAATGGTTTCACTTCTGTATACGGGCATTCTTCTTCATTTACCCATGAATCCATCACTGTTTCACTCGCAGCCCAGCCTCTATGTATTACCGGGTATTTTTTCTTTTGTTCTACAGTTGTTCTGCCTCGATGCTCTAACTCCCAGGGGTCTTTATTGGAAAATTTATAATCCTTAATATGCTGATGGTCGCGACCTCTCTCAAGCATTAATACTTTTAAACCTTTTTCAGTTAATTCTTTGGCAGCCCATCCACCACTGATACCCGATCCAATAACTATAGCATCGTAAGTGTTTTGTTCGGCTGACTTGGTATTTAAATAAGTTGAATCGTTAGGCATAGCTCTAGATTTGATTTTCTGCATCGTTAACAGAATGAGTCAATAAATCTAAAACTTTATGTTTAAATAAGCACAACAGAATTAAAGAGAATAAACAGGTAGGTTAACCATTTTCTTCAAGAAGCATTAGAAAGTCTTTATTAGTATACAGTTATTTTAAAAGAATTTAAAAGTAAATTTTGTGATACTTATTAATGAATATGTGCAATTGTTTCTTCTGCGAGCCCGAAAGAAAGTGTCATTCCATTACCGCCCAAACCATTAATGATATAAACATTAGGGCTTGGATGTAATACCAGTTCAGTAGCAGAATTAGTCATTTTAGGTAAAATTCCATGCCAGCTTTGAACCATTACCCAGTTGTCTTTAATAGCAAATGTTTTTAAATAATCGAGTATCAAAATGTTCAAGTGTGCTTTATCAAATGGATCAAAGGTATTTGCATATTCATGCGTATCACCCACAGTTAGTTCTCCTCTTTCGTTTTGAGATACCATCACATGGATTCCATTATCCAAATAATCTCCCAGATCAGCATTGTATCTATTCTTTAATTTTTGTAAAGAAGGTGCAACTTTAAAAGAGTGATAATGAATGAGAGATAATCCACCGCAAATAGAAGTGCCAATTCTCCAATCAGTTTCTGGAGGAGCAAAACGCATCATTTGTAATTTGCATTTTGTGATGGGTTGATCTGCAAATAATTCTGGATATAATGTTTCAAGATCTGGGCCACTACAAACAAAAATAATATCTGCATGAAAATGTTGACTGCCTGCTTTTAATTGATTCCCATTGATTTCAGTAATGGTTGTATTCCATATAAAAGTCACATCTAAATATTCGGATAAATAATCTGGCACTTTAGCAATGGCTTCTCTGGGATCTATGATCATTTCAGAGTTACTAAATAGTCCACCTTTGAGTTTATCCGGATTAATCCCTTTAAATTTTTTCAAAATATTTTCTGGATCCATTAATTGAACTGGTCTTCCGTTGGAAGTAAAACTTTCAAATAATTCTTGTAAAACTATCCATTCGTCATCATGATAAGCCAGGTGTAAACTTCCTACTTCATCATACCAGATACCAACACTGTCTGCAATTTCTTTCCAAATTTGCTTACTGCGAATAGCCCGATTATACAATACACCATCGGGTTGGCCAATTGGCCATAGCATCCCAAAATTTCGAATGGAAGCCCCTACTGCTTTTTGATTCCTTTCTATGATGGTAACTTGGTATCCTTTTAATGACAAAGCTCTTGCGGTAGCTAACCCTACAATACCCGCACCTATAACAATGGCAGTTTGCTGGCCCATACTATTGAAATATTATTTGATATTTTTTATTGAAGTACCTAAGAGCAAATATGGATCCTATAATTCCAAATACAGATAATCCTACTACCCCCCAGCTGTATAAAATAGACCAGTGAATTTTTAATTGAAAAACAGTTTTTAAAAGAATAACTGATACACTTCCCAGGTAACCAAATGAGTCTGCTAAATAAATTAAGAAGCCAACGTTACCCGAGATTCTAAAAGTTGCAATCATCCGATCAAAAAGGATACAATTGAACGGAATATAACCTATGTATAATCCAAGTCCAACTAGTGTCATCCAAATAAAAGGTCCAATGATTCCCTGAATAAATAAAAAGGATGAAATCCCTGCAATTAAAAACCCAACAATAATAATATACTGAGTAATTACAAATGCTCTTCGATTATTCTTAATTAAAATCATACTTCCAATTAATACCAACACTATTAATGTAATTGGAATTTCAGTAGCAGTAAATACCGAAGGTTGATTACCAAAACCAAGTTCTTTCCATATATCTGCTGCAAAATTATCGCGGATATCTCTAAACACGGTAAGCACTACATAAATAATAATAAATAGCAATAGCCCGGGTCTAAATGTATTGATGAACTTTTTTCGATCTTCTTTATTCATCGGCAATCGGGTTACCCTTGATCTAATATCTGATTCAGAAGGTGGGGGAATTCTTTCCATCAAATAAACTAAAATAATTAATGGAAAAAAAAATACAGCCCCAGTTGCAAATGGCAACCACCAATCAGAAATCATGAAATTAATTTGCAAGGCTTTTGCTATTGACTTAACAAATCCCGAAGAAAAAATAAAACTTACCGCCAGAGCAGCTCCAATAAAATCTGTTGCCTTTCTGCCTTCTACATATGAAAAAATAATTCCCCAAATAATGCCCAGAGGGAATCCATTTATAAATAAAAAAACAACTGACCAAGGTGCAGGCACGATAGCCAGTAATAAAAGTGAAACCCAGGAAATACCTACTAACAAAAGAATCAGCTTACCTCTACCGATTTTTTTCATTTCGGCAATAAACTTAATACCATAAAATTTGCTGGTCATATAACCCAAGACCTGACTAATAACTAGCGCATCTTTAAAAGCTAACCCAAAAACTTTTGGGCCATCGGCAAAAGCTCCTACAGTAAATGGTTTCCTAAATGCATAAACTGTTGCATATGTAAGAAAACAAATAATTGCAGCATATAATGCTACCCAATTCTCTCTGAATTTTTCTTGTCGTAAAAAAAGCAACAGTTGTTTCAATGAGTTATTTTTTTTAAAAGTGAAAGCTTTAATCTAAATCTATTTGTTACCCATAATTACAAACTGATTAGGTGTTTGTTGTTGATAATGATTTGCACGCATATCTGAAGGCGCATCCATTTTAGGTCCTTGTTCTATTTTGCGCCAATCAATATCACGATGGTATTTTTTCATTGCTTTATGAACATCAAATACCCTTTCATCATGCTTTTCTAAAGTATAAGGAGTAAAGTCCGGTTTGTTGGTAAAAAAGTCTGTAAGCAAACTTCCTGTAGCATCATACTGATTCACATAAGGCACTCCTAAAATATTATAAATGGTTTTTAGAATAGCTCCAAAATTTGCATGCGTATGGCTTACATAATTTTTCTTCACATAAGGTCCTGCCATCATTAAAATAGAACGGTGTGCATCAATATGATCAACTCCACCTTGTGGGTCATCTTCCGTAATCACAACCAACATATTTTCCCAATATTTTGTGCGAGAAAGAAAATGAAGAATTCTACCCACTGCTAAATCATTGTCAGCTACAAAAGAATGTGGAAAATAATATCCATCTTCCGGTCTTGCGCCAGCAGTATGATCATTAGGCACCTGCATCGTTATTAATGAAGGCATTAACTCTTTCCCTTTGATCCATTTATTAGTAAACTCTGTTTCAAACTGATCCATTCTAAATTGATCAGGGATATTACAATTAAAGCCTGCATAATTATGACTTGTATTTGGGAACAAAGCTTTTTGCATAGGAACCATTACTATATGACCACCTCCTGTAGCTGTATCATTCCATTCCTCTCTATTATGAGCAGTTTCATTTGCTTCACCAAAATTGTAAAACATAATTTTCTTTCTATCTAATGCCTCCCAAAGCCCTCCCCTTTCAGCATAATCTTCGGGATCCATACTTCCTGTAGTACCTGGAAACCTGCGTCCAGGAGCTTTTGAAAATATTTTCGCTTCCTTACTTACACTTGAATTCACTTCCACCCACTCATTAGGAATTACACCCATCATCCAGTGATGCCCATGAATAGATGCATCACTATCACAATAAAAATTATCACTGATTGCAAATTGTTTAGCAGCCTTATGATGATTAGGTGTGATTTTTAAATTTTTGAAATTTGCCCGCATAGAATCCGGAATAGTATACTCGTTATTTATACCAAATCTAGCTAATGAACTATCCCCATTGGCGTTTGCAAATTGACCAAATACTTCATCATAGGTTCTATTTTCTTTAGTGATATAAACTATGTACTTAATCGGGGTTTCTGTAATTCCGGGCAATACAGGCAAAGGGTTTTCTTTATCGGCAATAACCGTTGTTTCCACAAATGTATTTTTAATACATTGCTGTGTATAATGCTGTAATTGTGCTGAATCCGGTATCACCACTTTTTGAAAACTTCCCAACTGAATATCCCCAATATAAGTTCCTTGAATGGGAGCTTTGAAATCTTTACCACCATTCGGTCCTGCACCTAATCCACGGCAGGTAATGATATATAGTTCTTTCTCCTCTTTTCCAAGTAATACCCTGGTAGGTCCCCAACCAGTTGGTATCAGACCAAGTGTTTTTTTAGAAGCAATATCAACCACTGCTACCGCATTAAATCCTAATAATGCTACATACAATGTTTTCTCATCTTTACTAATGGTAATTCCAAAAGGCAATAGTCCGCGATATTTATCAATCTTACTATCAACGGTGATGTTAATATGACCAAGAATTTTATGATTAACTAAATCAAGAATTGAAATATTATCGTTGGTTGCATTGGTAACATAGGCAAAATCTTTTCCCACTGCAATACTATTCGGACTTGCCCCTCCAACCACTTCAGCACCTTCAATCATCTCTCCTATTTGATTGCCCGTTTTAAATTTGTCGACTACTTTATTTTTAGCAAGATTTATAGTAAATACACTCATCGCCTCAGGAACAAGTGGACTTCCCACACCGGGTGCTTTTTTCCCTTCTACTCTTGTGCCTTTAATAGATTCTTCCGTGTTATCGCCATAAGGTTGACGAGAAATCATCTTTGATTCATAATTTTCTTTGTTGGCTCTTTTGATTAATGGGTAAGAATACATACCCACATTTGCCACAATTGCCATCTTCTCATCTGAACTTAATGCTAATCCAAAAGGCTGTCTTCCAACAGGAATGGAAGCAGTAATTTTTTTAGATTTTAAATCATACCGAACCATTCTAAAATTGGCTCTATCCAGGATCAATAATTCTGATTCATTTTGTGTTAATACTAAATCCGAAGTAAAACTATCTTCATAAAAAACACCACGCACATATCCATTCAAAGAAATAGAATCAATGGTTTCCATTTTTTCTAAATCGTATAAGATTACTGCACCATTATCGCCACCACTTAAAAATATTTTTTTAGAATCGTTTGTAAAGGCTAAACCTAAATTAGATCCCTTTGAAAAAGGTGACTTAATTTTATTGTCATAGGAAGGAACTCTAATAGCAGACATGGTTTTTACATCAATCAATGTAAAAACGCCATCGTGCAAACTAATTATCTTTTTTCCATCAGGCGAGAGTTTCATGCCAAAAGGATCATGCGTAATACGCAACAATTCTCCTGCTGGGCTAACATATCTTCCGCTTGGTAATACGGAAACCCCTGTTTCATTGATGGCACAGAATTCTTGAATACCTGGAACCTGTAAAACACTCACTTTCTCTTGAGCTGTTAACTGAACAGATATTGCAATAAATAAAAACGCGAATAGACCCTTGTTCATGCTTTGTATTTTACATAAAAGTAGGAGCGAAATTTTACAAATCTCGCTCCTACTTATTTATTTACTATAAGATAATCTGGTTAACCTTATTGAATCAACCACATTTTAGCATTGATATCATCTTTACCACCATACTGACTAGTTACTGCAGCAGCATTGTTAACTGCATTGGTAGCTAATTCAGAAGAAGGGTATTGATAACGCAATGGAATAACATTACTATTTCCTACGCCCGGACCAGTTGAGAAAGTTGGAACACCTGTTCTTCTCCACTGATAGTAACCTTCTAAACCAGAATTACGTGCAAGTGATAAATAACGCTGAGTTAAAATTTGATTTAAACCATTTGCATTATCACCAGCATAGGCTACTGAAGGCTGACTGAAATAATTGGCATAGCTGAAGTTTACATTATAGCTAACATAATCGCCAGGAGCTGTACCTTTTAAGAAAGAAACTGTATTTGCACCATCAGCTACTCCATAGAAAGAGAACATTGCTTTCACACCTTGCTGATACCAGGTATTAGCAGAACCTGTAATCCAACCACGATTGATAGCTTCAGCAATATTTAAACACATTTCAGGATATCCCACTAAGAAAGTGTTCTCTCCAGTATAAGTGTCATAATATCTTTTACGACCAATTGGAGAAATCAAGAAGGCATTAATTTTACCACCTAATGTACTCATGTCTTCCCCATTTCCACCACCAACAAATGATTGGTAAGAAGTATCTGCAAAACCTAAACCGCGAGCAGGATCGGCAACTTTCATCGCTCTTAAATCATTCAAACCAGCCAAAGTATTTAACCAAGTTGATGCTACACATAAACGGGTTGCATCATTACCATAGTTTCCTTTGTTGTTTGGATAATAATTTAAAGTAGCATTATATTGGTATTCCCAGTTGTCTGTTAAATCACCCATTATAGGATACTTCGCTGGATTGTTATATACATCAGCAAATTTCTGTTTGATATTTAAATCAGCATCAGCAGATTTTTTACTTAAGTTAATTAACACACGCAGCTTATAAGAATTCACTACTTTCTGCCATTGCTTTAATGCAGTTAAAGGATCTTTAGCATTGGTAATTCTTTCTAAGAAATAAAAATCACCTAACAAGGAAGTATTTGAAGAAGCAATTAAAGCAGCCAATTCTGTATTAGCGTCTTCTAATAATTGTAAACTCTGAATAAACACTTGTTTTTGTGTATCATACTTTGGAGTTGGAACTTTCAATCCTTTCAGCGCATCTGACATTGGAATATCTCCCACTTTCATGGTCATATCAATGAACAAATAAGCTTTAAAGAATTTAGCTAAAGCGGTATAAGGATTACTGCTACTTGCTTTAAGTGCTTCAGTTTCCATTGCTTTTACGTTTTGCAAAATGTTGTAGTCTAAATTAGCACTACCTGTCCAATAGGTATTTGTACCATAGTAAGTGTAAGTAGACAAAGTATATTGACTAAACTTGTCTTCATCTCCACCAGGGAACACCATCATGGAGTTCTCAATTTGTCTTAACAAAAGGTAAGCAGGAACAGCAGTTGGCTGATTTGGATTCACCGCGTACTTTTCGAATGTTTTAGTACAACTGCTTGCTATTAGTGCAATAGCTATAAACAGTATACCGAATTTCTTATTCAATTTCATAATTGTATTTTTTAATGTTTTCAATGATTTAAAATATTAGAAAACAAAATTTACGTTAAAGCCATAGCTGCGTGTAGTAGGTGTTTGCAGGTTATATTCTCTGCTATTACCACTATTATAATCACGTCCAGAATATTGGTCAACATCCATATCCTTAAAGCGACCAGGGAAGAAATATAAAAGGTTACGACCTACTAATGACATATCAACTTTTGTGAAGAATGGTTTCTTACCTAAGTATTTCTGTGGAATAGAATAGGTAATTACAACTTCACGAAGTTTTGCATAAGTTTTACTTACAGAAGTGTGTTCGAAATCATTAAAATAACTACTCACATAATCTTGAATAAAATTCGCTACACCTGTATTTTTAGTAAACTGTAAAGCTTGCATATTAGTAATAACACCAGTAACCGGATCATATTGGATTGGAGTATTATTAGAAATCTGAACACCTTCACCAACATAAGTTCCTTTAAATCCAGCAGTCATTGAATAAGAATTAGTAGCAGGATTATACACTATATTTTTTGCTTCAATTGCTCTGGCTGCACCAACTGCACCTTGAACAGTGAAAATATTAGATCCACCTTCAATACCTTTTCTCATTACACGATCTTGTATAACACCACCCACTTTTCCATCAAACTGGAATGATAAGCTAAATTGTTTGTAGTTGAATTTGTTATAAACAGACCAACTCCAATCTGCATCAGCATGACCCACATATTGAGCTTTTTGTAAATAAACAGGATAACCTGCTGCATCATTAATTACTTGTCCACCTGTAGTCTTTGCAGTAACTCCAGAAAACAATTTATCTACACGATCTCCTTGTTTAAATTGATAATTAGAAAAACTAGCTGGTAATTCTTTATAAGTCTCTGTATAAGTTGACCAGTTAACCATTACATCCCAGTTCAATCCATTTGCACTTCTTAGAGGAGAACCAGTTAATGAAATCTCAGTACCCTTAATTTGCGTTTTAATTGCATTAGTGGTATAAGAAGTTAACCCAGTTGTTTGAGACAAAGGATAACCAACGATCCCAGGTCCTTTAACGTTGTTATAAGCTGTTGCAGATAAACCTAATCTGTTATTCAAGAATTTAATATCAAAACCTAATTCAGCACTTGTTGTCTGAGAAGATTTGATATTTGGATCGATTACATTAGAAGGAGCATAAGCACCTGCTTGTCCATTATAAACTGTTCCAATACTATACGCTGGATTTGATAAAGCATAAGAAGGTCCACCATAAGCACTCACATAAGGAGTACCGTAACCAATTGGATAACCAGCTGGTCCGATATAGGTAGAAGTACTTGGTGATTTAGCCGAAGCATAAGAAGCTCTTAATTTTAAGAAGCTAATAGCAGTAGGCATTTTTACGTAATCAGAAATCACAGAAGCACCAGAAAAAGATGGATAGAAATAAGTATTATTATTCGACAAAAGAGTTGAGTTTTTATCCGCTCTTCCTGTTGTAGTGAAAGAGAAATATTTATTAAAATCAACACTGGCAGAATAGTATCCACTCAATACCAACATGTTTGCATTATAGTTATATGCAAGAACTGGATACAATGAATTAGAGAAAGAATACAATCCTGGAACGTTCAAATAGTTAGTAGTGGTGAATGAAGATCTATAATTAAAATTTCTTGCATTCGCACCAGCAGTTACATCAAATGCAATACCGTTTTTCAACTTGTTATTGTATTTAACTAACCCTTCTACGTTATTATCAAATAATGAGCGTTGATCTTCTCTGTAATCACCACGGTTCAATTCTCTACCATAAGGGTGAGCTGAATAAGGCATTTTTTCTGTTCTCATCACATCATTTGCACTGATATTAGTTCTAAGTATAGCTTCTAAATGTGAATTAGCCTTATAGGTTAAAGCAATGTTTCCAGTGATATCATTTTTGTAATGACCACGTAACCACTCATAACTCATGAAATAAGGGTTATGGTAACGTTGGTACTCAGCAAATACTGATTGAACACCTTCTTTACCAGGCTGCCAGTAATTTTTCATATCCGCCACATTCCAATCAGCACCTGTCCAAATTGTCATAGTATAAATAACACTATTAGGACCATAAGAAACGTCTGGAATATTTGGAGACATCTGGCGGTTATAGTTTAAAGTACCTTCAATTTTTAATTTGTCGCTAAGATTGTAACTAGCATTCATATTAAAATTGATCGTATTTAATTTTGTATTTGGAATAATACCTTTTTGATAAGTATTTGTCAAAGACATTCTTACGTTAGAACGATCTGTAGAAGAAGCAAAGCTTAAGTTGTTAGTAGTTAACACACCTGCTTCAATAAAACGCTTCAAATTATCAACACCAACAGGTAAGTAAGGAGTTGCTTTTCTTTTTCCTGAAACTGGATCAATTGGGCTATTATATTGAGGAATCAATTGGCCATTTAAAGCTGGTCCCCATACGTCATAGTCACCATCATTTAGTCCACCACCTTTACCATCACCAAATATATATTGAGAATAATCTCCACCACCATATTGAGTTTGTGTTTTTGGTAATGCGATGAAACCTTTGTTTACTTGAGTGCTTGAATTGAATTCGATAGTGTATCCCTTATCGTTCTTTTTAGCTTTTTTGGTAGTGATCAAGATTGCACCATTTTGGGCACGGCTACCATAGATAGCTGTTGCAGCAAGACCTTTCAAAACAGTATAAGATTCAATATCATCTGGACTTAAGTTCCAGGTATCAGAAGTAACAGGGATACCATCTACTACATATAAACTGATATTGTAACCACGTAAAGAAACGTTAGGAGCAGTAAGCATTTCTTGATTGATTGCTACATCCAAACCAGCTACTTTACCAACAAGTCCGTTGATAGGGTTAACTTCTCTCGCTTTCACAAGATCAGATCCCTTCACTTCTTGTACTGAGTAACCTAATTTCTTAGTTTCTTTTTTAACACCTAAGGCAGTTACCACCACTTCATTCAACTGATCTGCTGAAGGGTTTAAACTGATGGTTAAATCAGCACCTGTAACAGTGATTTTTCTACTTGAGTAACCAACAAAACTTACAGTCAGTTGACTGCCCTTAGCTGCTGCGATGCTGAATGCACCAGTTGAGCCAGATGTTGTTTGTTGTTTACCATTAGAAATTACCGCGCCTTCGATAGGCTTTGTGGTGGCTGCATCTAGCACTTTACCGCTAATCGTAGCGTTTTGTGCCTGTGCTTGAAATACGAATAAGCATACTGCTAAGGGTAATAGCAATAAGCTTAGAAAGCGATTCATTTGCTTCATAAACTAGTTATTTTAGTTGTTGTGACAGCAAAAATATCTGGGTGATGTTAAAGAATTGTTACGCGAATGTTAAACAAAAAGAAACGAATTGTTTTTAAATAGTTAAATAATGAGTGTCTTAAAAAAGTTTTTCAAATGTTTAAAAACTTTTAAAGAGTCAGATCAGAAAATGTTTTTCAAAAACTAAGAAATCATGGAGTTCTAAAAATTTAGGCAAACTATCTTTATATTTATAGCATGAAACAAGCTAACTCGATATTGGTAATAGATGATGACCCATTATTCATGTTATTGCTCAAGAAGACGATTGTAAAATATGATTTAGCCAAAACATTCTCAGCTTTTACTAACGGCTTGGAGGCTTTTGAATCATTAAAGCCAATTATCAACGACCCCTCCTTATTGCCCGACATTATTTTAGTGGATATTGAAATGCCGATGATGGATGGTTGGGAATTTTTAGATGAATTCATTCCTTTACTTCAAAAAGCTTCAAAAAAGATTTCGATTTATATTGTTACTTCATCCATAGCAGAACCCGATAAAATTAAATCTGCTACTTACCCATTAATAAAGGGCTATTTATACAAACCTATTGACGAACCTATATTAAGTAGGATTATACAAGATCATTTTAGTGCTTTATAGAAAAATTGATTTACTATAGCATATAAAATTTGAGTTTCTATTTTTTGCTCATAATATTATAAATGATATTATTTTTTAGTAAATATTCCTAAAAACAAGCTCAAATTATTGAAGTAAGTAAATTTCAATACATGGATAAATACGCTGCCTATTTTATTAATGAATTTCCATTCTAATGTATTAATGAGATTTCAAATCAATTAGGACTTGGCTTTCCTGCTGAATAGTTTTGAGAAAACTACAGCATATGAAAAACAAAACATCCAAAACTTTAATGGTATTAATGTTGACTTCCATTTTATCAACTTCTTGCTTTAAGAACTTCTACCTCACAAATTCAAAGAAAGTATTTACTAAAACAGAAGCTGAAATGGTAAATACTGATCCTGATAAATATGTTATTATACATTTTAGCGATCAAAATCTTGAATTAACAAAATATACAATTACTTCAGATTCCATCAGAGGTGAAGTCAATAAACTTGAAATTCCAGAACATTTGATGTATTTGCATCCCAATGTAGGTTCTTCCAATAGTTATAAAAAAAGATTGGAATTTGCTGTGTTGAATGAAGTTCACGTTTATACACCATTAAGATCAAATTTAAAAGACACCAACTACATTCAAATTGCCTCAAAAGATATCTCCAGAATAGACATTTATCAAAAAGACATCAATAGAACAATTTCAAACCATGTTTTAAGTACTGTTGGTCTAGTTGGAGGTTTATTAGGTCTAACTTACATAATATTTATAATTTCTCCATTCTCATTGTCTTTCACAGGACCTATTTGGTAGTATTCTATTAGAATTTAAAGGCAAAAAAGTTGAATTCCTTTCATTGTTTGGTACCCAAACCTGACCCAAAATGTAATTTACCAAGTATTTAGCTTGTCTAAGAAATCTAGATCATCATTTTTGGGTCACAGAAAACAATTCTGATTTTGCCGAAGAGAACTAAAATTTTGCACTTAAGCTTACTGCCTCTACATTTGCAACACTTTGGGGGGTTAGCTCAGTTGGCTAGAGCGCTTGCATGGCATGCAAGAGGTCGACGGTTCGACCCCGTTACTCTCCACAGCTTTAAATGGGTCCACAGTAATGTGGGCCTTTTTTAATCCATAGTTACTCCATACTTACTCCGTGGATTACCCGTGGATACTTCACCAAAAGCCGTGGTTTCATCATCGACAACTTTTAGATAGCTTTTAACCTTCAAACCCAATCTTTAGGTTAATCAAATCAGCATGATAGGATAATATTTTTAGTGCAGTTTTGGGTACCAAAGGTGGTATTTTCCCAAACAAAAGAAAGAAAACAGGGTATCTTAAACCCAACTAATTTTCAACCACTCATTATTATTTAAATCCTTACCGATTTTGAATTTTGCTTCTTTCGAATCGGATATTTCATTACCCTCTAATAAAAATATTTCAAGACTAACCTTTGTATTCGTAAGAAAATTATTGCTGGTGAAAAATATTTTAAAATAAACATTTGTAGGATTTATTAATTCTATCTCCTGCTCCCAACCTTTTAGTGTAAATTCTTTAATTAAAGAATGTTTATCAGAGGTTGGGTATTTAACTAAAAAGTTAATCGAATCAGAAAAAGTAGCTTTTAACCTGAATTTGTTTTTTACAACATTAGGATCTACATACTTTTTGTTCAACCAGCTAATTACTGGAAATTTAAATTTGATCACAGGGGGGTGGGGCGTTAATTTAATTTATAATATGTTTTGCAATTATTTCTTTCGCTAATGACAAATAGTTTTGATTTCCTCTTCCGTTTGCTTCATAATCCAAAATTGTTTTTCCAACACTGGAACATTCAGAAAGCTTTGAATTTCTATGGATGATGCTAGTAAAAACAAAATCTTCGAAATATTTTTTTACTTCACTAACAACCTGGATATTTAAGTTTAACCTACTATCAAACATGGTTAATAATATCCCTTCAATTTTCAGGCCAACATTTAATTTTGTTTGAATTATTTTAATCGTATTCAATATTTTCCCCAAACCTTCTAGTGCATAATATTCACATTGAACCGGAACAATTACTGAATCTGAGGCAACCAGTGCATTAATAGTTATTAAACCTAAAGAAGGCGGACAATCAATTATAATATAATCATAATTCAATAAAAGACATTCTAACATGTTTCGTAAAATATATTCCCTCTTTTCAATTTCAATCATTTCTAACTCTGCACCCGCCAAATTTAATGATGATGGAATTATATCAAAAGACAATTCATCAGAAGAATAAATACATTCTTCAATAGTTTTTAAATTCGCTAAACAATCATATATAGAATTTTCGATTGTATTTAGCTGAAAGCCTAATCCAGTGGTACTATTGGCTTGAGGATCTGTATCAATTAAAAGAGTTTTGAAATTTAAAGACGCAAGACTAGCCGATAAATTAATTGCAGTAGTAGTTTTACCTACTCCCCCTTTTTGATTTGATATTGAAATTACTTTAGCCATTACAAATAAATAAATGACTATTTTATAATCATTTTAAAAAATAAAAGGAAAGAATTTTAATGGAAATAAATATCAGACTTTATTTGATTAATCTCTCTGTTTTTTCTTTATTTGAATATTAATTCTTTGATCTATTTAAATAATTTATTTGCAGGCACTATTTGTTTAGCAATCCCAGGACCCTTGTATAATAAATTAAGCCAGAACCCGCCTGATCCGTTATAGTACTCCACTTTAATCTTATGTAGTCCAATACTTAATTGGGCTGTTCCATTTTTTTCTATCACCCCATGATCTCCATCATTATTGATAATTTCTTTATTATCAACAAATAATTTACTGCCATCATCAGATCTTAAATAGAATGTAATTAAACCAGATTGATCAATCTGGATATTGCTTTCAAGCATACAACCAAAAGTTGTATTGCCATTTTTAAGTTCAGATAATATTTGTGTACGATTCAATTCAAATTCATAGGAATCCCATTGACCAATTGATTGCAAACTTTGAAGTGCTGGCATATGATTCCAAATCTGACCTTCACCGGAAAAAAATTGAGTTTGCACCCCAGGTTTATGATCAGCAGAAACAAAACGATAGTATGCTTTTACTGGAATACTTGCATTTCCTTTTTCGTCAACTGAAATAGCAGTTACTACTGTTGTAGTATCTAATTTAAAGGGATCCTTATAAATATTTGAGTTAGTCGTAGGTACACTTCCATCAGTACTGTAATATGTTTTTGCCAATGGTGCCATAGTTTGCATACTTACTTTTGCAATGCTGTCTTTATATAATCCACCAGCTTCCTGATATAAATATTTCCAAGGATAAATCTTAGGAGTAGGAATCAGTGTTTTCCCTAAAAATAAATTGTCAGGTTCGCTGAATGGTACAAAAGCACTTTTAATCGGTCGGCCTGTCCATGCATAGGGAGGAACAATATGCAATGCAAAAGCAATAGTTGCCGCTAAATCATAAGTATACACTTGTTGTTGAATGGTATATCCTTTTTTTACAGAAGCACCTTTCAGTATCATGGTTATTTCTGCCTCTTCCAATGTTGCACCGCCATGTCCAAAACCTATTCCACCATGATCAGCTGTAATAATTACTAAGGTATTTTTTTCTATTCCTGCAGACTTTATAGATTGCAAAACTAATCCAATAAGAGAATCCACTTTTGTAATCGATGAATAATACGCTTCAGTTCCATGCCCAAATTCATGTCCTATATCATCTACAAGGTCTAAATGCATAAAACCTAAAACTGGTTTTTTTGCAGCAATATATTTACAAAACTCAGCAGTTGCGGCATCTTCATTTGGCATGTTTTTATCAAAGTTCACAGCAGACTTTTCAAAGAGTCTTCCAAAACCATCCCACTGATACACTGCTCCAATTTCTGCATGGCTCCTATATTTTCTTACCCAACCAAAAATTGTTGGAAAAATACCCTCTTCATTTGTTACAATAGCAGGTAATGAATAATCTGCTCGTCCCCAATCATTGTCAATAATTCCATGAGCTTCCGTTCCCGCACCCATAATCATACTAGCCCAATTAGGACTAGAAGATGATGGTAGCACTGTGCGAACATTCCATTTAACAGAGCCTTCCTTTATAAGATGATGCATATTGGGAGTTCTGGCAGACCTGATTCCATCAGGACTTGTACCATCTAAGCCAATCACAATTACATGTTCAATACCTGAAGGATATTTAGTTTCTGATTGTCCATATATCATTGAATGATTTAAAAATAAAAGGATGCAACAAAGGGTATATACTTTAATTTTCATATGAATTTTGCTGTAATTTTTTATAGTAAGATTACAATACTTATGATGGAAAGACTAGCTGTGTCTATTAAGTTTATATGAATACTCCATTTTAAGGGCCAAGTCAGGGCAGTAGAAACAATTCTCAGTATTTTAAACACTAATTTTATTCAAATTCAACATAACTATTACGTTTGAAATTATAAATCAAAAAGCACCAATTAGATAATGAAAAAAATACTTTTCCAATACGGTCTTATTGCTATTTGTATTTCTTTGAATTGTACTACCATTTTTGCTCAAGGAATAACTAAGCATCAGCGAATTATTATTTTCATGATTGATGGATTTGGTGAAGACTATTATCGAAATAGTGATATGCCAACACTGAATCAATTTGAAAAAAATGGGATCTTTAAAATTGTTCCTTCATTAATGCCTTCTGTAACAAATTTAAATAACGCATCCATTTGTACAGGTGAACTGCCTCAAGTTCATGGTATTACTGGGAACTCTTATTATGATATAACTACTGGTAAGGAGGAATTCATGGAACAGGATAGTTTGTTACTGGCCCCCACCATTTTCGAAAGAGCACAAAAGCAAGGAGTAAAGTCTATACTTTTTGCTGCAAAGAAAAAATCAATTGGTCTTTTAAATAGAGGAACTGTTGATACCATCTCTCCAGAAACAGCATCCCCTATTTGGGTGAACAGAATTGGAACGCCCCCAAGTATCTATTCAAGAGAAGTAAATTATTGGTTGTTAGAAGCAGCTTTATATAGTATTGTAAATGATCCCTCTCTTGGAATTATATATGTACACCCAACAGATTATCCCATGCATACCTGGGCACCAGATGCTAAAGAATCGAAAGAATATTTGAATAGATTGGATCAGTATATTGCAAAAATTAGTGCAGCTGCCCCTGATGCTGCCATTTTAATTACTGCAGATCATACTGTTACACATAAAAGCTATTGTTGGGATTTGAATAAGGCTTGTGTGAATAGAAATGTACCCATTAAGATTGCTATTTCTCCAGAACGCGATAAATACTTTAAACACCATAGAGGTTTTGGTGGAACAGCATATGTATATCTTAACAATCAGCTAGATCTAAAAAAAGTTAAAAAAGCAATTTCGAGTTTGCAGGGTGTTGACGAGGTGATAACAAGGGAAGACGCAGCAAAAAGATTTCATCTGATGCCTGAAAGAATTGGTGATCTTATTGTATTGGGTGATAGCACTACTGTTTTTGGTGATTTAGACACTGAATCAGAATCTTTACCCGACACCTATCGAAGTCATGGTTCTCTTGCAGATGCTAGAGTACCCATATTTATTTATAATGCTATTGGATCACCCAACTCTAATTATTTTCAATTCAATTATTTACTCACTAGCTGGTTATATAGATAAGAACATAATTTTTAATAATTGCTATATATGATGATGATTAAAAAAATCTTTTTATTCGGATGTTTAACGATTCTGTTAGTATATTCTGAAAGTATAAAGGCACAGCAGAAGACTTTACAATTTATTTGGACTTCTGATACACATTTTGGCTTAACAAAACCGTTATTTCGCAATGATTCAAACGTTTCTGCAGCTGCAATAAATGCTGCGATGGTAGCGCAAATGAATAAAATTCCCATCACTTATCTCCCCAATGATAATGGCACTTCTGCGGGTGAAAAAATTGGAGCTGTGGAAGCTATTATTGTAACTGGTGATATTAGTAATAGACAGGAAGCAGGTATCCAAAATGCTTCAATTTCTTGGAGTCAGTTTGAAGTTAATTTCATAGCGAAGCTTCATTTAATGAAGAATGATGGAAGCAAATCTGATTTGCTCTTAACACCAGGCAACCATGATATTAGCAATGCCATTGGTTTTCATAGACCCATGGTACCCTTGATGGATAATGCTTCATTGGTGGGCATCTATAATCTAATGATGCATCCTTCTACCCCTATGAACATAGGTAATTTTAGTTTTGAGAGGGATAAGATACATTATTCTCAAAATATAAGTGGCGTTCATTTCATATTTGTAAGTGCATGGCCAGACTCGTCGGAACGTGTATGGATGGAACAAGATTTAAAGTTAATTCCAGAGAATATGCCTTCATTTATTTTTACACACTCTGATCCAAATACGGAAGCAAGATTTTTTCGGAACCCTAATGGCGATCATTCCATCAACCAGAATGACAAATTCGAAAACTTAGTAACAGAAATTTTTAAAGATGGACTATCGGTAAAGGACAGTACTACTATTGAACAAAATGGATTGGTCAGATTTTTACTATCGCATAAGAATATCAAGGCGTATTTTCACGGACATACTAATTATGCAGAATATTATGAATGGGTTGGACCTGATAAAAATATCCATTTGCCCTGCTTTCGATCCGATTCTCCTATGAAAGGAAAGTATTCTTCAAAAGATCAAACAAAATTGTCTTTCAATATTATTTCCATTGATACTGAAAAAAAAGAATTGACCGTGCGTGAATGTTTTTGGAATGCCCATCCATTAGAAACAACACAAAACTTAGAATGGGGAATGACACATACAATATCCTACTAATTCCCAAAGCTATATTGTCAGACTATAGTTATACCACTCTTCTCTTTTGTTTTTCTATTAAAGTATAAAATAGAAAACAAAGAAAATATGATAATTAATGCGCCAACAAATATTCCTGTATAAATAAAGAAATTAGACCAGCTTAATTGTATATTTTTTGAACCCTTTAAGAATAAGATACAAGTACTTCCGAAATAACCGAATGCGTCGCTTACATACATTAAATAACCAATATTACTTTTATACTTAAACAGAGCGATCCACCTTTCATACAACATTACATGAAATGAAATATAAGGCAGGTACATTGCAAACCCAATAACAATCATCCAAATCAATGCACTTATTTTATTTTCAAGGAATAAAATAGATACTACTAATAAAAGTGTTCCACTTGCAAGAAAAATAAACTGATTGGTAAAAAAAGCAACTTTATTATTTTTGATTAGCATCATTAATCCAATGATCACTAAAACAGCAATGGCAATTGGAATCTCTGAAAATGCAAGCAATTTTGGCGTATTTCTAAATCCTAAGCTATTCCAAAGTTCAACTGCAAAATTGTCTCTGATATCTCGAAATACTGTAAGAGCTACATAGATTATAATCGAAAAAATAATTCCTGGTGCAAAATAGAGAAAGAAGTTTTTTCTTTCCTTCTTATTCATGGGTCTTCTTTCTGTTCTTAAGGCCCTGTCTTCTTTATCCTGTGCTGGAATTTTTTGTAACATGTAGATACCTAAAAAAAGAAAGGGCAAAAACAGAAGTCCCGTAAAAAAAGGCATCCAAAATTCTGTGATTCCTAAATAGTCAATTAAAAACCTGCCCGCTGCCTTAACAATACCTGAGGCAAATATGAAGCTACTTGCCATGATAGCACCTAGCACTTCAGTAAAACGTCTTCCCTCTAGAAAGCTAAAGACAATACCCCATATGAATCCAAGTGGCAATCCGTTAAAAAATAATAACCAAAAATTATACGGATATGGAATTAGCGCAAATAAAAAAAGTGCGAGCCAGGAAATTCCAATCAGTGCCAATAGTACTTTAATTCTTTTTTCATGCTCAAGTTCAGAGACGAATCTAATACCTAAGAATTTCGAAAGTGTATATCCAATGGCTTGAAAAATAATTAAAATAATTTTGTAATCAAATCCAGCTAGGGTTAACCCTTCAAAAGTTGCTGCTGCAAATGGCTTTCTAAATGCATACATGCTGCAATACGTAATAAATGCTGCAGCGCCTGCAAAACTAATAAAAGCAGTGGGGTTATTTTTTGCAATTTTAACTCTATTGAAAATGCTTTTGATATACTTAAATTTATGTTGTTTGAATTCCCACTCTAAAATTATTTTGATCTATTGCGTGCTTAAAAGCTTCATTAGCTGTTGCTAGCGTAAACCCATCATAAATTAATTTTCCGAAAGGAAAAGTCAGGTAATTTGTTTCAATGAATTCAACAGCCGATAATAAATCTTGCTCATTATAATTGTGTAACCCTTTTATTGTAAGAATTTTTCTTACTACTTTCTCTGCATCAATCTGAATTTTTCTTTGCGGAAAAGTGGCACCAATAAATACTACAGTTCCACCTATTTCTAAAGTATCTATACAATTTTCCATCGCATCTGGAGAGCCTGATAAGTCAATTAAAGAATCAATTAAAATATTCCTTCCGTTTTTTTCAAAATAACATTCCAGGATATTATTTTGACCAGACTTTATTAAAAGATTTTCGTCTGCTCCAAATTCTAAAGATATATTCAATCGCTCCTCATTGGTATCAACAGCAATAACAGTTGAAGCACCTTTCGACTTTGCCATTGCACAAGCAATGATTCCTAACATACCAGTTCCGCAAATCAATACTTTTTTTCCGACTAAATCTCCAGCTATTCTAATAGCACCCGCAACTGTCGCCACTGCGCAGTTGATAATTGCTCCAACAGTTAATGGAACTGCTTCATTAATTTTAATAAATGGTGTGTTTTTTCTTAAAATAGTAAACTCACTTAATCCTCCATGTAAAGTACTTTCTTCCGTAATTTGTTCATGTCCATATTTGAAAAGGTCAGCGGCTTTTTGAGGCATCCCCCTTTTAGAAAATTCAGATGATGGATCACTAGCAAAAATGGCCCAGGTAATTCTATCACCAATATTTAACAAATTACCCCTTAGATCAAAAACAGGTTTATCAGTCTCAAATGAATCAATTCTACCAATGATTTCATGCCCTAAAATGGTGGGATTCTTTTCTTTTCTCATCCCCGTATAAGTGTAGATATCACTTCTGCAAAGTGTTGCATACTCATTTCTAACCAATATCTCTTGCTCCTTCAATGATGGAATGGGCGTATCTATGAGTTGTAAAGCTTTGTCTGTAGATTCAAAAGCAACAATTTTGCAAGTCCTCATACTTTTTTTCAAAAATACAGTTCTTACATATTGTATGAATAATATCCAAATATCTTCATATAAAAATAATACTCAACAATCAATCTATTGATAACTGAACTATACATTTATTAGTATTTACCTAAAATTTGTAAATCTTCCATAATTATGAAAGAAGTCTTATTAGTTTTTATAATATCTATTTGTACTCAATTAAGTTTTGGACAATCTTCTGATTTAGTATTATGGAAAGGAAATATTATCACATTGCAAAGCAATGGGCATCGAGCTGAAGCTATCGCGATTAAGGGTGATAAGATTATCGCGACTGGCACAAATGAAGAAATTAAAAAATATATTTCAACGAATACTAAAATAATTGACCTCGAAGGGAAAACAGTTATTCCAGGATTTAATGATGTACACCAACATCCATTTCCAATATATGAATGGAACAAACCTTATGCCGAACTTCGCTTAGACACAGTTAGTTCAATGAAAAGCTTGATCTCATTGATAAAAAGAAAAGCTTTAATAACTCCAAAAGGGATACTGATAAAAGGGGTCGGTTATAATGAATTAAAACTTGGTGGGCAACCAATTAGAGATAGTTTAGATCTAGCTACAACTGAGCATCCGGTTTTAATTGTACATGCGAGCGGACATCTGGTAGCAGTAAACTCTATAATGTTGAAATTAAATTCAATTTCTAAAAAAACTCAAGACCCTCCCGGGGGATCTTTTGAACGTTATCATGATGGAATTCCAGATGGAATTGTAAAAGAATCTGCAAGAAAAGAATTCAAATCAACGAATATTATTCAAGCACAAACCCCATCGCATAAAGAAGAATTAGAAGGATACCGAAAGTATTTTTCACAAATGCTTTCAGGTGGACTAACAAGTATTGGTGATTGCGGTGTATCTCCTGAGAAATTAAAAGTCTATCATGAACTTGTTGCTGAAAATTTTCCCTTTCGATTCAATTTATATATAGGAGTAGATTATTTGGATCAAGTAATTTCAGATAAAATAAAAAAAGAAGCTTCCCCTTATTTGAGAGTGGCTGGAATAAAAATGTTTCACGGTAATTCTTTAAGTGGAAAAACTTGTTGGCTATCTGAGCCATATGATTTGATTAATCCAATTACAAATAAAAAAGATTACTATGGTATCCCTCCAGCAAGAAGCCAGGAATCATTAGATAGCTTAGTACTTAGAATTCATTCAGCAGGATTACAAATTGCCTGTCATTCGAATGGCGATAGAGAAATTGAAATGCTAATTAATGCAGTAGAGAAAGCTCAAATAGCATTTCCCAATATGAATATGCGTCATCGGATTGAACACTGCAGTGTTACGAATCAATCAATTTTAGATAGGATAAAAATTGCACAGCTCATTCCTGTTTTTCATTGTTATATTAACGAATTAGGTGCTCAGCTAGCAGTATATGGCTCCAAAAGACTATCAATGATGATGCCAACAAAATCTGCTTTAGACATGCAAATTCCATTCGCCTTGCATTCAGATTTTCCAATTTCAAGATATGAAGCAATGATTCGTTTAGGTAGCGCAGTAAACAGAAAAACAATTGACGGAACAGTATTAGGAGAAAATCAAAGATTGGAAGTAGAAGATGCTATAAAAGCCTATACTATAAATGGAGCATATACTTCAAACGAAGAAAATGTGAAAGGAACTATTAAAACTGGTCAATATGCAGACCTAGTTATTCTGGATAAAGATCCAGTAAAAATCGAAAAAGATAAAATAATTACAATTGAAATACTAACAACCATAGTAGGTGGAAAAATTGCTTATCAGAGAAAGTAAAAATTAATTAGATTAAGATAATAAAATCCTCATAATATAAAAACGAGGATTTTATTAAAATGTATATACTATTTTGTGGCTGCCCATAAATTCTTTTTTTTCAGATTTCGTATATCCCCTTCCTTTCTAAAAATATAATAATGATCGAAAGAAAGTGCGCCACCTCCTTCCATTGAAAAAAAGACAAGTAGAATAAACCCAACTATAATTTCGAAAAGTGCATACCCAGACCTACATGTAGAATAACAAACCAATCTTGATGGTACTTGGATCCCAATTGCATTAAACTGAAAAACGCTATCATAAACGAAAGATTTAAAGGTGATGAATACAATTGAAAAATCAATTGCCATGCCAAAAACTGTTAAGGATTGATGTTTAGCATGTCATTTATTTTTTATTTTTCCAAATCAATAAAATGCAATTGATAAAGGATCTAAATCTGATTTTTATAATTAGTATCTTTATTTCAAGGCAGTTTTTCTTTTGATTTAATTTTTGTAATATTTTTTCATGTTTTCATTGCATCAAACCCCAGGCAGAACAGCTCTTGTAAATGAAAAAGAATACTTATTTTTTTCTGGCTATTCTTATTTGGGCATGAATCATGTTCCTGATTTCATATCCCTCTTACAAGAAGGAATTAACAGATTTGGCGCAGTATTCCCTAGCTCAAGAATTTCAAATACAGTTCTTGGTTTATATTCAAATACAGAATCCTATTTAAGCGATCTTACCCAAAAATCTGATACCATTTTATTTCAAAGTGGCTTTACAGCTGGGAAAGCTGCAATTGAAACATTAGAAAAAGACACCGCAATTTATCAATCCCCATTTTGTCATCCTGCTATTAGAATCAATAATAATTCTTCTTTAACTTTTACTGATTGGGCCAATCAAACAGTACAAATAATTAACTCAAATCAATCGCTTAAAACACCCGTTATTTTAAGCGATTCCTTAAATCAATTAACAGCAGACCTATTTGACTTTTCTTTTTTAGAAAATATTCAACAAAAAGTTATTTGCATTATTGATGATAGTCATGGTATTGGCTTATTAGGCAAATCAGGCCAAGGCATTAGTTACCTCTTACCTAATAATAAGAACATTGAATATATCATTACTTATTCTTTATCGAAAGCCCTGAATATTCAAGCTGGCGCAATTAGCTGTTCCATAAAATCAAGGGCTGATAAAATCCGAAAGACAAGCTGGTATACAGCTGTTACGCCACCTTCCCCTGCTATGCTTTTTGCGTTTAATCAAGCTAAGGATCTATATAGCTTGCAACTTTCGAAATTAAGTTTACAGAAAAAACAATTCCAAAATATGTTGGTTGATCATAAAGAGATAAAATACCACAAAGATTTACCGGTTTATATTCTACCAGAAGCGTTGGATGAAGACTATTTTTCTGAAAGAGGTATCATCATCTCATCTTTTGCTTATCCAGACCCCTCTGGCAAAAAAATAAATAGGGCAGTAATTAATGCTTTACATACGCAAGAAGATTATGAAATATTAACAAATTCCTTATAAGCTTTAAGATTTATTCAATCTAAATCCCCAGTTGAATTCAATGAGCAGCATATCTACTCAATTATGTATCTAAATAGTATAACTTTAATCAAATAAGGGGTGCCTTATAATACTTCAAACAAAAATGAAAATATCAATCATTTTTTTATTCCTTTTTCTATTTAGCGCAACGTCTGTTTTTAGTCAACAGATTATCCTTTCAACTTCTTCATCGAAAGGATGTGGTTCAGAAAGATTTACTGAAATTTTACGTAAGGATTCTGTTTTTGCTAAACTGGAGCAAATGCAAAACTTACAATTAAAACAAAAAGTACAAGCAAGGCAAAATAAACTGATTCAAAAAAATGTAACCTCTGTAAATGATAGCAAACTCATCCTACTCAATACACCTCCTCCTGCACCTCTGATCGATATCACAATCCCCATAGTATTCCATATTGTAAATGATAACCCTGATGCAATTACTGATCAAATGATCTATGATGCACTTGTTCAATTAAACGACGCCTATGCTCATAGAAACATATATGCTTCAGACCCAACGGGAGTTGATACGCATATACAATTTTGTATGGCAAAGAAAAATCCGACAGGTGGAAAAACAAATGGGATTGACAGAATTAAATCGTACTACCAAAATATTGATGTTGATTTAGAAGCAGGGCAATTATCAAAACTATCTGACTGGGATCCATCAAAATATGCAAATGTGTGGCTCGTTAATAGCATACAGGGCGAAATCGCACCCTCTACATTTACTTGCGGAACCTGGACTCGCACTGGCTATGGTGGCTATGCATCAGCAGGTGTTGGAGCTGTTGTATCCTCATTATCCGCTCCATTAGTTGCTCACGAACTTGGTCATTATTTATCCTTGCTGCATACTTTCACTGGTATGAATTGTTTGAATAACGATTGTACTACTGATGGAGATCAGGTTTGTGATACGCCGCCAGACAGAACAAATAAGGGTGCAAGTTGTGCTTCACCAGAAAATTCATGTAGTACTGATACATTATCAGGACCATTCAAAGTTGATGTACCTGATAACGTTACTAATTTTATGGATTATGGTAATTGTCCAAGTATGTTTACTCTAGGCCAAGCGCAGCGAATGCAAGACTTTATAACCATCTTTTCTGGAGGCAGCCTATTAACAAGTGATCGTTGTTCAGAACCATGTGCAGACAATATACAAGCTAGTTTTAATTGGAATACTAATCCCTATCCGATCATCGGAACAAGTGTAGATTTCACAAATACTTCAACAGGTTCTTCAGATTATGAATGGTATTTAAACGGGGTTCTTCAAACCAATACTACCAATTTTCAACAATCCTTTCCCAGTGCAACTACCTATACAGTTAAATTGCTTGCTTACAATGCAACCAGATCTTGTTATGCATCTTATACAGGAAATGTGATTGTAAATTGTGGAGTTGATGCTAGATTTTCTCCCAATAAAAGAATTGTGGCCTCTTCTAATAATATCTATCAAGACACTGTAACTTTTGTAAATACCTCCTATAATGCAGATACTTATCAATGGTATATGAGTGATAACAAGGGATTGAATTTTGCAAAAGTTTCCACTGATAAGGATTTTTTAAATTCATTCGCTACTTTCGGCAATTTTAAAATTTATTTGGTTGCTTCAAAAGGAGCATGTGTTAGCACTTCTAATATTTACTCGCTTCAGGTGAATGATCCCCGACAAGATGCAGGTGTTACTATTTGGGCTGTTAACTGTTACAAAAACGATAGTATCAAGGTAAGTTTTACAGTGCACAATTGGGGATATGACACTATTCCGAAAGGAACCACAGTAAGATTTCATGATCAAATTCCTTACAATAAGCTCATGCCTACATTAAAAAATACATTTTACACCCCCAATGATATTTTAGGCCAATGCGATCAAGGTTATACAACCATAATTGCAACTAGCAGTCCAACATTAGATAGTATTTCTGCGTTTGTGAATGAAGACAACCCAATTGTTGAAACAAATAATTTTAATAATGAATCTGATTATAGGAATTTTCGATTGAAATATAAGGTATCTCCATCCACTGATACTACGGTATACATTAACGATTTGATTAACTTAAAAATAAGCGCTAAAGGTGAGCCCATTAAAAGTATTCAGTGGCTCACAAATGGATCTTTTAGCTGTTTTGATTGCCTGAATCCTTCATTTACTATTACAGACACCACAAATATAAAAAGTCTTGTAAAAACAAAATATGATTGCTTTGATTCAACTTTTACCCGCATCAATATTTTTCCAATTGATATCAGTATCATAAATAATAGAATCGACTGTTTTAAAAATGATAGTGTTCTTATCACATCAACCATTTGTTTGGGCAACCATTACACAGCTTTTAAAAAGCCAATAGAAATTAAATATTATGATGCTTTAGATACCCTGGCCTTAAGCACTCATATGATTGCTACTTATCTATTACCTACCTCCACTACTTTTACAAACTCATGTACCACAATTGAGCAAGCCATCATAAAACCAACTACCTCATTTGTAAGTTACAGTATCAATAGTGATCAGAATGAATTTGAACAAGTTTTGAATAATAATCAAACAAGTACAAGTTATACTCCTTTTAATATCAGCTCTAATATTCAAACTATTGAATTGTATAGAAGGGAAGTAAAACAAATTCAAGTGGATCATCAAGGCGATAGTATCACTTATCTAAAATGGACTCCTAGTATTGGATTGAGTTGTGACTCCTGCTTAAATACATCTCTTAATATAAATTCAACTACTTCCTACAAGTTAATTGCATCCACAAAATACGACTGCAAAGATTCAGTAGGTATAAGTGTAAAAGTATATTTTCAGAACACGCTGGCATTGCCAAATGTTTTTACCCCAAATGGAGATGGATTAAATGATCACTTTTATGTTATTGCCGGCAAAGACGTTGACAAAGTAAAATCATTGATCATCTATAATAGGTGGGGAAGAAAAGTTTTTGAGAAGAGTAACATATTGGCCAATGATTATTATAATGGATGGGATGGAACTACGAATGGGAAAAACGCAGAAATGGGCACTTATGTGTATACTGTTATTTTAGATTTCAAAGATGGTTCGAGCAAAATATATAATGGTACTATTTCTTTAATTAGATAAGAATGAGCAAACACTTTTTAATTTTAATTTTCTCATTTACTTTATGCAAGCTTTGTTATTCTCAAGATCCACATTTTTCACAATTTTTCGCATCCCCATTAACCCTTAACCCTGCAAATACTGGAAATTTCGATGGCAATTATCGTGTAATTTCAAATTACCGAAATCAATGGCCCTCTTTTAATAACGCATATAAAACATACACACTTTCTTTTGACGAACCCATTCTTGAAAAAAAAATTCCCAGCTATGATCGAATGGGAATTGGTATTGTAGCCATGAGCGACCGTTCTGGAAATGGCTTATTAAGTGAAAACGATATTGCTTTTTCTATTGCTTATAAAAAAAGTTTAGATGATCAAGGCTTTAGTTCCATTAGTGCAGGCCTGCAAGCCAGTTATATCAATTATCGCTTTAATCCTAACTTAGCCTATTTCGAAGATCAATTAACAGCAGATGGTTTTACTATGCCTTCTGCAGAATTATTATTAAATAGAAATTTATCGAAATCTTTTGTAGACTTTCATGCAGGACTTATTTATTCATTATCTACTACAGAGTATAATCTATTTTATGTAGGCACTTCTTATTTTCACACTTTTTCACCTGCCATGCAGTTTAATACCACACAAAATAATTTAAGCCCGAGATTTAATATTCATGGTGGTGGCTATCTTCCGTTGAGTTATCATGCTACCATACATGGAAGTTTTCAATACCAACAAGAGCAAATTCAAAACGAAGTCCTTCTGGGAGCAGTTTATAGTTATTATATGCAACCAAACCCAAGTCAATATGTTGAATTATATATAGGTTCTTGGATAAGACTTGGTGATGCCATCATTCCTTATGTAGGTATAGATTATAATAGAATTATGTTAGGTGTATCTTATGATATAAATATTACGCAAAAAACAGAAGCACAATATTTTAGAAGCGGTGAGATATCCTTAAGCTACAAGTTCAACAAATATGCAAATGGCAGATCTATAAAATGTCCAATATATTAATTCACTTTAACCATCGTGTGCACTTGCTGTACAGTTAAGTTTTGAAAACGCACATAATAAACTCCTGCCACTAAATTTGCCGTTTCAAATGGAACTCTATAATTTCCGGCAACAGGATATTCAATATCAACTAATACTTTAATCACCCTTCCCAATGCATCCATAATTTGTACGAGTGTATGTCCTCCTGCTGTTGTAAATTGTACAGTAGTGCTAGTTGTAAATGGATTGGGATAATTAGAAACCAATAAACTTCCACTTTGATTAGGCGTAACAATTTTACAGGTTGCTGAATTTACAATAGGCAACAATTGAAAATTTTTCAAAAGCACTTGCTGCAAATCTGCCTCCTTTACACAAAGCCAATGCGTTAGCAGTGAAGCATACACACTCCTGAAATCATATTGAAATGGAACATTATCATTTACCGTAGCTGTAGTTGGTATATTAGGCGTATCCCCCAATACACCTGGTAATATATTATTCCCAAATAAAAACATTGGCGCCGCCGCTCCATGATCAGTGCCTCCACTTCCATTACTTTTGATACGCCTTCCAAATTCAGAAAATGTCATTCCAATAACCCTGTCTTCAACATTTAAAAACTTAAGATCATCCTGAAAAGCTTTTATCGCTTCACTAACACTCTTTAACAAATTGGCATGACTACCAATACTTGTATCTTTTGAATCAGCCTGATTATAATGCGTATCAAACCCACCATGAGTTACCATGTAGATGCGGGTCTTTAATCCGCCCTTAATGAGTCGTGCAACAATTTTCAACTGATCGGCTAAATTATTAGCGGTTGGATAAGTTGATTGTTGCGTAACACTTGTAGCTGCAGCTTTAACAACAGTTGCATACTGCTGTGTTTGTTGCGACATACTTCTAAGAAAAGCTAATTCCTTTCCTGCATAGGTATTAGGCACAGGATCTTGCAATCCATTTAATAAATTATAAAAACTATTAGGATTCGTAATACTCATGCCCATACTAACTGCAGGGCCTTGAAGTGATAACGATGTAACTGACCCTATTTGAATACTCAATGGATCCGTCATTGTACTATTCGGATATCCATTCGGAAAATTAGGATATTCGTAATTCAAATATCTTCCAGCCCACCCACTATCTAGTTGTTGATTACTATCTGAAGCTGTCATCCAAATATCGGTTGACCTAAAATGCGAAAAGCTGGGAGTTGGATATCCCACACTATTAATAATTTTAAGTTTCCCTTCATTGAATAAAGTTTGCATCCCTGTCATCACTGGATGCAACCCAACTTTTTGAGTGCCTGTTAATTCTAATACTTTTGATTGTTCAATTGCTATATTCTTTCTTGCATTTACATAATTTCCATAAAATTCTAATGGTATTACAGTATTAACTCCATCGTTTCCACCTGTTAATTGTACCAATACCAATACATGATCAGTTTCAGTTGTAGGCATCAATAATGAAGCCAACAAGGGAGATGTAGAGCCAAATGCTTTGATCGACATGCCATTAACAATGGAAGGCAATAGCATGCCTGCAGGTACTGTGTTTTTTAAAAAATCTCTTCTCTTCATGAAATTGATTTCAACGGTGCTTGATATTAGATTAATTGAAATTCAGAAAGATCCATACAATATTTTAAAAGGTCTCTCAACCTGTTTCTAACTAATGTAGTATTTGCGGTATTAGTAGGCTGACTCAAATAGGTATTCCAGATATCTGTCCAATATCCATCAGTTGTTTGTCCACCTAATAAAATGTCTTTCTTGATTTGAGCCTTAGAAGTATTGGTTATATCAATTCGATACAAATATTTCAAAACATCATTCAATAAAATATTCGGATCTCCCGGATTACTTAATGTTTGAGCAAATGCAATTCCATCAACTACTATTTTTTTTCCATTAAAAGTGTAACCATTCGTACACAAATAATCTGTGAACTGCGCTCTTTTAGGATACGTATCACTGTTGATCCAAATTTCGTAAAATTGTGGAGTTTGATAATACGCTTTCCAACCACTTACATCAGGAGGATCACCAATATCCTGTTGCATATTAGCCACAGAATTTACTAAGAAATTCCATAAACCATAGTTGCTAATAAAATCTGTATTGGGTTGAAATTGAATATTTAATTCCCTACACATACCCACAACAAGATCAACTGGACTTTTAATTTGTGCACCCATTATAGCAGGATCAAAAAAATGTTCACTACTTAACAAAGCAGATAATACTGGCTTTAATTCATAATTATTAGTTCTGAAAATAGTTGCTAATGGGGTAATAATATTAGCTTCTATTGCTGCATCGATTTCGTAATACACAAACCAACGATAGATTCTTCTGCATATATATTTTGCCACTTCATTTGTTGCAAAAATCATATCCAACAAATCACTGATCTCTAAATCACCGGCGGTGGCACCAGCTCTTCCTGTAATCGCCGTGTTTTGATAAAAAGCAGAAAACTGTTTAGTGGTAGTGTCATGACGAGAAGCTGTAAAATAAGAGCTAAATTTGGCGCTATCGATTCGCCATCCCGTTAATACTTTTGCTGCCATTTTTACATCGGTCTCTGTGTATTGTGAGTCCGGCCCCTTTCCACAACAGAAAAGTTCCTGTAACTCTCTTCCATAATTTTCATCCGGTGCAGAAGCTGTATTTGCTTGTCCATTTAAAAACACCAACATACCAGGATCAAGTGTAATAGTCTTGGTTAAAGTCTTAAAATTTCCAATAGCATTTGCTCTTAATAGTGCGTGATGATTATACACATAATTTCCATTTTCAATGGTATTGGTGGTTGTTGAAAAATGATTGTGTAAAAAAAGAGTCATCTTCTCTCTGATACTTCGATCTTGATTAACCATCAGACCCATCCACCATTTTTTAAAAGCAACTCTTCTATAATATTGTACAGTACCATCTGAGTTCACATCATTCACCCAAGTATCTCCAAATGCAATAGCAGTGTCTGGTTGCGTAACCGTAGCGTCCAGCTTATAATCTTTAACAGGAGGAGCCGGCAATGGTGCAGCTGGATTTAATAGCTCATTTATCGTATCGGTAACTGTCTTTGTTTTGAAATAATCGACATCCTGCTTGGTTGCTCCAAACATGGTTCTTTTCAGCAAATGAATAATTTCATTTTCTGTCCACTGACCAGCATAGGGATTTAACCCACTAAAACTCTTTGTACTCAGGTTGGATCCTGTTGTTTCCATAGATTGATTTTAAAGTCTATTCACCTAGCTAAAATAATAGAGCCAAATAATCGGTATTTTGTTACTTATTTTAGAAAAAAAAGTTGGATACACATAAAGAAAACTACTGCAATTACAGTTTTGGACGGTCGGGGATAACAAAAGATTAATCTGAAAATAAAAAAATTCCGTCAATGTGAAATTGACGGAATTAATATTTCTCTATTATTTAACTAAAATAAATTACTCCCAGATTTCTTCTTTCCCTTGTAACCAAAGCTTTACAGCTTCGGTAGTTACCGATTTAGGGCGTTCTAGAGGCTGGCCTAGAGCTCTATCCCAGCAAAGACTTGCTAATACACCAAGTGCGCGGCTAACACCGAAAAGAACGGTATAAAACTCGTATTCTACTAAGCCATAATGAATCAATAATGCGCCACTATGAGCATCAACGTTGGGCCAAGGATTTTTAATTTTAGCCAAAGACTGTAGTATCGGAGGAACAGTTTCGTAAATATTCCAAACCGTGTTCACTAATGGATCATCAGGCATATGTTTTTTCCCAAACAACATTTGTGCAGTAAAGCGAGGATCCGTTTTTCGAAGTACCGCATGACCATATCCTGGAACAACCTTGCCAGCAGATAATGTTTGCTGAACGTAGGTAGCAATTTGTTCTTTGGAAGGTTCTTTAGTTTGAAGAGCTTCTTGCATTTCATAAATCCACTTAATCACTTCCTGATTGGCTAAACCATGTAATGGACCTGCTAATCCATTCATACCAGCCGCATAACTCAAATAAGGGTCGCTCAGAGCAGAGCCCACTAAATGGGTGGTATGTGCAGAAACATTTCCACCTTCGTGGTCTGCATGAATGGTCATGTATAAACGCATTAATTCCTTAAAGCTCTCATCATTAAATCCCATCATGTGAGCTAAGTTTCCAGACCAATCCAATAAACCATTGGGTTGTATATGTTCGTTGTTCTTATACTTTCTACGATAAATGTAAGCTGCTATCCTAGGTAAACGCGCTATTAAATCCATAGCATCATCGTACACATAGCTCCAATAATCTTTCTTACTTAGTCCCTTTGCATATTCTTTAGCAAAATTACTTTCTGTTTGCAAAGCCATTATACCTGTAACAAACATGGTCATTGGGTGAGTACTCAAAGGCAATGCATCGATAGTAGCAAAAACATAATTAGGAACATGGCTTCTTCTTTGCCATAAACTGGTAATGTTCTCAGTATCTTCTTGATTAGGCAATTCACCAACAAGCATCAGATAAAAAAGACCTTCTGGCAAAGGCTCATCACCCTTGGGAGCTTTAGGGAGCTTTTCTTGTAATTCAGGAATAGTATATCCTCTAAATCGAATTCCTTCTTCAGAGTCTAATAAACTTGTTTCTGTTACTAATCCTGTAATTCCACGCATACCTTGATATGCCTGGGCAAGGGTAACTTCCCCAATTTTGCGATTTCCATTTTCTTTCAACAATTCCTTAAGTTCCGCATTTGCAATTTCTGCCTTCAGCCTGAATCGCTCTTTGATGAATTCCATGTAGACTATCTTTTTTTAGACAAACATTATGCTTGTTTCTTAGTTGAAAATATGCCCAATTATTGGCCTTTAAAGGTAATACAAGTTGGAGTCTGCAACAAAAGATTTAAAGAGATACAAACTCTTTTTTAGCAATTATTTGGGAGCTTTCTTATACAATACAACCATGACAACCAAAAATATCATATTTGGAATCCATGCAGCAATCATAGGATGCAAATTACCCTTGGTAGAAAATATAGTAGAAAATTGATTAATCACTATAAATAAAGCAGCTATTACGAAGCCGACTGCCAAATGTACCCCACTTCCCCCTCTCACCTTTTTACCGGCTACAACTGCACCTATCATCGTTAATAATAATACCGTAATACAGGTTGCGTCTCTTCGATACCTTTCAATTTTCAATTCATTGATACCCTCCGACCCCCGCAATTCCTCCATTTTAATGAAATGATTTAATTCAGGTGTAGTTAATTTATCTTTTGTGTATTTATCTCGACTTAAATCTCTTGGTTGGAAATTAAAATTTCGATGTTGATTGGTATCTTTAATTTGAACTTCTTTGATTCCATCAAATTTTCTGCTGATCACTTCCTGTAATTTCCATTTTTGGGTAGTATCCCATATAATTTCATCGGCCCTCAGATTTTCAACAATAAGATGTCCTTTTACTTTATAAAGAAAAAAAGGACCCCCTCTTTTAGTTAATGTATCATAACCATAAATCCCGCAATAAGTAAAACTATCTATTCGTCTATAAATATTATTACTCCTCAAAAGAAGTGCATCATAAGAGGAATTACCGTCAATATATTTTGCTTCAAAATTGCCCCTAATCTGATTGGCTTTCGGTACAATATACTGATTAGAAATCCAAAGAAAGGAAGCCAAAAATATTCCACCAATCCAATAAGGCCTTAACCATCTACTGTAACTAGTCCCACTTGCAAGTATGGCGATAATTTCGCTTTTGCCAGCCATTTTAGAGGTAAAAAATATTACAGCAATAAAAACAAAAAGTGGAAATAATAGTGATACAATATGCGGTATAAAACCATAATAATATTGCGTAATGATTTTTGTGAACCCCAATCTGGATTTCACAAAATCATCCGTTTTTTCACTCACATCCACTACTACTGCAATAACAGTAAATAAGAATATGGCAAAAAAGAAAGTGGCCAGAAATTTTTTAAGGATGTACCAGTCAATCTTTTTCATACGCTATTCACAAAGATAAAGGCTCAGAAGCATGTGCACGCAAAAAGGATGTTAATTGAAGAAAACCTTTGTTTTAAGTGACCTATGGGCCTTAAAATAAAATAACATCCATGGAAATGGATGTTATTTTTTCGGACATCATAGATAACGGACTAGTAAGCTGCTGTAATTTAAACAGTCTGCAACAAAAAATACGCATCTATAGTATATCGTGCATAAATAGAATTACGGCCTGCGTTTATCCACATCCCCAAATAGTTCTATTATTAAATCATTGATTACAAACGTTGCTTTAGAATAAGCAGCATTTCTTGTTTCCAGGAAACGAAATTATTAGAAAGAATATTTTTTCTTGCTTCACCCATTAGCCATAAATAAAATGATAAATTATGAATACTCGCTAATTGCAATCCTAATATCTCCTTTGACACAAATAAATGTCTTAAATATGCTTTTGAATAATATTGACTCATCTCTGAAGGCAGCCCGGGATCGATTGGGGAGAAATCAGTTGCCCATTTTTTATTATGAATATTAATAACTCCCTGAGTGGTAAATAACATTCCATTTCTTCCATTGCGTGTGGGCATCACACAATCAAACATATCAATTCCAAGATCAATAGCTTCCAATAAATTCCAGGGTGTTCCCACCCCCATTAAATATCTTGGTTTATCTTCTGGCAAAATATTGCAACAAAGATCAGTGAACTCGTACATCATTTCTTCAGGCTCACCCACACTTAATCCGCCAATAGCATTTCCTACTGCACCTTTCGATGTAATAAATTCACAAGAAGCTTTCCGCAAATCAGCATAAGTACTGCCTTGAACAATGGGAAACAAGTTTTGAGTGTAGCCATATTTATCTGGTGTTTCGTCCAGCCTATTAAAACATCTGGTGAGCCAGCGATGCGTAAGATCCATACTTTTTCTGGCATAGGTATAGTCGCTCGGATAAGGCGGACATTCATCAAATGCCATGATTATATCAGCACCAATACTACGTTGAATATCCATTACTGATTCAGGAGAAAACAAATGCTTACTGCCATCAATATGCGATTGAAAAACAACACCCTCTTCTTTGATCTTCCGATTAGCAGCTAAAGAAAATACTTGATATCCACCGCTATCAGTTAAAATTGGCAAATTCCAACCCATGAATTTGTGCAATCCCCCTGCAGCTTCCATCACTTCAATGCCCGGACGTAGATATAAATGATAGGTATTCCCCAAAATAATTTTTGCATTGATATCCTTTTTCAACTGTTGTTGGGTAACAGCTTTTACAGAACCCACCGTGCCCACTGGCATAAAAATTGGGGTCTGAATAGTTCCATGATCTGTTTGAATAGTTCCTGCCCGGGCTTTTCCTTCTGTAGCCTCGAGGTTAAATGTTAATGCAGACATTTTGCAAATGTCATCTTTTTTCCACATAACCACAAGCCACACGCTCGAAGGGCTCATAACTGTTACTTTTGCAGGTATGATGATACCGCCAATTCTGTGGACTATTCTATTTTATTGCTTTTGCGCAGTAATCGCTATCCAGATTCTCTATTATCTTTTCTTTTTCAGAAGACTAGCATTTTATAAAGCTCAGAACGATGGAGATAATATTGAGCATCCTGTGTCTGTAGTGGTTTGTGCCAGAGATGAAGCCGATAATTTGATGCGCAATTTACCAGGCATCTTAGTTCAACAATATAAAACCTCCCACGAACTGGTATTGGTGAATGATAATTCTACTGACGAAAGCAGATATTTAATTGATGAGTTTAAAAAGACTTTCAAAAACATTAATAATGTAGAGCTCACTCAGGAAGCAAAAATGATTAGTGGAAAAAAATTCCCTCTTTCCATGGGGATTCGTAGTGCCAAGTATGAGATTGTTTTATTAACTGACGCTGATTGTGTGCCTGCTTCTGAATTTTGGATTCAGAAAATGCAAGATGCTTATACTGATAACACAGAAATTGTTTTGGGCTATGGTGCTTATCATAAAAAGCCAGGGTTACTAAATAAATTAATTCGATTTGAAACTTTTCATACTGCATTACAATATCTTTCCTACGCACTTGCTGGTATCCCTTATATGGGTGTAGGTAGAAATTTGAGTTATAAAAAAGAAGTCTTTCTACGCAACAAAGGTTTCTCTTCAATTAATCAAATCCCAAGTGGTGATGATGATTTGTTTATCAATCAGGTGGCCAATTCAAAAAATACAAGAATTGTTATCGATCCTGAAGCACATACACTTAGTGCCCCGAAACATAGCTGGAACGCATGGATGAGACAAAAATACCGTCACTATACAACTGCAAAATATTATAAAGGAGGCCATAAATTTTTATTAGGATTATATTCTTTCAGTTTGTTTTGGATTTATCCACTACTCGCACTTTCTATTATATTCTTCAATTGGTGGATGGCCTTATCTGTATTTGGTCTTCGTTTTTTAATTCAATCCGTTGTATTATTTAAATCAATGAAGAAATTGAACGAAAAGGACCTATGGCCATGGTTTTTATTTTTTGATATTTGGATGTTCTTTTTTTACATTTTTACGATACCCGCAATATGGAAAGCACCCCGCAAAAACTGGGAATAGTACTAAAATACTTCTCTGAGTTTACACCTGCACAATTGAAACAGTTTGCCGCTCTTGAAGAATTATACAAAGAATGGAATACTAAAATCAATGTGATCTCAAGAAAAGATATTGAAAGTATTTACCTGCATCACGTATTACATTCCCTGAGCATTGCTGCCATTGTAAATTTCAAACCCGGTGCTCAAGTCATTGATATTGGTTGTGGAGGTGGCTTTCCTGGAGTGCCTCTTGCCATATTCTTTCCAGATACCCAGTTTCACCTGGTTGATAGCATCGCTAAAAAATTAAAAGTGGTTGATGCTGTTTGCGAAGGAGCTGGAATCAAAAATATTACTACCCAACATATTCGCGCTGAAGAAATTAAAAATAGAAAATTTGATTTTGCAGTTTCGCGCGCAGTTGCACCACTGAAAGACCTTTGGACCTGGGCTGAACCACTAATTAAAAAAGGAAGCCATCAGGAAATTCCTAATGGCTTAATATGTTTGAAAGGAGGAGACTTAAATCAAGAAATCTCTGAAAGCAGTTTAAGACCTAAAATGATGCCGATTTATAAAATTTTCGCGGAAGAATATTTTCAGGAAAAATATATCATTCATGCTTCAAAAAATAAATAGCGATCACACTTTAGTATTATAAAGACAATTGATAACCTAAAGAAATATTAATTACTTGATTCTTATTAATTGTACTACTTACTGGTGAAATATTTCCAAAACTTCTACTATCAGTTATCCTTAATTGAAACTTTTCATAAGTACCTCCAAAACTAAAAGCATATCCCAAATCAAAAGGTTTGATATAGGTTTTAGTGTTATCTAGAGAAGGAGGGGTGTTAGTAAAATCAACAGTTTTATTAATCGCTGATGTTCCATTTAAATCAATACCAGTGCCCTTTTCAGTTCCTGAAATACCAATTCCTCCATAGAAACCTGCAGATAAATTAATAGCCCATTTTTTATCGATCTTAATATTACTTGCTAATTGCAAAGGCACTTGTAAATAATTTATATGCAATGTGGTATTTGAGCCATACACATATTGAGGTCCACGTCCAATATATGCGCCTTTTTGAGCATATTCCAAACCAGACTGTAATAAAAGGGCTCCTAAAATTGGTTTAGAAATCAACGCACCCAATTGAAAATTATTAATAGTCGCAATCGTATTTTGATTAGCATCATTTGTGGTAAAAAATGTAGATTGATTATAGCCTAATTCTGGGGTAACTATAATTTGTGCCTGGCTTTTATAAAAAGCTACAAAAAAGAATAAACAGATAATAATTTTTTTCATAGAAATATTTTTTTAAAGAGGTCGAAATAACAATTTTCTATGTTAAAAAGAATACAATAAAGGTATATCACAGTTTTACATCGGTAATAACAGTCTTATCCGGCATGAATAATAAATTTATACAAATCAAAAATCTGCGTAAATCAGCTTTATCAATGTCATCTGCGTTCTATAAAAACATTAATCAGGAATCACCAATTTATTATTCGACTTATTTATATCCGCCATTCTTTGTGATGGATCAATCTCTATTGATTTCAAATCCTTAATAGCTCTTGAAGTAGACAAATTATATTCAGGATTAACCCAATGCCATTCTGGATGAACTATTCGGGTAACTGAATTATTTTCAACGGGTTTCTCTCCAAACATTAAATCCAAGGGAATATAATGAAGTTCTTTACTGCCATCCTTAAAGGTTAATAAAACCTCAACTGGCATAGGCATTTTTCCTATACGTTTGATATTGATAAAAGTTTTATCCTCTTTTGTACTAATATCCCCTACTGCATAATCAATTGTTTTGGTACTATTTACCCAATACTCTTTATACCACTGCAATGATTGGCCGCTCGTTTTTTCGGCAACACGAATAAAATCATTCGCATTAGGATGTTTAAAATGCCATTGATCGTAATAGTTCAACAATACCTTATCTCTCACACTATCGCTAATGATATAACCCAATTGTCCCATAAAAGTGGCGCCCTTACTATAAGATGCAGAACCATACGCGAAATTGGTATTATAGTGATCAGAGTGTGTGCTCATTGGTTCCTCTAATCCTGAACGTACCAAACCAAAATAACTTTCATAACTGCCATATTGGTGTAGCGGTAATCTTGTTTTATTTGCTTCGTTCATTCTCACAATGGAAGCTTTTGTTGCATCATTGGTGAATGGAGATTTCGATGCCCAGTTTGTATAATAATAATCAGAAACTTCCCCTGTTGCATAATCGGTAAAACCCTCATCCATCCAAGGAAAAAGACTTTCGTTTGTTCCCATGATATGTTGATACCAACTGTGCATCCATTCGTGAAATACAGTTCCAAGTCCTGGTCCTTTTAATAAAGTAGCCATTGCATATTCCATCCCACCATCTCCGCCTTGGATAAATGAATATTGTGGGTAAGGATATTTACCAAATTTTTTCTCCATAAATGGCAATGCTTTTTCTGCTGCCCATAAAACATTGTACCAAGCACTATCACTTCTGGCATCTACCGGTTTATAAAAAACATTTAACACTATTCCGTTGGCTGTTTTCTTTGATAAATGTTGATAGGTAGGATCTGCAGCCCACACAAAATCATGAATATTAGATCCTGTAAAATTCCAGGTAAGTGTATTGCCAATTACTGCAGGTACTTTAACCCCAGGCGCTTCAAAGCCATATCCAATTTGATTGGCATTTTGCAATATACCAGTAGCTGCAATTAAGTAAGATTTATCAATGGTGATTTTCACATCGTAATCACCCCAAACGCCATAAAACTCTCTGGCAATATATGGATTAGCATTCCATCCCTGATAATCGTATTCTACCATTTTAGGATACCATTGACTCATACTATATCGAATACCTTCAGCATTATCTCTGCCACTTCTGCGCACTTGTAAAGGAACCTGTGCTTCGAAGTTGATATCCATCATAGTTTTTGATTTTGGCAACAACGCTTTATCGAGCCGAACTTCTAAAATAGTTTCGTGCTCAATTAATTGTTGATCCTTACCATTAATTTTAAGGCTATTTACTTTTTGATATCCGGTTTCTTTATCAGTTAATTTACTAATCCGATCTTTTACCCTTGAATCCCAATCTGGTACTTGATCTCCTCTTCTATTGGACAACATTATTTTTCCTGACTCCCTACTACGAATATCCATACTGCTATTAGGCTGAAATGCATTCCAATAAAGGTGAATAAAAATCTTCTGTAGTGTATCTGGTGAATTGTTGATATACTCAATTTTCTCTGTACCATTAAATTGATTGTTTACCACATTCATGTTCACATTGATCTGATACTTGATATGTTGTTGCCAGCGATCTGGCTGAGCATGAGAGTTGTTAAAGAAAAAAGTACCAAAAATACTCACTATTAAAAATGCATGTTTGCTCATAAAGCTAATTTTAAAAAAACTATTTTTTAACTGTTCCTTCTGCAAATAAAAAATACCATTAATTATTTTAGATTATTACTCCAATTATAAAAGGCATCCACATCCTTTTTGAATTGTGCAAGAGATGGCTTATTGATATAATACATATGACCTGCTTCATATAAATGCACTTGTACATTTTTACGTTGTTCCGGTCTTAAGAACATATGTTCGATATCATATTGTGCTGTAAAATAGGGTGTAGCAAAATCGTAATAACCGCAACCTACATAAACTTTTAATGCAGGATTTTTAGCCATCGCATCGCGTAAACTCTCTGCCACATTTAAATATTGATTTTGCACATTGTTATAATTCCAAGGATATACATCACCAAAAATATTATAGCCTTTTTCTTCTTTGAAATTTAATTCCTTTTGGAAATAATCATTGATTGCTGCTGTAAAAGATCCGTCGATATTGGCAAAAGATGGATCGAAGCTAACCGATTCTCCTGCATCATCTAAATCGCGACCCGTAAACCTTGCATCTAAGCGACCAATAGTAAGACCTTCAGCTCTACGCAATTCTTTCCAGAATCTACCCTCACCTACTCGCAAATTGCTTTGCAAAATCAATTCTTTGCTCAGGCCAGTATAGTAACTCATTTTGGTAGCAATAGCATTTTTCTCAGTATCCGTTAACCATCCTCCTTTTAGGAGAGCTGATGCATATTCACCTATTGCAAATTGCTCAGATTCTTTCAAAGTTTTTTTAAGATCTTGTTGTAATGCCGGCGCTAATTTTTTGTGGTACCAGGCAGCTGCTGTATAAGAAGGAATATATAATGAACGAGGTAAATCATTCCCAATATAATAATCGTTAGATCCGAAATTTAGCACAGCAGAAATTAAGAAAATACCATTTAAATAAATACGATACCGATCTTGTAGAAACTTACTTAATCCTGCTGCTCTGGTAGTGCCATAACTTTCTCCCGCTAAATATTTAGGAGAACCCCAACGTTCGTAGCGTGATAAGAAATGGCGAATGAAAGATCCCATTGAAGAGATATCTTCTTCATAACCATGAAACTGTTTTGGAGATTCTCCAGGAGCAGCCCTACTGAATCCTGTGGAAACAGGATCGATAAAGACAAGGTCTGATTTACTTAACCAGGTAAATTCATTATTGATATATTGATAAGGCGGTGGTGTTGCTAAACCATCATCATTCAATAACACTCGCTTAGGTCCAATTCCACCCATATGCAACCAAACGGATGATGAACCCGGACCACCATTAAATGTAAAAGTTACTGGTCGTTTGCCTGCTTCTTCCCCATCTTTTTTATAATAAGTAAAAAAAACTTTAGCAATTAGTTTTCCGGTATCGTTCTTTAAATTAAGGTATCCTGTACTAGCGGTATACTCAATTTTTTTGCCATCTACAGTAACACTATTATGAGTGATGGTAACTTCAACTCCGGCAGGAATTAAATCAGCGATTACATTATTTGTAGCAGATTTCTGTGCCATTGCAAAAAAGGCAATGAAACAACAGATCAAAAACAAAAAGTATTTTTTCATGGATGTAAGTTGGATTGTTAAGGTAAGAATTGTTTGGGAAATTACGATTCCTTGCCTGCAATTACCACCACAATTTCGCCTTTCACCGTCTTTTCTTTAAAGTAAGCAGCTACTTCAAATAGGGTTCCGCGTTTATTTTCTTCGAACATTTTAGTTAACTCACGGCTTACACAACATAAACGATCAGCTCCAAAATAACCCGCCAATTCTTCTAAAGTTTTTACCAATCGCATGGGGCTTTCATAAATGATCATGGTCCGTTCTTCGTTGGCTAATTGTTTCAATAAAGTCATTCTACCTTTTTTCATGGGTAGAAATCCTTCAAAAACAAAACGATTGGTAGGAATTCCACTATTCACTAATGCAGGAACAAAAGCTGCTGCACCAGGTAAACAGTTTACGATTACATCATTTTTAATACACTCTCTGACTAATAAAAAAGCCGGGTCTGAAATTCCAGGAGTTCCCGCATCGGTAATTAATGCCATGGTTTTACCAGCAACTAATTGATCAACGATATGTTGTACAATTTTGTGCTCATTATGCTGATGATAAGGCGATAAAGGCTTACTGATCTGATAGTGATGCAATAATTTAGAAGAAGTACGCGTATCCTCGCAAAGTATCACATCTACCTGCTGCAAAATTTCAATGGAGCGTAGAGTGATGTCTTTTAAATTTCCTAAAGGTGTTGGTACAAGGTAGAGCATAGAAATGAATCTAGTTGATCATTTCTATTTCAAAAAATTCCATTACCGGATTAGCCAATAATTTCTGACAGGTTTCTTGTGCAACTTGCTTGGCAGCTTCTTCACTTGCGGCTTCCACTGCCAATGTGATATGTTTGCCCACTCTAACATCTGAAACACTTGTTATTCCAAGATTCTTTAATCCACCCATCACGGCTTTTCCCTGTGGGTCTAACAAGTCTTTTAGTGGCATTACTTTAATCTGAACATTATAAATCATACAAGTTGAATTAAGTTATTTATAGTACAAAGATAGAATTGTATACGCTATAAAACTAAGTGTTACAGCAAGCCAACCAAAAAGAAAGGCAGAAAAAATGGCCACAATAGCAATCAAAATGAATGGCAATAAGGCTTTCCAAGAAAACTGCTTAAATTTCAAAGCCATCATGGGCAATGTTGAAACCATTAAATAACTAGCCGAAATAATAACTACATACCAAAACCAGTAGTTCCTCAATAAATGAATCACCCAGGTTTCTTTACTAAACCAATAAACTAAAGGAAAAGAAGCAATCCAGATGCCAATTGCAGGAATAGGAACCCCTTTAAATCCATAACTCTGTTCAGTATCAATATTAAATCTGGCTAATCGATAGGCACCGGCACAGGGAACAATAAAAGCGGGCAATAAAAAAAGACTGCTTATTTCCAATCCACCTTCCAATTGAGAAAAACTCAATCGAAGAAATTGATAAATAATCAATCCTGGTGCAACACCAAAACTTACTACATCTGCCAAAGAATCTAATTGCTTTCCTAACTCAGAAGGCACTTTTAGCAATCTGGCTACAAATCCATCAAAGAAATCAACAATAGCAGCGATAGCTATAAAGATGCTTGCCATATAGATTCGCTCCGGAATCTCTACCAAATTCTCTCCGCCAGCATCATAGCTAACAGATAAACCTGATTGCATAATTGATACAATTGCCATACATCCGAAAAAAAGGTTGGCCAGGGTAAACAGATTAGGGATTTGTTTCTTCATGTAAGTGCTATGATTTTTTCATCAGTCCTTCAATTTCCGCTACTGTGATCGGAATATTTTTCATCAAATCCTGATTACCATTTTTTGTAATCCAATAATTATTTTCAATACGAATACCCATTTGTTCTTCTTCTATATAAATACCTGGCTCAATGGTAAACACCATCCCCGCTTTAATCGGAGCTGTTCTGGTTCCTAAATCATGTACATCAATTCCTAAGTGGTGAGAAATTCCATGGTATAAATATTTTCGATAGGCCCTGTTTTCTTTGTCCTCATTTTTCACATCTGCCTTAGTAACTAATCCTATTTTTAAAAATTGATTGGTTGCTTCCTCTCCAACCTTGTCTGTATAATCCACAATACTAATACCTGGTTTTAAAATGCCCTTACAAAAATGATGAATATTCAAACATGCATTATACACTTCTTTTTGACGCGCAGTAAACTTGCCATTTACAGGAACTGTTCTGGTTAAATCAGCACAATAACCGCCATATTCAGCACCAAAATCCATCAAGATCAATTCACCAGATTTACATTCTTGATTGTTTGACACATAATGCAAAGTTCGAGCACGATCCCCACTGGCAATAATACTTCCATAGGCAGGACCCGTAGAGCGTTGACTTAAAAAGCTATGAAATATTTCAGCCTCAATTTCATATTCCATTACCCCAGGTTTAATAAATTTCAACAACCTGCGAAATGTATTGTCAGTAATGTCTATGGCTTTTTGCAAAACGGCCACTTCACTCTTGGTTTTAATACCGCGAAGCTCTTTCATGATTTTTGCGGCTCTTGCATAATTGTGTAAAGGGTAGCGGCTTTTCATCTCTGCAATAAAACGATAATCGCGAGATTGAATCAATGAATCCTTTCTATCATTTTCATTGGAGTCTAAATAAACCGTGTCTGCTAAATGCACCCAGGTTTGCAACAATGCATCAATACTATCCAGCCAAACTATTGATTTAATACCAGAGATAGTTGAAGCTTCATTAGCACGTAATCTTTTCCCGTTCCATTTTTCTTTTAATTCATTTGGACGAACCAATACCAACACTTCTCTATATTTCGGATCAGGACAATCTGGAAATAAAATCACCATGGTATCTTCCTGCTCTACACCAGTAAGCCAATACAAATCTGTATTCTGCTTAAATGCTTGCAATGCATCTCCATTGGAAGGCCATTCATCGTTACTAACAAAAATGGCAATACTATTAGGCTTCATTTCCTTTATAAAGCGCTTTCTATTTTCAATAAAAATGGCAGGATCTAATGGTAAATATTTCATATGTAGCAATTGATGAGCTGCAAGATAAAAATTAAGCAGCATAATAGCTAGCTTACTGCATAAAAACCAAAAATAAGAACGAAGGATCGATTAATTATTAGAACTTAACCGTAGGACATTTAATAACATTAGAGATTGAAGTGAAAACACCGCTTTTTACAATCGACAATTCATAAGCACCTCTTGTGCCATTTAAACTACCCAAAGTAGAAACTGTAGCATCATAGTTAACAGTGAATTTTAAATCATTTAATTGATATCCAATCATAGGAATTAATGCATCGTGATTACGATAATAAAAGCCAACAATTAATTGCTGTTCTCCATCACCACTCAAATTACGGTTGGCATTTACACCTAATACTGTTTCCCAACTGGCTCCCATTTTGCTCACATAAATATTAGGATTTACAATCCAAAGATCCTGAATTTTAATACTGGCATTTACGAATGCAGTATAACGTCGGTTTAAACGATTATCAATCACAGATGAACTAAAAAAACTTTCTTGAGGTCTGTTCGCATGCATGAGACTTATGCCCGCATTTATATATACATTATCAGATGCAAAATAAGCATAGTTCAACCCTATATTCAAATCGAGATATCCTACTTGATTATAGGCAAATGGTTCATTAGAAGGAATGGTCATATCGAAAAATTTCCCATTCCATTGATTATCAAAATTAAGTTTAGAAATATCAATGGTGTTTTGTACATATCCCAAAGAAAATCCGCCACTCAGTAAACTATTATATCCTAACATTTGATGATAAGCAATAGAACCATAAGCACCGGTTTTACTTAGACTACCAGAACCAGCCACATCTTTTAAAATCGACCCCCCTATACCGAGCCAGCCATTTTCAAATCTATCTTCCAGCACTCTTGAATCACCCCAGAGGCTCATTGTATTATAAGGTGTTCCAACGTTCGCCCACTGTGTACGATAGTTTCCACCGATCCGATATCTATAATCAGGATTGAATCCCGTATTAGCTGGATTCACTAATAATGGCGCATTGAAATATTGAGAAAAATGCAGGTCCTGTCCACTCGCATGAATCGTTAAAAACAATAAACAACTACCTATGATTTTTTTCAACTTTTCCATAGCGCTACTATTACCTTAATAAAGTAATATCTCCTTTTTTAACAAATGAGTCTTTATTGCTAAATACTACTTGTAAAGTATAATGATACACATCTTGTGCTAATACTTTTCCATTAAAAGTACCATCCCAGCCTTGCGTTTTATCAGCACTTGCATACACCATATTTCCCCATCGATCATAAATGCGCCAAGTCATTTGTGCAATTCCAAATCCCCTAACATAAATGCGGTCGTTTGTTCCATCTCCATTCGGCGTAAAAGCATTCGGCACATCACATCCAGGATTAATAGTAACTGCTATCTGCTGACATAGAGTATCGCTACAACCTCCTGCATTAAACGTTATCAAACAAGCATTATAAGTTCCTGTTGAAGGATAAATATGAGATACAAATTCACTTTTATTACTTGTAATTAAAGAATCCCCATCCCCAAATGTCCATTTATACAAAGTTCCACCAACACTAATATTAGTAAACACTACCGCAGTGTTGGGTAAAGTTGGTTGAGGTGAATAGGTATATCTGGAAGAAGGTTTTGAAAGTACATTAATAGTAAATCTGAAAGTATCGGTTAAATTACAACTATTGGGATCATTTGCAACTAGTACCACATTATAAGTGCCTATGTTAGCATAATAATGACTAGGATTGGTTGTATTAGAAATTGGTGAACCATCGCCAAAATCCCAAATGAAATCAACTCCTCCTAAAGATGTATTATTAAACACAGCAGTATAAGGTGCACAACCTGCAAACGGAGTTTGAAATTTTGCTATTACATTTGCTGCAATGTGTAACTGTAGAGGAAGACTATCCAATTTGTTACAATAATTGGAATCGGTTAAAATGAGTTTCACATCATAAGTTCCGGCTGATGCATAAGTATGAGTCACTGTTTCAGTTCCAGCAATTTTTGTACTTCCATCTCCAAAAATCCAAAGAAAAGAATTCGAAGCAAATGGTTTAGCAGGACTTATTGGAGGAATAGAAAGATTATTAAAATCATAGGTCAATGAATTACACTGCCCTACTTTAATAGGTTTAAAATTTAATAATGCAGCATCATTTCTTACACGAATGTTAACAATCGAAGAGTCTGCAATATTACAGCTTGCAGAATCAACAGAAATTAATTTTACTTTATAAAATCCAACGTTTGTAAATACATGAGATGTTTTAGGGGCGATAGTTGTATCTCTTTTTGTTCCATCATTATAATCCCAGATATAAGTTTTTCCCATAGCTAATGAATCTTCGAAGACTACCGTAAGAGGTACACAACCAGCAGTATCACCGGCATGCCCATTAATAGAGGTGACAAGATCTGTTCCAACACCAGCCAAATTGAAAGTTATTTTTACAGCGGCCAAATTACAACCTGAAGTGCCTGCACCATTTACAGAAGACCAGGAACCTGCCGATACAGGAAATTTAGCTCCCCCGAAACAATTACCACAGATAGCTTGATATATGATGCCATTCCTATCAAACCTACTAGTGCCGCCATCTACATGGTCTGGATATTTTCCTCCATTCTGTCCAAAAAATGAACCATACTTCAAACTATTGCTATTTTTTTCCAATACAATAAAATAAAAGTCACTACCATCAGTACTACTCATAATCGCATCATTTGTAACTGATAAGTGATTGGTACCAGCACTTGGATATTTTATCGGTCCTCCATTAACATTTAAAGTATTACCCAAACCTCCCCAGCCAGAGACATAAATATTTTCACAACGATCTATTAAAAATGCGGTGGGTGAAATATTTGGAATACTTGTATTGGTACCAAAATTGGTAGAAAAAATGATGGTACTTAAATCTTGGCTCAATTTGGTAACAAACTGCTTACCCCCATTTTCATTATAAAGCGCATTTTGAGCTGGGATAAGGCCCGTTGTGGTTCCCATGATATATGGAAAAGAAAATTTATCAAACTGTATCCCAAAAATAATATCCAATGAAGGGGTACCGAAAAAAGTAGTTTTTTTCAACACACCAGCATTACTATAAATAGCCACAAAACCATCACTTATTCCTCCTTTAAAGGTTGGCATTATTGAAGTTGTTTTATCACCAGGAAAATCAGGGCTTGCTGTTGCTCCTGCAACATAAATATCATTAGTGGTAGGATTTAGTGCCAACACAAATGCAGCATCATCTTCCTTGCCACCCAAATAAGTACTGAAAAAAGGTGTGGTTAGTTTCGGATCAAACTTTATTACTACGGCATCTTGTGAACGTCCAACACCATTCCGACCACCATTAATAGTACCATCAGTAACAGGAAAATCGGATGATTGAGTGCATCCAGATAAATAGATATTTCCAGCAGCATCAACAATCACTTCACTTCTTGAATCATCTCCATAGTTTTGATTGATACTTTGTGCAAACCCTCCTCCATTAACAGATTCTTTGTCCACAATATTTACGCCATCATCTTCCGACCCGCCTATTATTTTTGAACCAATTAATTGCGATCCATCACTATTTAATTTTGATATAACAATATCCCATTTACCACCTTTCCCTAATCTGGATCCTGGATAATCAGTTGAATTAGTTCTACCTGCAATTATTAAATTGTTATTGGCATCTACAACTAGACTATGTGGTTGTTCCCAACCAGATGTACCACCTAAATAAGTTGCATAAACACGGTCAGTTCCATTAGCATTAAATTTCATAATAGCAATATCTGTACTACCCCTTGGTCCTTGAAAAGTGGATTGAAATGCACCAACACTTACTGGAAATCCCACATCAAATACAATACCTCCTGCATAAAAATTTCCTTTATTATCATAGGTTGCTGTATAACCCCAATTATCTGCGATACTACCTGTAAATGTTGAAAAAATGAGGGGGTCAATTACCAAAGTCTCGCGGGGATTCACAGGCTCATTCATTTGAATCCGAATGATATTTCCTTTCACTACATAATTGCATGAAATATCTTTTTTGCCAATACTTGTAAGCTGATACGTATTTGGTCTTAGTTCTGTGACATCTTGAGCAGAGTTTTTAATAATTAAATTACCATCAGTAACTTTTAGTCCATCCGCTCCAGTAACATATAATGCAATTTGATTGGGGTCTCCACCTGGATGAACAATAAAATCATATTTCAATTTACCTTGATCGCTATAATAACGTACATCGATATTAGGATAAATATCTTGATAGGTTACTGCATTAAAAATCTGGCAATGAGAAGTCCACTTTTTTGGATCATTTCCAATAAAATAGTTATTGTAAGTATTTTGAGGTTTTTCAGGAATAGCTTTTGGCGATAGGTTCGCGTTTAAAAAATTGATTTCGTAAACATGCCCTCTTAAAATATTATCTGTTGAACTAGCAGGTATATTATTGGAATTAGAACTAATCGATTGTATCTTCTTTACAATTGCACCGTTCCCACCCTCATTCTTTAAATTCGTGTTATGTATTTGATGATTCGCAAGATCAGTTGGATTTAGTAAAAGCATTCTATACCCACCATCTGCCTTTAATGCAAAAGCACCAGTAGTAAGGTTTCCTTTAAATTGAATTTCTTTTTCCCATTGCCCTTTATTCTCTACAAATTCTAAATAGCTTTGGGCTATAGATTTACTAAAGGCCAAAGAAAAAAGGAACAATGCAATAATTCTAGCCAATGCTTTCAAGAACCAAATTTTAATAGTTAAGATATCTTACTCCACCCATTTTTACCTTTCTGCGATTGAAGGTAATTTTTCAAATGCAAATTCTTTGCCATTATTAGGTCAGCATCCTCTTCCACCAGCTTTTCAGCCATTTCTTTTGCTTTTTCCAATAAGGCTTTATCATTAACAATACTTGCCAATTTAAAGTTTAAAGCACCACTCTGTCGAGTTCCTTCAATATCGCCGGGACCGCGTAATTCCAAGTCTTTCTCTGCTATTTTAAACCCATCATTGGTGGCACACATTATCTTGATACGTTCTCGGGCTTCATTGCTTGCTCGCACACTAGTTAATAATATGCAAAAACTTTTTTCAGTACCCCTTCCTACCCTTCCGCGAAGCTGATGGAGCTGTGAAAGACCAAATTTTTCAGCACTTTCAATCACCATCACTGAGGCGTTTGGAACATTTACACCTACTTCAATAACAGTTGTACTTACCATTATTTGTGTATCCCCACTTACAAAGCGTTTCATATTCGTCTCTTTCTGCTCAGAGGGCTGCCTACCATGCACCATACTAATGCGATATTTCGGCTCTGGGAAAAAGGATTTTACTTGTTCGTATCCCTGCATTAGATCTTCGTAACTCAACTTCTCACTCTCTTCTATCAATGGGTATATAAAATAAATTTGCCTGCCCTTCACTACTTCTGTCTTTACAAAATCCATTACCGAAGCTCTTGCAGTTTCAAAGCGATGAACAGTTGTAATGGGAATTCTTCCCGGTGGTAATTCATCCATGACACTATAATCTAAATCCCCATAAGCTGTCATGGCTAATGTTCGCGGTATTGGGGTTGCTGTCATTACTAACACATGAGGAGGCAACACAGCTTTAGACCATAATTTAGCTCTTTGTGCTACACCAAAACGATGTTGCTCATCTACAATTACCAATCCTAAATTTTTAAATTGTACGGTGTCTTCAATCACCGCATGTGTACCCACCACAAAGTGAATGGTATCGTCTAGTAAACCTTGTAAAATTCTTCTTCTTTCTTTTGTCTTTGTGCTTCCAGTTAATAATGCTATTTCAATGGGCATTTCTTTCAGCAACTCACTCAAACCTGTATAATGTTGTTGTGCTAAAATTTCTGTGGGAGCCATCAAACAACTTTGAAAACCATTATCAGCTGCGAGTAACATACTTAGTAATGCCACTATGGTTTTTCCACTTCCTACATCGCCCTGTAATAGTCGATTCATTTGGCGTCCACGACCTGTATCGTTTCTGATTTCTTTTAAAACCCTTTTCTGTGCACCAGTTAATTCAAAGGGTAAATACTTTGAATAAAAAGTATTGAAGATATCTCCTACTTTTTCAAAAACTACTGATTTACTCACTCGATGTCTTTCGAGTCTGGTTAAATTCAATCGCACTTGGGCAATAAAAAATTCTTCAAACTTTAACCGGTTTATTGCTTTTTGATAACCAAGTGCCGACTTTGGAAAGTGGATCTGACAATTTGCTTCATATCTGTCCATTAAATGCAAAGCCTTACAAATAGGAAGCGGTATATTTTCAATCAGCTCATCAGGATGCATGATAGAAATAAGGGCATAAGTTAGTTTTCCAATTTGTCTACCATTTAATCCCCTCGCTTTTAATTTTTCGGTACTCGGATATACGGGTTCCAAAAAACTACTACCATCGGCTTTTTCAGGAACGTAGGATTCAATTTCAGGATGCACAATTTGTGGTTTGCCATTAAAAAATCCTGTTTTCCCGAAAACCAAATACGTGTTGCCCTCGATCAGGTTTTTGTGCACCCAACTAATCCCTTGAAACCAAGCTAACTCCAAAGTTCCAGTATCATCTTTTAATTGTGCTACCAAACGTTTACCTCGTTTCTCACCCACGGTTTCGAAGTATTGGAGCTTTCCTACTACCTGGATATAATCTGTATCTGGATTGATATCCTTGATCTTATTAACTTTTGTCTTATCAATATGCCGATTCGGGAAATGATTGAGCAGGTCGCCAAAAGTAAAGATGCCCAATTCTTTTTTGAGCATATCGGCACGCAAGGGACCAACCCCTTTGAGGTATTCGATAGGTGATTGTAATATGTAATTATTCTGACTGATAAGGTTACTTAAAATTATAATGCAATGTTACTACAAAGCTTCCTTTAGTTCGTGTTACAAACTTATCATGCATTTCTTATCTTCGTCTGATGGCAAAAGAGGTTGTTTTAAGTGGAATCAGGCCAACTGGCTTTCTGCACCTAGGAAATTACTTTGGTGCAATGCGCAATTATGTAAGAATGCAGGACGAATACAACTGCTATTTTTTTGTGGCCAATTGGCATAGTTTAACCACACATCCAGACACTAGTGAAC
>CAIYLW010000102.1 GCA_903927185.1 uncultured Bacteroidota bacterium
CTGATTTAAATAATAAAATTGTAATATATATAATTGATTAATAATTAATTTAGATATAATTTCTGCTAGTTCACTTTGATTATTCGCTATTTAGAAATATCGATTGTACTTTTGCAGCCTAATTTTAAAATATGTTAGATAGGATTGAAGAAGCTATTGAGGCTATTAAAGCTGGTAAGTTGGTAATAGTAGTTGACGATGAGGATCGTGAAAATGAAGGCGACTTTATTGTTGCAGCCCGACACGCAACTCCAGAAGTAATCAATTTCATGAGTAAGGAAGGTCGTGGATTAATTTGCGCTGCTTTAACAGAGCAGAGATGTGATGAATTGGAATTGAAACCAATGGTTGTTTCTAATACTTCTTTACACGAAACTGCCTTCACCGTATCGGTTGACTTAAATGGATTTGGGAATTCTACTGGAATTTCTGCCCATGATCGTTCTAATACTGTTTTAGCGCTAATAAATCCAGAAACAAAAGCTTCAGATTTAGGGCGCCCTGGTCATATATTTCCTTTAAGAGCAAAGAATGGTGGGGTATTAAGAAGAGCAGGTCACACAGAAGCAACAGTAGATCTTGCCCGATTAGCTGGTTTAGAGCACGCTGGGGTTTTAGTGGAAGTGATGAATGAAGATGGTTCCATGGCTCGATTACCTGAATTATTAGAAATCGCAAAGAAGTTTCAGCTTAAAATAATTTCAATTAAGGATCTGATTGATTATCGAATGAAATCAGATTCGCTTATAGAAGAATTGGTTCGAGTAAAAATGCCTACTAAATATGGCAATTTTACTTTAGTAGCTTTTAAAGAAAAGATTACCGGAGCTGAGCATTTGGCATTGATTAAAGGAGAATGGAAAGCGGATGAACCAGTTTTAACTAGGGTTCATAGTAGTTGTTTTACAGGTGATATTTTAGGAAGTCTGCGTTGCGATTGTGGAGATCAATTACATCAAGCAATGCAAATGGTAGAGAAAGAAGGAAAGGGTATTATACTTTATATGAATCAAGAAGGAAGAGGTATTGGTTTGGTAAATAAATTAAAAGCCTACAAATTACAAGAGGAAGGAATGGATACTGTTGAAGCTAACCTCCATTTGGGTTTTGGAATGGATGAAAGAGATTATGGAGTTGGTGCACAAATCTTAAGAAGGCTCAATGCAACCAGGCTTAAACTATTAAGTAATAATCCTAAAAAGCGAGCAGGTTTAAAAGGCTATGGGATAGAAATTGTAGAAACTTTGCCTATTGAAACTGTACCCAACCAATATAATGAAAAGTATTTAACTACTAAGAGAGATAAACTGGGACATGATATTCTAAAAAAGTAAAAAAAAATCCTCAGATCTTTCTGAGGATTTTTTTTTACTTTTTATTGTTGTTTGTTTTTTAATTCTTGCAAACTTTCTTTTGTTTCATCAAGTTCTTTCTTCAAGCTGATCATATATAACGTAAGCTCTTCAACCTTTTTTAATAAAGTGGCATTCATTTTTCCTAAATCCAAACCATTCGCCATTACTTCTTCTGTGGAAGGCACATCTGGTAAATGCTTATTGTCATGAATAAATTTTTCTAACTTTTGTAATGAAAGCAATTGGTAGTCAGGTGCAAACACATTGTCATACCAATCCTTTGAGTCTTTCACTGCTACTTTTACTTTTTCAGTTAAGATTCCCTGCTCAACATATAATTTGTATCCGTCGTACTGTGTTTGTACATCTCCAATCCTAACTCTTCCCTCATAAGAATCTACAGATAGAAATTCTTTTTCATTAGCATCTGTGGGCGATTTATAGCTTATCTTAAAAGTTTGTGCAGTCTTCAAAGTGTTATCACCAGAAACTCTAGCGCCAATTGACCAATAGCTAACATTCTTCGGATCGGTTACATTTCCATTCGAAAACATGATGCTTGGTTCATTCTGTCCGGCAGAAGCCCATTCGTTACTCAATTTTAAAAGGAAATTCTTTTTAATAGTGTTGCCAACGCCTCTTTTAATTTCTAAAGGAGCACTTGGTGTTATTGTGCCTATTCCGATATATCCAGCAGCCGGAAATACATTCTCTTTGTTACCATCTGCCACATTTACAGATTCTGATTTTGCTGCAGAACTAGATTTTGTTCGAATAGGAGAGACCTGTCCATAACTATAAATAGCCAGGCTACTGCAGAAAACGAAGAAGATTAATTTATTTTTCATGTACTACAATTTTCAAAGACTAGTGATTCACTTATCCTAAATCACATACCAAAACTACAGAAAATCAGCTAACAGCCTTCAGAACTAAACGTTATAAACCATCTCAAATTGTGCTGAAAGCTTGCCTATTTGAAATAAAAAAAGTGGCTATGCCACTTTTTTTATTTCAAGAATGTATTTATCTGTGAGAACTATGTCCGTATTCCTCTTCTTCACGTTCTTTTTCCTTCTCATAAGCCTTAATAATAGATTTCACAAGTCGGTGTCTTACCACATCCTCTTCATTCAATTCAATATGTGCAATGCCATCCACATTTTTGAGTATTCGTGTAGATTTTTCTAAGCCGCTACGCATATTTCTTGGAAGATCTACCTGAGTTGGGTCGCCGGTAATAATAGCCTTTGCATTGGCGCCAATCCTTGTTAAAAACATTTTCAGTTGCAGGTCATTGGTGTTTTGTGCCTCATCCAAAATGATAAAGGCATTATCAAGAGTTCTTCCCCGCATATAGGCCAATGGTGCAATTTCTATGGTGCGGGTACTCATGTAATAACCTAATTTATCCGCTGGTATCATATCATCCAAAGCATCGTACAGTGGGCGTAAATAAGGATCAATTTTTTCTTTCAAATCACCAGGTAAAAATCCTAAGCTTTCTCCTGCTTCCACAGCAGGTCTAGTAAGAATAATTTTCTTAACCTGTTTATTCTTCAATGCACGTACAGCTAAAGCAACTGCTGTATAAGTTTTACCTGTACCAGCTGGTCCAATTGCAAAAACGATATCGTTCTTATCTGCAGCTAGTACCATTTTTTTCTGATTCTGTGTTCTGGCTCTTACAGTTTTTCCATTAGGTCCAAAAACAAGAATGTCGTTAGGATTTCTATCAACAAAATTGTCAATGGTTTCTACATCATCACCTCCAAGAATTTGTTGGAAATAAATTTCACTTAAATGTCCATTTCTTTCGAGGTACTGAATAATAAGATCGATTTTTTCTTTCGCGGTATCGATTTGCTCTGGAGCTCCGCTTAATTTTAATTGAGTTCCTCTTGAAAGGATTTTAAGTAATGGGAATTTTTTCTTCAAGAGGTCTAACTTTCCATTGTTAACGCCAAAAAATTCAATGGGGTTAACGGTTTCGAGGTTAATGATTGTTTCAGTCAATCTACTTCGGTTTTAATGATTAAGGATCTTGAATCGGAATTTTTTGTCTTTCTCAAATTTAATTGGATAAGACTATTAAAACCTAGTAATTCTTATACACAGATGTGGATAGAAAAATACTAATATGTTCAGATAGATGAACGACTCTTCGAGTAATGAATTTGAATATTAAACTTCAATGATTTTTTTTTAATAAAGTAATTGAGTGATACTTTATTGTTATAATGATTTTAATGCAGCAATTGTTGCTATTGGATTTTCAGATTTAAAAACAGTATTCCCAGCTACTAATACATCTGCTCCTGTATTCAATATGGCTTTTGCATTTGCAAGTGTTACTCCGCCATCAATTTCAATCAAGGTGTGCAGTCCTCTTTCCTTAATCATTTTTTTTAAAACTCGAATTTTATCCATTGTTTGTGGAATAAATGATTGTCCACCAAAACCAGGATTCACACTCATGATACATACCAGATCAATATTATCGAGAATATCTTCCAATAATTGTACGGGTGTGTGCGGATTCAAAGCCACACCTGCCTTCATTCCTAGAGATTTAATTTGTTGTAGATTTCTATGTAAGTGTGGGCATGCTTCGTAATGTACAGTAAGAATATCTGCTCCAGCTTTCTTAAAAGCCTCAGCATATTCTCCTGGTCTTTCAATCATCAAGTGAACATCACATACTTTACTTGTTGCAGTTCTGATTTGTTCTATAACTGGTAATCCAAAACTAATATTAGGAACAAAAGTTCCATCCATCACATCTAAATGAAACCAATCAGCAACGCTTTCATTTAACATCTTACATTCTGATCCCAATTCTAAAAAATTACTGGCAAGAAGTGATGGGGCTATAATCGGCATTGTGATATTTTTTGCAAAGTTACAAATTTTGTTTTAGTGAGTAGCAGCAGATTTCAGTCTTGTTATGGCTTGCTCGGCTTCGATTAATTTAGGATCGAGCGAAAAGGCTTTTTCATAATTTTCCATTGCAGCATTTGAATTTTTGTTCGCTTCATATGTTTTCCCTAACCAATAATATCCATCTGGATAGTTGTTTCTTACAGAAATTGTTGTTTGAAAAATTTTTATAGCTTCAGCGTATTGTTTTCTCTCGTAATAAATAAATCCAATTTCCATATATGCTTCCATATAGGTGTAATTGTTAGCCATACAACTCGTAAAGAGTTGAATTGCTTTTGTGGCGTTTCCGGTTCTTGCATAGTAAACACCTGCAATAAAGTCGCAATGCGACTGGTAGGTTCTTCCCATTCGTAAGTCTGAAACTTTCTGACAAAGTTCTAGTGATTTACTATTTTTTGTTTCTGCTAACAAGTTTGCTAATGCAAGCATAGCATCGGGAGATGCATATATATTTGCTGCACGACTATAAGATTTTATTGCCGTAAGCGTATCTTTTAAATTTTCAGAAAGTTGTGCTTTTTTAAACCATAACCCAAAATTGCTACTATCATTTTTTATTAATGCATTTAATTCTACTAACGCATGAGCATAGTTTCCCAGACTATCTAATGCATTAACCAATCTCATGTGCAAACCCACACTATCTGGAAATTGTTTTGCTAATTGATTCAATCTCGCAATTTCTTCTGGAAGAACCAATTCTTGCTTTGTACTTTTTTTGTCTTTTGTTTGATTGGTACAAGACAATATAAATATTAAAGGGATGTATAGAAATCGCTTATTCATCCTCAAAAATACGAGGCATTTGGACTTCTATCAATTTTTTGACTTAATACAAGCCCTAAGACCTTATTTTTGTCGAATATTAACAACTTATGAAATATCTAATCCTAGTCTTTGCTCTATTATTTTTAAACGATATAGTGTTAAATGCACAGGGGAAACCTGCTTTATTGGATTCTATTCATTTTGCAGGAGAAAAACATTTTAAAAATATTCGTCAGCTAACTTTTGGTGGTGATAATGCAGAAGCATATTGGAGTTATGATGGGATGTCCGTCATTTTCCAACGTACTAATCCAAAAGAGGGACTTAATTGCGACCAGATCTTTATTGGCAAAATACCTACGAGTGATAATGAACCATTTACTTACAAAATGATCAGTTCTGGGAAAGGCAGAACCACTTGTTCTTTCTTTTTGCCAGATGGTAAACATATTATTTATGCCTCTACTTTTAAAGGTGCCGATACTTGTCCGCCCTTGCCAGACAGATCTAAGTACGGCAACAAATATATCTGGCCTCTTTACGATTCCTATGACATTTATATGGCAGATTTAGATGGTAAAATTGTTAAACAGTTAACCACAGCAAAAGGGTATGATGCGGAAGGAACCCTTTCTCCTGATGGCAAAAAAATGATTTATTGCAGTGATAAAGACGGCGATTTAGATTTATATGTGATGGATTTGAAAACAGGAAAAGAAAAAAGAGTAACCAACACACTAGGTTATGATGGCGGTGCATGGTTTAGTCCTGATGGCAAAAAAATTGTTTGGAGAGCTAGTCGTCCTAAAACCGATGCTGAAATTAAAGAGTACAAAGATTTTTTAAAACAAGGTTTAGTAGCACCAACGCATATGGAGGTTTATGTGGCTAATGCAGATGGTTCAGATGCAAAGCAAATTACTTTTTTAGAGCAAGCAAACTGGGCACCTAATTTTACCCCAGATGGTAAACATATTATTTTCTGCAGCAATCATGAATATAAGAGAGGCTTCCCTTTTAATATGTATCTAACTGATATCAATGGTAAAGGCTTAGAAAAAATTAGCAGGGATAGAGGCTTTGATGCTTTTCCTATGTTTAGCCCAGATGGCAAGAAAATTATGTTTTCGAGTAATAGAAACAATGGTGGCACACACGATACCAATCTTTTTGTTGCCGATTGGGTTGATTAATATTATTATAATCTCATAGTATTTTGGAATTGATTATTTTCAAAAAAAATAAATATCATAATGTATCAAGGACTTCTTCATTTACACAGTTTATTGCGTTGGATTATTTTAATACTTTTAGTAGTAAATATTGTTAGGCATTTTACAGCTTCAAATAATCCCTTTACGGCTACAGACAAAAAGTTAGGTCTATTCTTAATGATAGCGGCCCATACTACTTTATTATTAGGTTTATATCAATGGATTACTGGACCTTCTGGATTCCAAAATATAAAAAACCTGGGTATGGGAGTGGTGATGAAAGATAGTGCTGCTCGTTTTTGGGCTGTTGAACATATGACAGGAATGATCATTGGTATCATTTTAATTACATTAGGCAAAACAGTGGCTAAGAAAAATTTTAGTGATGCGCTGAAACATAAGCGGAGTGCTATTTTATTCACATTAGCTTTAGTAATTATTTTATTAACTATTCCATGGCCATTTAGAGCAGGAATCGGCCGCCCTTGGTTCCCGGGCATGTAATTATCTTTTTCCCAGTTCAATCACTTCACAATCTTTGATTTCTTTCCCATCAATGGTAAAGCGAATGATTGTGCGGATTTGATGCCATCCATGTTTTCCTGCAGCACCCGGATTCATATGCAGGCAATCATGGTCTGCATCATACATGATTTTAAGTATATGGGAATGCCCGCTGATAAAAAGTTGGGGCTTTATTCTTTTAATTACTTTTTTTGAATCGCTATTGTATTTTGGTGGGTATCCGCCAATATGTATCATCAGTACATTTACTTCTTCGCATTGCCATACTAACATTTCAGGATACTCACTTCGAACATCATATCCATCAATATTTCCAGAAACAGCCTTAAATATCTTTTTTTCTTTTAATTCATCAGCAATTGCAATACTTCCAAGGTCGCCTGCATGCCAAATTTCATCACAATTAGCAAAATATTTAGAACAAGATGGATCAAGCCATCCATGTGTATCTGAAATCAATCCGATCTTTGTCATTGTATAATTTGATATTCAAACAAAAGAATCTGTAGTTTTATTTATTGCAACTTATAACAAATTAATTGAGTTAATAAAGTATAGGAGAGGAATTAAATTATTAGGCAGAATGAAGTATTTATTGTTTTTAATTGGTTTGGTTTATGTTAGTCAGGTGGGAGCACAGGTCTTTGGAGGAAATCCTGCAAGAGAGAAATGGTTACAATATAATACGGATTCGATTAGGGTTATCTTTCCTCATGGAATGGAAGCGGCTGCGAAACGAATAATTAAAAACGCATCTAATATCTGTGTCAATGATAAAAGTAGTTTAGGAAATCATCAAAGAAAAATTAGTTTAGTCTTACAAACTGGGAGCACTAATTCAAATGCCTATGTGGGTTTAGCTCCTTGGAGATCTGAATTTTATACCATCGCACCACAAGATCCCTTTGAAATGGGTGCGATTAATTGGATAGATAATTTAACCATCCATGAATTTCGTCACGTTCAGCAGTATAGTAATTTCAATAAAGGCTTATCTAGTGTTGCATCTTTTATTTTAGGAGAACAGGGTCTAGCTCTTGCTACTACAGCCGCAATTCCAGATTGGTTTTTTGAAGGGGATGCAGTTTATAATGAAACAAAGTTCTCACCTCAGGGAAGAGGTAAAATTGCTTTGTTTATAAATAGCTACAAAAGCCTTTACCTTTCTGAAAAGCATTATTCTTTTATGCAAATGCGGAACGGATCGTTTCGTAAATATATTCCTAGCCATTATGAATTGGGATATTTATTAGTGACTTATGGTAGGAAAAAATATGGTGATAGTATCTGGACAAAAATTTGTGCAGATGCTGTTAGCTTCAAACCCCTGATCTATCCTTTTCAAAATGCATTACAAAAATATACTGGGATCAGTTATCAACAGTTCGTGTCTGATGCCATGACTTACTTTCAGGAAATTTGGAAAGCAGATAAAGCTGATAAAATTGATTGGGTAACGAATATTGTTCAGAATGATGTGGTTGATTATCGATACCCCTATAACACTGATGATGGGTCTATGATTGTATTACGAAAGTCTTTGAAAGACTTATCCGGTTTTTATAAAATCAATAAAAATGGTAAGGAGCAAAAAATTGCCACTCGTTCTATTGCTACCGATGATTACTATTCTTATAAAAATGGTAAGATTGTTTATGCATCATATCAGCCCGATATTCGATGGGGTAATCGAGAATATAATGCCATCAAATTGTTGGATGTAAATAGTGGGGAAGAAAAAAATATCTTAACCCATACTAAATATTATTCTCCCGACATTTCAAATGATGGAACTCATTTGTTAGCAATTGAATTAGATCCCACTAATGGTTCTTCTTTATTGTTTTTGAATCAGGAGGGCAAAATACTAAATCGCATACAAAAAAACGGATGGGTTTTTGCAAGTCCTAAGTTTTCAACTAATGACCAAAATATTTTTGTGACAGCCAGGAATAATTTGGGGGAAATGAGTTTGCTAAAGAAATCATTTGATAAAAACGATTCCTTACAGGCTATTCTTCCATTTGCAAATAGGTTAATTGGATACTTAAATGTACATGGTGATACACTTATCTATACGCTTAGTAATAATGGTAGGGATGAGATTTGGGCAACAGTTCTTAGAACGGATGTTCCTGAAAATTACCGTCTTGCTACTTATGCCACAGGCTTATATCAAGGCGTTATTAATCAGGAAGGGAAATTAATTAGTTCGGTATTTAGTGCTGATGGATATCGGTTAGCATCCTTTAAGCCAGTTTGGGAATCGAAAATGAGGGTAGAATCATTAGCAAACTTAACCACACCTGAAATTTTCAATAGTAAGGATGGAGCATTATTATCAAATACAGAAGAGCGTGATTTGGAGGCTACAAAATATTCATCAGCTCATGGGCTTATACATTTTCATAGTTGGAGGCCCATGTTTAGCGATCCGGAATATACTTTCACAATGTATAGCGATAATGTTTTGAACACATTTCATACGGAGATAGGATATACCTATAATAAGAATGAAGGCAGTCACGAACTCGCGGCTACAGGTATTTTTGGAGGAACTTTTATACAACCAATAATAGGGTGGAACCAGACTTGGTCTAGGTCGGGGTATTATAAAAAAGACACTTTGGTTCATTGGAATGAAACAAATAAATATTTTGGACTACAATTGCCACTCAATTTATCTGGTGGAAAGTCTTATAGATTTTTAAAGTTTTCTTCCACTTATCAATTTGATCAATTGAAATGGTTGGGTATCGGTAAAACTCTATTTAAAGATCAGCAATTCAATACGCTTCAGAGTCGTATTGAGTATATCAGTCAGATGCAACAGTCCACTCAGCAAGTACTTCCTCATTGGGGGCAGCATTTAATTGCTCAATATAAAAATGCGCTTGGGGCCTATTCTGCGAATCAGTTTATGCTTTCGGGTAGCTTTTATCTTCAGGGGCTAAGCAATAATCATAGTGTAGTTGTTACAGCAGCGTATTATCAAAGGGATACCTTACAGCAATATTTGTTTTCCAATAACTTCCCTTTTTCACGTGGATATACGGCGATTGATTTTCCAAGAATGTGGAAAATGGGGTTGAATTATCAATTGCCTATTAGCTATCCTGAATGGGGTTTTGGAAATTTGGTCTATTTTTCAAGGGTAAGGCTCAACATTTTTTATGATTATACCAGAGGAAAAAGTTTGAGAACGGGAACTCAATATGAATTTGCTTCAACTGGCGGTGAAATTTATTTTGATACTAAGTGGTGGAATCAGCAATCCGTAAGTTTTGGGATTCGATATAGCCATCTTTTGAACAATGAGTTTAGGGGTAATACCCAGCCAAACATTTGGGAGTTTATCGTGCCGGTGAATCTTTTTTAAAAAAAATAGGGGCTGACTTTTTTTCGAAAAACGTAAAAAACCGGAAAATAACCCCTCGTCATTGAATATTTTAAGGCATATTTGCACCAAAATCAGGCCTTTTGGAATGATTTTCCACATTTTTAAGATTTTTTTCCACTTAATTTTCTTATTTCCGCTGCAAACTAATATCTTTGCAGCCCCAAAAATTGTATGTCGAAACAACCACTGATTAAACAAGATGGAGTAATTCTGGAAGCTTTGAGCAATGCTATGTTCAGGGTGAAATTAGAAAATGGCCACGAAATATTGGCTACCATCTCCGGAAAAATGAGGATGCACTATATCCGAATTCTGCCGGGTGATAAAGTGGGGGTTGAGATGAGTCCGTACGATTTGAGTAGAGGAAGAATAATTTTCCGATACAAATAATCTAGGGAGCAATTAGGAAGGGATAAAAATTATTAGGTACCAATAAGCCGGAAGCGTAGCCAAGGCGAAAGCAAAAAACACTTTTATGAAAGTTAGAGCTTCTATCAAAAAGCGCAGTGTAGATTGTAAGATCGTGAAGCGTAAAGGCAAACTGTACGTAATTAACAAAAAGAACCCTCGTTATAAGCAACGTCAGGGATAGTCTTTGGTGCCTGATGGTGCCTACATTAAAATAGTATAAAACTTAAAATTAGAATATGGCTCGTATTGCCGGTATTGATTTACCAAAGAATAAAAGAGGAGAAATCGGTCTAACCTATATTTTCGGAATTGGCCGTTCAACTGCTCAATATATTCTGACTAAAGCTGAAATCGACTTCGATAAGAAAGTTAATCAGTGGAACGATGATGAACAAGCAGCTATCCGTAATATCATCAACTCTGAGTTCAAAGTTGAAGGTGCTTTACGTAGTGAAGTTTCAATGAGTATTAAACGCTTATTGGATATCGCTTGTTATCGTGGGTTACGTCACCGTAAAGGTTTGCCTGTTCGTGGTCAGCGTACCAAAACGAATAGCCGTACCAGAAAAGGTAAACGTAAAACTGTAGCCGGTAAGAAAAAAGTCGCTAAGAAATAATTAGTTGATTGAGTATGGTGCCTAGCATCATACTCAATCGTTCTATAAAATCCGTTTCAGCTTGGATCTTCCGCTAAGGAAAGGAGAGTGAAATGGTTCCCGAATCGATTCGGGATTTTTCATTGTTAACTAGTCCTGATAAAAATCGGGATGACTACCTCAAAAAAGAAAAATGGCTAAAACACAAAAAGCGCAGAACAGTGCAAAGACTGCTGCC
>CAIYLW010000103.1 GCA_903927185.1 uncultured Bacteroidota bacterium
AATTAATTGATCATTGTGATGCAGTATTAAGAATAGGCGGAGCATCTAGTGGCGCTGACGAAATGGTAAATGCTGGAAAATCAAAAGGGAAAATCATCTTTCTAAACAAATCTGAAATTTGGAAAATTAGATAATCAAAAATCCTTGAATAAATATTAAAGGGATTAAAAATAAATGTAAAATTAAAACCAGATGTTAGGCCCGAACAAAAATAATCTATTCCCCCTTGTTAATTATAAGCGCCTATGTTTTCTTAAAAATATTATAAAAAATCCCAACATCCTAGTTGGCGATTATACTTATTACGACGATTTCGAGAATGTAGAAAATTTCGAAAAAAATGTAAAGTATCATTTTGATTTTATTGGTGACAAATTAATTATAGGAAAATTTTGCATGATCGCTTCTGGTGCAACATTTATCATGAACGGAGCAAATCACCTAACCAATGCTATAACAACTTATCCCTTTGCAATCTTTGGTAACGGATGGGAAAATGCAATGGAAGGAAAATCATACCCTCATAAAGGAAATATTAATATTGGAAACGATGTCTGGATCGGCTATAATGCAACCATCATGGCGGGAGTTACCATTGGAGATGGCGCAATTGTTGCTGCAAACGCTACAGTTATTAAAGATGTGGCACCCTATTCGATAGTTGGTGGAAACCCTGCATCAGAAATCAAAAAACGATTCTCTGAAGATACTATTTCAAAACTTCTTGTTTTAAATTGGTGGAATTGGGATATTGAAAAAATAACAAAGAATATTCAAAATTTGACAGATATGGATATTAACAAACTATTCCAATAAAACAATAAACACTTTAACTAATGATAAAAATTATTTGTACCACTATAATTACTTTATCAATACTCTTATTACTTACCTGGCAACATTTTCATGGAGGTGTCCCAAGTCATCATATACTTCAACAAAAAGATTTACCAGAAATTTCTAATTGGTGGGGAGCTCTATTTCTACCAATCATATCTTGGCTACTAATCAGCAGAATTGAATCAAGAAAAAATGGACGAGAATTATTAAGTCAAAAAAATACTTTTAGAATTCTAGTGCTATTTGTTTTTGGATTTATTCTCGGAATTACTATAGCTTTCTCATTTGTTAATAATTACAAATTATTTTTAGATAATGTTCCGTACACATTATTATTATTAAGCTTGTTCATTCCAATCTTCTATTCAGAATTCATATTGGGGTTTATTTTTGGTATGGTTTATCATTTCGGCACTATTTTACCTTCAATTTTTATACTCATATTTGCGTTATTGGGGTTTCTTATTTATAGATATATTAGACCATTAATTTTTAGCGTATTAAATACACAAAGTTTTAAAAATACTAAATGAAACCAGATTCATTTATCCTAACAATTCATATGGTTGCAAGTCTTGATGGCTTTATAGCAAAAAAAGACAACAGTATCTCTTGGTTTGAAACTTCAAGCCTTTATGAGAAAGGTGTTGATGGGCAGGACCCAGAAGAATTTTTAAAATCTATCGACTGCTATATTATGGGTTCGAAGACTTACGAACACGCTTTGGAACTATCAAAAACATATGGATGGCCCTATGGAGATACCCCTACTATTGTTTTATCTAAAAGAAAATTACCAATTGAAAAAAAGAATGTAGCGCTTTATTCCGGAGACTTGAATTTGCTTGTTCATGAGAAACTTAAACCTAATTTTAAAAAGGTTTGGCTGACTGGTGGCCCAACGCTTGCAAATGATTTCATAAGTTTAAAATTAGTTGATGAAATAAGGTTGTCAGTATTGCCAATTATTTTGGGCGACGGGAAACCATTTTTTAACCAAATCATCCATGAACAAGCTTTACACTTACAAGATGTAAGCGCTTACAAAAATGGAATGGTGGAATTATGCTATACTATAAAAAAGGATTAATACATTTTTTCTTAATAAAAAAATACTTATGCCAACAAAAATTGCTTCATTTTTTTTCGCCCCTGAGCTTTATATAAATAATGGGGTAACTGATATATCATTTTATAAAAATGCCTTTGGCGCAACTGAGAATCTTTGCTTTAAAAACGATGATGGATCAATTCATGTGGCAGAACTCAGTATCGGAGGTGCAATATTTCATATACACGAAATAACTTCTTCGCATTTTTTTTCACCTGATAAAAATAATGGTTGTACCTGCTGTATAGGTTTATTTGTTTTAGATGTAGATTTAATAATGAACCAAGCTATCAAAGCTGGGGCTTTTGAAATAAGCACTGCTCAAGATTATGATTACGGTTACCGACAAGGAATGATTAAAGATCCCTTTGGACATTATTGGCAAATTCAAAAAAAGCTTCCCTAATACCTGAATTGTAAGTTATTCACCAATGGTGCATTTCAGTATGGGAATCATATTCTAGCCAACATCAGAAAATTATTTCTATGACTAATACTCTTTACAAATTATAATTTTTTTCCCTTTAGTATAATTTAGGAATTAAAAAATAGTGCTATACAAAATCAGGTTAACCCAACCCTATAAATAGGGGTTATAAAAATGAAAAAATAAAATTATCTTCATCAAAACATACCCCACTATGAAAAATAAAATTCAATTTATACTTTCCTTAATTTTTGGCCTTTTATTTATTTTTTCAGGCGCCGCTAAGCTTTTTCATTTCATACCAACACCACCAGATTTGCCTGAAAAAATGATAAAATTGAATGAGGCAATGACGAATATTACATGGTTAATTCCTCTTATTGGTGTTGTAGAAATTATAAGTGGAATCCTTTTTATTATTAAAAGATTCAGACCATTAGCTGCAATAATGATTCTGCCAATTCTTTTAGGAGTTTTATTAACGCACTTTATGGCAGATCCTAAGGGATTACCAGTTGTGCTAGTTTTATTCGCCATCGAAATTTGGGTTATTATAGAAAATCATGAGAAATATTTACCCATGATCAAATAATTCTTTAATAGTTAAATATGCAGACCAGAAAGGAGTTCTTAAAATCAGCGATGACTGTTGCTGCAATTAGTCCGTTTTTAAATTTAAATTCATTTGCTAAGTTCGCACTCCCGAATAATGAGTTTGTCTATTTTGATTTGCATAGTCACCCCGGTTGGAATTTTGCAAAGAAGAATTTTGGAGACAATGCTGATGCGGGCATCAGTAAGCTTGTTGCCAATATGAATGAAGGCCATCTTACTGGCGCCTTTTATGCAATTGTAGCAGATGCAGGTTTATTAAAACCAACGGCTAACGGAATTAGTGTTACTGGAAAATATACAGCTGGAGAAGGATGGACAATGTATAAGAAACAGGTTACTCAACTCAAAGCCTTATTTAATACAGTTGATATCCAGTATTCAACAACTGCAAAAGATCTAAAAGCATCCAATAAAAAAACGCTTGGATATATCGCTGTAGAAGGAGGTGATTTTCTGGAGGGAAAATTTGACAAATTAGAGGAAGCCTATCAGGATGGTGTACGTTCCATTCAATTAGTTCACTATGCCCCAAATGAAATTGGTGATCTACAAACAGCGGATGCAAGTTTTAATGGATTATCTTCTTTTGGAAAAGAGTTAATAAAAAAAATGAATGAAAAGGGTATGGTCATCGACTTAGCACATGCTTCTTATCAAACTACAAAAGATGTGGCCGCCATCTCAAAAGCTCCCATCATCCTTTCCCATAGTATGCTAGAAATGGAAGCTGATAGACCTATTGCCAAACGAGCGATTTCTAAAGATCACGCTAAACTTATTGCAGATTCAGGGGGAGTAATTGGTGCCTGGCCATCCGGATTTAATAAAAATTTTGATGAATATGTAGATAATATTAAAAGATTGGTTGATGTTGTTGGGATAAATCATGTAGGTATCGGAACCGATATGGATGCCAATTTTAAACCAGTGCTGAGTAAGTATAGTGAGTTCCCTAAACTAGCAGAAGCTTTACAATTTAAAGGCTTTTCACAAAAAGAAACGGGAAAAATTATGGGTGAAAATGCCAAAATAGTTTTATCAAAAATATTAAAAAATAAATAGCCAAACTAAAGTAGCATTCATGAAATCAATTTCAACATTTATCATTTTAATCACAGTTTGCAACATTGGTCTGGCTCAAAAAAAAATAGCTCCAAATCCAATTATACTTTTAAAAGAGCAAGCTGCTGCAAATATTCAATCTAATTACGAGACCTACAAAAAAGTGGCTTTAGATATTTGGAATTATGCGGAGTCTGGGTTTAAAGAAAATAAGAGTTCCACTCTGTTACAAAATACACTTCGAGAAAATGGATTTACTGTAGAAGCCGGAGTTGCTGGAATGCCTACTGCTTTTGTGGCTAGATATGGTTCGGGGAAACCTGTCATTGCTATATTGGCAGAATTTGATGCATTACCGGGTTTATCTCAGGATAGTTCCTCTTCGAAATCACCAATCGCAGATAAAATTAATGGTCATGCCTGTGGTCATCATTTATTTGGAACGGGCTCTGTAGCATCAGCTATCGCAATTAAATCATTACTAAAGGAAGGAAAAATTAAGGGCACTATTAAAGTTTTTGGAAGTCCAGCAGAAGAAGGTGGTGGTGGAAAAGTATATTTAGTGAGGGCTGGATTATTTAATGGTGTTGATATTGCTTTGCATTGGCACCCAAGCGCACGAAATTCAGTTACTTACTCAAGTGCCCTTGCCTATAAATCAGCCAAGTTTAGATTTCATGGCTTATCCGCACATGCATCTGCAAGTCCGGAAAGAGGACGGTCTGCATTGGACGCTGTAGAAGGAATGGATTATATGGTTAATATGATGCGTGAGCATATTCCACAGGAAACAAGAATACATTATGTAATTACCAATGGTGGTAAAGCTCCGAATGTAGTTCCTGATTTTGCGGAAGTATTTTATTATGTAAGAAATCCTGAAAGAGCATTAGTAGAAAGTATTTTTGATCGAGTTGTTAAAGCAGCAGAAGGCGCAGCTTTAGGAACAGAAACAACAATGGATTATGAAGTAATTGATGGAACACATGATCTGTTGATCAATAAAACACTTGCCGTAGCTATGCAAGCTAATTTAGAAAAAGTAGGCGGGCTTACTTATACTCCTGAAGAATTGACATTTGGAAAACAATTACAATCCACATTCACAGGTAAAATTCCTTCACTTGATTCTGCCTCATTTATTAAGCCACTTGAATCAGAAAAAAATCAGGGATCAACTGATGTGGGTGATGTTAGCTATGTGGTGCCAACTGTTGGACTTACCACTGCTACTTGGATTCCTGGCACTCCTGCTCATAGCTGGCAAGCTGCTGCATGTGGCGGTAAGGATATGGCAATAAGAGCTACTGTGTTGGCTTCAAAAACTTTGGCTTATACTGCGATTGATCTTTTTTTAGATCCAGCTCTTATCATAAAAGCAAAAGAAGAATTTAAATCATCATTAGGCGATTATCATTATAAAGCTTTGCTTGGTGATAGAAAGCCGGCATTGAATTATAGAGATTAAATTTTAAAAATATCTATCTATGAAAATACTTTTAAAATCTATTGTATTTCTTTCTGTTGTATTTACTTATTTTCTAAATAATATAAATGCACAAACTACTATTATTTATGATATTGTTTTAAGTGGAGGCAGAGTAATTGATCCTGAAACTAAACTTGATGCCATTAGAAATGTGGGAATCATTCAGCATCAAATTGCAGCAATAACAACTGAGCCATTGAAGGGAAAAGAAATCATCAATGTTAGTGGCTTAGTTGTATCTCCGGGCTTTATCGATATGCACGTGCATGGCAGAAGTAATAAAGAACAGGAATTTCAATTGCATGATGGACTAACAACTACTTTGGAATTAGAATGGGGAATAGAATTTTTGAAACATTGGTACGCATCAAGAGAATCAAAAGCATTGATCAATTATGGAGCTAGTGTTTGCTGGCCGTTCGAACGTTATAGAGCTATGAGAAAATACAATGATAAGGTTCAACAATTTTATCAGTCATCTTTAAATTCAGAATCAAGTTTAGAAAATTTATTTAATACTATTGGAGCATCTTATACCGATTCTTTGAGCCAAGAGGAAACAAACAAAATGCTTTCCAATATTCATGAATCTCTAACTGAAGGTGGTATTGGGATTGGTTTACCTATTGGATATTTACCTAAAAACAATCCAGGAGAAATATTGCGGGTATATCAACTTGCAGCTGAAAAAAAAGCATTGATATTTTCTCATGTAAGAGAAGCCAGCGTCATGGGTATTCAAGAAGCATTAGCTGATGCAATGCTTACTGGCGCTTCCTTACATATTGTTCATATCAATAGCATGGCCCTTAGTAAGGTTCAGTTAGCATTGAATATGATTGATATGGCAAATAAAAAAGGGTTTGATATAAGTACTGAAATGTATCCTTATACTGCCGCATCAACACTTTTACAAAGTGCCATATTTAATGAAGGATGGCAGGAAAAATTAGGAATGAAATATGAAGATCTGCAATGGGTGGCAACTGGTGAACGATTAACAAAAGAAACATTTGAAGTCTATCGTAAATCAGGGGGTGCGGTAATTATGCATATGATGAAACCTGAGTGGATTAAAATTGGGTTAGCAAATCCAATGACAATGATTGCATCTGATGGTATGCCATATGCACCAATGGCTCATCCACGCACTGCTGGTACATTTTCAAGAATCTTGGGAAAATATGTACGCGAAGAAAAAGTAATTGACCTTATCACTGCCATTGGAAAAATGAGTTACTTACCTGCTAAAAGGCTTGAATCAATTGCGCCTTCTATGCATCACAAGGGTCGACTGCAAATTGGAGCTGATGCAGATATTAGCATTTTCAATCCAAATACCATTACCGATAAAGCCAGTTTTGAAACAGGATTAGCCTTTTCAGAAGGGATGGAATATGTATTAGTAAATGGGAAAATAGTTTTAAAAAATGGAAAAACATTGAGTAATACTTTTCCAGGTCAACCAATTTATGGGAAGTTTAAAAAATAATATTTGATGGATGTTTCATTTGTAATTGCAAATACTGCAGAGCAATTTGCAGATGGCAGAATGCTTTTTGAAGAATATGCAGCTTCTTTAAATTTTGATCTTTGTTTTCAAGGATTTTCTGAAGAACTTGATAATTTAAATAAACAATATCAATTCCCAACTGGAGCTTTAATTATTGTCTATACTAATAATAATCCGATAGCCGTGGTGGGTATACGACAATTCGAACTTGAAAAAGCTGAGTTAAAAAGAATGTATATCATACCCGAATATAGGGGGCAAAATTTGGGGAATAAACTATTAGACCAAGCCATTTCAATTGCTACTGAATTGGGTTATAAACAGTTATTACTAGATACACTGCCGGAAATGAAAGCAGCAATTAAGATTTATACCCATTTTGGATTTACAACCACAACAGCTTATCGCTTCAACCCCTTCGATACAGCTATTTATATGGTGAGAGAATTATTTCTTGAAAATAAAAATTAATTATGAGGTTCGCTTAAAAATGAGCAACTTAGGAAAACATTTAATAAAATATATCATATGCGCCCAATTAGCATTTTAGTTATCTCCCTTTTGTTTTTTTCTTGTAAGCAGCCCAATAGCAAAGAAAATACTTTGCTATCCTCTTATTTCAGTTATAATGACTCTATTGAATCTGGAGGTGTTAAAATGATTCCGGTTCAAACACCTGTCGGAAATTTCAAAGTGTGGACCAAAAGATTTGGTTCAAATCCAAAAATTAAAATCCTCCTGTTACATGGTGGCCCTGCCATGACCCATGAATACATGGAATGTTTCGAAACTTTTTTTCAAAAAGAAGGATTCGAATTTTACGAATACGATCAATTAGGATCATACTATAGCGACCAACCAAAAGATAGTAGTCTCTGGACTACTGAACGTTTTGTGGAAGAAGTTGAGCAAGTTCGCAAAGCCATACATGCAGATAGCAGTAATTTTTATGTATTAGGAAATTCATGGGGTGGAATTTTAGGAATGGAATATGCTTTGAAGTATCAAAAGAATATGAAAGCATTATTGGTGGCTAATATGGTAGCTAGTGCAACTGAATATGCAAAATATGCAGATGAAGTATTAGCCAAACAAATGAATCCCGAAATTTTAGCTGAATTAAGAGCATTAGAAGCCAAAAAGGATTTCAAAAATCCAAGATATATGGAATTGCTGATGCCCAATTTTTATCACGAACATTTATGTCGTTTAAATGAATGGCCCGATGCCATTAATCGTGCTTTTAAACATGCCAATGAAGAGATCTACACCTTGATGCAAGGTCCTAGTGAATTTGGAATAAGTGGAAGATTAGAAAAATGGGATATTAAAAACCGTTTGAAAGAAATTGCTGTACCCACTTTAATGATTGGAGCAAAACATGATACGATGGATCCAAAAGCAATGGACGAACAAAGCAAAATGGTACAAAAAGGAAAATATCTTTATTGCCCGAATGGAAGTCATTTATCTATGTGGGACGATCAAAAGGTTTTCATGAATGGCGTGATTCAATTTATTCATGAGGTAGATGGTAGCATTGCTACAAAATAAAATGATTTTTTAATATCCAATGATGAGAAAGTTGGTGTTGAAAGTAAATTTGTCTTTAAAGAATTTGGTAAATGAACCAAATATGTGATCGCTATGAATTATCGAATAATTACAGAAAATTAATTGTCGATGGCAAAAAATAAAACAACAGAAACCATTGCAAGTGTCAAAGATTTTATCAACACAGTAAAAGATCCCGTTAAAAAATCGGACAGTCTTGCCGCAATTGAATTAATGCAATCTGCAACAGGTTTTGAAGCGAAAATGTGGGGGCCGTCCATCATTGGTTTTGGATCTTATCATTATGTGCATGATAGTGGCAGGGAAGGAGATATGCCCATTGTAGCTTTCTCACCACGAGCAACTGGTCTCGTTTTTTATGTGTCACTCAATCCTGATGAAAGAGAAAAATTTTTATCGGAATTAGGAAAACACAAAACAGATAAAGGTTGTATCAACATTAAAAAGCTTGAGGATGTTAAGTTACCTACTTTAAAAAAAATGATTCAGGCAACTGTAAAAAATAGAGGAATTGGAAATTTGAAATACTAACTATATTTAACATATATGAAAACTTTATTCGAAAAATCAGTTTGTGATGAACTCTTACATCGTATAGATCAATTAAGTCCAGATAGTAAAGCACTATGGGGGAAAATGAATGTTACTCAAATGTTAGCGCATTCTGCTGCTGGCATGGATATGGCATCTGGAAGACTTAATATCGATCGTGTATTGATTGGGAAATTGATTGGAAGATTTATAAAATCAATTTACACCAACGAAACTCCTTTTGGCAAAAACTCTCCGACTGCAGCTCAATTGGTAAAAAAAGATGCCTCGGATTTTGAAAAGGAAAAAGCGAATTTAAAAGCATTAATGCAGGAGTTTTCAATCGGTGGAATAGAAAAATGCACCACTCACCCCCACCCTTTTTTTGGTAAACTAAAAGCAGAAGATTGGGGTATTGGTATTTATAAACACACGGACCATCACCTCCGACAATTTGGGGTATAAATGAATTTATTTGAAAGTAGTTTTGATGGATCTATAAACCTCTTACCATTTGATGGTACGGTAAATTATTACGGTGTTATTCTTAAAAGCGATGATGCTGATTTTTATTATACCAACCTACTTCATTCTATTGAATGGAAAAATGATGAAGCAATTATTTTTGGGAAAAAATATATTACAAAACGAAAGGTAGCATGGTATGGAAATATGCCCTATCAATATGCTTATTCTAATATTACAAAGAAAGCACTTCCGTGGACTAAAGAATTACTTGAATTAAAAAATATTATAGAGAAGGAATCTGGAGAACAATATAATTCTTGTCTCCTTAACCTTTACCATAATGGCGAGGAAGGAATGGCATGGCATAGTGATGCAGAAAAAGATCTTAAAAAGAATGGAACTATTGGCTCTCTGAGCTTTGGAGCGGAACGTAAATTTTCATTCAAACACAAAGAAAATAAAGAAACAGTTTCAGTGTTATTAGAACATGGAAGTTTACTGGTGATGAAAGATCAAACGCAATCATTTTGGTTACATAGATTACCTCCAACCAAAAAAATATTTCAACCAAGAATAAACTTAACATTTAGAACCATCGTTGAATAAATCCAATACATTTTCAAATAATAAAACATTAACCATGTTAACTGAATTAACCATTGTTAATACCATAGACATTAATGCTCCCGCTTCAACAGTCTGGGATGCTTTAACAAACCCTGAAATCACAAAAGCATATATGTTTGGTTGTGAAACGGTTTCTGAATGGGAAATTGGATCAGAACTTTTATGGAAGGGGCAATACCAGGGAATGGATATGATATTTGTGAAGGGAATGATTCTTGAATTAATTCCCAATGAGCTATTAGTATACTCTGTTTTTGATCCAAACTCAACAATACCAGATATCCCAAAGAATTATTTGAATGTGAAATACCAACTGCAACGAAAAAATAACCATACCACATTAATAGTTACTCAAGGTGATTATAATACAGTAGCAGAAGGTGAAAGAAGGTATCAGGAATCGTGGAACAATGGACAAGGTTGGAATCCTATTTTAGAGGAAATTAAAAATATATGTGAAGCTGATTAATCATTAGCTTTAAAAATTGTTCCTCTTTAATTACAACGTTATTTACCATGAAATCTTTTAGCATTCAAGAAATTAATTCCGTTTTACAAGGAACCATTGTTGGAAATACAACTTCAACTATTACAGGTCCAGAACAATTAGAAATGGCATCAAATAGCCAGATCAGTTTTATCGGTCATAAAAAATATTTGAAACTCTGGGAAAATTCTAAAGCCTGTGCTGTAATTATTAATCAGGAATTCGAACTGGAGCCTGGCGAAAATAGAGCGCTGATTAAGGTTAAGAATGCCGACCTGGCTATGGCGCAATTACTAGAAATGTTTGTGCCTGAAAGCCCTCGTTTTGATCAGGCTATTCATCCTAATGCAACTATTCATCCCACTGCAATTATCGGACAAAATTCACGCATTGGAGCAGGATGTTATGTTGGTGCAAATACAATAATTGGAAATGATGTTACGCTATATCCTAACTCAACTATTTTAGATGATTGTAATATTGGGGATCATACCATTATCTGGTCGGGTGCCGTAATTCGTGAGCGTTGTATTGTGGGTCATCATTGTACCATTCATCCAAATGCATCAATAGGTGCAGATGGATTTGGCTTCAGACCTAGCGCTGACGGCAGAGGATTAGTAAAGATTCCACATATCGGCAATGTGGTACTTGGAAATTATGTGGAAGTGGGTTCATGCACCTGTATCGATCGTGCAAAATTCAGCTCTACTATTATTGGTGATGGAACTAAACTCGATAATCTTGTGCAAATTGGGCACAATAGTAAAACAGGTAGATCCTGTTTAATGGCAGGCAGCAGTGGATTAGCTGGTTCCGTAACTCTCGGTGATGGTGTAATTATAGGCGGAGGCACTTGCGTTAGCGATCATATTACAGTTGGTAATGGCGTTTTGATCGGCGGTATGGCAGGCGTAATGAATGATATACCAGATGGCAAAAAAATATTAGGATTCCCAGCAGTTGATGCAAGAGATTGTTTAAAGCAATGGGCCTATTTGCGAAAAGCAGTGAAATAAAAAAAAGGAGTCCCGAGTGCTCGGGACTCCTTTTTTTACATAAATGAATCTGCAGCTCGATAGGCTTTTATCAAAGCAATTTCACCCTCTCTTCCGGCCAAAGCCATTCCATGCTCCATTCCAAGAACACCTTTGTATCCTTTTTGATGAATATGTTTGAAAATGTTTTTATAATTTACTTCCCCAGTTCCAGGTTCATTTCTTCCTGGATTATCTCCAATTTGATAATATCCAATTTCATCCCAAGCCCTGTCAATATTTGGTATCATATCACCTTGATTCCTTTGCATATGATACATATCAAATAAAATTTTACACGCAGGACTATTTATCGATTTACACAATGCATAGGTTTGATCAGATCTTCTTAAAAACAATTCAGGTGTATCACTCAAAGGTTCTAAGACCATGACTAGGTTCTCTTTTTCAAATATTTCAGTGCCTCTTCTTAACGTGTCAATTACATTTGCTAACTGATAATCGAGCGATAAACTATGATCATAATTGCCCGGAACTACGGTCATGTATTTTGTATTAGTTCTCTTTGCCACTTCAACTGCCAGTTTGCATCTTGCAACAAATTTTTCTTTCCATTCTTTATTGCCACTGGTCATAGAAATTTGTAATGGCCAGTTATCGAAATTGATTACAAAAACACCCATGTCCATTCCTAACTTTGCCATTGCATCCCCGATTTTTTGTTGTTCAGCGGGAGTACGATCCATCATTCCATTATCTTCCATTGCTCTGAAACCGACACTATAGGCAAATTTTATTTGATCAATAAAATCACGACCTGCCAAATTATTAAACATCCCATCGTGAATTCCATACCTGCAATGGAAAGGTGTGCTATCATCCCAGCTATCACTTGATTTGTTAGAAGCTAAAACATTGGATGTGGTAATTATTGCTCCTCCAGCCAATAAACTTTGTTGCATGAATTTTCTACGTTCCATATATTTATCATTAGTCACTAAATTTAACTATAAAATTTTAAAACTAATTCATGATACGTAATTATATTTTCATACTCTTTTGTTTCAGTTCTGTAACAACTGTATTTAGTCAGACTAGAAAATTCCATTACGTTGAAAATAAAATGGGATCCCCATTTAATCTTATTCTGGTTACAGACGATAGCATAAAAGCAGCCAAGATGGCCAATGCAAGTTTTTCTTTGATTGATTCTTTTAGTCATATTTATAGCGACTACGATAGCAGTAGTGAGCTGAGCAAGTTGTGTCTTAACGCTGAAAAGGGTTTTCAATCCTGTTCAACAGCTTTATGGGATATTCTAATGTTATCAAAACTTGCCTATGAAAATAGTTTGCATTCTTTTGATATCAGTATAGGGCCATTAAGTTCTTTATGGCGTGTGAAAAGAAAAACAAATGTTTTTCCAGATTCGCTAACTATTGATGAGACTTTAGAACTTGTAGGTCTTAACAAAATTCAATGGAACATTCCCAATCATCAAATTCTAATTCCCAAAAAACGCATGAGGCTCGATTTGGGAGGTATTGCGAAAGGATATATTGCACAAAAAGTGATTGATAATTTAAAGGCTAATGGAATAAATGCTGCATTGGCAGATGCAGGTGGTGATATTGCTATGAGTGAAGCAGCTCCGGGGAATGATGGCTGGTTAGTAGGTGTAAATATTCCGGAGACAACTGATGATCTATTGAATAAAAAGCTTTCTATTACCAATTATGCAGTAGCTACTTCTGGTGATGCTTATCAGTATATTGAGCATAATGGCAAAAAATATTCCCATATCATCGACCCTAGAACAGGCTATGGTGTTAGTTTTCAAAGAAATGTAACTGTAATTGCAAAAGATGGAACAGTTGCAGATTGGTTAGCAACTGCCTGCAGTATTTTATCCATTCGAGAATCAAAAAAAATTTGCAGGGAGCAGCAAGCTGAACTTTTTATTAGTATCCTTAAAAATGGCAAAATCCGTACCTATCAAACCAGTGGATTTAATTATTACTGGAAAAAATAAAAAAATATTTTTCTAATAAAAGAAATTGTGGAAAGACTATTTTAATCATACCTTGAATGATAAATTTTTTTCGTTGAAAACTGTTTTTTTTCTACCGTTTATTATCTTATTTACTTGCGTAAATGCTCAGACAAATTCTTCAGATTTTAAATCGTATGATCAATCCATTATAGGAAGTGCTCAAAAATTTAAAATGGTAGTAATACCTGCTGGATCTTTTCTAATGGGGAGTCCAATGGCAGAGCCAAAAAGGGATGCAGACGAAGGCCCGCAGAAAAAAATTCAAATAGATGCTTTTTGGATGGGTGCTTACGAAGTAACCAGAGATCAGTTTGATGTTTTTTTAAAAGATGAACAAACTAGTCAGAACTCTGATGTAGATGCGATTACCAGACCTAGTCCACAGTATGTAGACCTTACTTGGGGAATGGGAAAAGAAGGCGGATATCCTGCAAATAGCATGAGTCAAAGAGCTGCAATAATGTATTGCCGTTGGCTTTATCAAAAGACTGGAGTTTTTTACCGATTGCCAACTGAAGCAGAATGGGAATATGCTTGTCGTGCAGGAACAATAACTGCATTTTTCTTTGGTGATGATAAAAGCAAATTGAAAGAATATGCATGGGACTTAGAATCTGGAGATGACAAATATGAAAAAGTGGGGCAGAAAAAGCCGAATCCCTGGGGCCTCTATGATATTTTAGGTAATTTAATGGAATGGACGCTTGACCATTATGACCCTGAGCGTTACAGCAAATTAGAAGACAATGCAAAGAATCCGGTAACGGAAGTAAATAGTGCCAAGTATCCAAAAACATTAAGAGGAGGAAGCTTTATGGAATCGGGAGCAGCCTTTCGTTCTTCAAAGCGGTTTCATTCAGAGCCGGCATGGAATAGAAGAGATCCTCAAATACCTAAAAGTAAGTGGTGGCTTACAGAAGCAAAAAATGTAGGTTTTCGTTTAGTGCGTCCACAAATAGCACCTTCCCCGGAAGCTATCAATCTATTTTTTAAAAACTATCTGGGTCTATAAACATTTAAAACAATAATTATGTCTAACGATGCTTTCCATCATGATTCACGAAGAAAATTCGTAAAAACAAGTTCACTTATTGCTGGCGGCGTAATTGCCGCACCATTAATTTCCAGGGCCAATTATTTTTCAGGTGCAGGAGATGAAATTAAAATTGTACTTGTAGGCTGCGGAGGTCGGGGTACAGGAGCAGCCATGCAAGCTTTGCTGAGCAAACAGAATGTAAAACTGGTTGCGATGGCAGATGCGTTTAAAGACAATTTAGATAATTGTTTGAAGTCATTAATTGAAGAAGCAAAAAATGATGGAAAAGGTTTAGAGAAAAAAATAGATGTTCCTGAAGACAGGAAGTTCACTGGCTTTGATGCTTATAAAAAAGCAATTGCTTTGGCGGATGTGGTAATTCTTACTACTCCTCCTGGATTCCGTCCGATACATTTTGAAGAGGCCATTGCTCAGAATAAACACGTATTCATGGAGAAACCTGTTGCTACTGATCCGGCTGGAATTCAAAGAGTCTTAGCAGCAGCACAAATTGCAAAACAGAAAAAATTGAATGTCGTTGTAGGTTTACAAAGGCATTATCAAAACTCTTATCGAGAATTGTATAAACGCAAAGAACTTATAGGAGATATTACTTCTGCGCAAGCTTGGTGGAATAACGATGGTGTTTGGGTAAGGCCACGTAAGGCCGGACAAACTGAAATGGAATATCAAATGCGCAACTGGTATTATTTTAACTGGCTTTGTGGCGACCATATTAATGAACAACATATTCATAATATCGATGTCATTAACTGGTTCAAAGGTGGGCATCCTGTTAAAGCTCAGGGGATGGGGGGCCGTCAAGTTCGTAAAGGAAAAGAAAACGGTGAGATCTTCGATCACCATTATGTAGAGTTTCAATATGCAGATGGTTCGATACTGAATAGTCAGTGTAGACATATCCCCGGTACATCAAGTAAAGTAGATGAGTTGTTGATAGGAACAAAAGGAAAAATATTTTGCGGTGCTGGAAAAATTGTTGATTCCAAGGGTAACCCAATTTATCAATACGATATGAAAGGAGAAAATAATCCCTATCAAACCGAACACGACGAGTTATTTGCAGCCATTGTAAAAGGTGAATACAAATTTGCTGATGCCGATAATGGAGCACAAAGTACTATGACATCTATTCTTGGCAGAATGGCTACTTATAGTGGTCAGATAATTGATTGGGATAAAGCCATTAATTCCGGCATAGACATTCATCCAAAAGTATATGCTTGGGATGCAACGCCACCAATAGTTCCAGGTCCTGATGGCTATTATCCAATAGCAGTTCCAGGAGTTACTAAATTTGTATAATTACAACATAAAGAAGGGGTAAAAATCAAGAGTAGCTCTTGACTTTTACCCCTTCAATTTTTTTCACTCCTCACTCTTATCTTAAACATCATCCACTCGCTTCAATAAATTATTTTCCAACTCCCTTACTTTTTCAGCAGTAAAATATTCATAAGTACAGTTTCCGCTTTCTGTTTCTTCTGTTGGTGGTTGATCTTCTTTTTTTTGCCATCCCATCAGAATATAAAGTGCTCTTGCTTTTTCTTTTTGCTCAAAAGAATGAATACCTAAATAATCAGATTCCCACTTCCCAAATAACCAAACCTTGTGTTCTGCTTTGTAAACAACAATTCCAGTTTTGTTACGGTGCGATCTAACACGAAAATGAATTTTACTTTTCCTATAAAAAAAATAACTAAAGGAACTCACTATTACAATAGCTCCAATTAAGTTTTGGTTATTAAAAAAACTATTCACACCTGAATAAACATCACTCATAGAAATCCTTTAAAATTTTAATCTTATTATCTCCTACTAGCAATTAACAAATTCAGATCTGTGAATTTCAGATCGAACTTTTGGCTGATATAAATGTCTGTTAGCGCACCCTTGAAAAGATAAATGCCCTCTCTTAAATTAAAATTATGCCAGACCATTTCTTCTAAACCACCTTCATCACTGATTTCTAAAATTAAAGGCATTAAAATATTACTAATAGCTTGGCTTGCGGTTCTAGCGAAACCGCTTGGTATATTAGGTACACAATAGTGAATCACTCCATGCTTTAAAAAAGTTGGATTTTCATGGCTAGTTAATTCACTTGTTTCAAAACATCCTCCACGGTCGATTGCAACATCAATGATGATACTACCTGGACGCATCGCTGCAACCATTTCTTCGGAAACTACTACAGGAGCTCTTCCATATTCATTACTTAATGCACCAACTGCTACTTCACAAGTCTTGAGTTGTTTAGAAAGTATGCGGGGTTCTAAAACTGATGTCCAAATACGTTGCCCTAAATTATTTTGTAATTGCTTTAATCTTGAAACATTATTATCAAACACTTTTACAGAAGCCCCTAGTGCCAAAGCATTTCTTGTTGCAAATTCACCAACAATTCCAGCGCCCACAATTACCACTTTGGTGGGTGGAATACCGCTGATTCCTCCAAGCAAAACACCCTTACCTTTATTAAAACTACTGAGGTACTGTCCAGCAATTAACATTACTGCACTACCTGCAATTTCACTCATACTTCGAACTATTGGATAGGTACCGCTATCGTCTTTAAAATTTTCAAACCGCAATGCAGTGATCCTTTTACTCATCATAGTTTCTATATGATGCTTCTTAAGTGCAGATAAATGGATAGGAGAAATAATAGTTTGATTCATTTGTAGAAATGGCAAGTCCTCTTCTACAGGAGGAGCGCTTTTTACAAGAATGGGTGCTTTATATATTTCGGCTTTATCGTATACAATCTTTGCTCCTGCTTCTGCATAATCCTGATCAGTATAATTACTTCCCTCTCCTGCTTTATGTTCTACTTGTACATGATTCCCATTTGCAACTAAAACACCAACTGCATCGGGAGTTAATGCAATCCTATTTTCCTGAAAAGCAACTTCTCTTGGAATACCGATAAATAGTTTCTCTCCCTGGGGTTTAATATCCAGCGTTTCCTCCATGGTTTCAAATTTGAAAGAGGCACTGATAGAGGGTTTGGATGTAGCCATTTTTAATTGTTAAAATCGGATGATCTATTCATCCCTATAAAAATACTTGATTTAAAGCATAAAATTTTCCGTTAATGCGCATTAAAGTGGATTATTCTTCTGGTCATTCCGTATATAAACGTCGCATTTTTTCATCCAGAATTTCCATAAACACTTCCAAAGGGTTTTCTGGCAACAAACCAGATGCTTTCTCGGGCCATTCGATTAAACAAAGATTACCAGATAAAAGTGCTTCTTCAATTCCAGCTTGAATGGCTTCCTCCTCATCCTTTAAACGATACCAATCCATATGATAAATAATTCCAGCAATCGGGCTTTCATATTCATTAATGAGTGCGAAAGTAGGACTGGTTACCGTATCTTTTACTTCCAGAACCTCACAAAGTGCATGAATGAAACTTGTTTTCCCGGTTCCCATGCCAGCATGAAAAATCCATACCTTTTGAGCCTTCCCTTCTTTCCAAAGCGCTTTTGCAACTGCTTTAATTTGTGGTAACTCATATATAGCATCCATTGTACAAAGATAAAGAACCATTTGAAATGCCTTCTCAGACTATATTATTTCGTTTTTTGACATGCTGATATAAAAATATTATCCCTTTTTCGAAAGACCTACCCTTTAGCATGTAGTACCTTTGGGGCTTATCTATGTAAAATAAATTGCATAAAACTTCTCGTGATGGAAAAAGTAAATTGGAAAGTTGAAGGAATGAGCTGCACAAATTGTGCTCTTACTGTAAATAAATTTCTTACTGAAAAGGGTATGCAAGACGTGAAAGTAAATTTCATGGGAGGCGATGTGAGTTTTCAAATGACTGAAGAAACTTCTAAAATAGCTCTTGCTAAAGGAATTGAAGGATTGGGTTATCATGTGGAGACCGGAGAAATTTCTGATACAAAAAGGTCAAAAAAACTATTCAAGAACCACTTACAAAGATTTTCATTCTGTATTATTTTCACAGCCCCACTGATGTTACACATGATTCCAGGTGTACATATCCATTTCCTGATGGATCCGTATGTACAACTTGGATTAACGATCCCTGTTTTTTTAGTAGGAATGGATTTTTTTGGGCGAAGTGCGATTCATAGTTTATGGAAAGGCATACCCAATATGAACGTGTTAATTGCAATTGGCTCTGTGGCAGCATTTGGCTATAGTTTATACGGAACAATTATAGGTGAAGCCGCACATTATTTATTTTATGAAACAGCGGCAACTATTATTACGCTGGTATTTCTAGGAAATTGGCTGGAAGATAAATCTGTTGAAACTACTCAACAAGCTTTAAAAAAATTGGCAGTTTCACAAAAGTCAATGGCCAATATGATTGCTTATGACGATCAACACCAAGAACACGTTTTTCCAGTTGAAAGTAAAAATTTAAAAGTTGGCGATCTGGTTTTGATAAATTCAGGCGAACCTGTTCCGATGGATTGTAAAATTTTATGGGGAGAAGCTAGCATTAATGAAGCTATTATTACAGGCGAAAGTGTACCTGTTGAAAAAAAGATGAATGATATTTTAATTGGTGGCAGCACTGTTGAAAAAGGATCCATCAAAGCTTATATAACTGCTGTTGGCGAGGATACTGTTTTATCAAATATCTTGAAACTTGTAAGAGAAGCTCAATCTGAAAAACCTCCGGTTCAACAATTAGCTGATAAAATTAGTGCCATATTCGTACCAGTAGTAATTAGTATTGCAATAGTAGCCCTTTTAGGAAATTATTTTATTGGTCACCATAGCTTTAGTGAAAGCTTATTAAGAGGAATAGCTGTTTTGGTAATTTCTTGCCCCTGTGCAATGGGGCTTGCCACACCGGCAGCAATAGCAGTAGGGCTTGGACGTGCTGCAAAAAATGGTATCCTTTTTAAAAATGCCAAAAGCCTAGAAATATTTAAAGATATACGTCAAGTAGTATTTGATAAAACTGGTACACTTACTACTGGAAATTTTACTATTCGACAATTTGAATCCACTGACAATTCAGAAGCAGGGATTGCTGATTTTAAAAAAGTTGCCTATTCTCTAGAAAGATTTTCCACTCACCCCATCGCGAAATGTATCAGCAAAGAATGGAAAATAAAAGATGATATACGTTGGACAAAAATTGAGGAACAGAAAGGATTGGGCATGATAGCTGCCGATAAATCTGGCAATACCTATTCAGCTGTATCTTATAAAGCAGTGGCTAAAATAAGTCAGGACCATTCACACAATGTATATATTATTCGAAACGATGTTTTAATAGGTTGGATAGATGTAGCTGATGAAATGAGGCCTGAAGCAAAACAAGTAATTGAAATGTTACGATCTAAAGGAATTCGAACTATTTTATTAAGTGGAGATAAAAAAGAAAAATGTGAACAGGTAGCCCAGGAATTACATATTGATGAATGGCTTGCAGAACAAACGCCTGAACAGAAATTATTAGCTATTGAAAATTATAATAGAAAGGAACCTACCGCCATGATTGGTGATGGAATTAATGATGCGCCTGCATTGGCAAAAGCAACTGTAGGAATTTCTCTAAGCGATGCCTCACATATTGCTATGCAAAGTGCACAGGTTGTTTTAATGAATCATGGATTAAAAAATCTGCCGCTTGCCTTAGGATTAGGAAAGCACACCTATATTACTATTAAAGAAAATCTTTTCTGGGCGTTTATCTATAATATAGTGGCAATCCCTATTGCAGCCTTTGGATTTTTGAGTCCCACTTTCAGTGCGTTAACAATGGCCTTAAGTGATGTGGTGCTTGCCATAAATTCAGTTAGATTGAACTATAAAAAAGTTATTTAAATACTGAACAATATAATAGTGTTGAACCCAAACGAAATATTAAATAAATACTGGGGATTTGATTCATTTCGTCCCATGCAGGAAGATATTATTAATTCTGTATTAAAGGGTAAGGATACTATGGCACTTTTACCAACTGGGGGCGGAAAGTCTATCTGCTTTCAAGTTCCTGCGCTAATGATGGACGGCTTATGTATTGTAATTAGTCCATTGATCGCTTTAATGAAAGATCAAGAGGAAAATTTAAAAGATAAAGGAATAACAGTTGCTAGTATTCATAGTGGTCTCACTTATTATGAAGTTAAATGCATTTTACAAGATGCGATTGAAGGAGATTACGAATTCCTTTATCTATCCCCAGAACGATTAGAAACGAAAATATTTAAAGAATTACTTCCTTATTTAAAAATTAGTTTATTAGTAGTTGATGAAGCACATTGTATTTCACAATGGGGATATGATTTCAGACCTTCCTATTTAAAGATCGCACAAATAAGAGATGTATTGCCTGGCATACCAATGATGGCATTAACAGCATCTGCAACTATAGATGTTCAGAAAGATATTTTGCATAAATTAGAAATGCAAAACGCTACTACTTTTAAGCAATCATTTGAAAAGCCAAATCTTTCTTATAGCGTTTTTAAAGTTGACAGTAAGCTAAATAAACTCATTGAAATATTAGAAGCCGTTCCGGGGTCTAGTATTGTGTATTGCAACAACAGAAGGCAAACAAAAGAATTAGCGGAACTTTTACTTCTGAATAAAATAAATGCAGACTATTACCACGCAGGTTTAAATTCTGATGATAGAACATTGAAACAGGATTTATGGATACAGAATAAAATAAGAGTAATGGCATGCACCAATGCATTTGGCCTTGGTATCGATAAACCAGATGTAAGAACTGTTATTCATTTCGATGCTCCAGAATGTTTGGAAAGTTACTATCAAGAAGCAGGTCGAGCAGGAAGAGATGGAAAGAAAGCTTTTGCTGTTTTGTTATATCACTCTTCAGATATTGAAACCCTTCAATCAATGACCGAAAAACGGTATCCACCTCTTTCTATCATTAAAAAAATATATCAAGAACTAGCCAACTATTTACAATTACCCATTGGTGTTGGTGAGATGCAATATTTCGATTTCGACTTGCACGAATTTGTAAAAAACTTCCACCTCGATTCTTATTTAGTAAGTAATACACTTAAAATATTAGAACAAGAAGGACATTTTATTTTATCTGAAAATATTTTTTTGCCATCGAGAATACAGTTTCAAATAGACAAAGACAGTCTCTATTCATTTGAATCTAGTTACCCAGATTTAGAACCAATTATCAAAACACTACTTCGCACTTATCAAGGCATTTACGATAATAGTACTTCTATTTTCGAAAAACAGATCTCAAGAATTCTTCGGATACCAATCGAAGAAATAAAGCTTCAATTAGAAAAATTAAATCGTTTTGGGATAATTGAATATTTACCTCAAAAAGAAAAGCCTCAAATATATTTTCTGCTTAATCGTGCACCAGCAGAATACCTTTATATTGATCAAGATCTTTACTTCAAAAGAAAGAAACAATATCAGGTTCGGCTTGATGCGATGTTAGATTATATTGAAACATTAGATAAATGTAGAAGCCGTTTTATTGCTAATTATTTCGGCGAAACAAAGGCAACTGATTGTGGCAATTGTGACAACTGTTTAAAAAGAAAAAAAAAGTCGCCTAGCAATACTCGATTTCAGACTATCCTACTGCAAATTCAATCTTTGGCTCAAAATAGTATCTCTGTAAAAGAAATACTGAATCAATTCGAACCCTCTGAATCGGATGATATTTGGGCTGTTTTAAAGTTTATGGAATCAGAACAAATGATTCAAATAGGGGAAGATGGAATTGTAAAAACTGAACGAATGTAAATTCATAAATCAGGTTGTAATCCGGATAAATTTGCAGAACTTACGGAAGTATATCAACAAACCCCTTTTACCGTTCATGCTTTTTAACAAAAGATTGAGCAGATTAGGGAGGGAAATGGGTTTGTTTTAACTTTATTTGATGATTAAATAAGCCGTTATGGAAGATAAAAAAAGTAAAATTCTATTGTGTGAAGACGATACCAACTTAGGGATGGTATTGAAAAATTATTTAGAATTAAATGATTATGAAGTAACTCTGGAAAGAGATGGCAGACTAGGTTTGGCAGCTTTTCAACGTGAAAAATTTGATATCTGTTTGTTAGATGTAATGATGCCGAATATGGATGGATTTAAATTAGCAGAAGAAATTCGCGATGTAGATCTTGATATTCCTTTATTCTTCTTAAGTGCCAAAACCATGAAAGATGATATCATTCAGGGATACAAATTAGGTGCTGATGATTATATCACCAAACCGTTCGACAGCGAAGTATTGCTTTTAAAAATCAAAGCAATGTTAAAGCGTAATGAAGAAGACAATCGTATCAGCGACAATATTGAGTTTGATTTAGGTCGTTATCATTTCAATCCAAAATTGCGTGAATTAAAGCACGACGACAGTACACAAACCCTTTCTCCAAAAGAGAATGAGTTATTAAAAATGTTAGCTGAGCATAAGAACGATCTTTTGCCTCGCGAAAGAGCTTTGAAAAAAATATGGGGTAGCGATACGTATTTCAATGGTAGAAGTATGGATGTATACATTGCCAAATTACGCAAGTACCTGAAAGACGATACTAATATTGAAATTGTAAATATCCATGGAAATGGATTTAGATTAGTAGCACCTTAGTTTAATACCTTCCAAAAAAAGACCTTTCAGCAATAGTTGAAAGGTCTTTTTTATTATGAAAATAGTGTTGGTCCTGCCCCACGCTGAACAACATCTCTGCCTAAGTGATTATATGCTTTTAAAGTTGCTTCCCTTCCCCTAGGTGTTCTTTGCAAGAATCCTTCTTGAATTAAAAATGGCTCATACACTTCTTCAATTGTACCAGACTCTTCTCCCACAGCTGTTGCTATTGTAGTAAGGCCTACAGGGCCACCCTTGAACTTGTCGATAATGGCTGCCAATATGCGATTATCCATTTCGTCCAACCCATGTTCATCTACATTTAAAGCTTTTAATGCGTGCTGAGTAATTCCAATATCAATAGTTCCATCATTCAATACTTGAGCAAAATCGCGAACTCTGCGCAACAACCCATTAGCAATACGAGGTGTGCCTCTACTTCTTCTAGAGATCTCTCCAGCAGCATCAGAGCTAATTTCGGTGTTCAAAATAGCAGCACTTCTTTCTATAATCTTTTTTAAAGTTTCGGCATTGTAATATTCCAAACGACTTTTAATGCCAAATCGCGATAACAAAGGAGCTGTTAGAAGTCCACTTCTAGTTGTTGCCCCAACCAAGGTAAAAGGGTTTAAATTAATTTGAATACTTCTTGCATTCGGACCAGAATCAATCATAATATCAATTCTAAAATCTTCCATTGCTGCATAGAGGTATTCTTCAACAACAGTACTTAATCGATGAATCTCATCAATAAATAATACGTCATTGGGTTGCAAATTGGTTAATAAGCCTGCCAAATCGCCTGGTTTCTCAATAACCGGGCCTGATGTTTCTTTAATATTTACTCCCAATTCATTGGCTACAATTCTACTTAAAGTTGTTTTACCAAGACCCGGGGGGCCATGAAATAATACATGGTCCAAAGCCTCACCGCGAAGTTTAGCCGCTTTAATAAAGATGGTCAAATTCTCTATTAATTGTGGTTGACCAGAAAAATCATCGATCTCTTTTGGCCTGATCGTATTTTCGAACTCCTTATCTGCTGGACTTAAATTTTCTGGAACATTATTTAAATTATCGTTAGCCATACAATTCAAATCTACAAAATAGTATTAATCCATAGCTTTGATAAAAAATCTGATGGCGCAAAAATCTGCATTATTACTTGGAGCAACGGGACTAACTGGCGGTCATTTGTTGTATTTATTGCTTGAATCAGAAGAATACCACACAATTTATATATATGTAAGAAGGACACTAGGTATACAAAATCCCAAGCTAAAAGAAATAATTATCGATTATAATAGCTATGAAGGAACAGTTGATGCCGATACCGTTTTCTGTTGTTTAGGCACCACCATTAAAATAGCCAAAACAAAAGAAGCCTTTAAAAAAGTAGATCAAGACTATCCGGTAAAAATTGCACAATTACAGTTTAATGCTGGAAGCAAGCGTTTTCTTGTTATTAGTGCTATGGGGGCTGCATCAGATTCCCTATTTTTTTATAGTAGAGTTAAAGCAGAAATGGAAAAATTATTGAGTAATATTGGCTATCCAAAATTGTTCATTTTCAGACCAGCAATAATTACAGGAGAAAGAAATGAAAATCGTTCCGGAGAAAAAATCGCTACTGGAATTTTTGAAATACTTAATTATATATTAATAGGTCCATTAAAAAAATACCAATCTGTTTCAGCAAAAGCTATTGCATCTTGCATGCTTTCATATTCATGCAATAACCAAGTGCATGGCAGAGTTATAATTAGTTCTGACCGAATCAAAGATTTCGAATAAAACAAAGAGCTCCTATTTAAAAAATAGAAGCTCTTTTAGTTTGGAATAAACTTGCCATTACTCCATTTCCATTATTCCCGACTGTTTTCATCGAGATCATCATGTTCATCGCCACCAAGACTGTAATAATTATTTTCTTCGTCTTCACTGCCAATTGCTTCATCGGCATCATCCAATTCTGAACCAGGGACATCTAGTGCAAAATCTCCGGTTTTATGGTCACCTATAATTTTAAGTACTGGATCTTCCGGTTCAATATTTATTTCTCTGGTACTTTTTCTAAAAATGTCTTCTTCAGGCGGATAAGACAACAAAATTGTTGGATCTGGCACTGGAACAATATTTTTTCCCATATTTTTTTTATAAAGTTCCAACAGATATACATTCACCAAATACATTTGTCATTTTAAAACTTACATCATTTACAGATTCTTAGAATCATTCATTCTTTAATAATTATTTCTATTTAATTTGTTTCAATAATTCTTCTATTGCTTTATCTAATTGAGGATCACGTTTATTAACACGATCAACAAAATTCATCGGAACGGAAATATCCGGCTCAACTCCAGTCTTCTCAAGATCCTTACCTTCCAAAGTATAACATCCCCAACTAGGAAGCCTTACAAATGAACCATCTACCAATCCTGCTCCACTTGTAAAAATGATCCACCTATAAGATGCGGTGCCAATAATTTTTCCAAGCTTTAGTGCTTTAAAGCCCTGTGCGGTCATTTCTGCATCGCTAAGCGACTGTTCATTGATAAGTAACACAATCGGCTTATCTGCAGGTGCAAAATTAGATTGATTGGTAAGCTTTCCTTCCCTATACTTCCATTGTAGATAAGCTCGTTGGCTTAAAAATTTTAATACTTCATCATGTACATTACCCCCAGTATTATAACGTAAATCTAATATTAGAGCATCTTTTTTGTAAAAGTCGATTGTCATATCAATCAGGAATTTTTCCAATTCCTCACCACCCATATTTTTCATACAATGATAGGCGATCCGTTTATTACTTTTTTCATCAACCTTTTGTTGATTCTGATAAATCCATTCATCATAGGACCCTTCAAAAAGAGAAGATTGGGGATGTAATTTCAAATCAATCAACAAGCCATTTCGATTGAATTGCAATTTTATTTCCTTATCAAGTGAAGGGCGACTAAAATAGTAATTTCTATCTATCTGCCTATTTACGATTTCATCATTTACTTTAACTAGTAAATCACCTTTCCGAATATCTAATTGTTTTTTATCCGCACTGCTATTACGCAGTATATAGCCTACTTTATATGGATCCTCATTTTCAAATACAATTCCTGTTTCCATAGTTTTGTTTGCAAGTTTCACTTGCTCTTCATCACCATTCGAACTAAATCCTTGATGCGATGAATTCAATTCACCTAACATATCTGCCAACAAAATTCTTAAGTCTGCCCGGTTATTTAAATAAGGTATGAAAACTTCATATTTTTTTCGAATAGCATGCCAGTCAATACCATGGAAATTTTCATCATAGTAATTCTGCTCTACTTTAGCCCAAGCCTCCTGAAAAATTTGAGTAAACTCTTCGGAAAGATTTCTACGAAAAGTGCTGCTAATAGCAATAGGATCAACTTTATTGGATTCCAGATTCAGTTTGTAAATATTTCCGTTGAATAGTACCAACGATTTGTCGGTACCTTCTGAATATTCAAAATTATTTGCATCAGCACCATTGATTCTTTCAGTTTTCGGGTTTTCAAATGGCTCTAAAACTGTTTTCCAAATTGCAGATTTTCCTTCTACATGATCGCTGGTATAAAGTAATGTGGTTTTGTCCCCTTTTTGCAAAACAGTCTGCAAATATTGGGATCCGAAATTTGGACCCATTTGCTCTATTCGCTCCATTATATTTTCAGCATCTATTTTAACTACAATAACAACTGAATCTTTTTTGGTACTATCCTTTTTCTCAGTTTTAAAAAGATCCATGTATTTATCGCTCTTAAATGGATCATCCAATTTTTCTAGTGGCAGTCGATAGATTCTGGGCTCTTGTAACCCAGTTGGATATGCCGGTTTGGTTCTACTAGAAATGAAATAAATATATTTCCCATCAGGCGACCATACAGGGTTTGCTTCTGTGATTCCAGAATTAGTGATGTTTGTTGTTTTATTATCTTTTATATGATGCACTAAGATATCCTGTTCAAAATTCCGAACGGCTGTAAAAACAACATACGCTTCATCGGGTGAGAAACTGGGATCTGAATTCTCGAAGGCCCAAATTTCATCTTTTACTAATGTAGCACTTTCAAAACTTTTCAAATCAAGTAGTCGAACTTCATCCCTGCCGCTTAGATAAACTGCTTTTGTTTTAGATTTATTTAAAGCAATGGAACGATTGTCTTTCCGGTCATTGGTAATAGGTTTCGCAGTATCAGATCTATCAGCTGAGATAGTATATAGATTAAGATAACCATGACTTGTTTCATTAAACAAAATGGTTTTATTATTTGCCAGCCATTTTACTTCCAAAGCTCTTTCTGCATTTCCTTTATTTAGTTGTTGAATAAATTTTCCTTCCAAATCGCTCACAAATAATTCACCCCTCGAACTAAAAGCTATTTTCTTACCATCAGGAGAAACGTCAAAATTGGTAATATGGCCTTTTACGTCAAAATCCTTTTCAACAGGTAAGATATTATTTCGAATTGGGTTGATTTTTAGCTTTTCAGAATTTGAGGATGCTATATCATAAATCCACAATTGATACCCTCTTTCAAAAACAACTTTACCTCCATTTGCATTAACGATTGGTGCTTTGATAGAATTAGGAAAGTTCGTTAACGCCTTTTTTTTACCATTATAAAAAGTATACAGATTATATTCTCCATTAGCCTCATCAGAAACAAAATAAATATTTCCTTTTGTATCAATTGAAACACCGAAATCTTTTCCTTCCCAATCAGTTAACTTATGGTATTCCTTTGTTTTTAAATTATATGATTGTATATCTGGATTAAATGGACCTTTATATCTTTTACGACTTAGTTGATTACTGCTTTCCCAAGTGTCATTAAAAAATAGATCTCCAGTTAATGGATGCTCATAAACACCATGATCGTAAAGAAAGAAATGATCACCTAATAATCTTTCAGGAGTACCTCCATTAATTCCTATTTTATAAGTTGAAATCTCACCACTTCTATTTGAAGTAAAATAAATTGTGCTACTGTTCCAGCTCCAACTATTCACTTCATCATTAGCACTATGAAAAGTTAACTGTTTGATCTCACCTCCAGAAAGGGGCATCAAATAAATATCTGCATTACCCATTTGCCTTCCGGTAAATGCAAGCCATTTCCCATCAGGCGAAATCCTTGGATTTGTTTCGTAACCCTGCATCGCAGTTAATCTGCTTGCGCCACCACCAATTGTGGAAGCTTTCCAAAGATCCCCTTCAAAACTGAAAACAACAGTTTGTCCGTCAGGCGATAAGCAAGGATTTGAAAGGAAATAAGCTTCTTCATCCTGAGCATTCCCGTTAAGACTTACTAAAAAAATAAAGCAGATAAAAAGTAATTTCTTCATTGATTTTAAATTATATTCTAATATAACAATAGAAATTATGATTCTTACAAAAATATTAGCTACTTAAGATTACTGGATTAATAATGTTATTCCTATAAAATTTACTTTGATTAGAGGGTTTGAACAACAAAAAGTCCCACTCGCGCAGAACTTTTTGTTTTGAATTTTGAATTTTTATTTTTTACTTTTTTTTATTTTAGTGCCCCTTTTGGAATTGATTTCTCTAATAGATATTTATAAATAAACTTGGTCTTCAAATTTGCAAAATGGGCTCCTTTGGCTCCACCCCATCCGTGACGACCACCTGGATATAACATAAACTCAAACTCTTTCCCTTTTTCTTCCAATGCATTTACAAATTGAATACTATTCTGCATGTGTACATTGTCGTCCATGGTTCCATGCACTAATTGTAACACGCCTTTGAATTTGTCTACATAAGTTAACACACTACTTGTCTTATATCCTTGTGGATTTTCTTCAGGGGTATCCATGAATCGCTCTGTATAATGACTATCATACAAATGCCAGTCAACCACACTTCCACCTGCCATAGCATGGGTAAATACATCTGCACCATAAGTCAACGCGTAACAACTCATATATCCTCCATAACTAAAGCCAGTGATACAAACTTTAGTAGAATCTGCATGCCCATTTGCAATAAACCATCTTGCCATGGTCTTATAATCTTCCATTTCCCAATAGCCAAGGTTGCGGTGCATATAGTTTACACCTACTTTCCCAAAATGTCCACTGGCACGATGGTCAAATGCTACTTGAATTAATCCTTCTTCTGCATAGAACTGACGGTTTGCAGACCAGTTCCATCCATCCATTACTGTGCCCGCATTTGGTCCACCATAAATACTAACCAATATGGGATATTTTTTATTAGGCTCCATATTCATGGGCCATGTTACCATTGCAGGTAAATCAAATAGTCCATCAGTGCTTTTTATGCGAATCAATTCAGATTTAGCAAGATTATATTTTTCTAACTCTGCAGATTTTGCATCTCCTAATTCTTTCAAGACTTTCCCTTTATTATCAAGCAAACTCATTTTAGCAGGAGTTGACACATTGCTATAAGTAGTGATAAAATATTTACCCGTTGGAGATAGATTCACATTGTGATTGTAATCTCCAAAAGTTAATCTTTTAAAATCAGAACCCGTGAATTTAACACTGTATAAATCAGTCCTGGCCGTATTCTCGCGACTTCTTGCAGTGAAATAAACGGTACTGTTTTTCTCATCGATATACTTAATACTAGTAACTGTAAATTCACCTGAAGTAATTGGATTTTTCAAAGAGCCATCGCTGTTATAGAGGTACAAATGATTCCATCCCGTTTTATCACTTTGCATGATAAACTGAGAATTATTATTGATGAAATTAACTCTTCCACTTACGCGATCCTCAAGATCGATCCATGTTTTTTGTTTCTCGTCATAGATTTCATTTTTCTTTCCTGTAGCTGGATCCACATCGTACATTTTCATATTATCCTGTCCGCGGTTCATCCAGTACACTAACAAATTACTAGTTCCTGGTTTCCATACTGGCCATCCAAAATATTGGTCATCTTTTTCATTGAAATCAGCCCATACAGTGGAGCCGCCTTCCGGATTAATAAATCCAATTTTCACTTCCGGATTTTTATCCCCTGCTTTAGGATATCTGGTTTCTTCTACAAAACCGTGAGTACCTTCACTATTATAAATTGGAAACATAGGAATCATACTTTCATCAAAATGCATAAATGCCAATTGCTTGCTATCTGGTCTCCACCAAAAAGCTCGATACTTTGTTGGCCGTCCGAAAATCTCTTCAAAATACACCCAGCTAGCCCAACCGTTTAAAGTAGTATTAGTACCATCAGTAGTAAGTTGATTTTCTTGACCTGTGCTTATATTAACTGTGTATAGATTATTGTTTTTAGTATAAGCGACAAAATTACTATCTGGAGAAAAAGTTGGATTCTTCTCTTCTGCTTTATCATTCGTCAACCTTTTTTCAACACCATTAACCTTGAAGAAAAGATCATTGTCTTTTACCACAATTTGTTTTGAAGAAGCTGCAATAGTTAAACTAGTCCCTTCATTCCAATCAGAAATTTTTCCGGACTTTATATCTAATAAAAATTTCTTAAATGCCGAATCTGGATGAACTTTCTGATTTAAGATCACGTGCTCATCATCCACCCATTTCACTACCTGGGGAATGCTATTTAAAAGATTCTTCGGTACTTTATTAGCAAGTAAATCCGATTGACTAAAATTAATTTTTTGAGCGCTTGACATTAGAGTTATTGAACCTACTAATGCAGTCAGCAATAAAAGTTTCCACTTCATAGCATAAATTTTGATACAGCAATGTAATAAATGCAGGTGGGATTTGAGGGAATTTTACACAAACGAAAACTGCCCCTAATGGAGCAGTTTTTCTATATTAAATACTTTTGCAATTAGATTACTACATTGATCATCTTACTTTTTACAAAAATGAATTTTTTGAGTGGTTTACCCTCCATCCATTTCTGAACTAATTCATTACCTAACACAATCTTCTCTACATCTTCAGCCGTTGCATCTAAAGCTATAATGATATTGGTACGAACGCGTCCATTGATACTTACCGGATATTCCTTAGAAGACTCAACTACATATTTAGATTCAAATACTGGATAAGACGCATCTAGAATTGAACTTGTATTTCCTAACTCAGCCCATAATGCTTCACAAACATGCGGAGCATAAGGAGTTAATAAAATTAATAACGGTTCTAAAACAGAACGTTTATTGCATTTTAAATCCGCTAAATCATTTACACAAATCATAAACCCACTAACTGCTGTATTGAAACTGAAACGTTCTGTGTCGTCTTCCGTTTTGCGAATTGTTTTATGCAACACTTTTAATTCTTCAGCTGTGGCAACATCCTCATTCCAAACCTTACCCTTCATCTCATCATAAAATAACCGCCAAAGTTTTTTGATAAATCTATGTACCCCTTCAATACCCTTGGTATCCCATGGTTTGCTTTGCTCAACAGGACCTAAGAACATTTCATACATACGGAATGTGTCGGCTCCATATTTCTGTACTAATTCATCCGGATTTACCGTGTTGAATTTCGACTTACTCATTTTCTCTACCTCAGTTCCACAGAAATATTTTCCATCTTCTAACTGAAAAGTTGCATTAGTAAAATCAGGTTTCCAATTTTTAAATGATGCAGTATCAAGTTCAACTCCGTCAACAATATTTACATCCACATGTAATTTGTCTACCGTTTCAAAATCTTTAATCAATCCTAATGAAACATATTCATTAGTTCCTTTTAATCGATAAACAAATCTTGATGAACCTTGAATCATTCCTTGGTTCAATAATTTTTTAAATGGCTCATCAAATCCAATATGACCTAAATCGAATAAAGCTTTTGTCCATAAACGACTATATAATAAATGCCCTACTGCGTGTTCTGTTCCCCCAATATATAAATCAACCTGATTCCAATAATCACTCACTTTTCTATCGCAGAATGATTCGGTATTATGAGGATCCATATAACGTAAGAAATACCAACTGCTTCCCGCATAACCAGGCATAGTATTGGTTTCTAATTCCTGTGCAACCCATTCTGGAATATTTGCTAATGGGCCTTCGCCTTCAGGACCAGGAGAATAAGAATCCACTTCAGGTAATAATAAAGGCAAATCGTTTTCACTTAACGGATAAGCAGTTCCTTCTTTCCATTTAACCGGAAATGGTTCGCCCCAATATCGTTGTCTACTAAATGCAGCATCACGCATTCTGTAATTTACTTTAGCTTTACCAATGCCCATTTCTTCTAAGCGATGATTCACAATTGCTATCGCATCTCGCATTACTATGCCATTTAAAAAATCACTATTATGTAATTTTGCATCTTTAGTAGCATTCGCTTCTTCTCCATTAAAGTCATCACCTAAAATATTGGTAATGGGAATATTAAAGTGTTTTGCAAATTTATAATCCCGGTCATCTCCACAAGGCACAGCCATAATTGCCCCGGTTCCATATCCTGCTAATACATATTCTGAAATCCAAATAGGTATTTGTTTTCCATTAAAAGGATTGATCGCATAAGCTCCGGTAAAACAACCACTAATTTTCTTTTCAGCCTGACGTTCCCTTTCGCTGCGGCTTTTAACATACGCACAATATTCATCCACTGCATTGTTTTGTTCGGCAGTTGTAATCTGATCAATCAATTCATGTTCAGGTGCTATTACCATAAAGTCAACTCCGAAAATAGTGTCAGGTCTAGTGGTATACACTTTCAAATTCAAAGATGACAAAGTTGCGGAACTACTAATTACATAATCAATTTCAGCACCATAACTTTTACCAATCCAATTAGATTGCATTTCTTTCATAGAATCGCTGAAAGCTACTCTTTCCAAGCCTTCCAGCAAACGGTCTGCAAATTCAGTAATACGCAAATACCATTGACGCAATTTCTTTTTTACTACAGGATGTCCGCCTCTTTCGCTTACACCATTCACCACTTCATCATTTGCTAGAACGGTACCCAATGCCTCACACCAATTAACTTCGCCGTATCCACAAAAAGCAAGGCGATAATTCATTAAAATTTCCTGCTGCTGTTTTTTAGAAAATTCTTTCCAATTATCAGCACTAAATTCTGCTGGTTGATAATTTACTGCTGCAGGAAAAGGATATTTACTATTCCCTTCTTTTTCAAATGATGTAATCAACAATTCAATGGGTTCCGCTTTTTGTTTATTTCTATTAAAAAAGCTATTAAACAATTGCAAAAAAATCCATTGAGTCCACTTATAATAATTGGGTTCGCAAGTACGGATCTCTCTTTCCCAGTCGAAACAAAAACCAATATTGTCTAATTGCTTTCTAAAAGTGTCGATATTCTTATGCGTACTCACTGCAGGATGTACGCCATGTTCAATGGCATATTGTTCTGCAGGTAAACCAAACGCATCATAACCCATGGGATGCAAAACATTGAACCCTTTTAAGCGTTTAAAGCGACTAAAAATATCAGAGGCGATGTAACCTAAAGGATGACCCACATGCAACCCAGCTCCACTTGGGTAAGGGAACATATCGAGTACATAATACTTTGGTTTATTACTAGTATTACTTACACGATAAGCATGGTTAATCTGCCATTTTTTTTGCCAATCCTTCTCAATTTTCCTGAAGTCGTATTCCATTTTTAAAAAAAAGTTCAATTGTTTGTGTTGTATGCCCTGGTTCAATCCTAACATATCTTTAACCCATTTAATAGATTAAAGCATTATTTTCAGATACAAAATCGGGGTTTGAATGGTTGCAAATGTAAGTGTTTAGCGGGCAAAAGCCTACATTTGCCTAACAGAACCCGGCTTGAAATTGAATCGGGGAAAGGAAAAAAGTATCATTATGGCCGTAGTTGGTAAATCTTCTTTAAAGCGTAGCAAACCCAGTTTTATATATAGCATCATTGGCGTTGCGCTTGTTTTATTTCTTTTAGGCATCATGGGCTGGATATTTCTCAACATTAGTTCAGTAGGTAATGCATTTAAAGAAGACATACGTTTGAGTGCCTATTTACGAACGATGAATAAGGATACCATCGGACAAATTCAGCAGTTTATTTCCTCTAAGCCTTATGCAAAAGGGGTAGTTTATGTTGATAAATCCAATGCAAAAGTTATTTGGAATAAAGAGAATAATGAAGATTGGGCTAAGATCTTAGATTCTAACCCATTACCAGAAAGCATTGATTTCTATGCAAAAGCTTCTTACGTTAATAGAGATAGTTTAGTTAAAATATCTGATGAACTAATGGCTGCTTATGGCAATCAGATTACAGAACTGCAATACCCGAAAAGTTTGGTTACCAACCTCAATGAACGTGCTTCTAAAATCGGCTTGGTTTTTTTAGTAATCGCTATTTTACTTTGTGTAATTGTAATTTTCAGTATCGATAATACCATTCGATTGGCCATGTTTAGTAATAGATTCTTAATTAAAACCATGCAAATGGTTGGAGCCACAAGAGGATTTATTTCTAAGCCAATGAATATTCAAGCAGTTATCAATGGATTAATTAGTTCACTTATAGCTATTGCGCTTTTATTTACATTGATAGGATGGGCTGAGAGCCAATTTGAGCCATTAAAGGCAATCCGCGATATCAATCTTACTTTGATTTTGTTCTTTGGTATGATTGTTTTGGGGGTGGGCATTTCAGTGTTCAGCACTCATCGTTCTGTTTTGAAATATCTTAAAATGAAGCTAGACGAACTTTATTAACCAAGTTTTAATAATTATCAAAACGAAACTTTCAATATTCTAATTACCTTACATTTATAAAATACCTGTGATGAGCGAACAAAAAAAACTTACTACTGCCCCACTTTTTGAAAAAGAAAATTTTGTATGGATGCTAATAGGCGCCATAATTGTAGCACTTGGCTTTATTTTAATGAGTGGGGGAAAAAGTGCAGACCCTAACGTATTTGATACGAAGGAAGTTTATAGTACTACTCGCATAACTATAGCACCGATTCTAATCGTTGTAGGATTGATAGTTGAGATTTATGCTATTTTTAAAAAATCAAAAGTTTAGTTCAAATACATTATTATTTTTAAAAAAAGCGATGCCTTTCATCGCTTTTTTTAATTTATACTGATGTAGAAATCCTAAATTCACCTTGTCATTATTGATTTATAAATAGTAATTATCATGTCTATTTTTGATACCATTATCATAGCTATTATTGAAGGGCTAACTGAATTTTTGCCTATCTCATCAACAGGGCATATGATTATTGCTAGTTCTTTTATGGGTATTGCAAAAGATGATTTTACCAAACTCTTTGAAGTTGCAATACAATTGGGTGCAATCATGTCTGTTGTTGTAATTTATTGGAAAAAATTCTTCCCATTAAATAGATGGAATTTTTATATTAAATTAATCATAGCAGTAATTCCAGCTTTGATACTTGGTTTTATTTTCTCTAAAAAGATTGATGCTTTATTAGAAAGTCCGTTAACAGTTAGTATCACTTTATTATTGGGTGGATTTGTATTATTATTTATTGATAAGCTTTTCAAGACCCCTGCTGTAGAAAAAGATGAACAGATCAGTTTATCAAAAGCTTTCATGATAGGTGTATGGCAATGTTTGGCTATGATTCCAGGCACAAGTAGAAGCGCAGCGAGTATTATTGGGGGTATGCAACAAAAATTAAATAGAAACCTCGCTGCTGAATTTTCATTTTTCTTAGCCGTACCTACAATGGCTGCTGCAACAGGCTATAAACTTTTAAAAGCATATAAAGAAAATCCTGAACTTTTAAAGAACAAAGATAACCTTATCGCATTGGGTATTGGTAACCTAATAGCCTTTGTTGTGGCAATCATTGCTATCAAATTTTTTATTGGTTATTTACAAAAACATGGATTCCGATTATTTGGATGGTACCGTATTATCGCTGGAATTATCCTGTTAGTTCTGATATATACTGGCCAGTTAAAATAAAAAAAACATTCGTTCTACTTTTCTTAGGTTCATACAACGGATATTGGTTTTGCGTTCTTTACCCTATCTTTAAAACACAAAACACACCTCAATGCAGACTGCACCAAAAAAGGTAATTAATGGATGGGCTATGTACGATTGGGCAAATAGCGTTTATAACTTAGTAATTACCACTACTATTTTCCCGGCTTATTATGAATCTGTAACCGGGGATGGAAATGAAGCAACCTTAAATGATACAGTTAAAATATTTGGAAGGGAATTCGTAAATACTTCCCTTTATAACTATGCATTGGCAATTGCTTTTTTTATTGTAGCAATCATGTCACCAATTCTTTCTTCCATTGCCGATTATCAAGGGAATAAAAAACAATTCTTATTTTTCTTTTGTACCATGGGTAGTATTGCTTGTAGTGCCATGTACTTTTTCGATAAAACAAACTTAGTCTATGGACTATCTTGTTTAATTATTGCTTGTATTGGATTTTGGAGTAGCCTAGTTTTTTACAACTCTTATCTTCCAGAAATTGCAGCCCCAGAAGATCAGGATAGAGTAAGTGCAAAGGGATTTGCAATGGGTTATATTGGGAGTATGATTTTACAAATCATCTGTTTTGCATTTGTGATGTCCCCCAAAACTTTTGGCATTGATGGCGGTAAAGCTGCACAAATCTCTTTCCTATTAGTTGGAATTTGGTGGTGGGGATTTGGACAATTTTCTTTGAGTAGACTCCCTCAAAGCAAACCTTCTGAACATAAAAGGAGTGAGGGGAGTATTTTAACGAATGGCTATAAAGAATTGCATAAAGTCTGGAAGCAATTAGGCAATATGCCAGTATTGAAGAGATATTTAGCGGCGTTTTTCTTTTATAATATGGGCGTACAAACAGTGATGTTAGTCTCAACACTTTATGGGAAAAGCGAATTAAATATTCCTACTACCAACTTAATTCTCGCCCTTTTAATTATTCAATTGATTGCAGTGCCAGGGGCTTACTTAATTGCAAAGCTATCTGAAAGAATTGGCAATTTTAGAGCCTTGATGTTTACCATAATATTTTGGATCCTTCTCTGTGTGGTGGGTTATTTAATACCTAGAAATGGAATCTATCAGTTTTATATACTTGCCGTTATGGTTGGTTTTGTCATGGGTGGTATCCAGTCGTTAAGCAGAAGTACCTATGCTAAATTAATGCCAGTAACTAAAGACACAACTTCGTTCTTTAGTTTTTATGATGTAACAGAAAAAATTGCCATAGTAATTGGCATGTTAAGTTTTGGATATATCAATGAAATAACTGGATCACAACGTAACTCTGTATTGGCTTTGACTATATTCTTTATAATCGGCTTTGTAATACTTTTATATGCTATGAAAAAACAAAAAACCGAATTAGCTTAATACATGAAACTATATACAATTGAAGCAGGAAATTTTAAGTTAGATGGTGGTGCCATGTTTGGTGTTGTTCCAAAAAGCATGTGGAACAAACTAAACCCAGCCGATGATAATAACTTATGTAACTGGGCTTTAAGATGCTTATTAATTGAAGATGGAAATCGACTGATATTAATCGACAATGGAGTTGGTGATAAACAGGATTCTAAATTTTTCGGTCACTATTATTTAAGTGGCGAAACCGATATCAATAAAGCCCTTGCTTCGCATGGATTTCACAGTTCAGACATTACAGATGTCATACTCACACATTTACATTTTGATCATTGCGGGGGTAGTATAAAAAGGGTTGGCGACAAATTAGTACCCACTTTCGAAAATGCAATATACTGGTCGAACGAACAACACTGGCAATGGGCAATGGTTCCGAATGATAGAGAAAAAGCTTCCTTCTTAAAAGAGAATATTTTACCAATTAAAGAAAGTGGTCAGTTACAAATGATTTCCATACCAGATGGGGGATTAGAAATTGATGGAAAACTGGGTACTACTAAATTCAGTGATACTATTAGTTTGCGTTTTGTAAATGGACATACTGAAAAAATGATGCTTCCTCAAATAAACTATAAGGGAAGTACCATTGTGTATATGGCTGATCTTCTTCCTTCAGTTAATCATATACCACTACCCTATGTAATGGCTTATGACATGTTTCCGTTAACTACTTTAAACGAAAAGAAATCGTTTCTGGAAGAAGCTATAAGAGAAGACTATCTTTTATATTTCGAACACGATGCTTTTAACGAAGGTTGTACTTTGCATCAAACTGAAAGAGGAATACGATCAAACACCATTTTTAAACTTACAGATTTATAATCTATCAGTTAATGAAAGCTCAGATTTGAAGTTAGTGGATATCGTAGATTACGATATTGCATCATATCAACTTTTACACTTCCTACAACAATCGGGCTTTCAATTCGCAGAGGAATATGATTAGCATCGTCGCTAACCCAAACAGTCATTTTTTCTCCACCCGAAAACATAGTACCCTTTACAAGCAAAGGCTTGAAGCGAATAGCTCGGAATTTTCCATACTTAGTTTTAATGGTTTCCTTCCCTTCATATTTGATATAGAGATTGTGTACTTCGTTGTCGAGAAACATACTAAATGGTATCTTATCATCAGGTTGATATCTGTTAAAGTCGATATTTCTTGCATAATAAATAGCACTTAACACATCCTGAATACAACCCGGAACTTTAAATACACCATTGGTAGTAACTGCTGTATTTGTTTGTTGATTAAAACTTACGTTCTCACTTTGTTTGAAACCTCCTTCATTAATATTTCTGATAAATTTCAGGGGCTGTAAATTAGTAGTATCGAAATAAGTTTCATATCTATCTCTTACTTTAAAAATCCAATCATAGCTTGGATTTGAATTGCCTACTCCAACCACATGATATACAGGCTTATTATTAATTCGATCAAGAGCTACTGTAAAGTTAGCATCACCAGCATTCACATATAATCCAATAACATTGTAAAACACTACAAAAGAGATACTTTCTCCATCTTGAAAAGTGGTATTATGGATACCACAAAAGTCATCTCCTGCAGTCAGCCTGCGAGAAACACTAATTAGCAAAAAAAATAGTATCCACTTTTTCCAGCCTATCATTCGATCTTACTTTTACGCTCAGTAAATTAAAATTAACTATTCAAGTTCTTTTTATTCTGTTTGTTTTTAAAAAGTCGTACTCCCAAAATTAGAATACTTCCTGCAATAGCTGGAATGATTAAATTTATAATCCAAATTCCTGCGGCAGCAGCAATAATCCCAATATGGTTCGTGCTCAATAACCCAAATAATTGTAGACTCACTTTACCTCGAAATCCAAGTTCCGCCAATGCAATTGATGGAACCATTGCAAGAACCAGAAAAAGAACTGATACCATCATCGCTAAACTCACCATACTCGACTCCACACCAAATACCTGTAACAATAATACATATTGAATGATAAATACAACGTATCGGGCAGCAGATAAAAATAAAATTCTTGTTAATTCTCTCCAATGTAGCGCCTCTAGCTTTTCTATAAAGTATCTAAACCGAGCTATAAATGGTATTTTTTCAATTAGCCTGATAAAAAGTGCCACATTGAAATATAAGATAGTGAACAGGAATACGCCAATAAATAAAGTGATCATTAAGGCATCAAGCCAAAAACCATTTAATCCTTCAAACCCTTTTAACTGATTCAATATGGTAAATCGTAGACCTGTTAAGGCAAAAAGTCCAACGAAAAACGTAACTAAAATTTGACTCATTGACCCCACTAATGAAAGAGCCACTGCTTTTAAACGGTTTCCTTCATGCAAATAAAGAATTCTTCCTACAAAATCTCCTGCTCTATTAATGGTATTTAATGCAAATGCCTGGCCCGTGAATATGGCTCTATATGCATTCCAGAAACTTATTTTTTCAATCCTACTTACTAGAATTTGCCATTTTTTTGCTTCAATACCCCAATTAAGAAACATGAGAAGTATCACCAAAAAAATCTTCCAATTTGATTGGTTCAAAAATGCATCTCTAATTAAGTTCCAAGAAACTTGAACATCGCCCTGTTGTTTTATCTGCCGATAAATCGAAAAAGATAGCCATACAAAAAGTGTAGGACCTACGAAATAATTCAGAAATATTTTAAGTTTTCTAGACAGTATTCTATTATTTAAGTTCATTACAAAGAACGGTTAACATCTCGAGACTGAAAAATAGGTATAATATAAATCCTAATATAAGATGATCTCAACCAAAGTATTGTGGCCCAAGATCCTGTCAGCAAAATCAAATTATAAACACTTGAAATAGATTATTTTTACCAAGATGAACAAAAAATCTCAGATCATATTAGGAATCGACCCTGGTACTACCGTAATGGGATATGCTCTTTTACGAATTGAAAACAACCAACCACAAGTTTTGTTGATGGATGTTCTGAAACTTTCCCATATAAAAGATATTTATGCCCGTTTAGAAATGATTCATACCAAAGTAATGGAACTTATCAAACTATATCAACCCAACACTTTTGCTATTGAAGCTCCATTTTTTGGAAAGAATGTTCAAAGTATGTTGAAATTAGGTAGGGCTCAAGGTGTTGCCATTGCAGCTGCTATGCATGCTAAACTTTCAGTTACCGAATACTCACCTAAAAAAGTAAAACAATCTATTACAGGAAATGGAAATGCAGATAAGGATCAAGTCTGGAAAATGCTTCAACGTGTTTTGTCTATTGATGAGCAACCCAAATATTTTGATGCAACGGATGCGTTAGCCGTAGCCCTTTGTCATCATTACCAAACATCTTCTGTACTAGGAACTGCAGTTAAAGGTTTAAAAGGCTGGGATGATTTTATTGCTAAAAACCCTGAGCGCATAAAAAAATAAGCGTTAGAGATTATATAAAATCAATTCCTGAATATCAACAAAGTCTTCCGGCCCAAGTTTTAGTTTCTCTCTGGTAAAATTCAAATCATCTGCACTATTGATAGGTACTAAATGTAAGTGTGAATGTGGCACTTCTAATCCAACCACACTAATTCCGCAACGGTTACATTCAAATGCTCTTTCAATTGCTTTTGCAATAGGTCGCGAAAACAATAAAATTTCTGCTAAGTAATCTGCAGATAAATCGAAGAATTGATCTGTCTCAATTTTCGGTACCACTAATACATGCCCCTTTACCAATGGAAAAATATCTAGAAAAGCAAAGAATTTTTCATTTTCTGCAATTTTATAACATGGAATCTCGCCGGCAATAATTTTGGAGAAGATGGTCATATAGAAGTTTTATTAAATCAAATATCCTAAAAAAAATGCCCCATCAGTTAAAATCTGTTAGGGCATTTTTAAAAAGATAAATACTTTAAATAGTAATGTGCTCAATTCTGAACTTCACAATCCCATTAGGAGCTTGCACTTCCGCAACTTCCCCAACCACTTTCCCCAATAATCCCTTACCAATGGGAGAACTTGCAGAAATCTTTCCCAATTTCAGGTCGGCTTCTTTTTCGCCGACTATCTGATAGACAATTGTTTTTTTTGTAGCCAAATTAGTGATGGTTACTTTAGTTAAAATGGTAACCTTACTGGTATCTAAGGTTCCGGGATCAACAATCTTGGCATTACTGATTACACCTTCCAATTGTTTAATCTTAGCCTCAAGCATACCTTGCGCCTCTTTAGCTGCATCATATTCGGCATTTTCTTTCAAATCACCTTTCTCTCTAGCTTCACCAATCGCTCTGGAAGATGCTGGACGATCTACTGATTTCATCCTGTGCAGCTCTTCACGCATCTTGTCGAAGGTCTCCTGTGTTACATAATCGCTCATACTCTTTCTGTTTAGAAGCAATAAAAAAAATACAACGCCACATTTAATTGTAGCGTTGTAGGTCTGCAAAAATATAAAATCTTTCTCAAAAACAAAGAAATGTAATTTCCTTCTTACCCTTTGCTATTCAAATCCTAGTTTATCGAGAACTATTTTAGCCATTTTATAATAGGCTTCCTGACTATAACCAGCTATATGTGGGGTAATTAGGGTATTTGGTTGCGCCAATAACCATTTAAGGCTTTCAGATTCAACTTTAGTATAAGTTTCTAGCTTTTCGTTCTCTAGTACATCCAGTCCGGCTGCCTTGATTTTACCTGCTTTTAGGGCTCTTTTTAAAGCCAGGGTATCTGTTACTTTACCCCTACATGTAGTTAGAAAATAGGGCTTTTTTTTGAAGGAATCAAAGAAGGTATCATTCGCCAAATGCAAAGTTTCTTCAGTTAAAGGAACGTGCAAGCTAATTACATCAGCTTCTTTATACAATTGTTCCATCTTTGCTTCTTGAATATATCCGTTGGAAAAACCCTTTTTATATTTATCATATGCCAAAATAGTTACCTCAAAACCAGATAAGATTTTAGCAAAAGCCGAACCTGTATTACCATATCCAATAATTCCAACTGTTTTACCCATTAATTCTTCCCCCCGGTTTTCTGTTCTTAACCATTTGCCCTCTTTTATTTCAAGATTGCTAGTAGAAATTCGATTCATTAAAGAAAGTAACAATCCTAATTCATGCTCAGCTACCGCATTACAATTTCCTTCAGGACTACTTACACATATAATACCCTTTGATGCGGCATACTCGGTATCAATAAGCTCCATACCGCTACCTAATCTTCCAATCCATTTTAACTTTGATGCACTGTCAATCATTTCTTTGTTTACAACACGTGTATCAACTATCAATCCCTCCACATCCTCAATTGCATGTAAGAAAGCTTGATCACCGATACCTGGAATAAATACCAATTTAAATCCGTGACTTTGTAATTTATCCTTGAGATACTGATGAACATTGGCTGTTATCAATACAGTTTTTCCCATTCTATTCTTTTTTAAAAAATTATCTCATTTTAAAACTAAGCGCTGCAAAATCTTCAATACTCAATTGCTCTGCCCTTTTATTAAAAATTTCATCAGCCAATACTGTTTCATCGAATAGACCCCGAACAGCATTACGCAACATTTTACGCCTTTGATTAAATGCAGCTTTTACTAAAACAAACAAAGCTTTTTCGCTCTTCATATCTACAACTGTTTCCTTTCTTTTCAAACGAATAACGCCGCTCATTACCTTGGGTGGTGGATTAAAACTTTCAGGGGGCACATCAAATAAGTATTCTACTTCATAAAACGCCTGTACCAATACACTCATAATTCCATACACTTTGGTATGGGGTTTTGAAGCAATTCTTTGCGCTACTTCTTTCTGAAACATCCCAATCATAATGGGAACTTGTTGCTTCCATTCTACTACTTTGAAAACGATCTGCGTGGAAATATTATAAGGAAAATTACCTATTACCGTAAACTGATTCTCGAATGGAATATCAATATGCAAAAAGTCTTGATGTATGATTTTACCTTTTATTGATGGATATGTTAACTCTAAATAAGTTACTTTTTCATCATCCAATTCCACCGCTTTGAAATCGATATTTTTTATAGGCAGCAAAAATTTTGTGAGTGCTCCGGCACCAGGGCCAACTTCCAGTAGTTGAGTAAAAGGCTCCAACTGTAATTCATCTACAATCTTTTTACAGATTGATTCATCTTTTAAGAAGTGTTGACCAAGTGATTTCTTTAAACGATATTCCATTGGCACGAAATTAAGTTTTTTTAGGCCAGCCTCACCGAAAGAGCAATGAATATGCTGGAAGCGTTTGGCTTACTAGCTACTTGCGGTGAATAATCCTTATTTTTACGTATAATTTTTCTGAATGAGCAATGAACTTCAAAAGCCAATTATAGGATTTACCTGTGGCGATTTAAATGGGATTGGTATTGAATTAATAATAAAAACACTATCCGATCATCGTATTTTGGAAATATGCACCCCTGTTGTTTTTGCAAACAATAAGTGTATTAATTTCTATAAAAAGACCATGTCTGAGATTAATTTCAGCTATAGCAGTGTTAAAGAGCTTCAGCGATTGAATCCTAAACAAGTAAACATATTCAACTGTTGGGAAGAAGATGTAGCAATTAATCCTGGGCAATTGAGCGAAATCGGCGGCAAATATGCTTTAGAATCTTTAACTCAAGCTACTCAAGCCTTGAAAGATGGATTAATTCATGGTCTGGTTACTGCCCCTATTCACAAAAAGAATATTCAAAGCGAAGCATTTCAATACACCGGACATACCCCTTATTTCAAAGACTACTTTGCTGTTAATGATGTTGTGATGTTGATGGTGGCTGAAAATATGCGTGTTGGATTAGTTACAGAACACGTGAGCGTTGCTGAGGTAACTAAACATATCACCAAGGAAAGTATCATTCAAAAATTAAAAATCATGCACGCAAGTCTTCAAAAAGATTTTGGTGTAGATAAGCCTAGAATTGCTGTACTTGGATTAAACCCGCATGCAGGTGATGAAAGTTTAATAGGTGCCGAAGAAGAAACTATCATTAAACCGGCTATTAAAGAAGCAAGAAACAATATGCTCGTATTTGGACCCTATAGTTCAGATGCCTTTTTTGCACGTGGACAACACGAAAAATTTGATGCTGTATTAGCTATGTACCACGATCAAGGTTTAATTCCTTTTAAATCTTTAGCTATTGGAGAAGGAGTTAACTATACAGCAGGACTACCTGTTATCAGAACGAGTCCTGATCATGGAACTGCATTTGATATTGCAGGAAAAGATAAAGCAGATGCCAATAGTTTTATAGTAGCCACATTTGTGGCTTGTGATATTTACCGCATGCGCAATGACTTTAAAGAAATGCGGAGTAATCCACTTAGAAAAATGAGTGCACGCATGCTTGCTAATGCAGTAGATGAACAAATTGAAGAAAATGAAGGATAAAGACAATTACATGTTTGAGATTTCAAATAAAATACTTACCGTAAAAATTAGTGCACATGGGGCCGAATTACAAAGCATTGTAAATAAAGAAAAATTACTGGAATATATGTGGAGCGGTGACCCTGCATTTTGGGGGAAAAAGAGCCCCGTACTATTTCCAATTGTAGGGGGATTAAAAGATGCTTCTTATCAACATCAAGGAATTACCTACCAGCTTGGAAGACATGGCTTCGCACGTGAAAGAGAATTTACAGTAAGCTTCCATTCTGAAGATAGGATTCGTTTTAGTTTGGTATCAGATGAAACAACAAAAGAAGTTTACCCCTTTGATTTTGTATTTTCTATTGAGTATAGTATAAAAAAAAATCAGCTTACTGTAAAATATCATGTTGAAAATATTGGACTCGAGAATCTTTTATTTTCTGTTGGAGCTCACCCTGCATTTAAAGTTCCTTTAGTTGAGGGAACCACCTATGAAGATTATCAGCTTATTTTTAGTGAAAAAGAAAATGCAGGAATTTATCCTTTATCAGCTGAAGGTTTATTAGAAAAGCATACAACTCCATTTCTGAACGATAGTAATAGTATCCCATTAACTAAAGAACTATTTGCAAAAGATGCACTTGTATTTAAGAATTTAAAGTCGAATTATATTGGCATCTTAAATAACAAGAATGCTCAAGGCTTAAAATTACACTTTACCAATTTTCCTTTCATGGGAATTTGGGCAGCTAAGAATGCCAACTTTGTATGTATTGAACCTTGGTGCGGAATTGCAGATACGGTGGATGCATCTGGAGAATTATCCGAGAAAGAGGGTATCAACCAACTTTCTCCAAATCAAAGTTTCGAAAGAGCCTGGAGTGTGGAAGTTTTCTAATTTTTATTTAACAAAAATAGCATCGGCTATTCCTTTATTAATAATATAGTTAGTATAGGTAATTTCTACTCGTCCTTTTTTATTCTTTAGCTTCTGAGCATCCGATAAAGCTTTCTCATTATCATCAAATTCCAAGGTAATTCCTTTAGGAAGTTTATAGTCTTTCGTATTAAAACTAAAGATCACTTTTTCAGGCAATCCGTATTTTGCGAATACCCCATAATTCATTTCCATTTCGTAAGTGCCATTTTCCTTTGTAGTTGTAATTGCTTTACGTACCAATAAATTGGGCTCGTCTATGTATAGTGTAGTTAGTACAATTTCACTTGCTTCATTGATTGGTAAAAGTTTTACAATTTTACAAGTCGTCCCATTTACAATTGATTCGCCAGATGCTAATGCCACAAAATCATTTGTAGCTATCACACTACTCATATTTACGGAAACTCCACCTTTAGGTAAAAGTGAAATGCCGCCTTCTTTTTTAAGCCGGAATTTATTTGGCTTCTTGAAATAGATTTTCACTTTGCCAACTGGCGCTTTAATAAAGCTTACATCAGTCTTCATATTCCCATCGGCTTCATAATTGTTTACCTGATCAAGTTTGGTCTTAACCTTCATCACTAAGGCAGTCATGTCTTGAGCTTGAACAAATATTGAAATCTGAAAACCAACTATTAAAAGAAATATTTTATACATGATAATACTTTGAAATTTATTAGCTCAGAACGTCTTTTTTGTTGAAGATAAAAATAGCCCCACCTACAAAACCAATAATATGCAACAATAAAACTAAAGCAGATGTAATAATTCTTTGAGGATTTTGAATGCTGCCAATAATAGCTTCATTAGCATCATTTACTTTTAAGTCAAAGAATTCTTTCCAACTTATTAAATGTGTTGTAAAAAGATAGGGTTTTAATACATTGAAAATAGGAATATTCAGTGTACTCAAAATGGTAAAGAAAACAATGAAACTCATTGTTGCTACTATTGGTCCAATACTATTTTCAGCAAAGATAGATAAGAAGAATCCTAATGCAGCAACTGTAACCATTGCTAAAGCTGCAAACACAAAAGCTCCGGCATATCTCCAGAAAACATCGTTCTGATTAATTAATACCACATAACTACTCTTCATTAAAAACAAATCACCCAGCCCAAAGATCCACATACTAAGAAACAAAGCTAGTATGGCTAACCAGATTAAAAGCATGATGGTATAAACTGTAGCTGCTAAGAATTTAGCCAACAATAATTCTGTTCTGCTATATGGTTTTGATAAAAGTAATCGTAATGTTCCCATATTAGCTTCTCCCGAAATCATATCTGCAGCAATCAATGCCACTAATAATGGAACATGAACCAATAATAATTGCAACATAATATAACAGATGAGGTATCCATTAATAATATTGCCATCAATCACCATCGACCCTCCTATATCTTTCATTAAAAAATCGGAATAACTTTTACCATCAAGTTTCAAACCGAATTGAATAATCAGTATTAAGGCAGCAATCGCACCGAACGCAATATAGGTTCTGGGTCTGCGAAATATTTTATAGAGCTCAATTTGTATAAGTGTCAACATGTTGATTACCGGATGTTACTTGTAAAAAATAATCTTCCAAAGAATGTCTTGGTTGAAGTGACAATAGTTGTATCTGCATTTTAACCAGATCTGCATGTAGTGCCGGAATTTCTTTGCGATCTAATTTAATGACAATTGTATTATTCCTTTGTCCCTGCAAATGATCGCTCCATTTACTTTGCTTTAATTG
>CAIYLW010000104.1 GCA_903927185.1 uncultured Bacteroidota bacterium
AAAATAGGTATTGCTTGTTCTTGTATTGCGGTTGGGTTCACATACCCCAACTCATCGGTTGCCTGAATCAATCTCGCATCAATTCCCAACCCTTCAAATGTCATCATGTATTAAAAAATTTGCGGCAAAGGTACTTTTTAAATAGGGCTTTACCTGTTTTTTGTTTGTTTAAGCCAATTCCAGGCTATTTTAGAATTCTTTTAATCCCATTTGCTTGCTCTATCAATTCTTTTAAATATTCGAAATTTTCTTTTTCCAAGCAAGATTTGAACTTACGCAATTGGCTAATATGCTCATTCAGTACATCTAATACATTCTCTTTATTCTGCATAAAAATGGGAACCCACATATCAGAATTACTTTTAGCCAAACGAACAGTGCTTTCAAAACCTCCACTTGCTAACTCGAAAATATTATCTTCTCCACGCTCTTTTTCCAACACGGTATTTGCTAATGCGAAGGAGGTAATATGAGAAATATGACTCACATATGCCACATGTACATCATGTGCTTTTGCATTCATATACACTAAGTGCATTCCTAATGTTTCATATACTTTCTCAACCAATTGAAGGGCATCAACATCGCTTTCTTCTTTATTACAAATCACAGTTGCTTTATCTATGAATGCACCAGCAACAGCTGCAGTTGGTCCGCTATATTCGGTACCCCACATAGGGTGTGTGGCCACAAAACGTCCTCTTTTAGGATGATTTTCGATAGATTTTAATAATCCTTCTTTAGTTGAACCTACATCCATTAAAACCTGTAAATGCACTTGGTCTAATAATGTGGGTAATATTTTTTCTGCAGCATTTACGGGTATTGCTAAAATAATCAAATCAGACTTTACCAAGGCTTCATGTAAAGGCAGTATTTCGTCCACTAATTTTAGTTCTATCGCTTTTTTCTGGTGCTCAAGATTAGCATCAACACCAACTACCCATTCTGCAAATCCCTTCTCCTTCAATGCCAATGCCATTGATCCTCCAATTAAACCGATACCAACAATTGCTACACGCATATCAATTCATTTAAAATTTTAGCCTAAAGCTTTTACTCTTTCTATTGCTTGTTCAAACCTTTCCACTGATCCACAAAGGCTCACTCTGATATATCCATTTCCGGCATTCCCAAATATTCCACCTGGAGTGATAAATACATTTGCTTCGTACAAAACCTTATCACTTAATGCATATCCATCTTTAAATGTATTAGGAATTTTTGCCCATACAAACATTCCAACTTGATCAGTTGAATACACGCATTTTAATAAATCCAACAATTCAAATACTTTTTTTCTCCGCTCAGCATACACTTTATTGATGCTATCATACCAATCTTTATCTAAGCTCAAAGCCTTTGCAGCTGCAAGTTGTAAGGGAAGAAACATGCCACTGTCCATATTACTTTTAAATCGTAAAATTTCATCGATACGTTCTTTAGCTGCACATAACATCCCCACTCTCCATCCTGCCATATTGGAACTCTTGCTCAAAGAATTTAATTCAATAACAATCTCTTTGGCACTAGGAACTGATAATAAGCTTACTGGTTTCTCATTTAAAATAAAACTGTACGGATTATCATGGCAGATTAAAATCTGATACTTTAATCCAAATGCAACAATCTTTGCATATAATGCTTCATTAGGTAATTGACCTGTTGGCATATGTGGATAATTGACCCATAACAATTTCACTTTACTCAAATCAGTTTTTTCCAACGCTTCAAAATCGGGTTCCCAATTTTTGTCTTCACTCATTTCATAAGGCATAGCCACACCACCAGCAAGTTTCACAGCACTACTATAAGTTGGATAGCCGGGATTAGGAATTAAAGCTTGGTCACCCTCATTCAAATAAGTCATACAGATATGCATGATACCCTCCTTACTTCCAATTAAGGGAAGAATTTCAGTATCAGCATTCAAATCAACCTGATACCATTTTGCATACCAATCTCTGATCGCATTTCTTAAAATAGGCGACCCTTTATAACTTTGGTAAGCATGAACATTGGGCTTGGCAGATTCTTCCTGCAAAACCTTTATTACATCCGGGTGGGGCGGCAAATCCGGACTACCGATACCTAAATTAATAATAGCTTTCCCAGCCTTATTCAGCTCATCGATTTCACGAAGTTTTTGCGAAAAATAATATTCGCCAATTCCTTCTAATCTTTTTGAAGTACTAAATGCCATAACTATCCTTTTACAAGTTTTCCTTTTTTATAAATCCCAAAAACCTTCACACTATTAGTGAGTGAATCAATTGCCTCCATCACTTCATGAAACTGGTTCAATTGATCAAATTCTAAATCTGCATAAAATCCATATTTAAAATTACTTCCAGGTATTGGCATGCTTTGTAGCTTACTTAGGTTGATATCCGCATCAGCAATCAAGGTTAACACTTTCGATAGGATACCTTTTGAGTGATTTGTTTGAAAATAAATAGATGCTTTATCTGCACCAGCTATCAGCACTGCTTCCTTTTCTCTCTGTAAAACCAAGAATCGCGTATAATTATTTTTCATGGTTTGAATATTTGGCGCAATCAGATCCAACCCATACAATTCTGCCGCCAATTTACTCGCAATAGCAGCCACATGTTTGCTTTTATGCTGGTGTACATGTTTTGCACTTAAAGCGGTATCCTCTGTTTCAATTAATTTCCAGTTATACTTTTCTAAATACTCCAAACATTGAAGGATTGCCATTGGATGACTATGCACTTCTTTAATATCTTCCAATTTCACTCCCGGGTTAACCATTAAATTTTGGCTAATACTTAAATAAACCTCTCCTACCACTTTCAGCTTACTTTTTTGTAAGAGGTTATAATTAGGAAGGATACTACCAGCAATTGAATTTTCAATAGCCATAATAGCTCCGCTTGAAGCAGACTGATCGGAAGCTACTCTTATTAGATCTCTGAAAGTTGCACAGGGAATTACTGTTACTGACTTCCCGTACATATTTCTGGCAGCTACCTGATGGAAGCTTCCTTCATATCCTTGGATAGCGATCCCTTTTTTACTTTCGAAAACCGTTTTTACTGTTCCCATTAAGGCAATCTTTTCATTTTCCATATACAAATCCTTTCGTTCCCGACACACCGGGCAAAAAAAAACCCGACCTATTGGCCGGGATATGATGTTTCAAGTTTATTATTAAGCTTTAGCAAACAGTACCCGGCTACTCGTTTTAAAGTAGAAATAAAAGAAAAAATAAAATCGGGTATTGTTAAATAGTGTTTGCATAACATTTCAAAGATAGAGTATCCATTTATATGTACCAAGTGTAAATGCGAAAAATTTAGCTAACAACCATTAGCATCCGAATTCTTTGAAGTCTCTACAAAAAAAAGGGTCCCTCCGTGGAAACGGAGCGACCTCTAACGATTGCTTGCCATATGAAAATCGGTAATAAGCTAATTCGGTACCGGCAAGCTGAGTCTCACAATCCTCTCAGCACTTAGCTTTAACTAAATTATTTTTTCTTAGTTGTATCAGCAGTAACTTTTTTAGTTGTGTCTACAGCAGCTTTAGAAGTATCTACAGCAACTTTAGAAGAATCAACTTTAACTACAGCAGAATCAACTTTAGCTTCTTTGTTTTCACCAGAACCGCAAGCTGCGAAAGCACCAAGTGCTACAACGAATAATACTTTTTTCATTTTTTGAGTTTTTTGTTTGAGGTAATTTATTATTAATACCAAAAGGATATAAAAGGTAACCTCTCAAATAATTTTTTTTTGAAAAATATTTTTTGGAGCATTTTGGGTTACTTTTATCCACCTCATAGTATTAATTGTAGTAAAGTGAAAGCGGAACAGAACGAACAAGCATTATTAAAAGGACTGGCGAACAACGACTCAAGGGCCATAGAGACCATCTACAAAGATAATTTTAGTATGGTACAGGCTTTTGTTTTGAATAATAATGGCTCTTACGACGATGCAAGAGACGTTTTTCAGGAAGCAATGATTGCTCTATATGAAAAGGCACAAAGCGAATCATTTGTATTAACCTGTCAAATTAAAACTTATGTATATTCCATATGCAGGCGTCTATGGCTTAAAAAATTACAACAACTTGGAAGGTTCTCCAACCAGGTCGATAATCTGGATGAGACTATTCCTGTTGAAGAGGATTTGGAGATTCACGAAAAACGCAACGCTGAGTTTGCGATAATGGATCGAGCGATGAAGAGTTTAGGTGAGCCTTGTAAAAGTTTATTAGAGGGCTACTACTTAAAAAAAATGGGCATGCAAGAGCTGGCGGCAGAATTTGGATACACCAATGCTGATAATGCCAAAAACCAGAAGTACAAATGCCTGATGAGATTGAAAAAATTATTTTTTTCGCAATATAATATCGGAGAATAAGTATCATGGATGACATTCAATTACTTGCAAACATCGAAAGTTACCTAGCCGGGGAAATGTCTCCGACAGAAGTAGCTGTTTTCGAAGCCCTTCGGAAAAAAACACCCGAAATCGACCAAATGGTGGTAGAACATAAACTGTTCCAGCATCAGATAGCAGATTATGCGGCAACTCAAAATATCAAACATTCGCTTCACGAGGTGCATGCAAGATTATTAGAGAATGGTGATGTGAACGAAGGCGGTGAACTTTCTACAAAAGCCCAAGTGTTTCAATTGTGGAATAGGTATAAACGTGTTACTGCTATTGCTGCTTCAGTTGGTGGTGTTATTGCTTTGGTAATCAGTGGCCTTGTAGCCTATTTCTCACCAGTTGTAAATGGCAATCAGATTCAACAGCTTAGCAAGGATATTGAAATCATCAAACGCAACCAACAATACCAAGGCTCTTTGATTAATGAAGTAAAAAGTAAAATCCCTAACGGCGTAACTGTCATTAGTGGTGGATCTGGATTTTTGATTGATGCTAAGGGATTTATTATCACTAATGCACATGTACTTAAAGGTACTGCTGCGATTGTGGTTGATAGTAAAGGAAAAGAATATAATGCTTCAATTGTACATATAGATACCAAAAAAGATTTGGCAATTTTAAAAATTGTTGACGAAGACTTTGAACCATTAAAATCTTTGCCTTATAGTATTGGCAAATCAAACGCTGATCTTGGAGACGAAATTTTTACTCTAGGCTATCCTCGTAACGACATTGTTTATGGCGTTGGATATCTGGCATCAAAAACGGGGTTCAATGGTGATTCTTTAAGCTACCAA
>CAIYLW010000105.1 GCA_903927185.1 uncultured Bacteroidota bacterium
AATTGAAGCATCGCAAACAGTGAATATTAGTACCCGCATGATGGGTTTCATTACTTCACTCAATGTTAAAGTAGGCGATCATGTAAATAAGGGGCAATTATTGGTTACTATTAGTAATGATGATATCAAAGCAAAAAGAGCGCAGACAGATGCGATGATTGCTGAAGCAGAAGCTGCTTTCAATAATGCAAAAAAAGATCTGGACAGATTCAACAATTTATATAAGCAACAAAGTGCTTCCGCAAAAGAATTGGATAATATCAATTTACAATTCAATTCTTCAAAATCAAGATTAGAAGCAGCCAAACAAATGCGTAACGAAGTAAGTGCAATGATGAATTACTCACAATTAACAGCACCTTTTTCTGGAATAGTAAGTCAGAAAATGATGGACGCAGGAAGTATGGCTAGTCCGGGTATGCCCATCCTAACAATTGAACAGTCGGGTGTTTTACAAGTAAGTGCATCTGTTCCTGAGAATAGTATACAACAGATTCAATTGGGATCGAATGCAACCATTCAAATTCAATCGGCCGACAAAACATTTCAATCAACCATTAGTCAGATCAATCCTTCTTCTCAATTTACAGGTGGTCAGTTTATAGTAAAGATTAAAATCCCAGAAACAACCCAGAAAGGATTGTATGCTGGCATGTATGCTAATATTTCTATCCCCTTAAAAAATTCGGTTACAAAAACACCGAACAATGACGCAGTTCTTGTTCCATTATCAGCTATTGAAAATAAAAACCAATTAACAGGTTTATATACCATCAGTAGTAATAATCATGCTTTACTACGTTGGGTAAGACTGGGTAAAATTTATGGAGATAAAGTGGAAGTTCTAAGCGGACTTGAAAAGAATGAAAGTTTTATCATCCATGCAGAAGGAAAACTATTTAACGGAGCAAGCGTAAAAACGAAATAAATAAATACACATGAAAAATGGTTTTTCAGGAAATATAGCAAAGTCATTTTTGCAGTCGAAATTAACAATCCTGCTAATGATTGCATTTTTATTAATCGGTGCTTATAGTACTTTTCTGATTCCTCGAGAAGAGGAGCCTCAGATTCAAGTTCCAATGGCCGATATTTTTATTGGATATCCGGGGGCTGAACCAAAAGATGTAGAAACGAAAGTTGCTGCTCCAATGGAAAAAATGATCTCGAATGTAAAAGGTGTGGAGTATGTGTATTCTACATCCATGAAGGGACAGGCCATGCTGATTGTTCAGTTTCAAGTTGGGGAAGATGTGGAACGTTCTTTAGTGAAGTTGTATAGTGAGTTGATGAAGAATATGGACAAAATGCCTCAAGGTGTAACGATTCCATTGATTAAAACAAGAGCTATTGATGATGTGCCTGTATTTGGTATCACACTATGGAGTGAAACCTATGATGATTATCGTTTAAAGCAGATCGGGCAGGAATTAAGTAGTGAGATTAAGAAGATCAATGATGTTTCTGATATTAATATTCTTGGTGGAAGGAGTAGAGAAATTAAAGTGTTAGTTGATAAAAATAAGATGGCAGAAAACCATGTTGACTTTCTATCGATGAGCAAACTAATTCAGGCAAGTAATATGCAGATGCAGCATGGAACCTTGTTACAGAAAGATACTGCCATCACTGTTGAAACAGGTAATTTTTTACATAGCTCAGATGATGTGGCTAATTTGATAGTTGGTATGAACCAACAGCAGCCTGTTTATTTAAAACAAGTTGCTAAGGTTGAAGACGGACCAGAAACATCTAATCAGTATGTACTTTTTGGATATGGTAAAGCATCAGAGAAATTAGGAAAAGAACATCCTTCTAACTATCCAGCTATAACTTTATCAGTTGCCAAGAAAAAGGGTGCAGATGCGATGAAATTGTCGGAAGAAATTTTGGCAAAAATAAACCATATTAAAAAGGATCTGATTCCGAATGAAGTACAATTAACTGTTTCAAGAAACTATGGAGAAACAGCCAGCGAAAAAGTATCGGAATTGTTGTTTCACTTGTTTATCAGTATTGTGGTTGTTACTCTATTTGTAATGCTAGCCATGGGATGGAGAGGCGGATTAGTAGTATTCTTATCAGTGCCAGTCACTTTTGCACTGACATTGTTTGCATATTACTTCATGCATTACACCTTAAACCGTATCACCTTATTTGCGTTGGTATTTATAACGGGTATTGTGGTAGATGATAGCATCATTATTGCAGAGAATATGCATAGGCATTTTAAAATGAAAAAATTGCCGCCATTACAAGCTGCTATTTATGCCATTAATGAAGTGGGTAATCCAACCATTCTTGCCACATTTACTGTTGTAGCGGCAGTTTTGCCAATGGCATTTGTATCAGGTATGATGGGCCCTTATATGAGCCCTATGCCAATAGGTGCTTCTATTGCCATGTTGCTTTCTTTAATTGTGGCACTAACACTCACCCCCTATTTAGGATATATTTTCTTGCGTGAAAAAGAACACAAAGGAATTGGCCATGAAGAAGAGAAACCACATACTTTAGAATCAACTGGAATCTATAAAATATATAAAGCTTTTATTCAACCCTTATTAGAATCTCGGGGTAAGCGTTGGGCATTTATTATTAGTATCGTGGTTATTTTGTTAGGATCAATGATGTTATTTTATACAAAGTCGGTAGCCGTAAAAATGTTACCCTTTGATAATAAGAATGAGTTTCAAGTGGTGATAGATATGCCAGAAGGAACCACTCTTGAGAAGACACAAGCTGTAGCCAGGGATATTGGCGATTATGTGTCACAGCAAAATATGGTAGAGAACTATCAAACTTATATTGGCATTTCTGCACCCATCAGTTTTAATGGATTAGTGCGTCACTACGACTTGCGCAGGGCAGAAAACATGGCAGATATTCAAGTGAATTTGGTAGACAAAAAAAATCGAAGCATACAGAGCCATGGTATAGCAAAAGAAATGCGTGAACCAATTCAGGCAATTGCCAAAAAGTATAATGCAAATGTGAAGATCGTGGAGGTACCCCCCGGACCTCCTGTTCTTTCAACGCTTGTGGCAGAAATATATGGACCAAATTATGAGGAGCAAATTAAAATTGCGTCACAGGTAAAAGCTTTAATTACTAGAACTTCTGATGTGGTGGATGTGGACTGGATGGTAGAGTCAGATCAGCCAGGATATCATATAACAGTTGACAAAGAAAAAGCAATGCGTCAAGGTATTGCAACAGCTCAGGTAGCTGCTACAGTTAATTCAGCGGTTTCAGGCATGACAGTTGGTAATTTATATCAACCAGCATCCTTTAATCAAACTGGCATTAAAATGCAATTAAGTGATGCGAATAAGAGCAACTTAGAAGATGTTTTGGATGTAAAAGTGGTTGGAGCGCAAGGCAATACAGTTCCATTAAGAGATTTAGTAGTTGTAAATAAAGAAATCCAACAAAAAAATATCTATCGTAAGAATCAGAAAGAAGTTGTGTATGTGTTAGCAGATATGGCAGGCAATTTAGAAAGTCCATCCTATGCAATTGCAAAAGTTTCTGATAGCCTGAAGACCATTAAAGTACCAAAAGGATTTACACTTGCTGAGGAGTATACGCATCAACCAACCTTGGAAGATAATTTTTCTTTGAAGTGGGATGGAGAGTGGCAGATTACTTATGAAGTGTTTAGAGATTTGGGGATTGCCTTTGCGGTAGTGATTTTAATGATCTATATATTGATTGTTGGATGGTTCCAGAATTTTGTAGTTCCATTGGTGATGCTTGCTGCCATTCCATTATCATTAATAGGTATTATATTAGGTCACTGGATGATGCACGCCTATTTTACGGCAACTTCTATGATTGGCTTTATTGCACTAGCTGGGGTAATGGTTAGAAACTCGGTATTATTAATTGACTTCATTAATATTCGCTTACGTGAAGGTGTTCCATTGAAACAGGCCATTATAGAAGCTGGAGCCGTAAGAACAACACCTATTCTATTAACAGCCGGTGCGGTTGTATTAGGTGCAGTAATCATTTTGTTTGATCCAATTTTTCAGGGTCTTGCCATTTCACTCATGGGTGGAACAATTACCTCAACTTTTCTAACATTGTTAGTGGTACCAGTATTGTATTATAAAATGATGCGAAAAAAATATCCAATCAAATAAAAAATAAAAAAATGAAATTTTTTATAGTAACATGTATTAAAGAAAATCAAGAAATTGTTCAGAAGATATTAAGCAAGGCGAATATCAATGTATATAGCAGCACTGATATTATTGGATATAAAAACAATCAGCAACCAAACTTATTAGAGGAATGGTTTGCTGCAGGAGATGAACAATGTGACTCTTCGATGATTTTTAGTTTTACAACAGATGAAAATGCAACGCAGGCATTTAATCAAATTATCGCTTATAACAATGAGAATCCAAATGATTTCCCTATAAGGGCATTTATAGTTCCAGTTGAAAAAGCTAGCTTCTAAAATATTTAAAAAAATAAAATGAGAGAAAGAATCGTCAGATCTGTTGCAGGTAGTTTAGTCCTAATAAGTATTTTATTAACAAGTACAGTAAGTATCCACTGGATGTGGCTAGGTGTATTTGTTGGCGCAAATTTAGTACAAAGTTCAATTACTAAATTTTGTCCATTAGAGAAAATATTAGTTGCAATTGGAGTGAAATAAATTAAAAAAAAATGAAAAAAGACATCAAAATACTTGGATCTGGTTGTACTAAATGTAAAACCACTTATGACAATGTTCATGCAGCTTTAAAAGAAACTGGAATAGAAGCAACTGTAACAAAGATTGAGGACCTTGAAGAAATGATGAAATACAATGTACTCACTACTCCAGTTTTAATGATCGACGGTGTTGCTAAAATAAAGGGTAGAGTTCCCGAAGTAAGAGAGATCAAGGAATTACTAACAGCATTATAAAATTCAATCTTCCATAATTAAGGAAAAGATGCATTGCAACATGATTTCATGTTGCAATGCATCAAAATATAAAAAAAGGTAATTGCAGTTTCATTTAAAGCAATTTGATATGTTTAATTGGTTACAATATTTTGCTGATTGGCTTATCTATTCGGTATTTGGTATTTCTTCAACAACACATTTGGGAGATGCCTTAAATTTCTTTGTTTTTGATAGTTTGAAAATATTTGTATTGCTTTTTGTAATTACAACTATCATGGGAATTGTAAATTCCTATTTCCCAGTGGAAAAGGTTCGTAATTTTCTTAGTCGCAATAAAATGTATGGTCTTGAATATTTATTTGCATCAACCTTCGGTGTAATAACACCTTTTTGCTCTTGCTCATCCGTACCATTATTTATTGGTTTTGTAAAAGGAGGAATTCCATTGGGTATCACATTTACTTATTTAATCACTGCTCCATTAGTTAATGAAGTTGCCATTGCCATCTTTGCAGGGGCGTTTGGTTTTAAAGTAACAGCCATTTATGTAATTACCGGCATTGTTCTAGGTATTATTGGTGGATTTACATTGGGAAAATTAAAGTTAGAAAAACAATTATCGCCATGGGTGCAAAACATCATTAACAATGCGCAAACCGAGGAAGAATTAGACGAGGAACAACTTTCAATCATTCAACGATTACCATATATATTGAAAGATGCGTTCAATATTGTAAAGGGTGTATCAATATATATTATCGTAGGTATTGCTATTGGTGGTGCCATGCATGGATTTTTGCCAACCGGATTTTTTGAGCACTATATCAATAAAGGTCAGTGGTATGCAGTTCCACTTGCTGTGCTAATGGGTATTCCTATGTATAGTAATGCGGCAGGAGTAATTCCAGTTGTACAAGTATTAGTAGCAAAAGGTGTTCCACTAGGAACTGCCATTGCATTTATGATGGGAGTTATTGGCTTATCATTGCCCGAGGCGATGCTATTAAAAAAAGTTATGAGCTGGAAATTAATTGCTATTTACTTCGGAACTATTGCTTTTTTTATGATTATTTCAGGTTATTTATTTAATTTTCTTTTATAATTGCTATTATTCATTAAATGCTTTTAGCAATTTTATCTCATTACGATATAAGATAATTCTCCCTTCATTTTCCATTTGTTTAAGAAGCCGAGATATCACAACCCTGGTTGAAGACAACTCCTCTGCGATGAGGTTATGAGAAACTTTAATAACGCTAGATCCGGTAAGTTTTTGTTTTTCTCTGAGGTAACTTTCAACCCTTTCATCCAGCTTATGAAAAGCGATTGTTTCAATAGATTTCAATAGCTCTAAAAATCTTTCATTGAAGCCGCGCATGATATAATTTTTCCAACTTGGATATTTACACAACCATTCATCTAATTTAATATGTGGGATTGCTATTAATTCAACACTATCTTCTGCAATAGCTTTTACCTCACTCTTTTTGGCTTCTAAGCAACAACTATAAGCCATAGAACAACTTTCACTACTGGATAAATAGTAGAGTAATAATTCATTTCCATTCTCATCTATTTTTGAATAACTGTAACAAATGTTGCTTTCGTTTATATAGAAATTAAAAATGTTTTAATGAAAAATCAATGATGTGCTATTCTAAAAAAGCCTAGTAGGGGTGTTTTTGAATGTGAATACATAAAATAAATCAAATGGCTAAGGATGTATAAATTCTTTTCTGTATTTTCAACTCACACAAATCATTAGCCATGTGGACACTTATTATTTTAGGTATACTGCTATTGATTACGCTCATATCTTTATTTAAAATACAACCCTTTCTCTCTTTTTTAATTGTATCCATTTTAATGGGCCTGGCTTATGGCATTAAACCATCTGTGCTTATTGAAGCTATTCAAAAAGGAATCGGCACCACATTAGGCTCTATTATTTCAATTATCATTTTGGGTGCGATGATTGGTAAAATGATCGCCAAAAGCAATGCTACAATTGTAATTACTGATAGATTAGTACAGGTTTTCGGACCTAAGAATTTACCATTAGCTTTTATGATTATTGGATTTATCATTGGCATTCCCTTATTCTTTTCAGTAGCTTTTTTATTAATGGCACCTTTAGTTTTGTCTACTGCCAAAAGAAATAATATCAACCCCATCTACCTTGGGATACCAATGCTTGCCTCTTTATCTATTACACAGGGTTTCTTACCACCACATCCTGCACCATATTATTTAGTGACTCATTTACCTGGTGCTGATATGGGTACCACCTTAGGGCTTGGCATAATTATTTCCATTCCCGCCATGTTAATTTCTGGTTGGTTATTTGGTAAAACATTAAAAGACTTTCCTTGCAATCCATTGAATTTTTCATCTGAAGAAACCCTGGAAATAAATCCAAGTTTTCTAGAAAGCATTTTGGTCTTATTGCTTCCGGTAATTTTAATTGCTGCGCACTCGTTAATTGACAATACTTTTTTTGCTTGTGTGGGAGAACCAATTATTGCACTATTAATTTCTTTATGCGCTGCCATCTATTTATTGGGATTTAAAAGAAATATTAGCTGGAAGAGTATGCAAATATGGCTAATTGATGCCATCAAAGAAGTTTCTCCACTGATACTTACTTTTGGAGGTGCCGGTGCATTTAAAGAAATATTACAAGTCATGCATTTAGGAGACCAAATTTTATTGATCACAAATAATAGTTTAATTAATCCACTAATTATTGCTTGGTTAATTGCAGCGGCATTACGTATCATTACTGGATCTTCAACTGTTGCTGGAATAACTACTGCTGGACTTATTTTACCGATTTTACTCAAAACTGGCATTAATCCAAATTTACTTGCCCTTAGCATCGGGTCTGGATCAATGGTTTTATCGCATGTGAACGATTCTGGTTTTTGGCTGTTCAAAGAATACTTTGGTGTTTCCATAAAAAACACTTTACGTTCCTGGACAATTATGGAAACAATTCTTGCTATTGTAGGTTTGATAGGAGTATTAATACTTCAAAATTTTGTTTAATTTTTAAATTCGATTTATATGAAACTTTATAAAATTAAAACAGGCGCCCTGCTTCAGCAGTTAGATGCTTTCTATTATTTGCAGCGCACTTGGGATGAACTCATCAACCGAAACAACCTTCATGATTATTTACAGGAACAGGCAAACCCTGCATCTGCAATAAACTCAGAAAAAGCAGAAGCATTGTTGCACCATGAATTGATGGCACCCATAGGCCAGCAAGAAGTTTGGGCCGCCGGTGTTACTTATTTGCGAAGTATGTCTGCACGTATGGATGAATCCAAAGAATCTGGTGCAGCTGATTTATATAATAAAGTTTATGATGCTGTCAGGCCCGAACTCTTCTTCAAAGCTTTACCTCATAGGGTTGCAGGGCATAAGGATTTCGTAAACATTCGTAAAGATTCTAGTTGGAATGTACCAGAGCCTGAACTCACTTTATTTATCAATTCATGGGGAGTAATTGAGGCGTATACAATAGGCAACGATATGAGTTCACGGAGTATTGAAGGCGAAAATGCTTTATACCTGCCCCAAGCAAAAATATATGAAAGAAGCGCAGGCATTGGACCCTGCCTCTATGTTCCTGGAGTTCCATTGGCAGTTGAAACAACCATTACCATGAAAATTTTTCGCGATGGGCAACAAATGTATAGTGATTCAACTTCAGTGAGCCGCATTAAAAGATCCATGCCTGAACTAGCCGGTTGGCTATACCAGGAAATGGATTTTCCTTTTGGTAGTTTTTTAATGACGGGTACTTGTCTGGTTCCGTCGAATGATTTTACATTGGCTGAAGGTGATGTGATTGATATTACGATTGATGGAATTGGTACACTTACAAATTATACCGCTATAAAAAAATAAAAAGCGATCAGATAATTTACAATTAGTAAAATTAATCTGATCGCTTTTTTATTAATTAATGTATTTCAGTTGTTCTTAGAATTTTAAAGTCTCTGGCAAATACTTTTTAACCAATGCTTTGTAATAGGGCTGTAATTCTTCCCAACTTTTTTGATTCGGATTTTTTGAATACAAATCATACGGATTAAAAAGTTTTACCCATTTAAACATTTCATGATCATGATCATCCATTAAGTGATCATAAGCACTTTCACGATGCTGTGAATAAAAAGAATGATATCGCAACATATATAATCCTTCTTCAGGTAAATGATCTTTCATCATATGATATACATATTCATCATGTCCCCATGAGAGCTGTACATTTTTGAGTCCGCAATTAGGAGCATACACCCCATATTTTTGGCTATATATTTCGTGATTATAATCGGGATTACTTTTAAAGAATTCTGGATATACAATTTTGTCTGAATAAGCACATCCTACAGGAAATGTGTCTCCAACAACAGACCATTGTGGTTCACCAAACAAACACAATACTTTCCCCATATCATGAATTAAGCCAACCAAAACCATCCAATCTGGATGACCATCATTGCGAATGGCTTCTGAGGTCTGTAATAAGTGTTGCATTTGATCCAAGTCAGTATCTGGATCAGAATCGTCTACTAATTCGTTCAAAAAATCAAATGCATTCCATATCGGCATTTCTTTTTTATTGAATTGTAAAAACTCGTTTTTCTTATCAATTACAAAATCGTATGACTGATACTGATGGTTTAAACGATAAAATTCTTTCACAGTATCTCTGGTCTCAGCTTCATAATCTCTAAATGCCTCAACAGCTTTTTCATTTGCAATATTTGAAGGATCAGGGTACCTTTTTAAAATATCCATTTCCCATTCATCTAAACTAGCAAGAGGAGTATTATTTTCCATAACAAGAATTTGTTGATTTTGAATCGTATGCTAAAATCGTTTTTTTTATATAAATACCAAATTAATCATGTCAATATCTTTCAAACTTTTCTGTAGCGTTACCAAAATACAGTATAAAGTGCCGAAAGAATGCCAGTTATTATTACAGATCCAATAATAAAGCCAGGGGTTACTTTGAACATGGAAGCGTCAATTTCTATCGACTTCGCATTATTTTCCCTTTTAGGATTGGCTAAACTAATCACTACCATCACTAATACTATCAATACGAATGTAATAGACATGCGGTCTAAGAATGGGAAATTAGGAAATGCATTATGAGTCCATAATGGTAAAAATTTTAATACTGTAGAAATTGGAATGGTCAATAAAGCACCCGCTAATGCTGCTGCAGAATTTGTTCTTTTCCAGTAAAACCCAAGTAAGAAAATTGCCAAAACACCCGGAGAAATAAACCCTACATATTCTTGAATAAATTGATACGCTTGATCTAATGAACGCAAGGCAGGTGTTACAATTGCTGCAATTAACATACTAACGATAACCACCCACCTACCAATAAGTACTAACTTTTTTTCAGAAGCTTCTTTATTAATAAATTTTTTATAAATATCTAATGAAAAAATAGTAGAAATACTATTTGCTTTTCCTGCCAGTGATGCAACTATAGCGGCAGTTAGTGCTGCAAAGGCAACTCCCTTTAATCCAGCAGGCAATAAATTCATTAAAGTTGGATAAGCATGATCTGGTTTAATGATTCCATTTGTGTCGGACATTTCTGTATGGAACATCCCTTTTTGATGTAAGACATACATGGCAATTCCTGGCAATACTGCAATAATTGGAATGAGTAATTTTAAAAATGCTGCAAACAGAATTCCTTTACGAGCTGTTTTTAAATCTGCACCCAATGCTCTTTGAACAATATATTGATTACATCCCCAATAAGCTAAATTATTAACCAGCATACCTCCTATTAATACAGAAAGACCAGGCAATTCTGGATAATACTTATTTGTTTTATCAAAGATCATATGGAAATGTGATGGAGCTTCTCTTTTTAAAACCAATAATCCTTTCAATATATTTCCGCCATATCCATACTGTTCCGATAAAAGGGAGATAGCTAAATAAGTGGTAACCAAACCACCAATGATTAAAACAATTACTTGTATTACATCAGTATATCCTATCACTTTCATTCCACCTAAGGTTACTACCACTGCAAAGACCGTTAATCCTACAATACTTAGCTCAAAACTTATATTTGTAATAGATGAAATTGCTAATGCCCCTAAATAAATAATGGATGTAAGATTCACAAATACATAAACAAGTAGCCAAAAAACTGCCATAATTGTACTTACCGTATCATTGTATCTTTTAGAAAGAAACTGCGGCATCGTAAAAATCTTATTCTTTAAATAGATTGGTAAAATAAAGACTGCCACCAATATTAAAGTAAAGGCCGACATCCATTCATAGGTAGAAATTGCAAGCCCAAGTGCAAAGCCAGAACCAGACATGCCAATAAAATGTTCTGCAGAAATATTGGAAGCAATCAGTGATGCGCCAATAGCCCACCAAGTCAATGCCCCTTCGGCCAAGAAAAAATCAGTAGAACTTATATTTTTTGATTTCTTTTTTTTGAAAATATAATAACCATAAGAGCTTATCAAAATAAAATATAGAAAAAACACCAGATAGTCGGCGGGATGTAATCTATTCATTCAATATTTTTGTGGGATAATAAATTAAAAGAATACTAATATAAATTATTTTATCTAACAATAGCGAACATTGCTGTTTACATTTTTAGAATATCCTTAATGCACTTAAAATAATAATGCCACCTATTTTAGGTAGCATTATTTATGAATGTGATAGAACTGTTCTCTTTATCCCAATACATTTTTACAAAAATCAATACATTTTTTAACTTCCTTTACTGGATCAGAATCTTTTGGAACCTCATATTCCATTTCAACAGTAGCAGGGAAAGTATATTTCTGGTCACGCATTAATTTTAAAGCATCTGCAATTGGCGTATCTCCTTTTCCCCAAACAACATTGCCCTTACCATGTTCTGGATTAAGTCTGTCTTTGATATGCATACTTACAATTCGATCATGTTTTGCCTTTACAAATTCTAATGGGTTTTTATTACCAGCTGCCACAAAATGACCTAAATCAACATTGATCGCATTAGCAGGAGATTGAGCTAACGCTTTATCCCATAAAGTAGGCGTTTGTTGTTCATGTCCATGATACCCAACTTTTATACCATACCCCGAAGCAATAGTTGCAAGTTTTAAAGTATGTGTTTCATTAGAAGTAAATTCAAGTGTTACATGGCTTGCACCTAATGCCTTAGCCGCAGCCATACCAAAATGAATATCTTCATCTGTATTTTGTGTGCCAAAACAATCAGGCTTATAGGCATATATAGAAACCCCTGCCTTTTTATAAATTTTTCTAAATTCTTCAAACTTACTCATAGATGCGGTTCTTCTCCAGGTTGCAGTTGCTTCATTATTCAATTTTCTTTCCTTTTCAAAATCAACAAGCATTTTCTTTTCATCCTCTGTAAGTTCTATTTTATCGTTTCTTTTTTTGAAAATAGGATATATAGAATGCATATCAATTTTACTTTGAGGTTTACCTGCAAATGCTTCTGCTGGGTCGCCCATCAATTCAATATTACTTATGCCTGCCTCTAACACATACTGCAAAATGGAATCTCCATCTTGATGGGGCATGTCTCTAAAAGAATAAGTAATAGCACCTATTTTAACTTGATGATGCGCATTTAGATTTTTAATGATGTATGGAGCTCCTAGAATTCCGATACCCATTTTTGAAATGAAATCCCGACGATTGGTTTGATTAAAGTTTGTACTCATGACAAGTGATTTTGTAAATTTTTCTTAGTTACTCAGTTAGTTTATTTAAATTCAGGCTGCATTTATCATTTAATTATTAGCAGCCATGAGGAAATTTAAATCTTTTTTATTTCTAATTTTCATTTTATTTTCTATTTCAGTTTATGCACAAAAAGGATATCCAAAATCAACTGGTGAATACAAACAAGTTGTGGAGGGATTCGATTGGGGTCCTGCAGTAAATAAAGTAATTCTTGCTTTAGATGATACCACTTCGCATGTAAATAGTAACGACTTCTCTGTATATGTAACTAGGAAATCATCTGATGGCGGGATTCCTGCCGATCAGTCTTCTGGTCAAAGAAGTATCCTTTACTCTTATATATCTGATGAAAATGCAGGTACACTTCATGTTGGGCGTTATATCACATTGGTACTAACTGTGGGTCCAAATTTACCCATCAGTTCGCCGTTCCAATATTCCTGGAGTAAAGGAAATCAATGGGTAGATTATCAATTCAATATTATCAATAATAAGACACTTGATGTTTGGCGTAAATCAACTGGTAAGATCATGCCGTTGGTGGACCAATTTGATTTAAAGGGGAAATTTACTTATAGCGATAAATTAACTATGTCCTATGCTTCTTTTGCACCTTCTAATGTAAAAGATAAATCCCCATTAATTATTTGGTTACATGGTGGAGGAGAAGGAGGTTTCGATCCAACTACTGCTCTATTGGGAAACAAAGCTGCCAACTATGCATCAGAAGCTATTCAATCCGTATTTGATGGGGCTTACGTACTAGTACCTCAGAGTCCTACTTTCTGGATGCAAAATATTCAAGGATCATATACAACAGGAAAGGTTAATGATATTTATAATGAAGCATTAATGGCATTGATAAAAGATTATGTACAATCGAACCCAAAAATTGATGCCAGTAGAATTTATATAGGCGGATGTTCCAATGGCGGTTATATGTCTTTAAAACTGTTATTGCTGCATCCAGATTATTTTGCTGCTGCTTATATTAGTTCATTGGCGTATCAAGCAGAATACATCAGTGATGAAGAGATGCAGAAAATTAAAAATATCCCTATTTGGTTTGTACATTCTAAAGATGATGAAACTACAAAACCAAATCAAACTGTTTTACCTGTATATAATCGTTTAATAGCAGCGGGTGCAAAGAACGTACACTTTAGTTTCTACGATCATGTAAATGATATCACTAATTTATATGGTGGTAAGGGATATGTGTACCCCGGACATTGGTCATGGGTATATTTACATGAGAACCTGCCAAGGCAAGATTTTAATGGAAGCATAGTTAAAGTAAATGGCAAACCAGTAACTATTATGGAATGGATGTCATCTCAAAAAACTAATCCGAAAAAATAATATCCGTTACTTAATAAATAAATTATTTATAACTGTACCATTTCGCACTTCTTCACTTGCTTTGGTGAGGATAGTGTCGCCTGATGTTAAGGCACCAAATATTTCTGTTCTTCCATCATAGGTTCTTCCGGATTTTATTGGCACCCAATTGTTTGTTTTTTGATGTATCGATATCACAAATACGCCAGTGGTAGAATTTAAAACTGCCGAAGCCGGAACTATATAAGCATTTGCATTTGCAGTGAGTGGAATAGATACTTCTGCTACCATACCTGGCAATAATTTATGATTCTCATTTACTACATCCATTTCGATATGTTGCGAACGAAGTTTAGTATCCAAAGCGCCAGCTAGTCTGGCAATTTTGGCTTTATACTTTTCACTTGATATCAAGTTCACTGAAAAAGACACTTCACTTTTTGAACTTATATAAGCAGTATATGCTTCAGGCACACTAACTATTAACCTTAACTTATTATGCTCTTGCAAAGTGAATAATGGCAATTCAGATCCTTTCCCCGATGGGCCAACATAAGCACCAGCACTTACATTTCTAACAGTGATAACACCACTAAATGGCGCCCTTATTTGTAAATAATCTTTGGTATTTAAAATCTCTTGATAGTTTGATTTGGCTGCCTCTAATTGAGCCAAGTCGGATTTTTGTTTTGCATTTGCTTGATCAAGATCATTTTTCGAAATAGTACCTGGTGTCTTATTGGTTTCAAACAAACGATCATAGGTTGCCTTACTTGCAAAGTAAATAGCTTCCTGTGATTTAAATTTTGAATCAGCTGCAGATAATTGAGCATTTATTTCAGGAGCTTCTAATTCTGCAAGAAGCTGTCCCGCTTTTACTTCAGAACCTACATCTACCTGCATTTTTTTTATATAACTGTTCACTTTTGCATATAAATCAACTTGTTGAAATGCAATCAATTCTCCTGGAATTTTAACAGTGGATGTTAAATTACTTTTACTTAAAACAAAAGCTTCCACATCTGCGGGCTTGGCTATTTCAACTTTTTCTTTTTCATTATTCGGCTTAGGATTTTTTTCATTATTACAACTAACAAATAAGAAAATAACAAACAAACCAAATATTCCAGTAACGTAAGTCCTTTGTGCAAAAATGTATTTCATATACTGAGGTTACTTTTAATTAACTATTTATTTAAAAAATTATGCATGGTGCAATGACGGAATATAATGAGAGCTCTCTTCATCTTCCGGATCTAAAGACACACTTGCTGTTGAGGCCTTTCCTTGCCCCCAGGCAAAAACTAAAGGAAGAATAAATAAAGCCGCAAAAGTTGATAAAACCAGTCCTCCAATTACAGCCCTTCCAAGTGGTGAAGATTGATCGCCTGCTTCACCTATTCCGAGTGCCATTGGAACCATACCCACCACCATTGCTGCAGCAGTCATTACAATTGGTCGCAACCTTAATGCTGCAGCTTCTTTTGCAGATAGCATGGCATCGCCATTATGCATTCTTAATTGTTCTGCATTGGTAATTAATAAAACCGCATTGGAAATCGAAACCCCAACCGACATAATCATCCCCATGTATGATTGAAGATTTAAAGTTGATCCACATAAAATTAAAAGGCCCAAAGAACCTAGTAATACTGCTGGAGCAGTTGTTAATACAATAGCTGAAACTTTAAAGGATTGAAAATTGGCTGCTAACATTAAGAATATCACGATGATTGCAACTACCAATCCACTTTGCAAACTATCCAAGGTTTCATTAAGGGTATTACTTAATCCGATTAATTCCACATTAATGCCACGTGGTAATTTTCCTAGATCTACTATTGCTTTATTTACATCTTCCGATGCTGTTCCTAAATCTTTTTTAAACAAGTTAGCAGTTACTGTTAAAATCGGTAGTGCTCCAAGATTATCAGTTTCTCCATATGTAGAATCTAAGGATAAGGTTGCTACATCACCTAATAAAGGTCGTGAGGCATTTTTTAAAATTGGAATCTCTCCCATTTCTTCCCGACTATTCATTTTGTTTTCTGGTACTTGTACTTGCACACCGTAAGTAACTCCTGCCTTTTCATCAATCCAGTTGTTTTTTTCTGTATAACGGGAAGAAGAAGTTGATGCAATTAGTGACCTTGAGACATCCGTAATATCTACCCCTAATTGTGCCGCTCTAATCCTATCGATATTAATATTGATGGCAGGATATTTAATAGATTGACCAATCTGTACATCACGCAAATAAGTAATCTTATTTAATTTCTCTATTAATTTCTTAGCATAGGTTTCATTCATTTTTTTATCCCTTCCAGAAAACCGCACTTCAATTGGTGTGGGCGAACCCTGACTTAAAATTTTATCAGTCAATTCAATTGGCTCAAAAGAGAGTTTGATATTGTTATCAATCAATTTTGAAGTATTTCTAATTTTATCTTTTAATTCATCCAGATCCAATTTTACGTTTTCTTTCAATGCAATTTGTAAAAGTGCTTCGTGAGGGCCAGCCATCCATAAGAAAATAGGGCTAGTAGAAAAAAGCCCTGGGTGCATTCCAACATAAGCAGATGTAATGGAAATATTTTCTTTACCAACTATTTTATTAATACTATCTAATAACTGAAGAGTAGTAAGTTCTGTATGTTCAATTCGAGTTCCATCGGGTAAACGCATTCTAAGCATAAATTGTCCGCCATTTACTTTTGGCAACACATCATGTCCAATACTTTTAAATAAAAATCCTACGCTTAAACAAACCAATACTAAATAAATAATAACAATGGGTTTTCTATGAGGCATCATTCTACTTATAAAATTGAGGTACCTTTTGCGTATCCTTTCAAAAGGGGTCATTTTATCACTGCTAATATCTTTTTCAATTAATCTTGCTTTCTGGCTCCAGGTATCTATTTCACTGGAAGCATCAAACCCTGCAGCGGCAAATTCTTCGTCATCAGTCATTTCTTTACCATCGGCACGTTTATGATGTTTTACTTTCATAATCCAATTGGCCATTACAGGAACAAATGTTTGTGCTAAGAAATAAGAAACAATCATACTAAATCCAATTGCTAAAGCAAGGGGGAAGAATAAAGATCCAGGGATTCCGCCCATTGTAAATGCTGGTGCAAATACAGCCAGGATACAGAATAAAATCAACAACTTAGGAAAAGCAATTTCCTTACAAGCATCCCAGACGGCTAATGCTTTGGGTTTCCCCATATCCAGATGCTGGTGAATATTTTCAATAGTAACCGTACTCTCATCAACCAATATCCCGACGGCAAGTGCTAAACCACTTAAGGTCATGATATTAATAGTTTGTCCAAAGAGATTTAAAAAGAGTACCGCAGAAATAATAGATGTAGGGATTGTTAAAATAACAATAATGGCACCCCTCAAATCACCTAGAAAAAGTATCACCATTAATCCTGTCAGTATCGCACCAATAATGCCTTCACTCAAGAGACTCTTCACTGAATTAATTACATAAGTTGACTGATCAAATTCATAACTCAATTTAACATCTTCTGGCAGCTGAGATTGAATTTTCGGCAACGCCTTTTTTAGTTTCTGAACTACTTCCCAAGTGGAAGCATCTGCTCCTTTTGCAACGTCGATATAAACAGAACGTCTTCCATTAACTAAAGCATACCCAGTAGTTATATCTGCTCCATCCTCCACAGTAGCCACATCTTTTAAATATAAATTTTGTACACTCCCTTTAAATAGTGGAATATTTTCAAAGTCTTTTATATTGCGAATGGCAGTGTTTGCTGGAGTAATATAATTTTTATCGCCAATTCTTACATTACCCGATGGTGTAGACTGATTATTAATTCGCATGGCTTCCACCAACTGATCGGGAGTCATATTATGTAATCGCAATAATTCTGGATCGGCTTTTATAACAACTGTTCTTATATTACCCCCAAAAGGGGCAGAACCAATTAATCCAGGTACAGTAGTAAAAGAGGATCGGACATAAATATTTGCCAGGTCTAATAATTCATTATTGCTTCTTTTAGTACTGCTTAGAACTAATTGCCCAACTGGTAATGTAGATGCGTCAAATCGAATAATAAATGGCGGATTGGAGCCTTGCGGAAAATTCGATTGGGCCCTATTTCCAAATGCACTCACTTCAGCAGCAGCTTGTGCCATATTTGTTCCAGGATAGAAATTAATTTTCATTAAAGTTAGCCCCTGTATATTTTTTGTCTCAATGCTTTTAATCCCATTTACAAAAAGAAAAATATTAATATATTGTTTAGCAAAGAAAGATTCCATCTGTGTAGGTGTATATCCACCAAATGGGTGTGAGATATAAATAACAGGCATGTCCAATTTAGGAAAGATGTCGACTTTTATAGTATTCAGTGCTTTAATCCCAAAAAATAAAAGTCCCGCTGCCAATACGAGTATGGTGATGGGTTTTCGTAACGCAAAGCGAATTAAATTCATAATGAGGTATAATTATTTCAATTAATAACTTAGTTCAATTAAAACTGGTTTTCAAATAAGCTGAAATCGCCTGTAGAAGCAGCTTTCAACAAAAGAGCTTGCCACACATTATTAAAAGCAATATCCCGATCTGTTTCTGCTCTCACTAGTGTATAAAGCGTTTGAGTTAAATCAACCAAATTTGTTAATCCGTTTTTATAAAGTACCGACTTCTGTAGATAGGCATCTGTTGCAGCTTTTACTTGCACAGGTGCTTCGTTAAATAAAACTAATGCATTTTTAATTTTAGTATCAGACAATTGCAGTTGAGCTTTTAGTTGTTGATCAATAAAATTATACTCCTCTTGTAATCCTTTACTAATGATATTTTGCGACTTAACCTGTTGAGAGATTCGATAAGGTTGTGTGATATTCCAAGTAACTCCAACACCAAATAAATAGTTGGTACGAGCAGGAGTAATACCAGTCCAATAATTTTTTGAAAAATCGAGCTGATTATTTGGATATCCACTATTAAAACCAGATCCTCTACCCTGAAGCACACCAACTGCTGTAAATACAGGGTAATAACCTGTCTTTATATATTTTGATTGTGCATCACTTGCATCAATTCTACTCTGATAAAATTGTAGCAGTGGATGTTGTTGAATTGCAATTGAATCTTGTAATAGTTTGGGTATTCTGCTAATAAAAAAGCTATCCAACATATATTCTTGTGGCGCTATTCCTAATAACTGAGATAATTGATTGGATAGCTCTGCTTCCTGATCCATTGATTTTGTCAACAAAATCTTCGCAGAAGAATATTCCGCATTTGCCTGAGAGGAGTCAACACCAGGGATCATTCCGCTTAACACTTTAGCAACTGCTATTCGCCTCGAGGTATCCGCTCTATTCAGATTTTTTTCATACGAATGTTTCAATTGCTTTGCAGCTATCAGATTTAAATAGGCTGCCGAAATTTTTATTCTATGCTGAAATAATTCTTGATTCAAATCTTTCCCATCCTTTAGGGCAATAGCTTCTGCTACTTTTATTTTTTCTTTAACCTTGCCAAATGCAAAAAAGTCCCAATTAATATTTGTGAGATAAAGAGCTCCAAATGCAGCATTATTATTTTGTTGAGCAAATGCCGGACCGGCAGATGAAACCCCTAACCCATTAAAACCATATAAAGGACCATATTGACCATTTACAGTTCCAAAATCCTGCTGTGCACTTACATTAAAGTTGGGTAAGCCATCTCTCTTAGCTTGCTCTACAGAAATTTTAGAAGCTTCTGCGTATTGCGTCTTTGCTTTTATGATACCATAATTTTCAGTACCAATTTTCAAAGCCTCTTTTAATGAAAGTTGTTTTTGAGCAATTAAAGTACTGAATTTCAATAACGTTATTAATACAAAGAAAATAATACGTTTGCTTTTAATATTAATCATTTTCTTACTACAGATTATTGGAATTGAAAATAAAATACCCATTCTAAATCTTAAAAGTATCTATTATTTGGTTGTCTCATTTAGAATTAGAAATTATTCCAAACATTTTATAAATCATAATAGATCCAATCAGAAATAAAACAAAGTAATTTCTATTGATTTTTGGAGATAATAAGCAAAAGTAATAGAGAAATTATTTATTACGGAATGATTAACAAGCTTTATGCTATTCTGTTTGATTTTTGTACCTTATTGTTTGATTTAATTAAAATATCAATGCTTCTCTCCCTTTACCATTTTAAGACTATGCAGAATTTGAGGAAACAACGCATCGAAATATTCTTGAGCAGCTTTTGTAGAACCAGGAAAACTTAATACCAAAGTTTCGCCAATCATTCCCGCAATACTTCTTGAAAGCATCGCATAGGGCATTCTTTCTTGTCCATAATTTCTTGCCTGTTCCATTACCCCTAATAATTCTTTTTCTAATAATGGTTGGATAGTTTCGGGTGTAATATCTCTTGGAGATACCCCAGTGCCGCCCACAAAAATTAATATATGATCTGAATCTTTTGTAAATAATTGGATCTGAGCTTCAATGGCTACTTTTGTATCTGGAATGATATGATAGTTTTTGGTAGTAATTGAAACCGATTTCAGTTTTTCGATTAATGCCAATCCTGCTTTGTCTTCTGCTAATTTTTGAAACACGGAATCGGAACAAACTATCACTGACGCAGTAATCAATTGCTCTGGGTTAATTTTAAAATCTGATTTACCTCCTTCCTTACTTACTAACTTTATATTTTGTATTTCAACATGCTTATCAATCGGCTTAAGCATATCATATAATGTTAGCGCAGCAACAGAAGCTCCATGCATGGCTTCTACTTCAACACCAGTTTTATAAATGGTATGCACTTCTACCAAAATTTCAATAGATAATTCCTGCATAGAAAATCGAATATCTGCATACTCAATAGGCAATGGATGGCAATCTGGAATGATATCACTCGTCTTTTTTATTGCAAATAAAGCTGCCACTTTTGCAAATGAAAATACATCCCCTTTCGGAACCAGCCCTTCTTGTATGGCTTTAATTGTTTCTTCTTTGGAAACTTTCACTACCGCTGAAGCAATGGCTTTACGTAGACTATTTGATTTATGAGTGATGTTAACCATATTATTTATTTTCTTTCCATACGATACTTTGATCTTGATAGATTTCTTTACCCCAAACTGGCAATTCGAATTTAATAGCTTCCACCAGTTCATTACATGCTTCTATGGCAATTTTTCGATGTTTTGAAGAGGTGAAAACGAACAAACAAATTTCACCTACCAGTATATTACCCAAACTATGATACACATGCATACAGGTTAGCTCATACCTGGCAAAAATACGTTCTCTTATTTCATGCATTTTTTCTAATGCCATTTCCTGATAGGTAGTGTATTCGATGGCAGTTACCGTTTTATCTTCCATTGTATCTGCACGAACCTGACCCAGAAAAATACTATGGGCTCCAATATTGGTTTTAGAAGCATGACTTTGTATGGAGTCAGCAATTTTCTGCGATGAGATTGCACCTTCCACAAATATGTTTCGTATTTTTTTCTCTTCCATATTTTTTATTTAAAATAAGCTGTAATTCCACCTTTTAAACTATATACTTTCAAATTACGCTGTTTACTGATTTGTTCAGCGGCGTAGATGCTTCGGATTCCTTGGTGACAAACAATACAAATCTCCTTTTCAGGAATTTCAAACATTCTAGCTTGTAATTCCGACATCGGTATTTGCGCATTTGAAAAATCGATCTGGGGATATTCATGCCACTCGCGAACATCTAAAACAAACACTTCAGGCAACAAGCGCATTTTATTAAATTCCAATACCGATATTTCGGGAACATCTATTTCATCATCAATTTCATTATACTTATATTCTTGAAAAATCTGCTCATTCATGTCAATTAATTTTTCGCTAGCAGAAATTTCAATTTCATAACCCTGGCCCTGCAAAAGATTGAAATGGTATAAGCGACCATTTAAAGGATTTCCAATACCAGTGATAATTTTAATAGCCTCAGCTGCTTGAATAGCTCCAATGATACCTGGCAATACACCAATCACTCCAGCTTCAGCGCAGTTAGGCACTTCCCCTGGTTTTGGAGCTTCCGGAAATAAATCACGGTAGTTAATTTTCTTTCCCTTTGTCGTAGTTAAATTAAAAACAGATACCTGGCCCTCATATCTAGAAACTGCACCAAAAACATAGGGTTTGTTTAAAATAAAACAAGCATCATTAATCAAATATTTTGCAGAAAAATTATCTGTGGCATCAATCACCAAATCATATTTAGCTATGATGGAAAGTGCATTGGACTGATCAATATGAATGGGATAGGTTTCAATACTTACATCTGAATTCAATAATCGCATCTTAGCTGCAGCCTGATTAACTTTTAATAAGCCGATTTCTGATTCAGTGAATAAAACTTGTCGATGAAGGTTGGATAAACTAATCTTATCAGCATCCATAATCCCAATATTTCCTACACCGGCACCTACCAGATATTGCAGAGCCGGACAACCTAAACCTCCCATCCCAACAATCAATACGTTAGCAGCAAGTAATTTTTCTTGCTTTGCTAACCCAAAGGAGGGCAAAATCATTTGTCGCTGATATCTATCTTTATCTGCCATAATTAACCTCCAGAAAAGGGTGGCATGAAAGCCACAATATCTCCATGAATTAAATTGCGATTAGCTTTTATCATTTGCTGGTTTACAGCAATAAAGTATTTTGTATTAACTAATGCAGGATATTCTTTTTGTAAATGAAGATTCAATGAATTCGTATCCATCAAGATGGGTAATTCTTTTTTTGACACGCTGGTAATATCAACTAATGAACCAAAAAAATATACTGTTATTGTCATAATTTATTTTACAAATATGAGTTTTCCTGCTGCCATTACTAATACGAAGGCTAATACATATTTCATGCCTTTTACAGGTATTTTTTCAGCCCCATAATAAGCACCTGCTGTTCCACCTATTAAAACAAATACAATGATAGAAAGTATTTGCGGACTCAAATCAAAACCTGTTTTCATTTGTCCAACTATACCTGCTACTGAATTTAGAAATATGAAAATAGCACTAATTGCTGCTGTTTGCTTCATGGTACTCCAACCCATCAACAATAAAATTGGTGATAATAAAATGCCTCCACCCATTCCAATCATCCCAGAAACCAAGCCTATTGCAGCGCCAATAACAAAAAGAATGGGCCATTTGGGTTCAGGTTTTACTGCTTGATTTGTATTGGACCAAATCAACCTAACTATGGATATTAACAAAACAACCCCTAATAATTTCTTATACGTCAAATCAGAAATAGGCATTATTGCACCAATAAATGCAAAGGGTATTGACCCTGCAATTAATGGCCATAATAAGGTTGATTTAAAATGCTTGGCTTTATAAAAAGAAATAAATGCAATTAAGGAAACCAATACATTTAAAAGTAATGCAGTGGGCTTCATTACTAAAGGAGTAAATCCTAATAATGCCATCAATGCTAAATAGCCACTAGCTCCTCCATGTCCCACACTTGCATAAAGGAATGCAACCGTAAAAAAACATAACCCATATAGAAGAATTTCTTGCATGAAAATTAATTAAGCAAATAAATGAATTTTTACTTGTTGATCTTTTTCAAAATAATTTTCCTCTGCATCTAATTCTACCCAACAATTTGCAGTTACAAATGCGCTTAATTGATAAGACGCTTGTGCAGGTAATATTTGAACAGAGCCAGATTCGTAATATCCTTTCAAAAATAAAGTAAGAGGAGGTTTCTTTTCAAAGGGTATCTCCAATTTAGCAAAGCTATTTTCTATTTGCTGAAAGCCAGTTAATGCATTTAGTGCCGTAAAAACATATTGTTGATAACAACTCAATACCGATGCTGGATTACCTGGCAACCCAAATACCAGAACTTCTCCTTTTTTTCCAAAAAACAATGGTTTACCTGGCTTTTGTTTTACGCCATGAAATAATTTTTGAACGCCTTGTTGTATACATGCTCCTGCCACAAAATCATACTCACCAACACTCACTCCGCCAGTAATTAAAAGCATATCATTTTCTGATAACGATTTCGATATGATTTCTTGAGTTGCTTCTAAATTATCTTTGACATAATATAATTGTATGGTCTTGATTTGCTGCTTTTGTAAACAAGCTTTTAGAGCATAAGAATTTGATTCATATACCTGACCAGACAATAACTCGTTTCCTGGCTGAACTAATTCATTTCCCGTAATAATGATCCCAACTTTCGGTTTCCTGATTACTGATAATTCTTTAATACCCATGCTTGCTAAATAACCAATATGCATGGCAGAAATAGCTGTACCTTTTTTAAAAGCAAGTGCATCTTTTTTTATATCCGAACCTGGCATACGAATATTGGCACCTAATTCAAGATACCCTGCATTGATTTGAATTGAATTAGATTCTACCCGAGTCCATTCCTTTTGAATAACAATATCAGCACCATCGGGAACGGGACCTCCTGTGAATACTTTAATACAGGCATTTTCATTCAATCTCAGCTGTTTAGAACTTCCTGCTGGCAATTCATCCTGAATGGTTAGTATTTTTTGAACATCTTCTATTCTAATAGCAAATCCATCCATTGAGGATTGTCGGAATCCAGGGATATTTTTCTCACTATGAATATTTTCCGATAGTACATATCCTACTGAGTCTTCGATGAGCAGTTTAATAGAACTCAGTATTTCACAATGAGCAATTACGATATTTTTCGCTTCTGCAACTGATATCATATAGGTTATTTAACCACCAATAGCAATCATACTTCTATTATGAATGGTATCGGCATCTATTAATTCAAATTGTTTTGTAAACTGTCCGCCCAATTCTTTATGCTTACTCTTTATGGAAGATTCTATAAGTGGCAATAATTCTTCACCGTTTCTTAAAGCCTTTAATAAGTCTGATTCTTCTTCAGAAAACAAACAGTTTTTTATTTTCCCATCTGCAGTGAGTCGAATTCTATTACAAGTATCACAAAATGGCACACTCATCGTACTGATAATGGCAAAGCTTCCGGCATGTCCTGGTAAAGTGAAATTTTTACTAGTATCATGAGCTGCATTTTCAGCGGCAATAAAAGAATATTTTTCGCTGATAATAGTAAGAATCTCATGAAGTGTAACCAACTTATCTCTGTTCCATTTATTTCCATCAAATGGCATAAACTCAATAAAGCGGATTTGTATAGAAGCGTTTTTTGTCCATTCAATAAAATCTAAAATTTCCGAATCATTCAATCCCTTAACTACTACTACATTTATTTTTACTTTAAATCCACGCAAGAGTAATGTATCTATATTCTGTTTCACCACATCGAACTGGTCTCTACGTGTGATTAAGTGAAACTTCTCTTTTTGTAAGGTATCTAAACTTATATTCACTGAACGTATTCCGGCATCTTCAAATGCATCTACAAAATATTGAACTCGAGTTGCATTGGTCGTTATCGTTAACTCTACTCCTAGTTTACCTAATTCTGCAATAATTTCACGTGCATCTTTTCTCACCAATGGTTCGCCCCCAGTAAGTCTTATTTTCGTTACCCCTTGTGCCACAAATAATCGAGCAATTTTAATCAGCTCATCTGCCTGCATTAATTGTTGATTAGGCATAAAACTATAATCCTCTTCGGGCATACAATAAAAACAACGCAGATTACAGTTGTCGGTCAATGAAATCCGGAGGTAATTATGAATCCTATCGTGGTTATCCTTCAGCATTTCATTTATTTAAGAAGTAGTTTATTATAATCATCCTGTGTATCAATATCAATATCGCCTAAAGGGAAATCTACTGTGATTAGATCATTCGGATATAGCTGCAAGATAGAGCGCGCACCTTTATCACCCGACAATTTTTCTAAACTCGAAAAATGGTTAACAGTAAATAAAACAGGCGTCCCAGCGATTCCTGTATAACTAGCGGCTACTATTCCTTTATTAGTGATTGTTTGTAACTGTATCATCTCATTTAACAAAGCACTTGAGATAAAAGGCTGATCAGCCACTAAAATCAATACCGCTTTCATTTCAGGGCTCTGACTAATTAAATAAGAGAGTCCTTTTTTAATCGACCCAGACATTCCTTCCTCCCAACGTTCATTATAAACCAATCTAACTTTTTCATCCGCAATAGATGCAATAAGCTCATGATGATAATACCCAGTAACCATGCAAATGGTATCCGAATTAATTGCTTTCGCATTTTCTATGATAGTTTGTAGAATTGTTGAATTTCCAAAAGGCAATAACATTTTTGCCTTGCCCATTCTTCTGGCAGCACCTGCAGCTAATATTAATATAGATAGCCCCCCCATCATACCTGGTGAATGGGTTCTAATTTTTCTCTTAATTTAATTGCTGAGGAATTATTTATGAAAGACATAATTTCAGAACAGATAGACAGTGCAATTTCTTCGGCAGTTTCGGCTCCCAAATCCAACCCAGTGGGACCAAACATTTTCTTTTTTTCGTAATCAGTAAATACAATATCTTTTTGTACCAGCTCGGAAAACATCCTATCTCTTTTCGAAGCCGGACCTAATAAACCAATATACCCAAAACCCTTTCCACGTAAGCTTTCCAGTATGGACAGATCGTAATTATAATTATGGGTCATAAGTACAAAAGCAGTTCTTTCATCAATGAAGACTTGATCTATAACATCATGTGGCTTTCCCACTTTTATTTCACTTATTGAAGGGAACCTTTGTTTATTGGCATGCGTTAAACGTCCGTCTACAATAGTAATATTCCATCCTATAACAGCTGCTATTTTTGCTAAAGGCATTGCATCATTTCCTGCTCCAACGATAACCAAAGATATAGTTGGTTCACAGAATTCTATAAAGCAATGATTTTTATTTTCTTCAAAAAACAAATCCTTATGAAGCGATTTTCTTGAATCAATCACTTGCGAAATATCATCTGCAATTAATTCTTTAATAAATGACGGAAGTGTTGAAAGGCTAAAAGTGCCTAATTGTTTTTGATGGTCTTTTGAAAATATAGTAAAAATCAAAGAAGGCGTTCTTTCCGAAATTGTATTCGAAAGTGAAATAATTGGATTATTTTCTGCTCCATCTAAAATTGGTTCAAACATAATAGAAACTATACCATTACAGCCTAACTGAATACCCAATTTTGCATCGTCCTCATCAGTAGTATCATAAATGACCAGTTTATTTTTTGCTTGTGAAATTGCTAAGGCTGCTTTCCGCAGAGCATCCCCTTCTAAACAACCTCCACTAATAGCGCCTGTCATTTCACCATCCTCAGTTACCAACATTCTAGCTCCAGGTCTGCGGTAAGACGAACCAGAAACATGCACTACTGTAGCAAGAGAAGTTTTCTTTCCCTGCTTTCTAGCCATCTCATATGCCTTTACTATTTGGGCAATCTCCTGCATGTATAAAAATTAGTTTCTCAATTTTTTAACCTGTGAAGGAACTACGGCAACTGCATTTTTATTTCCCCAGGAATTTCTAGTATAATTTAATGCATCCGCAATTTGTTCGTCTGTCATATAATCCAAAGGAAGCATTGGGGTATCATAAGTCACACCATTTACTTTTACTTTTCCCATTTGTCCTTTTAGCACTAATAATATCAAATCATTAACTGGATGTTTCAAATAATCAGATTTAGCCAAAGGTGGATTGGTACCTGCAATGCCTTGTCCATCTTCCATATGACAATTTTGACAAAATGTAGTATAAACTTCTTTCCCCCTTAGAATACTTTCAGGCAAATTATACGCCTGAACAAATGCAGCACCCAGAAAAAAAATTATTATTACACAAAATGAAGTGACAAGTATTCTATTCATAAAAAAATCAGGAAAACTAATTATACAATTTTATTGATATCAAATGGAAGTCTTCTTATCCGCTTCCCGGTTGCTGCGAATATTGCATTACATAATGCTGGAGCAAATGGGGGTAACCCAGGCTCGCCAACACCTTTAATATTAGAACCCCCATTAGCTAGAATATGTACCTCTACTTTTGGCATTTCATTAATGCGAACTAAAGGATTA
>CAIYLW010000106.1 GCA_903927185.1 uncultured Bacteroidota bacterium
AAGTAATTTTTCTCTCATCAAGTAAAGCAGATTTTTTATTCTCAATATAAATTACTGGGCTTCTATCTAAAAACCTTGCTGATAGAGGCTCAGTAGTTCGATCATAATTAACTGTTGCGATAAATCTTAGTCCATCAGGTAATTTCAAACTCTTACCTTGTGTAGAAAAACTAGTAGGATTGTCACAAGCCCCCATAAAACCAGACCAGTAATGTTCTATAGGACTTAAATTAGCCTCGTCGAGCAAAGCAACTGACAATTGATCTTCTAAATCATCCTCTTGAAAAGCATTTATAAGCTTATATAGACCGAATCTATCCGCATCATATACTCGAGTTAATTTATTATAAAATCCTATAATATCTCTATCAGAAGTCCAGCCGCGTTGAACCTGTATATGAACGAATTTATTGCGAGAAAGCAAACCCAAAGATTGAGCAAGCTCGAAAGCTGTAGAAGTTTTGCCGGATCCTGGCTTGCCTGCTAACGTCAGAATCAGGCTTTGCATTATGCAAGTAAGAATTACTGCTATCTCATTAAAATCTACCACCCTTCCCTTAAGCTGGAAGCTTGATCTAATACTTTTAATAACGTTAATTTTTGCAGATTTAAGATCTGCGATTGGCTGATCCTCAAAACTAATTGCATCCAATTTAACCTTCGCTTTTAGGTCATCATCACTCACAACATTACCTGAAAGTGCCTCTAACTCCATTTTTAATTCTATAAGCTTTAATTTATGAGTATCTTGCGATTTATTAATATTTGCTTGCAACTCATCAAGAAAAGTTTTGGCTTTTGAATGTCGGACATTGAGTTCCCCAAGGTCTGTTTCAATAAGCTTTTTCTGAATTTCGAGTTCGCTAATAGAGTAAATAATATTCTTTTCTTCCCTGATCTTCTTTAATTCAATTTCCGCTTGTTTTAAGTTCTGGCTAACTTCTGGATCTTGCAGACTCTCTAATTGATTGGAACTCTCTAAAATCTTTTCATTTATTAAATCAAGTTCTGCTCTTTTTTCTTCGGTTAATTCATCAACTTCACGTTTAGTTTTTTCTCTAATTTTTTCAAGTTCATTGAAGTGATACTTTTCGAGTAAGCCAGTTCTATTGGCTTCAATATGATTCTCTAGTAGTTTTTGGCCCTCATCAGAATTTATAAAGTCAGAAAATATTTGACCCAAACCATCCATCTTTAAAAGCTTTTCCGGAATGGCTCTTAAACGAGCCCTTCTATCCTCTAAGATCTGAATAGGCAGCTCAGAGCTTTCTTCAGGAATCTTATCTACGATGCTTTTTAAATTAATTAATTCAGCCTGACTCGCTTTCTTAGATATTCTTAAGGTTTTTTGTGCCCATTTAATAATATGGTCATCTGAACTTAGATCAATCAATGTGGATGTGCTAAATGGCAAAAGCTCTTGATGGTTAACAAGATATTGGTCTCCGTCAACTTCAACTAAGGCGCCATCTGGCATCAAATCAACCTCGAAAACCATGGCGCTATGAGGAACTTTATTAATTGGTGTAAAGTTACCGCCAATAGGCCTGTCAACAGCCTTATATTGAAAATTATATAAGCCATTTTCAGAAACTCTTTGGCTCTCCTTAACAATATCTAATGGCCCTATCAGAACCTTAAAGTTTTTAGGTCCGTCACATAGAATAAAAAACCCATCTGCAGGCTTTCCTGAGCTTATGCAATTCATGCTAGCAGGCCTACTAGGGTCTGGGTATTCAGTTATAAAAACCTGTGAAACTTCTAAATACTTAGCTGCCTCTATATTTTTATTGTAAGTAGCATATTTAGATAACCCATCGTGAGCGGTCTCCGGATTCCAGTTAGTTGAAACGTTGGTTTCAACTCTAAAGAATTTCATCTCATCCGACGGTGTAAATACCCTGTTATACCCTTGTGTAACATGAATCTTCCCGTTGTTAGGAAAGCTAGATTTATCTACTGGAATTAACCCCGATGCCGTTTTTTCAAAAAGCGGTTTTACAAACCCATAATCTGGGTCAACAAGCTGCCCCAACGGAACGCAATAAACTATTCTTTTTTCTCTTGGGTTGTAATCAGACATAATTCATTCCAGTATAATTATTCGATTTCACTAGCTTTATTTTAGCCTCTTAAATTTAATTTGCTATAGTAATAAAGCTTAATTAAGAAATATAAACCCCTTACATTATTAACACTGAGAATTGTTTATTCAGCTTTGTGCCGTAAATTGAGCGCTTGAATTCCTTAGGTAATTACCAATGACGTGGGTATAAATTGTCAGCATCCTATTTGATTGGTGTACAACAACCATAAACTGGTCATTATGAAAAATTTCAAACAAAATCAAGTCAGCAAAACTAGAATCAATATCAGAAATTGTGTGTTTGGTTTTCGTTGTGCTCAGAATTGGGATGCTATGCAAGAAACATCGCGTGAGGGTGTACGTTTCTGTAAGGAATGTGCGAAAGATGTATTCTGGGTAACAAGCAAAGAAAACCTTATGGAGGCTATAACCTTGAATCGGTGTGTAGCTATTGATGCGCTCGTAAATCCAGAGCCTGCAATTGATAAGCAGCCTGAAGTGCTACTTGGAATGATAAGAAATTATGAAGAGACGTATGGAGACCCAGAGCCTAACGCTGAATTTAGAAAAAGATTACGGAACAAGAAAATTATATGAGTACGATTACAGTACTAATATCTTTAAAATAAATCTGATCGCTCTTTTCTGTATCTGAAAACATAATACAAGCGTCGCGTAACACGACGCTTAATATGCAAA
>CAIYLW010000107.1 GCA_903927185.1 uncultured Bacteroidota bacterium
AGTGCAATAGCATCTGCTTCTACCTCTTTTTTCTTTCTCCCTGCTATCCATCCGGGAATGGATACATTTTCCAGCGCTGAAAACTCAGGAAGTAAATGGTGAAACTGAAAAACAAAACCAATATGTTTATTTCTAAAAGCAGCTAATTCGCGGCCTTTTAGTAAACTAACTTGTTGATTATTAATAAAAATATTCCCTGAATCGGCCTTGTCGAGGGTACCTAAAATATGTAATAAAGTACTTTTACCTGCACCAGAGGAGCCCACAATACTAACAATTTCGGCCCTTTGTATGGCAATATCCACGCCTTTCAAAACGGCCAATTGACCATAATTTTTAGTAATATTTTCGGCTTTTAGCATCAGATTAGGTTGAGATTAGCGTTGCAAACCTACAAAAGGAAGGCCAACAGGTCTAAATTTTAATGATTTGTTTATAGCGGGGGTAAAACTTAGGTTTGGTAATTTCATTTATACGATTACATTTGCAAAAATTTTATAGGTATGTTCTGGACATTAGAATTAGCAAGTTACCTGGAGGAAGCACCTTGGCCTGCAAGCAAAGACGAACTGATCGACTATGGTATCCGAAGTGGAGCACCGATTGAAGTTGTTGAGAACTTACAGGAACTAGAAGATGAAGGTGAAGTGTACGAGAGCATTGAAGACATTTGGCCTGATTACCCAAGCCAGGAAGATTTTATGTTCAACGAAGACGAATACTAAACCTATCCCAAGGGACTGAAAATATTATTCCCAAAAAAGCCATCCTATATTATTTTTTAGGATGGCTTTTTTATGAAACTATTTTTTGGGAAAAGTAAATTTAAAATAAAGTAACACCACTGAAAGAAATCCTACAATAAAGTTTGCGATTATTACTGGTACGAGGTGTAAAAAAAAACCGTACACTAACCAGACGATTACACTCACAAAAACGATTCCTAACATTCCCACGCTAAGGTCTCCCACACTTTTTGTTTTCCATGCGAGCCATACTTGTGGCATAAAAGTTACTGCAGTTAAAAAGGCACCGATAAATCCAACATACTCAATCCAAGGCATAGTGTTTGTTTTAAGTGGGTTAAAAATTTGTTTGTTAAACTTGCATCATTTCTTTTGCATTTTCTAATGCGGCAGCTGATGGTGTTTCACCACCCAACATTTGTGCAATTTTATTGATTCTTTCTTCATTGTTTAATAAGCGCAAATTGGTTTTGATAGTACCAGATTGATCTTCTTTATAAACATAAAAATGAGCATCGGCCTTTCCCGCAATTTGAGGCTGGTGTGTAATACATATTATTTGGCGGTTCTTTGATAACCCTTTCATAATACGACCCACTTGCTTTGCTGCTTCGCCGGAAATACCCGTATCTATTTCATCAAAAATAAGGGTAGCCAGGTCAACCTTTTCTGCAACAAGAGATTTGATACAAAGCATTAATCTACTTAATTCGCCGCCACTTGCTACTTTTCGAATCGGCTCAAAACGGTTGCTTTTATTGGCATCGAATAGGAATTCAATTTGATCCATTCCGAAAATGTGTAAAGAGCTGTCTTCGATACTTACCTTTAATCGGGCATTAGGCATCCCAACTAAAAGCAAAAGCTCGTTCACTTTATTCTCTAAAGGTGCTACCTCTTTTTTTCTGGCTAATGATATTTTTTTTGCTATTGAATTTACCTCTGCTAAAAAAGTAACTAGTGATTTTTGTTTTTCAGCTATTGTTTCATCGATCAGGAAAACGGCTTCTAGTTTCTCTGCTAAATCTTTTTGAATGGCTAATAATTCTGCCGTTGTTTTTACACTATGTTTCTTCAATAATTTATAGCCCGCTGCCATACGATCGTTGATCCATTCCATTCTCTTTTCATCCAATTGAACTTTGTTATTCAACTGTTCCATCTCATCTGTAATATCTTGCAATTCTATCTGTGCACTCTCTAATCTTTTTATCACCGAGGGCAGAGCTGCATGATAGACTGCGATGCTATTTAATTGATTGATCCATTGTTTAAATAAGGGTAGGATAGGTTGATCGCCCGATTCCAGATCAGTATTTATTTTTGTTAATACAGATTTGATGCCCTCAGCATGGCTCATTAATTGCAGCTCAGCCTCTATTTCTTCTAGTTCGTTTTCTTTGAAAGATTGTTCCTCGAGTTCTGTGAATAGAAATTGATGGTAGTCGAATTCTTTTTGAAAATTCAGTTTTCGATTTTCGAGATCTTCTAATTCTTTTTTAACGGTTTGCCATTGTTGAAAAACCAATTGATACTGTTGAAGCAGCATTTGGTTAGAAGCAAGGGCATCCAAAACTGTTCGTTGAAAATCGTTATCACCTAAGGTTAATGAGTCGAACTGCTGATGCAAATCAACCAGCATACTTGCCAGTTCTTTTAGTTGTTGTAAGCTGGCTGGTGTATCATTAATAAAAGCCCTGGATTTTCCATTAGGGGTAATTTCTCTTCGGATCACCAACTCGTTCTCCGCATCTAAATCGTTTGCTACTAAAAAGTCTAAAACAGGTTGTTTATGATCAATTTGAAAATATCCTTCAATCACAGATTTTTTATCTGCATAGCGAAGTACAGAACTATCAGCTCGTTCTCCCAATATTAAACTCAGTGCTCCCATTAAGATACTTTTACCAGCACCAGTTTCACCTGTTATGATATTTAGATGTGGTGCAAATTCGATTTCGATTGAATCGATGATGGCATAATATTGTATTTGTAATTTGCGAAGCATGCTTGATTTGTTTTGATGTTCTTTGTTGAGAACTCATGCGCAAGATATAGAAGCTGTACCTGTTGAGCAAATTGATCCTAGTAATATAATTTTAGAAAGGCGTTAATCTCCTTTACAGCGCCCAATACCCGATTTAGCTCGTTGATCTAAGGAGTCCTTGAATTCATGATCTGCCATATCAAGGCATTTTTGATAATAGATAATGGCTAATGCTTTTTGACCGCGGTCTTCATAGATCTGACCAATTTGCAGTGCTGATCTTGCCGCGTAATACTCCTTACGATGCTCTCCCAGAGAAATGGCAATTTGATAATCTTTGATTGCTTCGTCTTTTTTACCTAAGTCGTCATAAATTCTAGCCACACGATAGGAAAATTCTAATTTGTCTTCATCAGTTGTAAAACTGTCTAGTTTTTTGCCAACTAATATGGCTAAAGCTTCTTTATGGAATCCCCCATCATTCAATAATCGAGATTTCAATAATAATTCATTGGGCCATGAGCCCGCTTTAGCATCTTTCCATGCTTTCTTATCGGCATCTGTATCGGTGGCTCCTTTTTTTAAAATTTCATTTCTTGTGGCAACAGCTTTTGCCATATTCCCTTGGAGATAATAGGCATAGCTTAATTTTGAATTAGCATCTTTGCGATAAAAATTTCCTTTAAAGTCAGTTTTAAATTGCTCTAAATATTTAATTGATTCGTTTAATTCAAGATGATACAATTTCACATAACCCATTTCGAAATCCCACACAGATAGTTTTAAATAATCTGGACTCATGTTCCTATTTTGCATCATCACTCCAGCAATGGCAGTCTGCTTATTATTGATGGCCAAATTTGCCGCCATATAACATAGTAAATGATTATTAACGATATCTAATTTTTTCTGTTGGGCAAATGAAACAGCTTCGTCTCTTTTGTTTTCGATATAGAATAAAAGGAATGGATAGATAAAAGCAGATTCATTCGAATACAATTTTGCCCAGGGGTCTTCGCTATAAGTAAACCTCTTCAGCAAAGCCATTCCTTCGCCTATAGAACCCTTCAGACCTAAAATGCTTGCCAGCCATTTGTAACCCGAAGGAAGCGTGCCGATAATCGCATATAAAGAGCCCGTCATCATTTCATCTAATATAAAATCTGGATGATTTTTTCTATTCTCTTTTAGAAGCAGGAATGCCTTTCTGAAATCCCAACCAGCATTCCAGTTTTGCCCGAACTTGATTTCAATAGCCGCTTTATGAATTCTGATTGTGCTTAAGCAAAAATTATAGTAGGGTGAATTTTTGGGTCCCTCAGCAAGTATAGTCATACGCTCATTAAAATGAGGCATCATTTTTTGAAAGTCCTTGGGATCTTCATTAAAAAAAAGTTGAAAAAAATCAGTGTAGTCTTCGAGCATCACCGGAATTAAATTATCCGGGTTTTGTTTTTTTGCTTTTGCAATAAGCGCTAAGCCTGATTCGATCTTTAGTTTGGTAATTTCTTGATAGGCCTGTTGGCAGGTAGTATTATAATCGAATACTTTTTCAGCATTTGCGAATGCTGAAAAAAATAAGGAAATAAAAATTAAAATGGACGTATTCATCGGGTGTAAAATAAAAAAAGGGCAGCTTAATGCATGCCCTTTATAAATTCTATAGAATATTTAACACTTATTTTATTTCAATGCTATCGCTCAAATCGGCATCCACTAAAATTCTACCGCAGTTTTCACAAACGATGATTTTCTTGTGTAAGCGAATTTCGCTCTGACGTTGAGGAGGAATTGAGTTAAAGCAACCACCGCAAGCATCTCTTTCTACCGGCACCACAGAAAGTCCATTACGGTAGCTATTGCGAATACGGTCGTAGCTATATAATAAACGCTCATCGATATGACCACGTGCATCAGCACTTTGTTTTCTGAATTGAGTTTCTTCTTTTTCAGTTTCAGCGATGATTTTTTCCAATTCGCTTTTCTTATGATTCAACACGCCTTCCTTAACTGCTACTTGTTTTTTTGCAACTTCCAAATTCTTGATCTTTTCAGTCAATTCTTCGTTTGCATCACGGATATGCTTTTCAGATAGTTTAATTTCAAGCTGTTGCATTTCGATTTCTTTATTGATCGCTTCGAATTCGCGATTGTTCTTTACATTCTCACTTTGCTTTTCGTATTTAGCAATCAAGGCTTCACTGTCTTTGATGGTAGTTTTCTTACCCTCAATGAATTCAGAAATGCCATTGATTTCTTCTTCGATACGAGTTTGACGACTATGCAATCCCTGGATCTCATCTTCGAGGTCGCTTACTTCCATCGGCAATTCGCCTCTCAAAACCTGAATCTCATCCAGTTTGCTGTCAATCTTTTGTAACCTTACGAGGTTTAACAGTTTTTCTTCAACAGAGAAATCTTTAACAGATGCCATATCTAGTATAAAATTTGGAGTTTGTATTGGTTCACATTACTGCAAACCTTAATCCTCTTTCAGAAAATAATTCACCGGGTTGGTTTTTATAACTGATTTGAGGACGGCAAAGGTAGGGAATTTAGCCTGTAAAATATCAATTAAAAGACCGATAGTGAATTGTTCGCTTTCCCAGTGTCCAATATCGGCTAGCAGGATTCGATCGTCGGCATCAAAAAAATCATGGTATTTCAGGTCCGACGTGATAAAAATGTCTGCACCTGCAGCAATCGCCTCATTTATTAAAAAACTGCCAGCCCCACCACAAACGGCTACTTTTTTGATAGGCTTGCCTAATAAAGGGCTATGCCTGATTACTTGTAAATTAAAGCTTGTTTGAAGCATCTGTAAGAATCCATTTTCTTCCATTTCTTCTGGTAAATCTGCTATTAATCCAGATCCAACTTGTTGATTATCATAATTTAATGAAATATCTGGAGAGTCAATACCTTCAATTGGAGGATACTTTTTTGATATCAGCCCAGCTTTGGGAAGTAAAACTTTTTTATACTGAAGGCCTAATTTGATAGCCATGGTATCGCTTACTCCATCGATAACGTTATCTAAATTGGTATGAATAGCAAAAATGGCAATATCATTTTTAATTGCAGAAATGATTGTTTTTTCTACATAGTTCTTGCCATTGAGTTTCTTTAGACCATTAAATATAATGGGATGATGGGAAACTACTAAATTACAACCGGCTGCTTTTGCTTCTAAAACCACTTCTTCAGTAGCATCTAAAGTACAAATGATACCAGTACATGCCCATTCTTCGCTGCCCACGATCAGTCCGGCATTATCGTATGATTCCTGAAAAGCGGCAGGGGCAACTAATTCTAGCTCTTGAACGATGTCTTTGATTTGCATTTTCTTAAATTGACAATTGCTAAATTACTATCAATATGATATTGAAGTAAAGAATAATGCCAATACACTCTTGGAAGCTTATCTCTAAATGATGAAATATTTGCAATTAAGAAATAATGAATTTTAGGATGGGAAGCCCGTTTTTTGTTTGAAAACGGGTGAAAGTGAAATAAATTGTTCTTTTAATATAAAAATTCAGCAGATATATAATTATTTTCTACTTTTTTAACTAATTTTGCCCAATCTAATTACATATCGCTTTGATAAGTAATTGAATAAGCAAGTTATAAAACCAAAAAACTAATATGAAAAATCTAAAATTAATGTCACTAACAGTAGCAATTCTTTTGTTTGCTACAGCGGCATTTTCTCAAACAGCTAAGGCTAAATCTAAAAACGGAATTTCCGGAGGTTTACTTGGAGCGCTAAACTATTCTAAGTTTAGAATGAAAGATGCCGCTGCAATTGACTATAAGAACGATTTCGGGTATGCAGCTGGTGCATATTTAAATATTCCTTTAACTAGTACTATTTCTTTCGAGCCACAAGCACAGTTTTCTTGGTTAGGTTATACTCTTAATGCTGGCCCTACAAATCCAACACAATTTGATGGTACTTTACAGTATCAGTCTTATCCTTTGTTGTTCAAATTTCAAACAGGTAAAAACTTTGCTTTGTTAGTTGGACCACAGATAGACTTTACTAATAAAATTTCTTCTCAAACAACTTCTTACTCTAAGAGAATGTTTGTAGACCAAAGCACTGCAGTTACTGCAGGTTTTGAATTATTCCCTCATAGTGCTGTTCAAATCTATGCTCGTTACATTTATGGTTTGAGTGATATGAAGTTTGGTAATAACCCTAATGTAAACCTTGTAGGTTGGAAATATTATAACAATGGTATTCAAGCTGGTTTGAAAATCAGATTATTTGGTGGTGCTAAGAAACCAGAGCCAGTAGTTGTTCCTCCAGCACCTATCGATACTGATGGTGATGGTATTGTTGATAGTCTTGATAAATGTCCTACTGTTCCAGGTTTGGCTAAATACCAAGGTTGTCCTATTCCTGATACTGATAAAGATGGTATTAATGAC
>CAIYLW010000108.1 GCA_903927185.1 uncultured Bacteroidota bacterium
AGAAATTTAAGCAATCCAACCTTTAAAGAAATTTGTGAATCAGTAAATGGCAAGGCTTTATTTGGAGAGCATTTATTTACGAATCAAGTAGACCATCCGATAGTAGGTGCCATGCAGCTACACAACTGTTTATTGCGTTTAAAGAAAAACACTTTAATCGTTACACCGGGTGACAGGGGCGATATTTTGATTGGTGTATTACAAGCAAATATTTCGAAAAATTATCCAAAAGTAGCTGGCATGATTTTAACTGGAGGTTTATTACCTGAACCCTCTATTTTAAAATTGATTGAAGGGTTAGATACCGTGTTGCCAATTATTACAGTAGAGACAGGCACATTTGAAACTGTTACAAAAGTTGCTGGAACTCAATCCCGAATCTCCTACTATAATAAAGAAAAGATAGCACTTGCCATAAGCACTTTTGATAAGTATATCGATATTCAAGCAATTGGAGAAAAGATCAATACATTCCAAACTAGGAATATTACTCCCAGAATGTTTCAATATCAAATTGTAAAAAGAGCAAAGTCGAACAAAAAACATATTGTTTTACCTGAAGGGGGTGATGATAGAATTTTAATTGCAGCAAATCAGCTTGTTCAACAAGACATCGTTAAAATCACGATTCTTGGAAATAAAGAAAATATTATTGCAGCATCAAACAGGTTAAATCTTTCCATGGATTTTGATAAAATTCAAATAATTGATCCGGCTACATCCGATAAGTATGATGCTTATGTAGACGAATTAGTTGAGCTTCGGAAATCAAAAAAATTACAAAAAGAAATGGCTCGGGATTTAATGTTAGATGTTTCTTATTTTGGCACGATGATGGTTTTTAAAGGGGATGCCGATGGTATGGTTTCAGGAGCAGAACATACTACACAACATACCATTAGACCAGCGCTACAATTTGTAAAAACAAAACCTGGCGTTAACACCGTTTCTTCTGTGTTCTTTATGTGTTTGCCAAACAGAGTAGCAATTTTTGGGGATTGTGCTGTAAACCCCAATCCTACTTCCGAGCAATTAGCTGAAATTGCTATATCATCTGCAGAAACGAGCCTCATGTTTGGTCTTGAACCCAAGATAGCAATGCTTTCTTATTCTTCCGGCACTTCTGGTGAAGGTGAGGATGTAGATAAAGTAAGAAGAGCCACTGAAATCGTTAGAGAAAAAAGACCTGATTTAAAAGTGGAGGGACCCATACAATATGATGCTGCAGTTGACCCGTCAGTTGGAAAACAGAAGCTGCCGAATTCACAGGTAGCTGGGCAAGCAAGTGTTTTAATTTTTCCTGACTTAAATACCGGAAACAATACCTACAAAGCAGTTCAAAGAGAAACTGGCGCTTTAGCAATTGGACCTATGTTACAGGGATTGAATAAACCAGTAAATGATCTTAGCAGAGGATGTACCGTTGATGATGTATTTAATACGGTTGTAATTACTGCAATTCAAGCACAACAATAAATATTAATAAAGCCAGATGAACATATTTGTTATTAATTCAGGAAGTAGTTCCATTAAATACCAACTCATTAGCATGCCTGAAGCTGCAACTATTTGTGCGGGGTTAATTGAACGAATTGGTTCAGATGCTTCTACCATCATTCACAAAACATTTAAAGACGGAGAAGAATTTGTATATGAAGAAACACTAAAAATAAAGGACCATGCTACTGGATTAAAAGAAGTTGCAAAATTATTGATCGATCCTGTAATTGGTGTCATTAAAAACCCTGATGAAATACATGCAGTAGGTCATCGCGTGGTACATGGAGGAGAAACATTCTCTGAAACACAAATCATCACAGATGAGGTCAAAGAAAAAATAAAACATTTATTTCCTCTTGCACCTTTACATAATCCACCCAATTATTTGGGAATAGAAGTAGCTGAATTAATTTTTACTGCTGCTAAACAAATAGCGGTTTTTGATACAGCTTTTCATCAAACCATGCCTGCAGTTGCTTATAGAATGGCTATACCTAATGAATATTATACGGAACATAGAATCAGGTCATATGGTTTTCACGGAACTAGTCATAAATATGTGTCAGAAAGAGCCATTGAATATTTACAAAAAAAAGAATCAAAAATAATAACCATCCATTTAGGAAATGGTTGTAGCATGAGTGCCATTTTAAATGGCAAATGCATTGACCATAGCATGGGACTAGGACCCATGAATGGTTTGATCATGGGAACTAGGGCAGGTGATATAGATCAGTCTGTTATTTTTTATTTAGTAAATCAATTAGGTTATCCGATAGAAGAAATCAATAATGTGCTCAATAAAAAGAGTGGCATGTTAGGATTAACCGGCTTTAGTGATATGCGTGATGTTACCGCCAGATATAATGAAGGCGATTTAAATGCCATTCTTGCTTATGAAATGTATGGCTACCATATCAAGAAATATATTGGGTCATTTACTGCTGTATTAAATGGATTAGACGCCATCGTTTTTACCGGTGGTGTGGGAGAAAATGATGCATTGGTAAGAAGTTTGTCAACAAAAAACATGACGTACCTCGGCATTGAGTTAGATGAAGAAATAAATAAGCAGCGAATCAAAGGAACAGTAGCATTAAATACTAAAAATTCGAAAGTCAACATATTAAAAATCCCAACGAACGAAGAATTAGAAATTGCAAATCAGTGTTATGCATTAATGCAAAACCCGAAATAAAAAAATCCCTGAGCTACTAACTCAGGGATTTTTTTATTTCCGCATCATATCTATGAAATTATCGAAGAGGTAACGACTATCATGTGGACCAGGTGTACTCTCTGGATGGTATTGCACACTAAATGCCTGACGGTCTTTTAATCTAATTCCTTCTATTGAATCATCATTTAAATTCAAGTGTGTTACTTCCACATTTGCATGGTTACGAACGGCAACTGGATCTACCCCAAAACCATGATTTTGAGTAGTAATCTCGCATTGCCCTGTAATAATATTTTTTACAGGGTGGTTCAATCCTCTATGTCCGTGATGCATTTTAAATGTAGGAATATCATTTGCTCTTGCCAATAATTGATGGCCTAAACAAATCCCAAAAACAGGTTTGTTTTCTTTTAGAATATCTTTTACAGTAGCAACTGCATAAGGCATTGCTGCAGGATCCCCTGGGCCATTTGAAAGAAAATATCCATTGGGATTAAATTCTTTTAATCTACTTAGTGCTGTCTTTGCAGGATGCACTCTAACGTGAGCACCTCTCGTAACTAAGCATTCAAGTATATGTTCTTTTACACCAAAATCGAGAACAGCCACTTTGATGGCAGAGTTCACATCACCTAACTCATATTCAACATCCGTACTTACAGTGCTGGCCAATTCTAGTCCATCCATATCGGGAACAATTGCCAATTGAACTTTCAATTTTTCTACATCAAATTCTGAAGATGAAATGATACAGTTCATAGCTCCTTTGGTACGAATATGAGCCACTAATGCTCTGGTATCGATATCATCTATGGCAACTATATTATTGCTAATTAAATAATCGCTCAAATTTCCATCAGCCATAAAACGGCTGAATTTTTCTTCCAGGTTTCTAGCTATTAACCCATGAATCTTCACAGATTTACTTTCTACATCAACGTCCTTAACTCCATAATTACCAATATGCACGTTATTCATAATGAGTACCTGACCAGTATAACTAGGGTCTGTAAATACTTCCTGATAACCAGTCATACCTGTATTAAAACAGATTTCGCCTGTAGCTATTCCTATTTTTCCAAAAGCACGGCCATGAAAAACGTGTCCGTCAGCTAAAACTAAAATTGCGGGTTGGTGGATTTGAGACATGTTGTTAGGGTCTGTTTAATGCTGCAAAAAAAACACATCTTAGTCGATAAATCAGATATTTTTTTACACATTGGATATAAAAAAAGGCAAGACTAAAAAAGTCTTGCCTTTATTTGAAAAATTCTTCATGATAATTATTCCGCAGCTTTATCTTCCACAGCTGGAATTTCATCTGCAGCAGTTGCTTCAGCAACAGGAGCTTCTTCAACAGCAGCTTCTGCTTTCTTTTTAGCACCACCAGCACGACGGGTTTTCTTAGCAGGTTCAGCAGCTTTTTCAACAGCGTTACCGTAGATTTCGTTAAAGTCAACCAACTCAATCATTGCTTTCTCAGCGTTATCACCTGGACGAATTCCTAATTTAAGAATTCTGGTGTATCCACCTGGGCGAGTTGCAACTTTTGGTCCAACTACTGTAAATAATTCTTTAACAGCAGCTTTATCCTGCAATTCAGCAAAAACCAAACGGTGATTATGGCTAATTTGTGCAACTGATTCCACTTTCTTAGTCTTGGTAATCAAAGGTTCCACATATGTTCTCAAAGCTTTAGCTTTTGCTAAAGTGGTAACGATACGCTTGTGTGTGATTAACTGACTAGCTAAATTTTGCAATAACGCTACTCTATGTGCCTTTTTACGGCCAAGGTTATTGATTTTGTCTCCGTGACGCATGACTTATTGTTTTATATATCTTGTACCGTGTCGGGAATACAAGATGTGAATAATGGAAAAGGGTTTGGATTAATTATCCAAGTTATCTAATCCTAATTTGTTTAAATCCATACCGAAGCTCAATCCTCTTTCAGTCAATACTTGCTCAATCTCAGAAAGAGATTTTTGACCGAAGTTTCTGAACTTCATTAAATCTTCTTGCTCATATTGTACCAATTCGCTCAAGCTGTTAATTTTAGCAGCTTTCAAGCAATTGAATGCACGAACTGAAAGGTCTAAATCTTCCATTGGTGTTTTCAATACTTTGCGTAATTGTAATACGTGCTCGTCAACAACATCTTCTTTTTTATCTTCTTTATTATCAAAAGTGATGTTTTCATCAGTGATGATCATCAAGTGTTGAATCA
>CAIYLW010000109.1 GCA_903927185.1 uncultured Bacteroidota bacterium
CGGGTAAAACAAATTGATAATCACCACTTTAATATTTATAAAAGCTAAATATGATTTTATTTGTTATGCTTATGTTGTATAACAATTATTTTAATATTAATATTTTATTCCAAAAAACATCATTTTACATAAAAAATAAATAAATATGTTGAATTATTAAATTTATTACTATGAAATCAAATTAATCCGTTATCTTTGAAATGTCAATGAAACGGGAATTACCTGGATGACTCAAAACTGAATTACCTCTTTTCTTATATGGCAAGCAATCGAAGACGACCCCTGTTTCTACAGGGGTCTTTTTTTGCTTAATTGAAAACCTTTCTACTTCAAACCAATTTTTTCTTTCCTTTTTCGTTTAATACAAAATTGGTCTAACCAAATGTTTAATTATTTGCAAAGTGTAACAAAACTATCCTTTGCTGTATCTTTTAGTAGATTGAATCGCTTTTTAAGTAGCTAGGAAATGAGCAGGAAGAAAATTTATTTCATTATAGGATTAATTAGTTTTTTGGGGATTAAAACTGAAGCTCAGAATTACCATGCTACAAATGGATCAGCTTATGCAGGATCTGTAGGATTATTTAATAACCCTGCTTCAGGAATCAACTCAGTATATAAATGGGATCTGAATCTTTTTTCATTTCAAACCACAGCTACCACAAATAATATATTGCTTTCAAAAAAAGTTAGTGGCGCCAATGGAATACCAGGAAAAACTAAAATAAATTTTAAAGAAGGTTCAAATAGTTATTACGCTCATCAGACTATGGATTTTAATCTTTTCAATTTAACCTACAAAATTGATGAGAAGCACGCATTCGGTATCGGAATAAGAGGAAGAATGTATAACCACCTAAAAACATCCTCCATTTTCACAAACGATACTTTGACTTCGGGATACGAATTTTTTCGAGCCAACCGCACCACTGCTTTTTTAGATGGATTTATGACACACAATGGCTGGATTGAATTAAATCTAAATTATTCACAAGTATTACAAGAAACCGAAAGGACCAGATTAACCGGAGGCATCACTTTAAATATTGCAAAAGCATTATCTGGATTTCAGGCAAGAATAAATAAAATAAACTTCCAGGAATTTATTGTTCCAGCAAATAACGATACGGGATATTTAATCACCCAAGGTGGTGTCAACTATGCCTATTCAAATAATTATGATGTTCCAAATAATGGAGGACAAAATACCATCAACCAAATATTCCACAATAGTCTTATCAGTTTGGGATTAAATATCGGATTAGAATATAGTATATATGATGCAGTAAACACTGATGACAATCCACATTCCCCATTAAATTATGCCTGGAAATTTGGATTTAGTTTGATGGATTTAGGTACAAACTCTTTCAACTCTAGTATTTATTCAGGTAATTATTATAACCCAGTTGCCGTATTAAACGATCGTGTCTTAAATACTAAATTTACAAACTTTACTCATCTTTCTGATATCAGCGACTCAATCAAAACCATGTTCACATCTTATGATTCCCTTGGTGGCAAGTTCAGAATTAGCAGACCAACAAGAATTATTCTGAACGCAGATAGAAACCTGGGAAACAATTTTGGAATCAATGGCCAATTAAATATTAATTTTTATTCAACTAGTTCTTATAGAAAAATATTGACTAGAGAATTGAATCTATTTACTATTACACCGCGATGGGAAACCATTTCCTGGGGATTTTATCTACCTATTCAGTACACTACCCAGGGTAGATTATGGGTGGGTACTGCCGTTAAATTAGGACCACTAACAGTGGGTGTTCACAATATAGCTTTAAGAAAAGCAGTCAATAGTTTAAATGGAGGAGGTTATATTATATTAAGTATACATCCATTTGATAAACGAAAAATTTTGAGTAGATATGATTGCCCACAATAAGAATCCACTATTCTACATTTTATTAGTAATCTCATCAATGCATTTATCAAAAACATGTCTCAAATTTAGGATTTACTAAGTCTACCCTTAAACAGTTGTGCAACTTTTTAATCAACTTATATTAATTTTTAGGATATCAGATCTAACTAACAATCAATCTATTAACGTTGCGTCCGAAAATAAAAAAATAAAAAATATTTTTTTTACAGGCAACGTTCTTAGTTAAATCACTATCTAATGTTATGTGGCGAAATCCGTTTGGGATATCTGTGTCCCTCTACCAAATAAAAATACCCTTTATGAATCTTCAGCAGCAATCAAACAAAACTATTGCTACGATTGTATCGTATATCATATTAGTGAACAACCTTTTATTAAATGAAAAAACTATTTCAGTCAGATTGAGAATGCATATTAAATATTTATATATACACAAAAAACTGTTAAACGAAAAATAGGGTGAAAACCTCACTAAAATTGGCACGATATTTTCTAACAATGTTTAGCTGATGGCAAAACTCTACCCAACTTATACTTTTAAACTACGATTATGAACAAGCTTTTGTCCCGAGCTATTCCGATTTTTTTGGTTACTGTAATAGTAGCTATTGCCTGTGTGCACGAATTACCTGTTGCTCCAAAAACAACTACTACTGGAGGCACAACGGGTAGTACTGGTACATCAGGTTCTACAGGCGGTACTGGAACTACCAGTTGTGATACTACCCTCTTTAACTTCAGTACAGTAATAAATCCAATGATTGTAGCTAATTGTGCAGTGTGTCATGGAGCAACAACTGCTGCATCTTCAGGTGCGAACATTGACCTTTCTACTTATGCGAAACTATTACCGTATGTAACTAACGGAAGATTTTTCGGAAGTATTAATCATAGTGCAGGCTTTTCAGCAATGCCTAAAGGTGGAGCGCAATTAAGTACTTGTCAATTAACTCAGGTATTGAAATGGATTGCCGCTGGAGCTAAAAACGATACAGCTACGGTTGTAGTTGCACCGCCACCTGCTTGTGATACCACTAAATTCTTGTTTAGTACAACTATTGCTCCATTGCTTCAAACTAATTGTATCACCTGTCATAGTACTGGTAATGTAAATAATGGCGGGATAGATTTTACAATATTTGCAAACGTACAAGCTTATGCTTTAAATGGTAGATTACTTGGATCTATTCAACATTTAGCTGTCTATTCAGCAATGCCTAAAGGAATGGCTCAATTGTCTGCTTGTAATATCACACAATTTGCCAAATGGATTGCTGCTGGTGCTAAAAATGACACCTCTACTGTAGTTGTACCTCCAGTACCGCCAACTCCACCGCCAACAGTAGTTCCTACATCAAATTGTAGTCCCGATACTGTATACTTCCAGAATACTATTGGACCATTGATCAATTCAACCTGTGCTATGCCTGGTTGTCATGATGCAACAACAAAAGCAAGTGGTGTGAATCTTTCTACCTATACTAATATAGTAAAATATGTTTCAGCTGGAAATGCCGCTGGTAGTACTTTATATACTATCACAAAAAGCGGAAGTATGCCTAGAGGAACTGTACCAAAATATACAACAGCACAACTTACGCAGTTACAAACATGGATTAATCAAGGTGCAAAAAACAATTTCTGTACAAGTTGTGATACAACATCCTCTTACAAAACAGCCATTGCTCCAATAATTACCACAAACTGTATAGGTTGTCATAGTGCGGCAAGTGCGGCAAGTCCAACAGGTAGTGGAGGGGGAATAGATCTTTCAACTTATGCTGCCATTCAGGTATATGCATTAAATGGAAGATTAATGGGTTCTGTAAATCATACAGCAGGTTATTCTGCAATGCCTAAAAATTTCCCGCAATTACAACCGTGTCAAATTGCTCAAATTCAAAAATGGGTGACCGCTGGATCTCCAAATAACTAAAATATGAAGAAGAAGAATATCCTTTATTTAATGCTCATATTCGGAACAGCGATATTTATTAATGCATGTTATTATGATAAAGCAGAATTACTTTACCCAGTAAATCCATCAGCTACCTGCGATACCAGTGGCGTGGTTTCCTATAGTGCTAAAATAGTACCCATTTTAAAAGCGAATTGTTATGGATGTCATAGTGCAACAGGTGGTTCAGGTAATGTGAATATGGCAAACTATGCAAACGATAAAATAGTAGGACTCAACGGAAAACTCTATGGATCAGTTAGTCATGCTACAGGATATTTTGCAATGCCGCAAGGGGGAAACATTTTGTCGAGTTGCGATCAGGCAAAAATTTTAAAATGGGTTACTGCTGGTTGTTTAAATAATTAAAAATAAAAGTCATGAAAAACAAAAAATTAATTTTTAAGATTATTACGATTATCGTTTTCATAATAATGAGTGTAGGATTATATGCTTATAAAGAATATAACCGAAAAAATGTAGATCTCGCTGAAACAAAAGCGGCCTATTCATTAACCGAAATGCAGTTGATTAATGAATTTTCACAAGACCAGAATACAAGCAACAAAAAATACCTTGGTAAAATTATAGAGCTAGTTGGTAATATTAAAAAGATAGATACTGATGTAAATGGCTATCACACAGTTGTTCTTGGAAATGCAGTAAATATGAATTCAGTTAGATGCAGTGTAGATAGTGCCTTTAATAAAGAAGCACACAACCTTTCTGTAGGATCTACCGTAGTTATCAGAGGAATTTGTACTGGCTATAATGCAGATGATTTAGGACTAGGATCTGATATTATCCTAAATCGAAGTATCTCTATCAATAAATAAATCAAGCATTTAATTAACTATTAATTTATTCAATATGAAATTATCAATTTTATTAGTTGCAGCCTTATCTATTGTTTCGGTAAGTAACGCTCAGAAGTTTTTCACCAAGACCGGAAAAATCAGCTTCGATGCAACTGCACCTAAATCACCTGAAAACATTACAGGCGTAAATAAAACAAGTATTTGTGTGATTGATACTAAAACTGCAGATATTCAATTTTCTGTATTAATGAAAGGATTCGAGTTTGAAAGAGCATTAATGATGGAACATTTCAACGAGAACTACGTAGAAAGCGACAAATTTAATAAAACAACTTTCAAAGGAACAATCACTAATAACGAATCTATTAACTATACAAAAGATGGTGTTTATCCAGCTAAGGTTAAAGGTAAATTAGATATGCATGGTCAATCTAAAGACATAGAAACCGAAGGAAAAATAACGGTTAAAGCAGGGAAAATAGAAGTGTCAGCAAGCTTTATCGCTCAGTTCGATGATTTCAAAGTGGCAATTCCACAATTGGTTGCAGACAAAGTAGCTAAATTTGCAAAGATTATTGTTGATTGTACGCTTGACCCTTTAGCTAAGTAACCAAAGTTTTATCCCCAATAACGAACAATGAAATATTCGAAAATATATTTTATCGGTATCCTTATGATACTCCTGATTTGTAATGGAGTTAAAGCACAGGACAAAGACTTATTAGATTTGGTAGATACCGATAAACCAAAGAAAGAAGTTGTAAAAAATGCGTTTAAATCAATTCGCGTTATTAATGGCCATTCCATGGAATTTCTTTCTCCAGGTACGATGGACTTTAGAATTTTACATCGCTTCGGACAATTTAATATCCCTAATACTTTTGCAGGATTTGATCAAGCTAGTATGAGAATCGGACTTGATTTCGGCGTAACTCGTTTTTTGCAATTTGGGTTCGGCAGAAGTACTTTTAAAAAGGAATATGATGGCTATATAAAACTAGCACCCATTCGCCAATCTACTGGACATCACGCATTTCCAGCAACAATAACTTTAGTTGGAGGAATGACTTTGAACTCCCTACCATATGCAGATCTAACTATTCATAATTACTTTAGTTCAAGATTGGCATATTATGGCCAGGTAATTATTGGAAGGAAATTCAGTGAAGGCATTACTCTTCAAGTAACCCCTACTATTGTACATAATAATATAGTTCCTCTTGCTAGTCAGCCTAACGATGTGTATGCTGTTGGATTTGGAGGTAGATTAAAAATGAATAAGCGTACTGCATTTACCTGGGATTATTTCTATGTATTAAATGGTATTCAAAAAGATGCTAATAACCTTCCTTTAAACTTTAATCCACTTTCTGTTGGAGTTGATATTGAAACTGGTGGCCACGTATTTCAATTACATGTATCTAATTCAGCAGGGATGAATGAAAGAGCCTTTATCACAGAGACAACAGGCGACTGGAAAAAATTTGATATCAGGTTTGGATTTAACCTGTCAAGAATTTTCCAAATTAGTCACAAAAAATAAATCAATTTGATAAGTAATAAAAAATGTCCCTTTCTCGGGACATTTTTTATTTATAGAGATCTAAGTATTCCTAATTCAACTCCTCGCAATTCGGCTAATCCTCTTAGCCTTCCAATCGCAGAATAACCTGGATTACTTTGCTTAGCTAAGTCTGATAACATCTGATGCCCATGATCTGGTCGCATTGGAATTGACCAATTTCTTTCTTTCATGATGATCACAATTTCTTTAATCACCGCATACATATCTACATCGCCTTCTAAATGATTGTCTTCCAAAAAGTCGCCTAATTCATTCAAACTTGTACTCCTTAAATGAATAAAATTAATTCGATCACCGAATAACTGAACCATCTTGGGCAAATCATTATCATGCCTTACTCCAAAAGATCCTGTACAAAAACACAAGCCATTATGAAGGGATGGAACTGCGTTGAAAATTTTATTTAAATCTTCTGCTGTTCGAACAATTCTTGGTAATCCAAAAATAGAAAAAGGCGGATCATCAGGATGTATCACCAATTTCACAGAACAACTTTCAGCAACAGGAACTATTCTCTCAAGAAAATAAATCAAATTAGATCTTAATTTTTCTTCATCAATATTTCGATAATTATCGATTGCCTCTTGGAATTGCTGAATTGTAAAACTTTCTTCGCTCCCCGGCAATCCCGCGATAATATTTTTTTGTACCAAGTTTTTTTCATCCTCCGACATCCTATCAAATCGATGCTTCGCCCGTTTTTTTTCTTCCTCAGAATACTCCAAAGCTGCTCCCGGTCTTTTCAAAATAAATAAATCAAACGCTAAATAAGCTGCCCTTTCAAATCTTAGCGCCTTACTCCCATCAGAAAAACTAAACAAAAGATCAGTTCTTGTCCAATCTAAGATTGGCATAAAATTATACGTCACAATATTTATTCCACAGGCAGATAAATTTTTAAGCGTTTGTTGATACTGTTCTATATACATTTCAAAACCTAAAGCATGCGTCTTTATTGATTCGTGCACAGGAACACTTTCTACCACTGTCCATTTTAATCCACTCTTTTCTATTTCATCTTTTCTCTTTTGTATTTCTTCAACAGGCCAAATAACACCATTGGGAATATGATGCAAAGCAGTTACAATACCAGAGCAACCTGCTTGTTTAATGTCATCTAAGCTTACTGGATCATTCGGACCAAACCATCGCATGGTTTCTTCCATTTTATGCCCTGTGTTATTGTAAGATGGAAAATTCTTAATCATAAATAAATAATACATTTTTGTTTAACGATCTTGTACACATCTAAAACCTACAGTGGCATTGCGTTCAAACCCTTGACTAACTCTTAATAAGAATTGTTTGTAATGTAATTCTCTTGGACCACTTTGCACATACCACCAACTACTCGAAGGCTTGAAATAAGAGCCTCCTTTCATCATGATATACCGATAGTTACCACATTGATATAAATCATTTGTTAACTGCCAAACACATCCTGTTAAGTCCTGCAATCCATAAGCATTTGCACCTTTGGCATATTTACCAACCGGATATAGTGAACCGTTACCAGTGTTACATAATGTTGAATCGATTCCTTCAATGGAACTAACTGTTAGTGTTTGAGTAATCACTTCTTCTTTTCTTTTCACAGGATACAATTGTTTCCATGGCCATTCGTTTCTTTCACTTGTTTGTGCTGCAAATTGCCATTCTAATTCAGTAGGCAATCTTTTACCAGCCCAATGTGCATAAGCCTTTGCATCTTCATAACTGATATTAATAACCGGAAAAATTTCCAATCCTGCAGGCACTTTGCTATTTACCCAATGCTTTAAATAATTTATGGTATCCTTTGGTTGGTACCCAGATGATTTTATGAAAAGATAAAATTGTTTATTAGTAACAGGAAACTGATCCATATAAAATGATGGAATGGAAAAAAGACTATCTTCATCCTGTTTAGGATATGGAATAAAGTCATCTCCATGTGTGGATGTAAATAGAAATATTCCAGCAGGAATAATTACCATTCCTGTAGGAGTAGATTTTGAATGCTTAGTTTTTTCATTTGCTGAAATTCTTCTTGCTTCTGAAGGTTTCAAGTTCACGATGTATTCGTCTAATAAAATTCCATTATCCATTAATTGAATTACAAAATCACCTTCATAAGTTCCAAATTTTTCTATCATAGATAATTTGTTTGCACCAGTTTTCAAGATCAATGGTTTTTTATCGTAAGATGGAATACCAGTCCAAACTCTTAATTCAGATCCCTTATTAGGTACAAAAATATTTAGTATATCACCATTTCTATCCGCTTTGATCAAGCTCTGTAATTGTGCAATACAATCAACCTCACCTTCATTATTAGTTCCTAGATACTTTTTATGAAAAGAATTTGTTTCTGCTTCAATCCACCAATCTGCCTTTATTTCTTTTGGATTTTCTCTTTTTTGTGGGTTTAACATTCGATGATGCCATAAATCAACAAAATGGAAACCTTCTTTTGGAATTACTTTAAATAACAGACCTTGATACCCTTCTGGTATAACACTATAAATAGTATATATAGTTTTATCTGGATGTATCCATGAATTCACCCAGATATTTTCAGCTGCTGTTTCAATTAAAGGACGAAATTCTGAAGATGTAAAGCTGTTAGTATTTTCCCTCAATATTCTGCTTGTTCTACCTAAGTATTTTAATTCTTCATCTACCCAATTTGGTCTTCCGGGTTCCATGATATTTAATTCGGTTCCATAACCATTAAAAAAAGAAATCGCAAATTCTCTCTGAATAGGTTCTTTAAAAATTTCATCTACTCGAAAAATGGCAAACTCCGGTTTAATTAGTTTATTCAAATTCAACATGGGTGGATAATACAGTGCATTGTGAACTCTGCCAGAAACGATACCAGGCATATCTTTCGGCACAGCCATGCCCTCACTATACATAATAACACCGGGCCTAACTTTATCGGCAGCTAATTGTAATTCTTTGCTAGACTCTCCTTTAGTATCTAAAACCACTCCATCGGCAGAAGTGCTGGCTATCAAATTGGTTATTCCTTCGAAATGGTTTTCTCCTCTTGTACTTTCGTCCCATGGATTGTAACAAATAAAAAGTTTTGTACCAAGCTTTCTTATTTGATTTGCCATAGATTTTAATTGTAACAATCCTCCTGGCAAATCTTTAAACAAATCGAATTGATTTCGCTGATCCAAACCCAGAGTTGGCCATGTTGGCCAGATAGCTAAAAAATCATCCCCTCCATACAAACGCTTTCCTTTTTTTATATATTCATTTAAATGAAATTTACCATCTTGATAATTATAATACTCCGAACTCCAATTCATTAAAATGGTACTCACGTATGAATGCCTAACCCATTCCAAATCCTTACGTTCAAACATGCTATTGTCAAAACTAGACATATCATAGAGCTTTCTTTTTTGAAAGACTTGTTCTAATGCATTATGCCAATCTCCATTCACTAATTCAAAAAACAAATGATATTCCACAGATCCACCTGGAAATAATTTAGTTTCAAATCTTGTTCTTACAGCATTTTTAATAGAAGCCTTGTTCCGCCTGGCTAACCCGGTTACTTGATATTCAGAAAATTGATCAGCCAAAGTACAAAAACCAAGGTCCCAACTATTATCCGGAACAATCACATTAACTGGAAGCTTATTCGGAATAAATAAATGTGTTCGAGATAACTCGTGTTTACCCGCACCACTTATATATACTCGATCAGATGCAGCTCCGAAAGGCAACACATTTTCTAACATTAATGTGTCATTACTTATATTTTTAAAACTTATGACAGAGAATAAACCATAGGTTGTTTGAATATTCGAATCTAAATGTATTTGCAATCTTTTACAATATGCCGCAGATTCTTTCGAATCAGATCGTTTTCCATCCATTACAAAACTGATCAGCGCCAAGGGTTGTTTGGAATATGAAAGTTGGTGATTTTTATTTTCAAATGAATGTATAGAAAGAGAATCTGATGAAAAATGAATTTTCATTAGTGCAGATTGCGCAACGGATTGTTTGAACAAAATGAGGGCAAAAAAAAAGCAGCTGAATACTTTCCCTGTTTTCACAAAAAGTGTAAGGATAAGTGAATAGGCATAAAAATACATCTCATTTATCCAAACCACTTTAGATTTTTTTTTACAATTTAATAAATTCATTCATAAATTTTTAAATCAAAATCCCTTTGTTACAGAAAAACAATATTGATTTAAAGATAACAATATTCAGGTAATTCATTATACCTTAAAACGAAGGCCTGGCAAATAAAAAAACAGTGTCTTTCCAAAACACTGCTATAAATAAATGAAAGGACAATCAATTTCTCCTTACAATAATTCTATCAATTCCTTAGTTTCTATACGATATCTATACCAGATTTAATCGTTGCTTTTCGGAAAAATGGTTCCGTACATAAGCAAGCAATTGATTATCTGTCATTTTATCGGTAGTGGTAACTGTTATTTTAATATGATTTGCCAGATGATTTTCTTTTAGTAAATCTTTTAACTCATCTTTTGCAGTAGTAGGTCCAAAAATCAAAACATCATCATACTTTTCTATTTCTTTTTGTATTTTTTTAAAATACTTTAGATGCTCTCCCTCTTCTTTATTGTGCATGTGTTTCTCACTCTTTTCAATGCTACTTGCTTTTTCTTCATGAGTAAAATTTGATTCAATAATTTGCGTTTGGATATCTCCAGGCAAAAGTTGCATCAGATGGGCTTTAGAATAATCCATCCAGATACCTAAACATTTATTGGTTTTCATAATCCTATTTTTTAATACTTTAAATACATTCAAGATTTGCGATCCTTTGGTTCTTCATATGTTTATAAAAAGATGGAGAAAGTCCGGTAATTTTTTTAAACTGATTCGACAAATGAGCAACACTACTATATTGCATTAAATAGGAAATTTCAGTTAAATTCAGTTCCCCATATAAAAGCAATTCTTTTACCCGTTCAATTTTATGTACAATAATGAAATGCTGTATTGTGATACCTTTTACTTCAGAAAATAAATTGGATAGATAGGTATAATCGTAATTTAATTTTTGACTGATGTATTCAGAATAATTAATCTCTGGCAATTCATCTCTGTAGTGAATCATATCAACGATCACATTTTTAATTCTTTCTATTAAGACACTTTTTTTGTCTTCCAACAATTCCAGACCCGAAATTGCTAGATTGGCCTTTAATTTTTCTTGTTGTTCGTGTGTAATATTTTCTAATATATCAACCATTCCTAAATCAACATTTACATAGTGAAGATTCAATTTCGCTAACTCTTCTTTAACCATCATCTTACAACGAAAACTAACCATGAATTTGATATATAACTTCATAATATCCAATATTTATGATAATCTGATTCTTTGTTCCTATTTGTTAAATGGACAGATCCGTTTATTCCTAATTAAGTAAGATTGAACTGGCGTAACTAGAGTTTTAAAAGAATGATTAAGTATTGAGACAAATAGGTTGCAGAAGAAAAATGAAACAAATCTTTCTATTTATTTGAATCATTTCTTAATGCAAGCTACCTATTAAAACACTGGCTTGATATAAAATCGGCAGAGATATTAAAAAAAAATAAAACTCAATTATTAAAGCTTAAATCAGTGATACATGTAACTTATCAGGCACAATGTGTAATAGAAGCGGTGAAAATATTCAGTAATATTAAACAGAATTAATGCCTTTTTTCAAAAAATAAGATTTTGCGGGCAAAATAAATATGAACTATTTTGATTTTTAATTAAACAAAATAAACCAATTCAACCCATTTATGTTATTAGAATTGAAATGAAAAACTATCTAGTTATCGGAGGCTCATCTGGAATAGGCGCCTCAATTACCGATGAATTGTTCCAAAAAGAAAACTGCGTATTTGCATCGTATAAAAGCAATACTAAGGAGTCGAAACAAAATATTCAATATTTCTATTTGGATGTCTTAAATGCGCAACATGATTTTAGTTTTTTACCTGAAATCATCGATGGTTTAATTTATTGCCCAGGTGCCATATTATTGAAGCCTTTTGCTAGAATTAACCCGGATGATTTTATCAAAGATTACGAGTTGCAAGTTATTGGTGCCATCAAAATAATACAACAAGTTTTACCTCGTTTAAAAAATGCAAGTACCGCTTCCATCGTTTTGTTCTCAACGGTGGCTGTGCAAACCGGATTTAATTTTCATACAGTGGTTGCATCTTCTAAAGGGGCTATAGAAGGGCTTACCAAAGCATTAGCAGCTGAGCTGGCACCTAAAATCAGAGTGAATTGTATCGCACCTTCCATCACAAATACACCACTAGCGGCAACCTTTTTAAACTCTGAAGAAAAAATAGCTGCCAATGCACAACGACATCCTTTAAAAAAAATTGGAGAACCAAAAAATATTGCAAACTTGGCCTGCTTTTTATTGAGCGATCAATCAACTTGGATTACCGGACAAATTATTCACGTGGATGGAGGAATGTCCTCTATCAAATTATAGTATTTTTATTATCCTATATCACAAACCAGCTCGAAGCAAGAATGCCATCTTTTCGTGATCCACCATTATCTTGGTAACAAAGTCAGCAGACCCAAAATCTCCTAACTTGTTTCCAAAATGACTAATACTTTCTCTACAATGAATAATGATGCTTTCATGGTCCATCAATAAATCTTTGATATAGGATTTACTTTCATTGTTATCTTCCCCGCTCACTTCTGTTAGATGTGTCAATTGTAGAAATTGTTTTATACTTCCCGGAGTATAATGACCAAGTGAACGAATTCTTTCTGCTAGATCATCAATAATTTGATCTAATTGATCAAACTGGCTTTTGAAAAATAAATGTTTACTATAAAAGTCGTTCCCTTCAGTATTCCAGTGTGCATGTTTTGTTTTGGTACTAAGCACAAATTCATCTGCTAACAACTTTGATAATTCAGTAACTACTTGTTGAATATTCTTTGAGGATAATCCGATATTTGCTTTCATATATAAATATTAGATCACAAAGTTCTAATATTCAATATGGCAGTAATTACATATTAAAAACTGTTTGTTGCATATAACACTGATTAAATTTTGGTAATGAAAATAGCCTGTTTCCTCAATTGCGAATTAATTATTATCTTATATTCAATTTATGAATATCATCAAAATTATATACGAACAAATTTGGGGATTTCTTGGTTTAGATGGTTTAACCACCATAATCAAAAATGGCAACTATTCAGCACTATTAACGTATGATGGTTTTACAGCTGTTATAGCCCCAATCTTACCCTTCATTTTAGTGTTGGAATTGATAAGAGGTTTATTATATAAAAAATTTAATGTAGTTAATTATAAAATACCTTTTTTCAGCTACTTGCTGAATTCAGTATTAGGCAGATATCTTTCATTAGGCATGACGATGATATGTATAGGACTCTTAGAAAGATATGCATTGATTCATATTTCTTTTACCTGGTATTGGTTGATTTATGGCTATATCGTATGGGAATTTGCTCATTTTGTATATCACTATCTGGCTCATAAAGTGAGGCTTTTCTGGTGCTTACATTCCACCCACCATGCACCTGAATCCATGAACCTATCTATATCTTATGCGCATTTTTTCTTGGAAGCACCCTATGCTGATTTAATAAGAACTTCCATTTGTATTTTAGCAGGAGTGCCACCTCCTATGCTTTTTGTAATCATGTTTATTGATGGTACCTGGGGTTCTTTTATTCATATCGGAGAAACCATTTTGCCAGATGCTCGATTGGGCTTTATTGGGAAACTTATTTTAACGCCTTCTCACCATCGAGTTCATCATGCAAAAAATATAAAGTATATGGATACAAATTTTTGTAACCTATTGAATATTTGGGATATCATTTTTAAAACATATGAACCAGAAGACAAACAAGTTCCCATTCAATATGGTATAACAAGAGAACTGGTACCCAATAGTTTTATGGATGCTTATTTCGGAGAAATTATCTATTTAGCTAAAGATGTATATAATGCCCCAGGGTTAAAAAATAAAATTTTATACATAATCTTGCCACCTGGATGGAGCCATACTGGAGATCATAAAACAGTTAATGCACTAAAAAAAGTTACTTATTAAATTATGGAAAGTTCTCAAATAAAAACAATAAAGCTCAATAATGATATCATAATGCCCCTTCTTGGATTAGGGGTTTATGACATGTATAATAGTGAGGCCGAACAAGCTGTTGAATCTGCTCTTAAAATTGGGTACCGTCTAATCGACACAGCTAGTATGTATAACAATGAAAGAGAGATTGGGAGTGCTTTAAAAAATAGTGCACTGAAAAGAACCGATATTTTTGTCACAACAAAATTAAATAATTCGGATCACGGCTATGATCAAGCACTGAAAGCTTTTGATGAAAGTCTACAAAAATTACAACTAGATTATATTGATTTGTATTTGATTCATTGGCCAATAAAAGCAGGCCGAAAAGAATCATGGAAGGCATTGGAGAAATTATATGCTGATAATCGAGTTAGAGCTATTGGTGTGGCTAATTATACAGTTCCTTTTTTAGAAGAGCTAAAATTGTACTCCAATATTACTCCTGCTCTAAATCAAATTGAGTTTACACCATGGCTATTTCAAAAAGATGTTTTAGATTATTGTAAAAGTGATAGAATTCAATTACAATCTTATTCTCCCCTCACTAGAGGAATAAAATTTAATGACCCAAGATTGCTAACGCTATGTACTAAATATGAGAAAACACCTGCTCAAATTATCCTCAATTGGAATATTCAGCTGGGAGTATCCACCATCCCAAAATCTACAAAGGTAGAACGGCTGCAAGAAAATTTTGATGCATTAAATTTTACTTTAGAGTCAGATGATGTTATATTTATGAATTCCTTTAATGAAGGATTTAGAATTTGTGACGACCCCATTCAATTTTTATAATTAATTAAAATTAAACATGAAAAAATTAGCTTTTATTTTTGCACTTACATTATTTGTATTAACTCAATCGCAAGCTCAATCAACACAAAAGGAACTAAAACATATTGTTTTGTTTACTTTCAAATCAAGCTCTAGTGCTGCTTCTATTGATTCAGTAGTGAAAGCATTTAATCATTTGTATGGTACAGTACCACAAGTAAAGAAAATGGAATGGGGATTAAATATGAGTCCTGAACATCTTGATCAGGGTTTTACCCATTGCTTTGCATTAACTTTTAACTCAGAAAAGGATTTAGCTGATTACCAGCAAAATCCAGCCCACAAAGCATTTCAAACTATTTTAAAGCCTCATATGGACAAAGTATTTGTAGTAGATTATTTTGTTGGAGCCAGATAGGCAAATATTATAAGCTAAGTTAGTAGTATTTAATGGTCACTTTATATAAGGTGTAAATACTTGTTAGTACTACAACAAGACCAACAAGTATATACATGGTTTTAATGGGTATTTTACCTACTAACTTAGCTGCTATAGGTCCAGCAATGACACCTCCAAGAATTAATCCCAGTACTTCTAAAATGGGCAGATGCTTTAATAAAATAAAGAAGGTAATAGCACTTGCAAAAACCACAAAGAATTCAGCCAAACAAACAGATCCCACAACATATCTGGGCGATTTTCTTTTTGATATCAAAGTACTTGTTACTAAAGCACCCCATCCACCTCCGGCAAAAGCATCCATAAAACCTCCTATCGCAGCCAACCAACCCGCTCGTTTTACCTTGGAATCTAATTGTCTTTTATTAAAAGCTTTTCGAATGATATAATAACCAAGATAAGTGGTATAAATCGCCAATGGAATACGAACCCAGGATAAATTGGAATGTTGGGCGAATACAGCTAATCCAGCTCCAATAATGGCACCTATCACACCAGGCCAAACAATTGTACGAAACAATTTCTTATTGATATTTCCATACCGATTATGACTATACCCAGAAACCCCGCTCGAAAAAACTCGGGCGCTGTGTACACGACTACTTACAATGGCCGGAGGCACACCCATCGCCAATAAAAATGTAGTAGAAATAGTTCCATACCCCAATCCCATTGAACCATCAATCATTTGAGCTATAAAACCCGTTAAAAGCATCAATAAAAAAGTATTTAAATCAATAGCCGTAATTCCATTTTTAATTTCCTCTAAAACGCTACCAAAATGTATCATGGATAATAACCCATGAGATATCATAATAACCACAAATGCAAGCAAGCAATACAACACTATTGTTTGCCATTTTTTTGTGTTCACTTTTGAATTGTCCATTATTGTTTGCTTAGACACTAACACTTTGGTCAATTCATTTAAGTGCTTCACCTTTTCATCAAAGTCTCCATGAATGGAGTTTCGAATTTTTTCTATATTGGTCAACATTTCATCCACTTCAACTGGTATAATATCATTCAATACTTCTTTGATCCGTTTGGCAACAGTGGGAGATTTACCATTGGTAGAGATTGCAATTTTTAAATCACCTTTTTGCACAATACTACCCAAATAAAAATCACACAATTCTGGCGTATCCGCTACATTGATTAAAATATGTTTTAGTTTGGCTAATTCATAAATATGATAGTGCAAAGCTTTATCATCTGTTGCACAAACCACTATATCTTTTTGCTCCAAATCTGAATCTTCAAATATTCGTTCGAATAATTGAATGCGTAAATTGTCTTTAATGAGTTCTTTGATATAATCACTAATAAAAGGAGCTACAATTGTTACATTGGCATCCGGAGAATTTCTTAAAATAGCTGAAAGTTTTTCCAAACCAATATTCCCTCCACCTACGAGAAGCAATTGAACTTGATTTAATTTGATAAAGACAGGAAATAATGCATTGCCTGTTTTTTGTGAATTCTTGGAATCTTGTTTGCTCATAACTGTTATACAGTTTACCAAAATCAATTAATCTACAATTTTAGTATACTACACAAAAGTAATGGATACAAGTATACCCTCAAACATTAATTCAAAAAAGAGGTACTATATGATATATATTTTAAAATATATAAAGATACTGATTAACAATACACAAGAGTATATGAGAAAGATTTATAGAAGCTTTAATAGGAATGTAGATTATTCAGTTAAAGGATCATCCAAGTATGGAATTCAAAAAAACATTACTTTTTAACGTAAGTGGCAAGTATATAGTAATATTAAAAAGTATATTTTGAGAGTAATTACTAATTAAGCAACTTCAAATACTATCAGGCATTTTCTTTTAATTTAATTATCAAAGATTGTCTTTAACCATCTTATAAATTCTAGAAGTTACAAAATAACCGTTCCACCAATTAATGCCTTTGGTTGGGTTCTTTTGTTCAATTTGTTCGATGGTTAAATTATTTAAAATGCCATCCTTAATTCTATCAACAATCAGTTGCAAATTATTTCTATAAACGATTAAATCTTTTTTATGAGATATTGGACCATGCCCGGGTATGATTATTGTTGAATCATTTGTTCTTGCAATAAGTTGATTGACTGATTTTATGATACCAAAGATGTTTCCGCCATTATTATCATCAATAAACGGGAACCCATATCTTACAAACACATCACCAGTATGGTATACATTATCATTTTCAAATTCAATAAAGGAATCTGTATCTGTATGAGCGTTATTTACATGAAATATTTTAATATCCTCTCCTTCTTCATGTAAGGTTAAAGAATCGCTAAATGTAATATATGGTAAAGCGTAAAAGGGATACTTTTTTTGTATCATATCTGTAGGCGGTGCCACGCTTTGATCGGATAACAATCTTTTTCTTAAATTATCATGTGCTATAATTTTTATACCAGTTTTACCAAGAGCTTTATTGCCATCGGTATGATCAAAATGAAAATGAGAATTTAAAATATAAATAACTGGCTTTGAAGAAATGGTTTTTAATAAATTAGTAATCTTAGAATTAAGCTCATCCCACTGATCATCAATAATGATAAAACCAGTTTTACATTCATAAACTAATATATTTCCAGCCATACCACCATCATTTGCAATAATTGCATATGCATTTTTGGAAAGTTTAATTAAAGAGTCTTTAACTGTTATTTGAATTGTTTTTCTGATGTCATCAATAGTCTGATGTTTTTGCGCCTGTACTTTTTTTTGAGTAGTTACACAGGCCAATACTGTGATTAGAATTATTTTTAGATTCATTTAAACTAAATTTTTAGCTATTTTGAATAATTTGAAAAGAGTGGATTTTTTTTCAAGCACGATATTAAATATAATCTAATTGTCTTGATTTCACAAAAGGGGATAAATACAAGATAATCAGGGTTTTAAGTTCAATTACCTTAATATCATTATTCCTCATTGGCAATTCCATAAGGGCTTTTATTGCTATAAATAGCTTTGGGTCTTTGATATTTGATGATATGTTCAGTGCTGTTAATCATAAATTCGTTCTTATTATCCACCAATATGATACTTTCATTTTTAATGGTAAGCTTATTAAATTTTCTGTAAGCCAATTCATATAACTTATCAACCTCAATAGGTTTTATTTGCATAAGTTCAGCAATTGCATTTCGTTTCATTCCATTATTTCGAATCAAATCCCAAACAAAATTCAAATCATCTTTGTTAAAGAGTTTTGGCATACAATTAGTTTTACATATTGTTTGAATAATTCAATGACACTTGATTTACATAAATCAGTCATTATATTTTTCCCTTCATCATTAGTTTCAACCGTTTTGATATTTATCAAATGATTAGATTATCAAGATATATAATTACTTTCGATTAGTAAGTTATTATATGACAATTGTCATTTAATATTCAATAAATTGTAATTAATCTTGCATTACTATTAACTAATTAATAGGTAAAGACATTCATTTAAATTAAATCGTAAAATATGAATAGCTCCATTTTAAGATCTCATTGCCCAATAACTACTGGAATAGATGTAATTGGCGATAAATGGACACTACTCATTATAAGACATATGTTATTCAGGCATAAGCATACTTACGGAGAGCTATTGGATATGAAAGAAAAGATTGGTACAAAAATATTAGCTGAAAGGTTAAAACAATTAGTTGCAGATGAATTAATAGAAAAAAGAAATGATCCTAATAATAAAAAGAGTTTTTTATATACCTTAACAGATAAAGGGATTAGTACTATAGACATTATGGCTAAGATCATCCACTTTTCAGTAACCCATTATCATAGTCAAATGGTTTCTAAACCAATTGATAAAACTAAATTGTCCTATATATATATGCATTCAAAATCTGAGGCGGCATTTATTAAGGATTCAAAAAAGTCTTACGTAAAATTTAGAAAAGCGTTGTTAAACTTTTAAAATATTGCGCTAATGGATTAAAACAAAAGCCATAGGCCCAAATTGGAACTATGACTTTTATAGAGATTCGTATAATTTTACGCAGCTGTTTTGACCTTTCCGCCAACATAAACAATTGTGGCGCCAATAACAGTAGCTATAAATCCTGTAAGAAGTACGTCTGCAGCTATTACTGTTAGATCTTTATAAATAACTCCAACTGAATAAAATCCTAAATCAAAATTTGCAGCAATGATTAAACCAACAATGCCGGCAATCATTGCTCCTGATTTAATGGAAGCTGCTTTTGCTTGTTCTAATATATAAGCAAATAAAAATCCCCATAGCAAAGTTGAGGTTAAAGAAGCCCACCATTTGATAGTACTAAAATCTGTAGGGTAAGTATTAGAATCAAAATAGGTCTTGAATAAATAATTATAAAAAATATTACTTACAATAAACGAAATAACTGCTCCTGCGATTCCAGTAATGATTATTTTATTTGTGTTCATAAATTTGATTTTGGTTAATGATTAATAATAATGCAAGGGTTTATCGAAGACAATTTATATGCTGTTTAACTTTTATAAGATTTGATAATAGATAAAATCATTTATACAAAATGGTTTTAATATATTTTAAAACTCTTTTTTCATATCCTCTACATTATAGAGTTCAGTTAGTTCATTAATTTTGCCAGCATTGTTGAATTTAAATACTGCATAGTATTTTGCTTTACTACTCTTTCCAGAAGTAGAAGATTTAAAATTCCAAGTACCATAAACTCTAACTTCAGAGCTTATTTTTAAAGTCGTATCCACACCTGGATAATAGTCAACACCGAGTAATTTAATATCACTATAAGCCCCCATAACCTCTTTATCGCCTTTCATGAAGGCCTCTTTAGAAAGTGAATCTTGTCCAATTGCTGGGCCGTTCCATTTAAATTCATCTGATAATAAAGAAGCTTCTGTTATACTATCTTTTGTAGAAAAAGAAACATAGAACTGTTTTGCAACAATTAAGTTTTTGCTGTACTGTTCTAAGTTAACATCAGAATCTTTTTTTTGATTACATGCAATTAATGAAATACAAAGGATGGTAAAGAGGAAAATGTTTTTTTTCATATTTATTATTATTATTGAAAGACTAATATAATAAATCACTTTCTTTTTGGAAGTTTTTTTTTATTAGAATAAAAGATAATGACGAAATAAATAAGTAAGCTGACGATTTAAATCAATTATCTAATTATTACTTCCATTTTGAAAGTATTATACTATTTTGTTTATTCATTTTAATAAAAATCATTGAAGTAGATTATAATCTATTTCTTAAACCACATTTATGAAAAAGAATATTTTAGTACTTGCATCCGTTTTTATTGTGCAGTTAACAATTGCCCAAACAAACAACATTGGCAAATCTTTTATGTCAGGCTACTATAAAGGAAAACAATTTCAACTTGGTAGTGAGATGGCAAAAACAGTTGTTTTAAATAATATTACAGCCTATAATTTAAACGATGGCTCTGACCTTTTTTATGCATCTGCTTCAATTACTGACAATGCCCCGTTAATTAAATGGCATAATTCTATGAAATATTTAAATGAAGTTCCAAAAGCAATTTTTTCAATAAAAACAAAAGAATCAAATGATGAGTTGGTTTTTTTATATGCTGATGAAGATCGAATTTACAAAAATGGCTCAAAACAAAAATTAAAGGTAATGGAGCTTTTTAGTGTTAACAAATCAGGGAAGATCACTTCATTCGATCAGTTTTATCAAATCCCTGAGTCAAACGAATTTGGTAAAGAGACAGGCGGAAAATATATTCCAGAACAGGCTAATTCAAAAAATAAAGAAACAACTTTCGAATTTTCAAATAGAGGGGAAATAGAAGCAATAGAAAAATTTGCAAAGGCGTTTAATGCTATGGATAGTAAAGCATGTGCCGAGTTATTAGCAGACAAAGTAATTATCCATGATTTCGATGGTAATATCATCAATTTTACAAAAGATATGTTGCCTGCTATGTTTGCTGAATACAGTTCATTAAATTGGAAAATCAATGCTATAGTTCCACTTAAATTAACAAATACTGATCCTATTTCTAGTGCATTTGTAAGTTCAACTGAGAAACGCGTATTCAAAAATGGTACTATTTGGGAAAAAGAATTAAATGAAAGTTTCAATTTTGATCTCAATGGCAAAATATTTGAGATTACTCAATTTTCCAGAGTAATGGATAAAAAGTAATTTTTATATTTTCAATCTCAGTAAATAAGGTAAAAGTGCTTCAAAAGAAACAAGAGTCCTCTAAAAATAGAGGACTCTTTTCATCAAATGTTCAAATTCTGATAGGATTATAAAAAATAATTAATAATTATTTTTTATATAATTC
>CAIYLW010000110.1 GCA_903927185.1 uncultured Bacteroidota bacterium
AAATGTTCATAAAAATCCACCACGCATTTTTGACCACCCATCAATGGTGGAAAAACACGGTATGAGATAAGACTTAGAACAGATGGTCTTTTCATTATACTTTTTGTTCAATTGCCTTTTCATTTTTAAAAGAACTTGCAACTGCCGCTATTAATAATAGCCATATTAATGCAGAGGAAAATATAGCTGCTTTTTTACTATCGTAATAAGAGGCAGGCCTAAATTCAAATCTGATCTGGTGTTTGCCTGAAGGAATAGATACACCCCTTAAAACATAATTAGTTTGAATGATGGTAGCTTCTTTATCATCAATGTATACTTTCCAACCTCTATTGTAATAAATCTCACTAAAAACAGCAAACTGGTTTTTCGAACTGGATGATTCATATAATATTAAATCATTCTCATTTTTCACTAAATGAATGATTGCTGCAGAATCTGCTTCCGGTTCAAAAGCAATATTTTTCTTAAATGCTACTTCTATCACAGCAGTATCCTTCGGATTAAAACGATCCATCGCTTTCATTGCACTTAATGCATCATTTGCATAATTAATATGTTTTACAAACCATACATTGCCCAATGCTTCAGGGTTTATTTGTAAGGCTTGTTGCCCATTTTGCGGATTTTGGGCAATTACATATTTCATATTGAGCATATTCAATACTTGTGTATTTATGGGCTGTTTACGTAATTGAAAATTTAGCAAATCCTCAATGATGCTTAATTTAACCGGACTGTAACCTCCAATATCCCGATGATGATAAGCCGTTGTGGCGTCATTAAAATAGCTTACGGTAGTATTCAAAACACGCGGATGTGATGAGTCTTTCATAATCTCCGCATCAACAGGAGTAATCTTAAAATTAGATTCATTATAAGCTTCTGCCTCTTGAAAATTATTTTCATTTAAATACCTTTTCCCAATAAACAGTATTTCTAATGAACTGATTGCAACTATTCCAATCATTACATAGTTTAATTTTATTTTGTTAATAGCGAATAGCCATAATAAAGCAAATGCTGAAGAGCATAACACTAAACTGCGAATCAGGTCTTTCCCAAATAGTTCTTTTCTATCTTCTAAAAGTGCATTGAAAAATGAGGAAACATCATCTTGATTTCCTTTAAAAATTTGTCCCAAATATCCTTTTAAATTGCCGTCGTTTGCACTTGTATAACTAAATGAAACATAGAATAAAGCTAATAGAACAAAAATGCCACCAGTGATATAACCAGCCAATTTCAATTTTTCTAAAACCACTTTTTTATTTTTATCTACAAATAAAAATTCCTGTAAAGCCATAATACCTAATAGTGGAAATAAAAGCTGTGGCAATATGAGTATGATACTTGGCGCTCTGAATTTATTGTATAACGGTAGATGATTGTATACGAAATTGTTGAATCCAGCTAAATTACTTCCCCAACTGAATACAACTGCAATGATAATGACAGCTAATATCCACCAACGATGCCAGGTTTTTAAATAAACCAAACTAAAAATAAATAAGAAACATATTACTGCTCCTAAATAAACAGGTCCTGATGTCATTGGCTGTGGTCCCCAATAAGTACTCATAGAACTTGCAAATTGAGTTGCTTGATCTTCCGGTATGCCTTTCTCTAAGGCCTTTTTAGCAATATGAGAATCAGCTGAAAGTTCTCCTCCACTGCTTCCGCCATAAATTCCTGGAACAATAAAACTAAAGGTTTCAGCTAACCCATAACTTCCATAATAAAATGCATATTCTGTGCTAAGTCCAGATGTCTTTTTAGGACTATTCGATTTTAAAGCAGTAGTATCTAAACTACTTCCTCCCCGCATTGTTGTTTTTGAAAAATCACTGGTTGTTGCAAGTGTAACTAAATTTGAACAAGCCCCGAATGCTCCACCAATTGAAGCCAATGAAAGTGCTATAAGCAAGTGTTTATAATCTTTAGATTTCACCCATTGTATAATAAATGCAATCGTCATTACAATCCCCATTATTAAAAAATAATAGGTTACTTGTAAATGGTTCATACCCACTAACAAAGCGGTAAAAACTGCAGTTAACGACAAACCCCACCAATATTTCTTATTGTAAATTAGCCAGATGGAAGCAAGTAAAGCTGGTAAATAGCCCATGGCTTGCATTTTGGTATCGTGACCTACTGCAACAATAATTGGACTATAACTTGCAAAAGCGTAAGCGATTCCGCCCATAATTCCTAGCCAATAATTAACGCCTACAACCTGAGATAAGAAATAAAAGCCAATGCATAATAGAAAGAAATAACCAATCGGTTTAGGTAAACCTAACATGAAAATATTATGTAAATAGATGATGGAAACTGGATTGTTCGACTCCATGGCTATTTGATAAGCTGGCATACCTCCAAAAAGGTTATTATTCCATAAAGGGAAATGTCCATTTTTTTCTTTAAACTGTATCAGATCTTGAGCCATGCCTTTCCAATGAGTCACATCTGACTGCATCAAAACCTTGCCCTCCAAAGCTGGCTTACAATAGATAACAGAAACAATAACAAAGATGGCCACAGCAATTGCGTGGGGTAATAACGACTTCCATTGAAACTTCTTCATAATTCGATTTTATGCGATTCACAAATTAATGCTATTTTGAACGAAATTTTTTATGCGGAAACTTTTATTTCTTAATCGGTTGGCCCTGATATGCAATATCTTGTTTATAGTATGTCTGATTTTTCAAAGAATCCAGGATATTAAGCTTAATCAGGATTTAATTGGCTTGATTGTTATACTTGGATGGTTATGCTCATTTTTATTGAGTGTAATAGTAAACATTTGGGCCGTCATCTTGTTATTAAAAAAAAGTGAAATTGACGTGCCAATTTGGTTAGTTGTTACGAATCTGTTATTTTTTATTATTGAATTTATTCATCATTTTATACTTAGCTAATGATCCATAGAATACTTAAAGACAAACCCACTATTCTCTTTATTAGTATTACTGCTTTTTTTGCTGCAAATGCTTTGATTGCCGAATGCATCGGAGGTAAAATCTTTTCCCTTGAAAAAGTATTTGGACTTACACCTTCCAATTTTACCATTTTTGGGCAGTCGGGCCTTTCTTTTAATCTTACTTGCGGAGTACTTCTCTGGCCGTTAGAATTTATTATTACGGATATTGTTAATGAATATTATGGTCCCAAAGCAGTTCGTAGAATTAGTTTTATTGCAGTGTCTTTAATAGCATATGCATTTATCATGTTTTATATGGCTATTAAAATTCCACCTGCTGATTTTTGGGTAGGATCAAAAGTGGATGGTGGAGTTCCAAATATGCAATTAGCATTTGGTGGAATATTTGGTCAGGGCATGTGGATTATTTTGGGAAGCTTAGTTGCATTTCTGGTTAGCCAGATAGTAGATGTAACTGTTTTTCATAAAATCAAAAAAATAACTGGCGAAAAATGGGTTTGGCTACGCGCCACTGGTTCAACGGTAGTATCTCAGTTAGTAGATAGTTTTGTAGTATTATTTATTGCTTTTAAAATAGGCAATGGATGGAGCTGGCAATTGGTGTTGGCTATTTGTTTGGTAAATTATACCTATAAATTTATTATGGCGGTTATACTTACACCCTTAATTTACGTTTTAGAAAATCTAATCGAAAACTATTTGGGTCATGAAACTGCACGTGAAATGAAAATGGCAGCGATGGGTAGGTCAGAAGAAGTATAGGGTTATAGCGAATTAGATTTTTTACCACTAAAGCATTCATTTTGTTTTAGCAAACTGATCACCACTTTATCAATGGGTAAGGTTACATCCTTTTCTGTTAGGTTACTACAAGAAATCCATCTCATTACTTCCGATTCTTTAGTTGGATCTGCTACTTGTTCAGCTGTAAAATCGAAAGGCTTTTCTTTTGTTGCTATATGAATTCCTTCATTTGCTTTCACGCGATAATAGATACAAACAATTTGATCTTTATTATTGAATGCGGAAATTTGAAAAAAATCGGTAGTGTAAAAATGATCCCCCACTGTTACGTCTAAACCCGTTTCCTCCATGAATTCTCTTTTTAAACATTCCCGAGTTCCTTCTCCCTGTTCTAATCCGCCACCAGGCAATTTGGTAATATAAGATCCTCTGATAAATTCATCACTTACTAATAGCCTATTTTGATCATCAATTAATATTCCGTAAACTCTAATATTAAAAAGGGCCATAAAAATCATTTTTTCTTTAAGAAATAAATATTGATTTTATATTGAACAAGTGAATTAATCTTCAATAACTATTTCACCATTGAAAACAAAATCTGCTGGTCCACATAACCAGATATTTTCGAATTTCTCATCACTCAATTTATCAAATTCAACAGCTAGATGTCCGCCTTTAGTTTGAACTTCAATTCTATTAAATCCATTTTCATTGTGTGCAAAAACCAGGGCAGCAGCAGTTACACCTGTGCCACAACTATAAGTTTCATCTTCTACACCTCTTTCATAGGTTCTAACTATAATTTTGTTATCTGACACTTCCACAAAATTTACATTAATGCCTTTTTCTTCAAACTGTTTACTATATCTTATTTCTCTTCCTTCTTTTACTACATCTATTTTCGAAACATAAGACACGTGTTTTATATAATGTGGTGAACCTGTATCTACTATACTATCACCATGTGCAATAGTGATACTCGACACATCTTTCATTTTCAAATGGATCCATCCATGCTTGCCCAATTCTGCTACATGCAAACCATCACTTGCTATAAAGCGAAAATGCTCCGGTCGAATACCCTGGTCAAATGCAAATTTTGTTAGACATCTTCCTCCATTTCCACACATCGTCCCTGGTTGGCCATCCGCATTGTAATAAATCATTTCAAAATCATATCCTTCCAGGCTATTTAATAACATTAAACCATCCGCACCAATTCCAAATCTTCTGTCGCAAATAAAATGTACTTGTTCTACTGTTAATGCTATTTTTCCGTCACGGTTATCTAAAATTACAAAGTCGTTCCCTGTTCCTTGATATTTATAAAAGCAATATTTCATGAATTATTTTACTAGTTAAATCGTGGATAATATGTTTAATGTTTTTAGAATCAATTTTTCAACAGCCGCAGCGCCATCTTTGCTAAATTCTTTTCTCACACGGTTAGCTACGATGGCATTTAAACTTAAACAATGGTGGCCAAGTAAACGTCCGAGGCCATAGATAGCACTTGTTTCCATTTCAAAATTAGTGATACGATGATTGCCATATCTAAATCCAGTAAACCGATCTACTAAATCTGGGTTACTTAAACCAAGTCTTAATACTCTGCCTTGCGGACCATAAAAGCCAGGAGCAGTTACTGTAATACCCGTATGAAAACCTTCTACAAAATGTTTCAAAACTGAGGTGCCTGCCGAAGCAATATAAGGATTAGTAGTAGTAGAGTTTAATTGGGTGTGAGCAATAAATTCACGAAGGATATGATATTCTTCATCATTATTAGTATGTCGATAAAAATTGAGTAGATTATCAAGCCCTAAACCGTGCGTACTCGAAACAAAACTATCAACAGGAATGTCGGCCTGCAATGATCCTGAAGTACCTACACGAATAATGGTTAAAATACTCAATTGTTGTTTAATAGTGCGAGTATCAAAATCAATATTTTTTAAGGCATCTAATTCATTTAAAACGATATCAATATTATCCGGACCGATACCTGTTGAGACAACACTGATTCTTTTTTTACCAATCGTTCCAGTATGCGTAATAAATTCGCGGTGTTGAAATTTGCTTTCTATCTGGTCGAAATGTTTACTTATTTCAGCCACTCTATCTGGATCGCCAACTGTTATTACAGTATTGGCCAATTCTTCAGGACGAAGGTTTAAATGATAAACAGCTCCTCGATTGTTGATAATTAATTCACTAGGTGCAATTTGGTTCATACAACTAAATTAGGGAGCAAATTTCGTGTTTTAAGATTTAGAATTTTAAAATTCCTTTGTTTGCTTTATTTTCGCAGCCGTTTAGGATTCTAATCTCTGATTTGAACCTAAAGTTGGTCCTGTGGCCGAGTGGCTAGGCAGAGCTCTGCAAAAGCTTCCACAGCGGTTCGAATCCGCTCGGGACCTCGTTACAAAAATAAAAGCCCCATACTTTGGGGCTTTTATTTTGTTGGTTATCAATGAATTAAATAGAGTTTGACTATTTCCAAGGACAAGGAATTCCTTTCGGGCCTCTTTGCGGAGATCTTAAAATAACAGAAAACTCATAAGTCTTTAGAGTATTCAAAGCCGTATTGGAAGTGGAAGTAGGAATATCATACGTTAACCCTGCCTGAAAATTTCGGTACGATAAACCCAGATAGGGAATAATCGCCTCATTGGTTCTATACCAAAGTCCGGTATTTAAAATAGTGGGCACATCAGAATTATCTAAAAAGGTGCCTAAGTTAGCTCCAAGTGTAAATGAATGTAAATTACTTTCCAACACATAAATAGCATTTGTATTTAAAACCAATCGCTCATTAATATAAGTTTGATAACCCGCATGAAAATTATATCTCGGGGGATCTAATTGCGAGGGATCGTTTAAGGCAGTCCGATTTGTTTTCATAAAACGATAACCAGCAACTCCAATATCAAAATTGGCATTTTCAGTACTATAGGTATAATTAATGCCCGCAAACATGGCGAAATAGGGCTTTACATTTGATAAATTTGGTTCCAACGTGGGAAGCGCTCGATTGAATCCAGATGAACCTAACTGCTGTGCAAAAGTTAACTGCGAGAAATCGATTAGTGTATTTGAATAAGTACCACCT
>CAIYLW010000111.1 GCA_903927185.1 uncultured Bacteroidota bacterium
CAACTTTAAAAGTCGCTTCTGGATTGATGATTGCAACAGCAGTACCATAGGGGTCTGTATAAAAACTATCGGTATAAGGTTTGATATATTCTAACCATAGTTTTTGTCCGCTAGTTTCAAAACCAACCGGCGACGGGTTATTGATATAGTTTTTCAGAAAACCCATCGATTTTTCAGTAACTACTGATTTGTTTTCTTTTTTGTCTTTTTTAGTCTTTGCCATGATAATTTATTTAAAAAGTAATACACCGGTGATTCCACAGGCAGCTTTGATTAACATAAGTCCGTCAATAACTGCAAGATAGTAGAGAATACTTTTACGACGTTGCATTGACCAGGTTACAATTATCAACAAAATAAATGGGATACTGTTAATCAAGATTCTTATGATTGGAAAATGATGATTTAAGGTAAAAAGTAAAAAACTAAAAAAGCCGATTAAAGCCATTGGAAATATAATGAAGTAAAGGGTCTTACGGAGTCCAAAACGAACAACAAAGGTTTTTAATTGACTATTATGGTCAGCTGCATAATCCTTGATATCGAATAAGATGCATAATATGGAAATGAAAATAAAATTTTTAATAAAGAACCATCCCACCATGGAGTCGAGTTCGAATTGATTTCCATTTTCTAGACGCTTAAAGATGAGTGGGTAGATACTAATTACGCCTGTCCAAACAAAACTAATCACAAAGGGTTTTAGCCAGCCAATGCTTCGGAGGTTATGAGCAGGATTTTTGGGTGAGATACTTTCGTAATATAATAATGCGGTTAATGGGAATATCATTAATAATAACCAATCAAATAAATGTAAATTCCAAATGGCGTTCCAATATTGAAATAACAAAATGGTGCCTGCAAGAATAGCTGTAATAATTAAAATTGCTTGAGAATATCGTACCTGTTTTTTATGTGTTTTATACCAGTATGAGCGTTCATTTAGCTGATTAAAACTTGATTCGGAATTGTATGATTTTGTATAATACCATACCGATGTGGAGAATAGAAAAAGGTAGTAAAGTGCTGGGTTTAATGTAACACCTAATTGAAAATTTGTTTCCATGGAAAGTGCCAATACACAAGTGCCATAGAAGTAGTTACTAAAAAAATAGCTTCGGGCAAATCTGGTCAAGCAGCTTATTTGAAAATGATGATGTCGGGCGAAATAACGGTATCACTAACATTCTTAGCCAAGTCGCGGGCCCAAAATTTAAAATAACAAGTATCATTTTTGTTTGCAGGGCATGCTGGTAAAATGGGATATAATGAACTCGAATTGGTACCTACACTATAACCAATTTCAAGAATCCCTTTTAGATTTGGGGTAGCAGTAAAGTTGGGTATTTTTGCACGGTCGCTAAAATTAGTACAACCATTAGTCCTTGAAATTTTTTGAATCCAGACACTATCTTGTAAATCGCCTTCTTTATCTGTAAAAGTGATACTAAAAATGATATCACTACCATTTCCAAAGGCCGTATTGTTCACTGAAGTGAATGTGAGATTTGGTTTGGTATTATAAGAATCTTTGCTGCAGGCACTGATAACCAACGAAATTGCCAGAACTAACCCTAATTTTGTCCTCATTCTTTTTACTTTCAGTTCAAATTTAGTCAAAACATTACAATACCTACCAGTGCAACCATTCGATGTTAACAATATTTTCTCTGTTTTACCTGCCGATTTCGAGTTTCAGGCCTTACAATTATTCAAATGGCAGTATCATCAGAACCCTGTTTATCGGAAATGGTGCGATTTAACTATTAGTGATCCTAATAAAATTAAGACTATCGAACAGATCCCGGCGTTGCCGGTGGGATTTTTTAAAACTCAAACAATTCAAACTGGTTCCTTTAAGCTCACCGATTTTTTTCAGAGTAGTGGTACCACTCAAACAACGAATAGTAGACATTGGGTGAGAGATATGGATTTGTATCGAAAGAGTTTCAATAGTGCTTTTGAATTGTTTTATGGGAAAGCCCTTGATTGGTGCATCATTGGATTGTTACCAGCCTATTTAGAAAGGCAGCATTCTTCTTTAGTGCTAATGGTAGACGAATTGATTCGGGAAAGTAAACATAGTGAGAGCGGTTTTTATTTATATGAGCATGAGAAACTTTCTAATACCTTACAAAATTTAGAAGCGAATAAGCAGAATACTTTATTGATTGGGGTAACATTTGCATTATTAGATTTCGCAGAATCTTTCCCCCAACAATTGTCGTATACCACAATTATGGAAACTGGAGGGATGAAGGGTAGGAGAAGAGAGATGACAAGATTAGAAGTGCATGATCATTTGACTAAACAATTAGGAGTAAATAAAATTCATTCCGAATATGGGATGACTGAATTATTGAGTCAGGCTTATTCGAAAGGAGATGGCATTTTTGTTTGCCCGCCATGGTTAAAGATATTGGTCAGGGATGAAGAAGACCCATTATCAGTTAGAACTACAGGAAGGGGGGTGATAAATATCATTGACCTCGCCAATGCCGACAGTGCTGCATTTATTGCCACAGATGATCTTGGAATGATCTATGAGGACGGAAGTTTTGAAGTATTTGGAAGGTTGGATAATAGTGATATTCGGGGATGTAGTTTGATGGTAGTGTAGTAATTTTTGATACACCATCAGAAAAAAAGAGGCCCTGAAAAAGGGCCTCTTAAAAATTAATTTCGAAACTTAAATCAGGCTGCTTTTTTACCTAATCCACCAGCAAAAATAATGGAAGCCCCGATTAAGGCAGCTATAACTGCAGTTAACAAAACATCAGCTCCGATAATGGTTAGGTTTTTATATAACATCCCTAGTGAGTAAAAACCAAGGTCGATATTGGCTTCTAAAATTAAACCAATCACAAAGCCCATAGTTGCTCCTGTTGCGATAGAAGCTACTTTAGCTTTTTCAAAAATGTAAGAAAATAAAAAGCCAAATAACAAACTAGCAGCAATATTTGCCCACCATTTAACAGCAGTCAAGTCTACTGGAAAGGCATTTTCATCAAAATAAGATTTGAATAATAGGTTGTAAAATAAATAACCTAAAACAAATGATACAATTCCACCAACGATACCACCGACAAGAAATTTGTTTGTGTTCATAAATGTAATTTTTAAATGATGTAATATAGAAATATACATTTTTTTTATCATCTTAGCAATTGTAGACCTTTTTTTTATTAGATATAAATCAACATCGTAAGAGCCATTTAAAGGCATTTAATACCTAATTCATAGTTGAAATGCCTTCAATATGTACTTTTTTGTCTCAATCGCCCAACAAAAAATTAATTAGCTTAACATTTCTTGAATCTTAATTATTTTAGTGCTTTACTTTTTTTCAATAAAAAGCAAGTGAACTTGTAGAAATATAGCCATGTCTGAAACTAAAGTAATAGGAATTGATCTAGGAGCTACCAATATTCGAGCAGGGTTGGTGCAAGGTTCTGTGATCATTAATATTCAAAGTAAACGAATTGATAGAGCCGGAAAAGTGGAAGATGTTTTAGATGATTTTTATTTGTTGATTGATGCACTGTTAGATAAGCAAGTATCAGCCATTGGAATTGGTGTTCCAAGTGTGGTTGACTTAGAAAAAGGGATTGTATTCGATGTGCAACATATTCCTTCCTGGAAAGAAGTGCCATTAAAAGAAATTTTAGAAGCAAAATATAAAATACCTGTATTTGTAAATAATGATGCCAATTGTTTTGCGTTGGGTGAATTTCATTTTGGGAAAGGCAAGGGTAAAGAAAATATGATAGGGTTAACGATTGGTACGGGCTTGGGAGCAGGTGCAATAGTGAATAAACATTTATATGCTGGTGCGAATTGCGGAGTGGGTGAATTCGGAATGGTAGACTACTTAGATCATAATTATGAATATTATGCAAGTGGTCAATATTTTGAACATGTTTATCAATTAAATGGGGAAGAAGTTTTTGAAAGTGCAAAAGCAGGTGATCTCCAGGCGCTGCAATACTATGCAGAACTTGGAACTCACTTGGGAAATGCTATCAAATTGATCATGTATACTTATGATGCTTCTTATATTGTTATGGGAGGTTCTGTAAGGCATGCTTATTCTTATTTTCAAAAAACAATGTGGGATCGAATTCACACATTCGCCTACAGTCATTCTGTTGTGAATTTGAAAATAGAATTGTCTGAATTAGATAATGCAGGAATTCTTGGTGCGGCTGGTTTATACTTAGATCAGTTATGATTTGTTTAATTACAAATTTAAATTTGAAGCAGCTGCCTCGTCTAAATAAATACAACAATTAGGATGATTTCTTAATAAGCTTGCAGGGACAGATTCTGAAATAGGCCCCTCAATTACTTGCTTCACTATGGCTGCTTTTTTTGAACCACTTACAACAAGAAAAATATGTTTTGCTTCAAGTAGGGTTGCAATACCCAAAGTGATTCCTTTTGTTAAGGGTTGCGGGGTGTTAAAATATTTTTGACCTACCTCTATTGTTATCGTATCAAGATCTATGACATGCGAACGAGAGCTGATAGGGGTTTGAGGTTCATTCATTCCAATATGTCCATTCATTCCTAGCCCTAAAATCGCAATTTCAATACCACCCTGTTTTTGAATATAGCTTTCTGTAATAGAGCATTCCTGCTCAAGATCATTCGAAGCACCATCAAAAAAACAAATGGATGCTTCTTTTATTTTTAAAGGGTTAAAGAGCTCTCTATTTAAATGCCATCTGCAACTTCCTTCATCTGCACCATTTAATCCCACCCATTCATCCAAACCTAAGAAACTCCAATGATCCATATTTAATTCTTTTTTATTCACGTGAGCAACTATATTTTTATAAATACCCGATGGAGAATCACCTGAAGCAACACAAATCAAGGGATTTGATTTATTGTTCATGATTTTAGTGATCGCATGACTAGCATTTATTGAAAGAGATTCAAAGTCTTTTGATATAATTATTTTCATGCGCTATAGATGTTTAATTTCAGCTACCTAAATATAAGGATTAGAATTACCCCTTGGTAGAATCATTATTATAAATATTTTGCATCACCTGCATATGAGGGAGGGTTAATAAACTAATCATGATAATAAGAGCGGGTGCTCCATAATTTTGCCAAACCGAATCGGGAGTTATGGCATAAACAACTATCAAACCAATCATTGAAAGCAAAGTAAATGGAATAGCTTTTCTCCATAACTGAATAATTGTATTTCCTGAATTGATATAATTTTTGATGTCATTAAATGCTTGCCAGCCATGCCAACCCGAAAAATAAATTGCAAAGCCACCTATCAATCCTAATTTATTAGTAAGAATAAGCAGTATCATAAATAATAACCAATCAATTCTTCTACTCCTTTCTGGATATGAAAGAAAGCCAGCTAATAAAATAAAAATTATTGCAGGAATTTTAAAAAGAAAATAAATAATAACAAAAATGGGATCTGATTTTGGAATAATCAGCTGTAACCAATTTATTAAATCTACCTGATGTGGTAACAATAGCCATGCTGTTAGGGTAATGCCAAACAAAAAACTGAGATATTTATTTTCTTTTCCAAAATAATGCATATCAGTTGCTCCGAAATGAAATGCAGTTAAGAAAATAAAGAAACATAAACTCAAACCTGGAAGAATCCACCAGAGGCATCCATATATTAACATGAATAGGGTATAACGATAAATAAAATGAGCAAGAATAAACTTGTCTTTTCTGGTATCAGATGTTTTTTTTGCAACAAGATGATCAATAGCTCCATGAGGGATACCTGTAAATAATAGGCCTAGAAAAAGTATTAAAATTTCAATGATGAATTGCTTTTGCGGAAATAGAAATAGTATCAATTTTAAAAGTAATCCAGTAATTAAAAGACAGATTAAATAGGTGACTGAGGATTTCATGTTATTTGAAAATTCTTTTTATAAAAGGAATTACTGGTAGTTTTTTGAAAATCACAGCTTCTTCATAAAGATTTGTTTCTTCATATAAGAATTTTAAGATCTTCGGGATGGGTGTTTTTTTAAACAACTTTGAAAATATGCTTACCGCTTCTCCTGGATTATCTAGAATTATTTTTAATAGGAGCTTGTCATAGAATTTAAACCTTTTTGAGCTAGATTTCTTTATGAATTTATTTGTGTAGTAATCATTAGCTAATCTTTCAGCATCGATTTGCATCTTTTCAAATCCATATCCTGATGATGCTTTTATTTTTCCAGCAGCACTTCCAATTAAAATTTCACCGGATTTTCCTAAAGCGGTATGATTATAATAAGCCATAGGAATTTTCCCTTGTTCCATTAAATCTATTTGATACTTATCGCAATTAAAGTTACTGGTAATATATTTTTGTAACTGTTTCAGGTAAACACTATCGTCCCATAATTCTGATGAAAAAGCTGTAACCTCAATTAATGCTTCATTGCTGGAATACGGGAGGATATAAATAAAATCAAATGAATTTGGTAAACAGTTACCGAAATCCATTATTGTCATCACATTTTCATCAAATATTTTATCCTCAGTTTTTATATGCCATCCTTTAAAATGTTGCCATAAAAATATGGGAGAATCGTGAAATTCTTTTTCTATAATACTACTAAATACTGTCGATGAAATATAATTCTGATCCTTACAAATTACTTTAGATAAGTGTGTTGAAGTTTTTTCAATACTAAGTACCTCATCTCTGATAATAGAAATATTAGGAAATTGAGGGATAAACTGATTTAAAAAATAGTGATAGAAATCTTCTCCTTTAATAGAAGAGTAGGTATAGGGGGTGATTTCTTGCGTAGTTGTGAAATGATCAGATCCAAAGCGAATCTGGTGCCAAGAACTTGTAATTAGATGTTGGAGTGGATGATGGTCTTTATGCCAGAAGCACCATGTTTTTTGTTGATTCTGCAACTCTTTTTCAATAACCAATATTTTCAGTGTCTTAAATTTTGGGTAGCGCTGTAAATTGAATAAGAGTAACATCGAAGAACATCCTCCACCACAAATGATAATATCAACACTTTCTTTTTCCAACATTTAAACAAGTATTAAAAAAAAGCATGCTTTGCATTTTGATATGCAAAGCATGCTTATAAAAATGTAGTTCAAATTATGCAGCTTCTTTACGAGAAAGCGCATAGATTACTAATCCAAAACCGATTTTATTTACAGCATCACCGATGTTGTAAACAATATCCATTGCATGACTAGCAGCTGCTGGATCGCTTACTAATTGCATACCAAATAATCCGCCTGGCGTACCTAAAATGTAACCCAACGGATAAATAGCCCAACCTACCAAAACGAACCAAGCCAATGTTTTTGTAGCTTTTGCCACTGCATCACCTGCATCTTTAGCAAGTTTTGATACTTCGCCAAACCATACTAAGTATACGATGTAGAAGTAAGCAGCCCCGCTAATAACTCCCCAAAGAACACTTTTTTCTCTGTTTACGGTTTCTCCTAAATAACCAGTGATTAACATAACTAAAGAAGCGAAAATTAATTTCCATAATAATCCGCTTTTAGCACCCGCTTTTTTGGTAATTAAATAGAATTCAACACACATTAGAGGAACTGTTAAAGTCCAGTCTACATAACGGAAAAATGTAGGTGATTCACCTGTTTCCAAGTTGTAGCCGCGCATGTAATAATAATGCACAGCAGCAATAAAAGTAATTAATCCAGAAACCAAAACTGATGTTCTCCATTTAGCTGAAGTGTTTTGGATTTCAAAGAAGAAGAACACGGATGCAGCCATCATAGCCATGCATCCAATGAAGAAAGTGAACGCAACGTAATTGTCACTTGCAATTACCTGCGCATTTAAAAGTGTTTGAATCATATAGCAGTTTTTTTTAGAAAACAATAATGCTAAAAAAAAGTTGATTTCTTTTAACATTATTTGTTTAATGAAAAATGGAATAAAAGTTTATAATCATTATATATGATTGTAAATCAATACTATAGTTTTTTTTATTTTTAAATTAATACTATATTTATGACGAATGAGTGATATATAATGATAAAAAAATAAAATAAAAAAAATGAAGTCTCCTCCGTTTTTAAAGTCACTCTTTTGTTTTCTGAAGAGCATAGATCAAAAAGCTTTGTATTTTAATTTTTAAATTTTGTTATCAATTCCTATGAAAAAATTTATTATTCTTTTCTGCATATTATATACAACTGGAATTCTAGGTCAGTCGAATCCCAATATCCATTTTTTCCCAGGGGGAACTATTTTGAAAGAAAATATTCCTTATAACAATGATGCCCATCAAAAGCATTTATTAGATATTTATTTGCCGAAAAAATCGAAAGGGAAAATCCCTTTAGTGGTATTAATTCATGGTGGGGCATGGTTAAGTAATGACAAATATGCGGATATGGGTTATATGACAAAGACCATGGCTGCAATTGTGGATGCAGGATATGCTATCGCTTCAATAGATTATAGATTTAGTACGGAAGCTATTTTTCCCACACCATTACAAGATTGCAATAAGGCCATTTCATTTCTATATGATCATGCGGAAAAGTATGGTTTTGATATTAAGCGTTTTGCCGTGATGGGATTTTCTGCTGGTGGTCATTTGGCAAATATGGTAGGCTTGTCAAAGAATAATCATATTCCGAATTTTTTCATGAATGGAAGTAGCACAACTTTTAGTATCAAAGCTGTAGTTGATTATTATGGTCCTGCAGATTTGGTTTTGTTTCCAACAAGCAACGATGCAAAATCGCCTGAAGGAATATTATTAGGAGCTGCACCACTTGACCGTCCGGATTTAGCAAAGATTGCTAGTCCAATAAATTATGTTGACAAAAATGATCCTCCCTTTTTAATCATTCAGGGAGAAAAAGATGAGAGTGTGGATCCAAAACAATCGAAACTTTTAAGTGCCTGGTTAACTGTGAAAGGTGTTCAAAATGAATTGATCATAGTAAAGGATGCACCACATTACGGAGTGATGTTTGATGTGGATGAGGTGAGAACTAAAGTAATACAGTTTCTTAAAAAGCAATTTGAGTAATTCATTATTTTATTGATAAAAAAATATATCACAAAGTTGTTTTTTATTTTAAACTTATGTTTTGCCAATTCTAAGTACATTTAATATATTTAAATATTTAAACGTGTTTGCAAAAGGAATTATAATTTCATTTTTATTCTGGATTTTCTTTTTGGGCTTCTCAGAGCCAGTTCATTCTCAAAAGAAACACCATCATAAACTTTCTGATTCTTTATTAATTAATAAAAATACAGATACGGCTGTTTCTAGTCTGATCAATAAGATTGAGTCTTACTCATTTACAATTGACCATACAAACTTTCTTATAAAAAATCAGATAGATGTAACCCCTATCGCGATTGACCTGCTTTCGATTGACAAAAGGCTTGAAGGTTTTAAGACGAGATTGGAATCTAAGGGGAATCAAATGAATCTAAGAAGCATCAATAGTTCAACTATTTTAGTAAAAGAAGTGGCGGAAAAGTTGTCTGAGTACCAAGATAACCTTAGTTTCTATTGGAAAGAATTATTGCAAAGCAATAAAGAGGTAAAAAAAATTATTCAAGATCCAATATTAAATCAAAACATAACTGATTCTGTTCTAAAAGAGCAGATGGAAGATATATTACATGAAGGGAAAAGTTTGGATTCAGTTCAGCTTCACACGATTAGTAGGGTGAATTTGATTTTAAATCATGTATCCATCAGTTTATTGCAAGCTGATGATATCGTGTCTGATATGAGTTATCTCTTCATTTCTAAAAAGTCGGCTATGTGGGGTATGGAGGAGAAACCTTTGTTAATAGCTTCCCCAGATATATATCATCAATCTTTTTTAGATATTTCAGGGCAAACATTGCAAAGGTCAGCTAAAATAATTTCTATTTACCTAACTGGGAAATGGAAGGTTATGGTAATTTGCTTACTGATTTTTATTTTTATTACTGCATGGTGTTTATCAAATTTATATAAAATTAAAAAATCTGAAACTGCATCTAATAGTCTGGCTCCAGTTCATTTATTAAAAAGTAAAGCGCTTCTAGGTTGTTTAATGGCATTCTTTACCTATATGCCATTTTTTTTCGCTAATCCACCAATGTCGTTTTTACATTTTGTTGAATTTTTCAGATTGCTTTGTCTTTCGTTTTTGATTTTTCCTTTCCTTACTGCTATTGCAAAAAGATTTTTTGGGTTACTGATTATATTATGGATTTATTATGCCTTAGATGATTTGCTTTTAGAATCTGCATTTGCGGAGCGTTGGATATTATTTATTGCAGCTTTGATTTTAATAATTATCTGTTTTAAACTATTATTTAATAGTAAGATTATTTTTCAAAAACTTACGCCTTCTTCTGCCACAAAAGCAGTTCTCATTTTCAGTTTGGCACAGGTAATCTTATCAGTTATTCTTAACATAGCGGGTAGAGTTACTTTAGCTAAAATAATGGGGATTAGTGCTATACAATGCCTGATGTTAGGCTTTTCGCTTCAGATTTTTTGTGTGATGGTTCTTGAAGCAATTTATCTGCAATCCGAAGCTGTTTCAAAATCTCGGTTTTCTGATTTCATTAATTTTAAAGAGCTACAGATTAAATTAAAAACAGTATTATGGATTTTAGCCTCAATTATTTGGATGGTATCACTCTTGCGAAATTATACGATGTATGATGTATTGTTAAAAGAGTCTAATACATTTTTCAATGAGCAAAGGAGCCTTGGTAATATGATCTTTACTTTTAAAAGTGTTGCAGTATTTTTTTGTATTCTATGGTTGTCTTCAGTTATTTCCATGTCCATTAATTTTTTCTTTGGCAATGTAACTCAGCAGGAAACTGGATATAAAAAACGTATTGGTTCCATGATGTTATTGATAAGATTATCCATTTGGACTTTGGGCTTCCTGATTGCTGTTGCTGCTGCAGGAATACCATTGGATAGACTATCATTTATGCTTGGTGCATTAGGAATAGGAATTGGTTTTGGGTTGCAAAATATAGTGAATAATCTAGTCTCTGGGATTATCATTGCTTTCGAAAGGCCAATACAAGTTGGAGATATCATCGAAGTAGGAAATATGAAAGGAACCGTAGAAGAAATTGGTGTGCGTTCAAGTAAAATGAAAAATTCTGAAGGAGCTGATATCATTGTACCAAATGGTGACTTATTATCACAGCATCTTATTAACTGGACTATGCAGGATAATTTGAAGAGAATTGAATTCTTAATGGTTGTTCCTTATTTGAAAGATTTTAATAAAATGAAAAATATTATTCAAGCAAGGTTAGCTGAAAATAAAATGATATTACAAAAACCTAACCCATCTGTAATCATACAGTCATTTACTGATAAGGGAATAGAATTAAAAATAATGTGCTGGGTGCCGGATTTAACAAAGGCTGGATTAGTAAGAAGTGAAGTGATGGCCGATATTTATTATTCTTTATTCGATGTAAATATTGAAAATCCCACCTAACAAATTACCTGCTACATTGGAAGCAGTTCGGAATCAAAAGAAAACGTTCCATGCAATAGCAAGAATTCATTGTATATTTTTACATTCTGAATGCGTTATTAACCAAATTCCTCAATTGGGATAAATTGATCATCATTTATTTTTCAACCTATTAGTCTATCACATTAATAAGATCAGTTTTCTCATAAACGGCTTTTCTCAAATATTGTGATATAATTTGTTAATTGATAGAGGAACTCATCTGACTTTAATCGCTATGTTTTCGCTAATTTAGTTATCACCCTTGCAGAGTTAAAAATTAAAATGTATGAAAAGATTGCTTGTATTTGTTGTTTGTATGGTTATTATTCAAAGTCATTTGGTTGCCCAAAGTGCACCAGGCTTTTGGTCAGATATTGTTTCTTTTAAAAAAGACGACTCTATTAAGAAACCAGCTTTGTATTCTATATTATTTATTGGAAGTTCTTCCTTTACCAAATGGCAAGATGTGAATGATTATTTCCCGGAATATACTATTATCAATCGCGGCTTTGGCGGTTCAACACTGGTGGATGTAATTCGATATGCTTATGATATTATTTTACCTTATGAGCCTAAACAAGTGCTGATCTATTGTGGTGAAAATGATCTTGCATCACAGGAAAACATTTCTCCTGAGGAAGTATTACATCGTGTTAAAACACTTTTCAATATCATCCGAACAAATCTTCCAGATGCAACCATTGATTATGTTTCTATAAAGCCAAGCCCCGTGCGTGCCTCTATTCAGGATAGAGTTAAGATTGCCAATAAGGAAATAAGGGCCTTCTTGAAAACACAAAAGAATGCAGGCTTTATCGATATCTATGATGCCATGTTAGACTCCAATGGGAATATGCGAGAAGAATTGTACCTAAGCGACAGGCTTCACATGAAACCTGAAGGATATGCTATTTGGAAAAAAGCAATAGCACCTTATTTAATTAAATAATCAGATCTGTAATTCAAACTAATAAAAGTAAAACCGTGATAAGCTATTCTAAATGTTCCTTTTCCCTTTTGCTTGTTTTTAATTTTCTTACGCTACAAGCTCAGACCAAATCTATTGCTGTCATTAATAAATGGCAGGATACTAGTCCCACTAAAGATTGGTTAATTCTGCCTACTGATTTTAAGGCCAAGGTTTTTCAGACTGCTGATGGAAAAGAATTGTATTTATACAATGGACTACTCAAAAGGAAATTTGTAATTGCTGGTTCAAGTTTGGCATGTATAGATTTTAAAAACCTTATAAATGGGCAGCAGATTTTAAGAGCCATTAATTCTGAAGCCAAAATAACGATCAATGATGTTGAATATGCTGTAGGAGGATTAAAAGGCCAAACAGAGAAAGCTTATTTACTACCTGCTTGGGTTGATACGTTGAATCCTGCCGATACTCGCTTTGTGTTTTCTTCCTATCTAATGGAAGAAATCCCTCAAAATTTAAAATGGAAGACGAAGGGATGGTCGTCAAATAAAAAGCAGCCTTCTGGAAAAATGCTCACTTTTATTTTCAAGTCGAATGCTGATGCAATTAAAGGAGTGGATGTAAAAGTTCATTATGAATTGTACGATGGAATTCCCTTGATTATTAAATGGGTTGAGATTCAAAATAATGGGTCACTTCATTTACAGCTCAATAAAGTGGTTAGTGAATTACTTAGTGCAGTTGAAGAAGAAAGTGCAGTGGTTGGGGCTAATGAATCCGAAGATGTTGCTGAAACTAATAAATCTATAAAACCCGCTAAGGGGATGAAAGTTCCGGAAAGTATTTATATAGAAACAAATTATGCTTTCAATAATGCCATGCGTTATCCATTAAGCGATCAGACCACACATTGGGAAGTGGATCCTAAATATACATCGCAAGTAAATTATGACTATCGAACGCCTTGTCAATTAGAAGTCTATCCTGAGAAAGTAAAATCAATTTCATTAGAACCAGGTAAGCAATTTATATCTCTTCGTACACACGAATTATTATTAGATAGTTATGATCGGGAACGCAGAGGATTAACCATTCGAAAAATGTATCAAACTATTGCACCTTGGACAAGCGCAAACCCCATCTTCATGCATTTAGTAAGCAGAAATGATGAGGATGTAAAAAGTGCAATTGATCAATGTGTGCGAACAGGATATGAAGCTGTAATCTTAAGTTTTGGTAGTCATATTAATATGGAAGATGTTTCAGAAACAAATCTTGCTAGATGGAAGAGGAATGCTGACTATGCGCATAGTAAAGGCATTTTATTAGGAGGTTACTCTCTTTTTTCCAGTAGAAGAATTAGTGATGTGGATGATGTGATAAGTGCCAAGACAGGAAAACCTGGTGGAGCTTTTTTTGGGAATGCTCCCTGTTTTGGAAGCACCTGGGGACTTAATTATAGAGATAAAATAAAACAATTTTTTACTGCAACGGGTTTTGATATTTGGGAAAATGATGGGCCTTACCCTGGGGATGTTTGCGCATCAACTTCGCATCCTGGTCATACTGGATTAGCCGATAGCCAATGGAAGCAAATGGAAATTCAAAAAGACTTGTATCACTGGTTAAATGAAAGAGGTATTTATATTAATGCACCTGATTGGTACTTTTTGGATGGAACTAATAAGATTGGAATTGGCTATCGGGAAGTAAACTTTTCATTACCTAGAGAAAATCAGAAAATTTTAAACCGTCAAAATATTTATGATGGCACTTGGAATATGTCGCCATCCATGGGATGGGGTTTTGTTCCATTAACGAAGTACCAGGGTGGTGGATCAGAAGCTATTTTAGAGCCATTGAAAGACCATTTAAAAGACTATGAACAATTGATGATGCAATATTACGGAGCTGGAGTGCAAGCCTGTTATCGTGGCCCTAGGTTGTATGATACGGAAGAAACGGAGGCAGTTGTTAAGAATGTGATTGGATGGTATAAACAATATCGAGAAATTTTGAATAGTGATATCATTCACTTAAGAAGAGCTGATGGAAGAGATTGGGATGGCATCATGCATTTGAACCCCAACTTAAAGAACAAAGGGTTGGTGATGTTATATAATCCGCTGAAGGAAAATATAACACGAAGTATCAAATTGCCTTTGTATTATTCAGGACTCACCAAAGAAGTAAAAATACTTGAAAAAGGGAAAAATAAAATCACTAAAACATTAGATCGAAATTATCAAGTTCAAATTGAATGTACGATTCCTGCTGAATCATATACTTGGTTGTTGATACAATAGTATACCTAACCCTAAGTACTCCAGGTAGACTCAGTTATTCTAACTACAATGTGGATTGATTTGCCAATTTTTCAAGTAAAATAATGCACATAAGAGAAGATAGGGATATATTTTATTGTGTATTACATTTGTCAAATAAAAAAGCTGTATTGCAACCTACTATATTTCTTATAACACCTCCATTTACCCAACTCAATACGCCGTATCCTGCTACGGCATATCTGAAAGGATTTTTCAATACTAAAAATATTGCCACTGCCCAGGCTGATCTGGGAATTGAAGTTACCCTTTCTATTTTCTGTAAATCCGGGTTAGAAAAACTCTTTGCTACTATTGATCAGAACTCAAATAATAGATCGCCAAACATAGAACGAATCATTACAATGCAGGAGGATTATATCCGTACAATTGATGATGTAATTCTTTTTCTTCAAGGCAAACAGCAAACACTAGCTCATTTGATTGCTACAAGAAATTTCCTGCCTGAAGCCAATAGATTCTCTCAGGCAGAAGATTTAAAATGGGCCTTCGGTTCCATGGGGATTCAGGATAAAGCAAAGTATCTGGCTACTATGTATCTCGAAGACCTAAGCGATTTGATTAAAGAAACAGTTGATGCACATTTTGGATTTAGCAGATATGCAGAAAGCCTTGGAAGATCAGCTAATAGTTTTGATGAGATCTATGCAGCATTGCAAAAGCCATATACTTATCTCGACCATATTCTGATCAATATACTACAACAAAAAATAGAAACTATTCAGCCGAAACTGTTTTGCATCTCGGTACC